>JBFMEX010000111.1:0-22520 GCA_040752215.1 Pseudomonadota bacterium | reverse complement strand
GCGAGCGGGCGCGCGGCGGGGATGGCCGCCGCGACGTCACAGACCGCCTGTCCGGACAGCCAGGCCAGCTCGAAGCGGTTGGGGGTGGCAATGTCGGCCTCCGGCAGCAGAGAATCACGGATCGCCGCAGCGGCGTCGGCGGCGATGTAGAGGCCGCCGGGATCGTCGCCCAGGATCGGATCGACGAGGACTTGGGCGGCGGGACTTTGCCGCCGGATGCGTGAGATGGCGGCGAGCGCCACCTCGCAGTAGGCGGCAAGCGGCAGGTATCCGGTCAGCACGAGGTCGATGCCGGCGAGGCGGCCGTTGGCATCGAGCGCGTCGAGCATCGCGGCAAGGGCCGCAGGCGGGATGTCGTGGGCGCTCGAGTGCGGGTGGGCCGGGTGGTTGGACAGCACGCGGGTCGGCAGCGCGATGGTCTCGTGGCCCATGGCGGAGAGGACGGGCCATGCGGCGGAGAGCCCGACATGGCCGGAGGCGACGAACGAGGAGATGGCGAGTACGCGGGCCATGGCGGGGAACACCTTGTCATCGGTGTCGGATCGGCGATCGCTACTGTGGCGGACGCCGCCGCTGCCGCCAAGCCGCTGGCCGGCATTGGCCGGGGACATTGGCCAATCGTCGATTTGCCTTTGCGGCCGCCTCCTTTAGTGTGCGCCGCAACACCGTTGCCACTGACAAGAACCCGTGAGGCCCACCGCCATGCAGGTCCGTCCCCGCCGCAGCGTCCTCTACATGCCCGGCTCCAACCAGCGTGCGCTCGAGAAGGCGCGCACGATCGATGCCGACGCCCTGATCCTCGACCTCGAGGACGCGGTGGCGCCCGACGCCAAGATCGAGGCGCGCGGGCGGGTGTGCGCGGCGGTCAAGGCCGGCGGCTACGGGCGGCGCGAGCTGATCATCCGCGTCAACGCGCTGGAGACGCCGTGGGGCGCCGACGATCTGTTCGCCGCTGCGGAGGCGGAACCGGACGCGATCCTGGTGCCGAAGGTCGGCCGGCCGGGCGACATCATCAGCGCGGCAAAGGTGCTGAAGGCAGCGCACGCGCCGGAGAAGACCAAGCTGTGGGCGATGATGGAGACGCCGATGGCGATCATCAACGTGCGCGATATCGCGGCAGCCGGCATCGAGCGCGAGCACCGGCTGACCTGCATGGTGATGGGTACCAACGACCTGCTGAAAGAATCGCGCGCCCGCGCACTGCACAACCGGTTCGCGGTGGTGCCGTGGCTGGCGATGACGATCGTCGCGGCGCGCGCCTACGGGCTCGACGTGCTGGACGGCGTCTACAACGATTACAAGGACGAGGCGGGTCTGCGCGAGGAGTGCGAGCACGGCCGCACGCTCGGCATGGACGGCAAGACGCTGATCCATCCCTCGCAGGTCGGGCCGACCAACGACATCTTCTCGCCAACCGCGGAGGAGGTCGGCTGGTCGCGCAAGATCATCGCCGCATTCGACATGCCCGAAAACGCCAGGAAGGGCGTCATCACCGTCGAGGGCCGGATGGTCGAGCGGCTGCACCTCGTGATGGCGAAGCGCACCGTCGCGATCGCCGAGGCGATCGCCGAGATGAACGCCAAGGCCGCCTGACCGAGGCGCCGTGCGACCCGACCAGCCCGAATCAACGCGCCCGCGAGCGAAGGACCATGAGCACCAGCAAGACCAATCCCGGCAACTACTTCGAGGATTTCCGCTTCGGTCAGATCCTGACCCACGCGACGCCGCGGACAGTGACGGAGGGCGATCGCGCACTGTACATGGCGCTCTACGGCCCGCGGTTCGCCGTGCAGTCCTCGGATGCGTTCGCGCAGGCTATCGGCTATCCGAGGGCGCCGGTCGACGACCTGATCGCGTTTCACGTCGTGTTCGGCAAGACGGTGCCGGACGTGTCGCTCAATGCGATCGCCAATCTCGGCTATGCGGGCGGACGGTTTCTCAAGGCGGTGTATCCTGGCGACACGCTGTCGACGGTGTCCGAGGTGATCGGCCTCAAGGAGAACTCCAACCGCGAGACGGGAACCGTGTTCGTGCGCTCGACGGGGCGCAATCAGCATGGCGAGGTGGTGCTCGAGTACAATCGCTGGGTGATGGTGCGGAAGCGCGATCACGCCAGCCCGGCGCCGGAGCCGGTGGTGCCGAAGTTGCCGGACCGCGTCGATCCGGCCACGATCGGGTCCGCGGTGCCGGTGCTCACCGTCGCCGGATACGATCGGGCGCTCGCCGGCTCGCCGCATCTGTGGGACGACTACGCGGCCGGCGAGCGGATCGACCATGTCGACGGAATGACGATCGAGGAGGCAGAGCACCAGCTCGCCACGCGGCTCTACCAGAACACCGCCAAGGTGCATTTCAACCAGCACACCGAGGCGCAGGGGCGGTTCGGCAAGCGGATCGTCTACGGCGGCGTCGTCATCTCGCTGGCGCGGGCGCTGTCGTTCAACGGCCTCGGTAACGCCTTCCATGTGGCGGCGATCAACGGTGGGCGGCACGTGGCGCCCTGCTTCGCCGGCGATACGCTCTACGCCTGGACCGAGATCCTGGAGAAGGCGGAGATCGCCGGCCGCCGGGACATCGGCGCGCTGCGCGTGCGGCTGGTCGGGGTCAAGAACGTCAGCGCCGCCGGTCTCCCGCTCAAGGACGCGGCCGGAGGCTATGCCGAGGGCGTGGTGCTGGATCTCGACCTGTGGCTCGCGATCCCGCGCGCGGCGGTTTGAGCAGCTCGCCGACGGCGAGCCGGCGAGCAAGGGCAATATCGGCAGTAAACGCGGCATCATGCGCAGCTTTGCAGCATCCGATGCAACGTGCGTGTTGCGGCGGCGCTTGCGGTCAGCTTCATATTCGAGGGTGGCTCAATCTGATTCGGGGTCTGAATTGGTCCGGGCCGCGAGCGCCTGCGGCGACGCGCCGTAAACGCTATTGTGCGCTATCCTATTGTTTGCATTTGCGTTTTTCTCGGGTTCGTTGCCTCGGGGGGGCAATTGACACAGCGGGCGGCGGTGATAGGAGCCGGTCTGGCGGGCCTGTCGTGCGCGCGCGTCCTGCGTCGTGCCGGGTGCTATGTCGAGATTTTCGAGCAGGATCGCATCATCGGTGGGCGCATGGGCACGACGCGGCTCGGGCTCGTGACCTACGATCACGGCGCGCAATACCTGACCGCTCGCTCGACTCAGTTTCGCAGCTACCTCGACGAGCTGGTGGCCGGCGGCTACGCGACGCGGTGGACGCCACGCGCGACGACCGGTGGCGACGCCGGCGCAGGGCAGCTCATGCCGTGGTTCGTCGGCACGCCGGGCATGTCGTCAATCGTCAGGCCATTGGCGGAAAGCGTGCGCATCCATACCAGCCGCAAGGCGCACACCATCGAGCGTGGCGACAAGGGCTGGATGATCTGGTTCGACGATGCAACCGCGGTCGGACCGTTCGCGGTGGTGGCAATCGCCGTGCCGGCGCCGCAGGCGCAGTTGCTGCTCGGCCGGCTGGACGAACTCGCGGATCCTCTGCGCCGGGTCAGGATGTCGCCCTGCTGGGCGCTGATGGTGCGACTGGAGGAGAGGACGCTGCCAGAACAGGACGTCTACTCCGACATGTCCGAAGTGATCCGCTGGATCGCCCGCAACAACACCAAGCCGGGCCGCAATGTCAGGGGCGAGACGGTGGTCGTGCACGCCTCGCCGACCTGGAGCCGCGAGACCGAGGATGCCGAGCCGGAGCTGGTGGCCGAGGAGCTGTGGGGGGAGGTGAGCCACGTGCTCGGGCTGGCGCCGACCCGGCCGAGCCAGATGACGGCCTTCCTCTGGCGCCACGGCCTGGTCGAGCAATCGCTCGGCGAGACGTTCGCCTACTCGAGCGAGCACAGGGTCGGCGTCGCGGGAGACTGGTGCCTCGGCCGACTCGGTGAGCATGCCTTCGAGAGCGGCTTGGCGCTCGGGCGGGCGATCGTCGCCTCGATCTACTGACGCGCGCGGGCCACCGGCGTGTCGGCCGCGCATGGCACCCCCGAACATTCGGCGAATTGTCCCTGCCGGGCCGGCGCGCTACAAGGCGAGCCGAGCCAATACCTGCAGGACCGGCGGCCGGATCACGTGCCGATGACCGGCCGGCGACCGGCAGTGCGGCTCTCGGCACTGCGCCACCCATACGCTGGGTCGGCGGTCACTTGACGAGGAGGATCGCATGGCCATGGCGAGGTCGCGGGGCAAGGAAGCGGTCGAGCGACCGCTGTCGCCGCATCTGCAGATCTACTCGCCGCTGATCAACATGGTGATGTCGATCCTGCACCGGATGACGGGGGCGGCGCTTTATCTCGGCAGTGTGCTGCTGGCGTGGTGGCTGGTCGCCGCGGCGTCGGGGCCGGACTACTTCGCGTTCGTCTCGGGGATCATGGCGAGCTGGCCCGGAAAGCTGGTCCTGCTCGGCTACACTTGGGCGCTGATCCATCACGCGCTCGGCGGGATTCGGCATTTCATCTGGGACACCGGGCGCGGCTACGAGCTGGCGACGATCGACCTCTTGTCGTGGGGCACGATCGTGCTGTCGGTGCTGCTGACGGCGGCGGTTTGGGCCGCGGTCGCGCTGCTTGGCGGGAGGGTGCTGTGAGGAGCGAGCCGACCATGCGCACGCCGCTCAAGAACGTCCGCCGGCTCGGCTCGGCGAAAGAGGGCGCCGATCATTTCTGGACGCAGCGGGTGACGGCGGTCGCCAACCTCGTCCTGGCCGTGTTCCTCGTCTGGCTGGTCGCCTCGCTGGTCGGGCTCGACCATGCGGCGGTGAAGGCGCGCCTTGCCCATCCGCTCGTCGCCCTGCCGCTGGCGATGCTGCTCGTCTCGGGCGCGATCCACATGCGCATCGGCATGCAGGTCATCATCGAGGACTACGTACACGGGGAGGGGATGAAAATCACCGCCCTGATGCTCAACACCTTCTTCGCCATCCTGATCGCCGCAGCGAGCCTGCTCGCGGTGGTGAAGCTCAGCCTCGGAGCCTGACCGACATGACGACGACCAACGGCAAGGGCGGCGCCGCGCGCGCGCGGGCGCCGCACGTGCTCGACAAGGCCTACCCGATCACCGACCATACCTACGACGTGGTGGTGGTCGGCGCCGGTGGGGCGGGGCTCAGGGCCACGCTCGGCGCGGCCGAGGCGGGGCTGAAGACGGCCTGCGTGACGAAGGTGTTCCCGACTCGCTCGCATACCGTCGCGGCGCAGGGCGGCGTTGCCGCCTCGCTCGGCAACATGGGGCCCGACGACTGGCGCTGGCACATGTACGACACCGTCAAGGGCGCCGATTGGCTCGGCGACCAGGACGCGATCGAGTACCTGTGCCGGCATGCCCCCGATGCGGTCTATGAGCTGGAGCATTATGGCGTGCCGTTCTCGCGCACCGAGGACGGGCGCATCTACCAGCGTCCATTCGGCGGCATGACGACCGAGTTCGGCGAGGGACCGCCAGCGCAGCGCACGTGCGCAGCAGCCGACCGCACCGGCCACGCCATGCTGCACACGCTCTACGGGCAGTCGCTGCGCCACTCGGCCGAGTTCTTCATCGAGTACTTCGCCATCGACCTCATCATGGACGAGGAGGGCGCCTGCCGCGGCCTTGTCGCGCTCAATCTCGACGATGGCTCGATCCATCGCTTCCGCGCCAGGCGGACGATCCTCGCCACCGGCGGCTATGGCCGGATCTACTACTCCTGTACCGGGGCCCACACGCAGACCGGGGATGGCAACGCAATGGTACTGCGCGCCGGCCTGCCGCTGCAGGACATGGAGTTCGTGCAGTTCCATCCGACCGGCATCTATGGCGCTGGCATGCTGATCACGGAAGGCGCGCGGGGCGAGGGCGGCTATCTCACCAACTCCGAGGGCGAGCGCTTCATGGAGCGTTATGCGCCGCACGCCAAGGATCTCGCCTCGCGCGACGTCGTCTCGCGCTCGATGACGGTGGAGATCCGCGAGGGTCGTGGCGTCGGGGCGGAGAAGGATCACATCTTCCTCCACCTCGACCACCTCGATCCGAAGATCCTGGCCGAGCGCCTGCCGGGCATCACAGAGAGCGCCAAGGTGTTCGCCGGTGTCGACCTGCGCCGCCAGCCGATTCCGGTGATCCCGACCGTCCACTACAACATGGGCGGCATCCCGACCAACTATCACGGCGAGGTGCTGACGCTGAAGAACGGCAACCCGGACCAGATCGTTCCGGGGTTGATGGCAATCGGCGAGGCAGCGTGCGTCTCGGTGCACGGCGCCAACCGGCTCGGCTCGAACTCGCTGATCGACCTCGTGGTGTTCGGCCGGGCGGCGGGCCTCAGATGTGCCGATACGATCGAGCAGCGGAGCGCGCATGCCGAGCTGCCCAAGGATTCGGCCGATCTGGCACTGTCCCGGCTCGACCGCTTCCGTCATGCCGAGGGCGGCACGCCCACCTCCGCGCTCCGGCTCAGGATGCAGCGGGTGATGCAGGCGAACTGCGCGGTGTTCCGCGACGGGCCGGTGCTGGCGGAGGGGGCCGAAAAGATCAAGGCGATCTGGCGCGAGTCGGAGGACGTCCGCGTCAGCGACCGCTCGCTCGTATGGAACTCGGACCTGATCGAGACGCTCGAGTACGATAATCTGATCGTACAGGCGGCGGTGACGGTGGTCGGCGCCGAGAGCCGCAAGGAGAGCCGGGGAGCGCACGCGCGCGAGGACTATCCGAGCCGTGACGACGCCAACTGGATGAAGCACACGCTCGCTTTCACCGACCCCGTCAACAAGACCGTCCGGCTCGATTACCGCCCGGTGCACACCTACACACTGACCAACGAGATCAAGTACATCGAGCCCAAGGCGCGGGTGTATTGAGCTTCCATGGGCGGCTGGCCCACCCGGCTCGATGAAGCAGCCACCGTAGAGTCGACTGGAGAGTCGAGGCGGCTTTCCGCCCTGAGTTTCCGGATAGGGTGCGTCTCGCCGTCCCCTTATCTCGCGATATTCGCTTGCATCCTGCCGAGGCGGTGTAGGAGCATCCGGCGTCGAATCGCGGGCCGGTGCCGGAAGGTGCCGTTCGGTCGCCAGGACGGGGTGCGAGTTGGCTGGTAGCGCAGAGGACGAGACACCGCGGGCGGAGGGCGACAGCCGGATCGCGCCCGATCCGTTCACCGCCGTGCTGCCGGCGATCGCAGCGCTCGGCGCCATTGCGTCGATTGCGACCGTCAACTGGATGGCACAGGAGCGCACGGCCGGGCGCACGCGGGCCAAGCGCAAGGCGGCGACCGCGCTCAAGGACCTCGAGACCTGCTGTCTCGGCCTCTACGAGATCTTCCGCCGCTTCCAGCGCAATCCCAAACTTTACGGCGGGGAGGGGGGGCAGGGCGCCTCACCGCTCAAGTTCGGCGTGCATGGGCCGCGCGTCGGCGCGGAGGCGGCCAGACTCTACCAACAGCTCATCAACGATGTCGCCTCGATGCTGGTGCTCGCCTCGCAGAATGCATTCGACGTGATGTGCGCGGTGGAGGACGGCGAGATCAACGCACCCGAGGAGCTGTTCTTTGGCTTCGGAGAGGAGCAGGAGCGCTTGAACAGGCTGATCCAGGGCCGCGCGACGCTGAAGCAGTCGGTCGACACGGGGCTCGACGTGGCGAGCCGGCTGACCCACCTGGTGCGCGAGCTGAAGTCGTTCCGGCGGGAGCCGTGAGTGGTGCGCCCCGGAGCCGGGCTCGCTGGTCGGACGCCGGGCGGGCGAGCCCCTGCCGAACGTATCGTTGACAGGGGGCGGGCGACGCCGCACACATTTCCGGCAACCACCAGAAATGCTCTCGCGACGACCTGCACGAGGCCATACCGACCATGGTTCAGCTGACGCTTCCCAGAAATTCGAAAGTGCTCGCCGGCAAGACGTGGAACAAGCCGGAGGGCAAGGGCGACTGGAAGGAATTGCGCGTCTACCGCTGGAATCCGGACGGCGGCGGGGCCAATCCCCAGCTCGACACCTATTGGATCGACCGCGAGCAGTGCGGTCCGATGGTGCTCGACGCACTCGTCAAGATCAAGAACGAGATCGATCCGACGCTGACCTTCCGCCGCTCGTGCCGTGAGGGCATCTGCGGCAGCTGCGCGATGAACATCGACGGCACCAATACGCTCGCTTGCCTCAAAGGCCTCGACGACGTCAAGGGGGCGGTGAACGTCTATCCGCTGCCGCATATGAAGGTGGTCAAGGACTTGGTGCCGGACATGACCAATTTCTATGCTCAGCACCGCTCGATTGAGCCGTGGCTCAAGACCGATACGCCGGCGCCGCCGAAAGAATGGCGCCAGTCACGCGAGGACCGCGAGAAGCTGGACGGGCTCTACGAGTGCATCCTGTGCGCCTGCTGCTCGACCTCGTGCCCGAGCTACTGGTGGAACTCGGACCGCTATCTCGGGCCCGCGGTGCTGCTGCAAGCCTACCGGTGGGTGATCGATTCGCGCGACGAGGCGACCGGAGAGCGGCTCGACAACCTCGAGGATCCATTCCGGCTCTATCGCTGCCACACGATCATGAATTGCGCCAAGGCGTGCCCGAAGGGGCTGTCGCCAGCGAAAGCGATCGGCGAGCTGAAGAAGCTGCTCGTGGAGCGGCGTTTTTGAGCCGGTAATGGGCGGAGCGGGCGATTTGCGGCTTCAGCTCGAAATGCCCGGCGGCGCAGAAACGAGGGAATTGGTGCTGAAAACGTAACAAGGCCGGTGGCGCATCGCGCTGCCACCGGCCTTTGTGCTCATCCAGCGATGTCGCGAAGATCGCCAGTTGCGCCCTGGGTGCCCAACCCGGAGCGCAGTGGCGAGAGGGGCTTACGCCGCCTTCCGCTTCGCGACCTTGCGCTTCGCCGGAGCCTTGGCCTTCGCCTTGCGCGGGGCGGCCTTCTTGGCCGGAACCTTCGCAGCCTTACGCTTCGCCGGAGCCTTCTTCTTCGTAGCAGCCATAGTGATCTCTCCCTCAAGAGTTTTGCGTTCGAATCATCTCGAACAAAAAAACCATGTGCAAGTTCGAGGAATTTGTTGACACCCAAAATGATTTCTGGGTGCACTTTTCTCTGTATCGGACCAAAAGTGTTGCGCAAAGGTCGCAATTTTCGTGGCTCTGTATCGCGTTATCGGTGCCGGAGAAGAGTCGACAGCAACCGGGAATGCGAAGTCGATGAATCTTCGACGCGCGAGAAGGCACTTCTCGAATGCATCCGCGAGGCTCGAGAAACGTTGCGCTTGCGTGTCGCGAGGGGTCTCTCAATTGTTTGCGAATCTGCGCCCGAGCGTGTGCCCGACCATACGCAAGCTGGCGCCGCGTGGCGCACCGCGGATCGTGCCGGCAGGCGCGGGGCTAGGCGATGTCATGGCCGCGTCACGCGCATGTGATCCAAGTCGCGGCGAGGAGAGGTGAGCCGCGGCTCGTCGGCGTATCGGTATCGCGTGGCCTCACCGGCTCGGCGCCTCTCTGTCGGATTCCCTCGCCGTGGCGCCGCCCGGCAAAGACCGGCCGGACCCACCGGCAGTGGCGACGCCGCCAGCGGCTCGAACGTGACGTTGCTCGGCTCCGCTGCACTGGCGGGCCCGCCGCGACGACGCAGAAACCGCGGCAAACAGCCTGTTTGTGAGACGGCCGGCCCGAGGTACATGCGGGTCGCCCGTGTCGTAATGCCGGGTCCGGCTGGCGTGGGGCGGCTCAGGCCGCCTTGATGCTGCGGCTCTTCAGGTCGAGCACCGCCAGCATGAAGCCGACGCGATCATCGACGGCCTCGGCCAGCATCGAGAAGTAGCTGGCGCCGTCGGGCACGATCTCGCCGACGACCTCGCCGTACTCGAAGCGCAGCTCGGCATCGTGCTTCCTGGCGATCGCCTGCATCTTCTTGTTCTCGGCGAGGCAGCTCATGTAGAGGCTCCTGACGCCGCGGTTGCGGGCGGCGCGGATGACGCGGCCCATCAGCTCGGTGCCGAGGCCCTTGTCCTGGTAGTCGCGCTCGACCGAGAACGCGGCCTCGGCGTCCTGGCCCCAAGTATCGGCGAGCTTTCGCAGCTCGGCGGCAGCGCGGATCTCACCGTCGACGAAGTGGCCGTAGACGATCGAGCCCATCTCGGACATGCGCGCGGCATAGTCCTCGATGAAGGCGTCGGAAACGCCGTGGGCGAATCGGAGCCGGCGGGATTCCTTGTCGAGGCGCAACAGGTGGTCGCGGAACTTGTCGCTCTCTGTCGACCAAAGCTTGCGGCTGGCTCCTCCCCAGATTCGGTGATCGCTCATGATCAATACCTCCGCTCTGGAACTCGCGACGGCAGAGGACGAGCCGCGGTTGGCCGCCCGGCTCGCCGTCGCACCCTCTGAGGGGCTGCCCCTCCAGATAGGCCGAATTTTGCATTGCACAATACGCCATTTCCGTGACAAATCATTCAACAAGCTCGACCGTTCGGCCCGATCCGGCGGCATGGATGCTGCATTGCCACATCGGGTGCGCGTGCAACGCGTTCCGGCGGTTGCGGGCTCGAGTCGCCGCCGATCGGCCTTTCTGGCAGGCTCGCGAGCGTGCCGGGCGGGCGGGCCCTGCGGATGGCTCATGCCTGGATTGCGGTTTTCGAGGGACACATGGCGAGCGGGGTCGTCGAGGGCTACCGAGAGCGCGTCGCACTCGACGAGCTCGAGGCCGATCCTGCCCAGCTCGAGGCGGTGACGCGGCTCGGCGCGCTGGCCGAGGCGCTGGCCGCGACGGGGAGGGCGGAGAGCGGCCTGTTCTCGCGCCTGCGACGCGCGCCGCCGGCGCCCAAAGGGCTCTACATCCATGGCGGGGTCGGCCGTGGCAAGACGATGCTGATGGACCTGTTCTACGAGAGCGTCGAGTACGGGCCGAGGATCAGGGCTCACTTCCACGAGTTCATGGCCGGCGTGCACGAGCGGCTGGCCGCGGCGCGCAGAAGCGCTGCAGGCGATCCCATCGTTGCCGTCGGCGAGGCGATAGCGCGGCAGGCGCGGCTGCTCTGTCTCGACGAGCTGCACGTCGTCGACATCGCCGACGCGATGATCCTCGGCCGCCTGTTCAAGGTGCTGCTGGAGCGCGGCGTGGTGGTGGTGGCCACCTCCAACGCGCATCCGACGGAGCTCTATCCGAACGGCCTCAACCGGCAGCTGTTCCTGCCGTTCGTCGACCTGATCGAGGAGCGTCTCGGCGTCTTCGAGCTGGTGGCGGCGAAGGACTTCCGGCTCGACAAGCTGGCGGGGCGCCCGCTCTATTTCACGCCGGCCGACGCGCGGGCGCGGGCCGAGCTCGAGCATCATTGGCAGCGGCTGACCGGTCACCATCCCGAGGCGCCGCTGGCACTGGAGGTGAAGGGCCGCACCCTTCTCGTGCCCAAGGCATCGATGGGGGTTGCCTGGCTCGGCTTTGCCGATCTGTGCGAGCGACCGCTCGGCTCGCTCGACTATCTGAGCCTCGCGCACGCATTCCATACGCTGTTGCTCGAGGCGATCCCGGTGCTCGGCCCCGCGCGCCGCGACGTGGCGCGCCGCTTCATCAATCTGATCGACACGCTGTACGACAGCGGCGTGTGCCTGATCGCCTCGGCGGAGGCGGAGCCCGATGCGCTCTATCCGACCGGCGATGGCGCCGACCATTTCCAGCGCACAGTCTCGCGGCTGATGGAGATGCGCAGCGAAGGCTATCTCGCCGGCCGGCAGGATCGCGCGCGAAAGTCCGCGGCGACGGCTCGAGGGATGCCGAACGGGGCCGCGTGAACGGCCTAAGCCTTTGGTGTCAATCGCGGCGCCGATCCTTGAACGGGGCGATTTTTCGAGCTAACCAACCCGCGCGACTTTGCCGCGCCCGTGTCTTGCGCTCGACGCATTCTTTTCGGGCGCGGACCCACCGGAACCTCGGCTCCAGAACAGGGAGAACACCTCCATGGCGCGCACTCGGATCGCGTTGATCGGCGCAGGCATGATCGGCGGCACGCTCGCTCATCTCGTCGGCCTCAAGGAACTCGGCGACGTGGTGCTGTTCGACATCGCGGAGGGGATCCCGCAGGGCAAGTCGCTCGACATCGCGCAGTCGGGCGCCGTCGAGGGCTTCAATGCGCAGATCAAGGGCACCAACGCCTATGCCGACATCGAGGGCGCGGACGTGTGCATCATTACCGCCGGCGTGCCGCGGAAGCCGGGCATGAGCCGTGACGATCTGCTCGGCATCAACCTGAAGGTGATGGAGCAGGTTGGCGCCGGCATCAAGAAGTACGCGCCGAATGCCTTCGTGATCGTCGTCACCAATCCGCTCGACGCCATGGTGTGGGCGCTGCAGAAGGCCTGCGGGCTGCCGCGCAACATGGTGATCGGCATGGCCGGAGTGCTCGACTCGGCGCGCTTCCGCCACTTCCTGGCCGAGGAGCTCGGCGTGTCGGTCGAGGACATCAACGCATTCGTGCTCGGCGGCCACGGCGACGACATGGTGCCGCTGGCACGCTACTCGACGGTCGCGGGCATCCCGCTGCCCGACATCGTCAAGATGGGCTGGCTTCGGCAGGAGCGGCTGGACCAGATCATCGATCGCACCCGCAAGGGTGGCGGCGAGATCGTCGGGCTCCTCAAGACCGGCTCGGCGTACTACGCGCCGGCGGCCTCGGCGATCCAGATGGCGGAGAGCTACCTCAAGGACCAGAAGCGCATCCTGCCGTGCGCCGCTTACCTCAACGGCGAGTTCGGCGTGAAGGGCCTCTATGTCGGCGTGCCGGTGGTGGTCGGCGCGGGTGGCGTCGAGCGGATCGTCGAGATCGACCTCAACGCGTCGGAGCGGGCGATGTTCATGAAGTCGCTCGACTCGGTCAAGAACCTGGTCGAGGTGTGCACCAAGATCGCGCCGCAGCTCGGCACCTGAGCATCGGCGGGGCCTCGCGCTGCGCGTGGCTCCGGCGGTCGTGACTCCGTTCGAGACGACGGCATTCCGTCCCGTTCCATCCGCTGGTATGTGGTATGCCAGTAGTGGGCTTCGATCGGTGGCCGACCAGGGTGGCGGGGCACCGAGCCCCGGGACGGATCGGGACAGACGGAAGCGGGCTCGCGCGGCGGAGGTCTTTCTCCGGTGCCGAGCCGACAAGTGGAGCCTTGCGATGAACATTCACGAACATCAGGCCAAAGAGCTGTTGAAGAGCTTCGGCGCGCCGGTCGCCAAGGGCGTGGCGATCTTCAAGCCGGAGGAGGCGGAGGCGGCGGCGCGCGCGCTGCCGGGGCCGGTGTGGGTGGTGAAGAGCCAGATCCATGCCGGCGGGCGCGGCAAGGGCCGCTTCAAGGAGCTCGGACCCGATGCCAAGGGCGGCGTCCGCATCGCCAAGTCGGTCGAGGAGGTCGTGGCCAACGCGCGCGAGATGCTCGGCCACACGCTCGTCACCAAGCAGACGGGGGCGGCCGGCAAGCAGGTCAACCGGCTCTACATCGAGGACGGGGCGGAGATCGCCCGCGAGCTCTATCTGTCGATCCTGATCGACCGCAAGGTCGGGCGGCCGGCGTTCGTGGTCTCGACCGAGGGCGGCATGGACATCGAGGCGGTCGCGCACGACACGCCGGAGCGGATCACGACGATCGCCATCGATCCCGAGACCGGCGTGACGGTGACGGACGCCAGCAAACTCTGTGATGCCCTGAAGCTCGACGGAGCGGCGCGGACCGACGGCATGTCACTGTTTCCGATCCTCTACAAGGCGTTCACCGAGACCGACATGAGCCTGCTCGAGGTCAATCCGCTGGTGGTGCTGAAGGACGGGCACCTGCGGCTGTTGGACGCCAAGGTGTCGTTCGACAACAACGCGCTGTTCCGTCATCCGGAGGTCGCCGAGCTGCGCGACCAGACTGAGGAGGACGAGAAGGAGATCGAGGCCTCGAAACACGATCTCTCCTACGTCGCTCTCGACGGCAACATCGGCTGCATGGTCAACGGCGCCGGGCTCGCCATGTCGACGATGGACATCATCAAGCTCTACGGCGAGGAGCCCGCTAACTTCCTCGACGTCGGCGGCGGCGCGAGCAAAGAGAAGGTGACCGCGGCGTTCAAGATCATCACCGCCGACCCGAACGTGAAGGGCATCCTGGTCAACATCTTCGGCGGCATCATGCGCTGCGACACGATCGCAGAGGGCGTGGTGGCAGCGGTCAAGGAGGTTGGGCTGCAGGTGCCGCTCGTGGTCAGGCTCGAAGGCACCAACGTCGATCTCGGCAAGCGGATCATCAACGAGAGCGGCCTCAATGTGATCGCCGCCGACGACCTCGACGACGCCGCGCAGAAGATCGTCGCCGCGGTGAAGGGGAAGTGAGGCGATGAGGCTGACACTGGATATTGACGACGACCTCGCCACGATGCTCGCGGCAGCGGCACAATATCGAGGAGTCTCGATCGAGGGTTTAGCACTGGCCTACGTGCGTGATTGGGCTTCGATCGATGCCGATGAGGCACGTGGTCGGTTCTCGCGACGGGGAATCTATCGCGAAGGCCCTTTCGATGCCATGTCGTCCGCACCGAAAACAAGCAAACAGCAAATCTGATCAAGCCCCCGAGCCGACTCGGCAAATCAAACGCGAGGCAAAGCTCCAATGTCCATTCTCATCAACAAGGACACCAAGGTTCTGGTGCAGGGGCTGACCGGCAAGACCGGCACCTTCCATACCGAGCAGGCACTGGCCTACTACGGCACCAAGATGGTCGGCGGCATCCACCCGAAGAAGGGGGGTGAGACCTGGCACGGCACGGGCGGCCACAAGCTGCCGATCTTCCGCTCGGTGAAGGAGGGCAAGGACGCGACCGGCGCCAACGCGACGGTCGTCTACGTGCCGCCGGCGGGTGCGGCGGAGGCGATCCTCGAGGCGGTCGAGGCGGAGATCCCCTTGATCGTCGCCATCACCGAGGGCGTGCCGGTGATGGACATGGTGAAAGTGAAGGCGCGGCTGGAGAGATCCAAGTCGCGGCTGGTCGGGCCGAACTGCCCCGGCGTGCTGACGCCGGAGGAGTGCAAGATCGGCATCATGCCGGGCAACATCTTCAAGAAGGGCTCGGTCGGCATCCTGTCGCGGTCTGGGACCTTGACCTACGAGGCCGTGTTCCAGACCACCAACGAGGGGCTCGGCCAGACGACGGCGGTCGGCATCGGTGGCGATCCGGTCAAGGGCACGGAGTTCATCGACGTGCTGGATCTCTTCCTCGACGATCCCGAGACCAAGTCGATCATCATGATCGGCGAGATCGGCGGCTCCGCCGAGGAGGATGCGAGCGCGTGGCTGATCGAGCAGGCCAAGAAGGGCCGCAGCAAGCCGATGGCCGGCTTCATCGCCGGGCGCACGGCGCCGCCGGGGCGCACCATGGGCCATGCCGGCGCGGTGATCTCCGGCGGCAAGGGCGGCGCGGAGGACAAGATCAAGGCGATGGAAGCCGCCGGCATCCGCGTCTCGCCGTCACCCGCCAAGCTCGGCAAGACGCTGGTCGAGGTGTTGGCCGGGAGGAGGTGAGGGGCGATTTCGGCCGGGGCGGGGGCTCCGTGCCGGAAGCGCGCTCGCCAATGCGACAGCGAGGGGTTCCGGCACCTGGCTTTCTTTTTGGCCTCGTGCCTGTGTGGCCGGGCATCGCTGCTCTTGCAGTGCAGCGGACATGCAGATCAGATGCAGCGACGCGACTGACCCAGAGCTGCCCTGAGCAGGTGCGGTATGCGTGGCGCGCCGTCGGACGCCCCACAGAGATTTTCAATCCAGTTGGTGTCCCGCCGTAAGGCCGAAAACGTCACGGTCGACGAACCTTCCGCTTGGAGCACTCGGTTCACTGTGCACTTGATATCGCGGCGTCGTAGAGCCTCACGTAGCTGACCAGTCCCATCTCGTCCTTCTTTTCACCGATGTCGAGACGGCCGGTGATGCGGACCGGTCCGTCGATGTATTCGGTCGGCTTGCGCAGGAAAATGGAGGCAAATCCTGCCCAGTCGAAACTCGTGGCATGGAATGGGCACGCGAAACTCGGCTCGCGGACGAGGATGAAATGCATCCCGTCGCGAGGCAGGATGCCGTCCATGAAGCCCAGGATTTCGACCGTCTTGCCATTGAGCTTCTTGATGGCATCCGACAACTGCAAGTCGGGCGTCATCCCGACTCCACCTTGGTACGTCTCACCGACGTAAAAATCGGCGAACTTGATGCGCACATCCGCGGAGGCAGGATCGTTCGTCATGACGTGAAAGCCTGTGATGAGGGCCACGATGAGTGAGATGCGATGCCTCTTGGTCATGTCATCGGTGCCAGGTTTCTAGCAACGTCTTCGCGACACGCGATATACGCGGGCACTGCCCCGGCGGCTATGCCTAGGAGCACAGCAACGAATGCGATTGTTAGGTCCGATATTCCGAACGAGGCAGGCACGAGGTGCAAGCCGCTGCGGTTGGAAACTTGCCACGCAACAAGATGTGCCGAAAGGTGGCCCAATAGTACGCCGACAATCGCGCCGATCCCCGCGATGATCCCTGCTTCCGCCGCGAGCACGCCGAACACGACGCCGCGCGATGCTCCGATGGCACGCAACATCGCAATCTGGCGGCGGCGCTCGATCGACGCCGCGAGTAGCGAAACCATGACGGCGAACGTGGCGATGCAAGCCGCGAGCCAGGCCATCGCCGTCAGCACGGATTGGCCACGCTGCAGATAGCCCATGATTTGAGTTGCTACCCGCCCCGGGAACACGGCTTGCACTTCGGATCGCTGTGAAAGCTGGGCCGAAAGCCGTGCTACGTCGCCGTAGCTCTTGCCGTGAAGCAGCAGCGCCGTGATCTCGGCAGGCTTTGCAGGGCTGGTCGTGGGCGGCAGTGGCGTGCGCGGCCTGTCGTGAACGAGCCACGCCGTGTCGAGTGTCGTGAAAATTGCGCGATCGGCCGGTGCATCAATCGCGCTCAACACACCCACCACCTTGTACATGTGTTCGTCATGTTGCTTGGCGAGGTCCTTTGGCAGCTCGATGAAGCCATGCGCGGCCGTGAACCGGTCGCCGATCTTGAGGCCCGAGGAATTCGCCGCCGCCGCACCGACCGCCACGTCGAACGCATCGCGGGGCCAGTGACCTGCTGCAAACTGCGCTTTGCGACCCGTCGAGGCCTGAATGAGCTTTGGATAGTCGTCCGTGGTGCCAACGATGAAATGGCCACGATAGTTGTCGCCGAAGTTGAATGGCACGGCAACCGCGACGCCCGGGTCATTCCGCACGCGGTCGTAAATCTCGAACGGGATGTTCCCCGTTGGGGCCTCGACGAAGAACAGTGTCGAAAGCACCGCCTGCACAGGGCTGCCCTTGGCAGCAACCAGCAGTTGATAGCCGCCAGCGGAATCCTGGGCGCTGCGCTGCGCCGCCTTGGTCAGCGCGCCAGTGGCGACCACCAGCGCGATGCCCGCGGCCACGCCGAGAGCCGTCAGCGCGTTGAGCAACGGCCGCGCCAGAACGTACTGGATGGCGAGCCAAAACGCGGTCATGGGGTGATTGTCCCCCTCGGCGCTCCCGGGGCCCGATTGATGTCTGCCAATGCAATTTGCTCGTCCATCATCGCCAGGATTCCCGGGTCGTGTGTGGCAACGAGAAGCGTCGCACCTTCCGAGCGCGCGACGTCAATGAGCAATTGCGCGATGCCTCGCGCGAGAACAGGCTCGAGACTCGCTGTCGGCTCATCGGCCAGGATCAGCCTCGGCCGGTTGGCAATCGCGCGCGCAATGCCGACCCGCTGCATCTGGCCGAATGACAACTGGGCAGGCTTGTGGCGCAGACGCTCGCCCAGTCCGACGCGGGCTAACAGCGATCGAGCGCGGCTTCGGCGCTCGGACGCCGACAATTGGCCAGCCAACCGGAGAGCGATTTCGACATTGCCGATAGCAGAGAGTGCGGGGATGAGATTGAACCCCTGGAAGACATAGCCGATGCGCGAGGTGCGGAAACCATCGCGCACTCTTTGGGGCAATGCGGTGATCTCCACTCCATCGACGACGATGCTGCCGCTTGTCGGCTGAAGCAGACCGGCACACAAGTTGAGCAGCGTGGTCTTACCCGAACCACTCGGCCCTGACAGCCCGACCGCACGGCCACCCGGAATGCGAAGCCGTGCGATGTCGAGCAGCGTGAAAATGCCGCCCTCGATTCTGTACGACATTACAACGTTCGTCAGGTCCAGCATGGGGGCTGGATCGGTCATCGCAATTGCCATGACAGATCCAGCTTCCGCAGGCACGGCTCCACCTGGACTATTTGAGCGCCTCGGCGAGCACACGGCCCTCACAGCCATTCGGCGGCCGGACGTTGAGGATGAAGGCGACGGTTCGGCCAAGATCGACGACCTCGGAGTCTCCGTACTTTCCGCTCTTCACCCAGTTCGGTCCGTACATCGCCAAGGGGACATTAGTGTCATAGGACCACGGCGACCCGTGCGTCGAGGCGTAGGCCGTGGGCTTGGCGAACAGATACCAGTTTGGCTTGTTCATGATGACAATGTCGCCGCTCAGTTGCTGGTGCCAGGCCAGAATAACCTGCTT
Source organism: Pseudomonadota bacterium (assembly GCA_040752215.1). GTDB lineage: Bacteria > Pseudomonadota > Alphaproteobacteria > Rhizobiales > Hyphomicrobiaceae > JBFMEX01. Next base: position 3,993 of record JBFMEX010000111.1, on the reverse strand, counting down.
GGCGAGCTTGGTGTCTGGCATCCGGCCTTCTTCCATCTGGTTTCGAGTGAATACGGCCTCTACTCCCGGATAGCTTCGGAGGAACCGCTGCGCAGCGTTCTCAACCGCAGCACGATCGAGGTTCTTGCTGTCAACCAGGTCGTAATCGACATAGAGCGTCGGATTCCACCACGTGGTGATGTACTTCCCCTCGCCAAACTTCGCTGACAAGGCAGCGTTGGTGTCCTGTATCATCTTCTCCGGGTCGATCCGGCCGGCGTCATGACGACGGCTCGAGCTGAACTCCGGAATGTTCATGAAGCCATGATCCGCCGAAAGCGTAATGAGCACATTATCCAATCCGACGCGCTTATCGAGATATGAGAAGAAATCGGCGAGCACGCGATCGAGCCGGATAGTGTGGTCGTGCGACTGGCGGCTCTCGGGGCCGAACAGGTGATTGACGTAGTCGTGACTGGTCCAACTCACGGCTAAGAGGTCTGGCACGCCAGCGGGGTTCTTGCCCAGGTCCTCGCCCTCGATGGCCGCCTTGACGAAGTCGAGCGTCAGCAGGTCGCCAAACGGTGTCCAAAGCATCGCGTCATAATAGCTCTTGTTCGGCTCCTTCGCGCCGCCATCGATCGAGTGGGGAAAACTGGTGCCGATGCCTTTGTAATTAGTCGACCATGGACGGTCGTCGGGAACAGAGCGCGAATAGGCTTCGTCCGGCAGCAGCGGCGCCCACTTCTGCCCGAAGTATTTGTCCTGCGGCTTGCCCTCGTAGAACGCCTTCCACCAAGCCGGATAGTCGGCCATATAGTAGTCCGATGTCACGAACCGTCCCGTCGCGGGGCTGTGCATGTAGGCGGTACCGTTCTGTCCAGCCAGTCCGATTGAGCTGCGGTCCTTACCTGAAACGGCGATCACTTTCGATTTGCCGTTGGCGTAAATCAACTCGTCGCCGACCGCTGTCACCTTGATATTGAAGGGCGAGGTGCCCGCGTGCTTGGGCGTCTCCTCGCCGAGCAGCTTGTGGCGCGCGTCCTCGGTCGAATAGACCCGCTGCTTGGTTTTCTTATCGAGCCAGTCATTACCTATGACACTATGCTTATATGGGTGGGCGCAGGTCAGCAGCGTCGCGTGTCCGACGCCGGTGTATGTCGTGGCGTGGCTGTAGTGGTTGTTGCCGTACCAAGCACCCTTGTCGAGCAGCAGTCTGAAGCCGCCATCGACATACTGATCATAATACTTGAGCAGTTGTTCTTGCGGGAAACCGTCCACCGCCATGAATACGACCAGCTTTGGCGGCGCTATTCCTGATGCCGTAGCCTGTGCTTGTGCCGGAGTGTGAGGTAGAAGTGCCAGCGTGCCGGCGCCAAATAGCGTAACAGCGATCGTCGGAGCGCGCAGTATCATGCGAGTCCTCCCGGTACTGTATTGTTATTCTTGTATCTCCGTGGCAATCCTGTAGACACGTTGAAAGTGTCCGCCCCGCTTTAGCGGCGTGTCAACTGTGAGTTTTTGCAATTGCTAAATAGACGCAACACGAGAAGTTTGGACGGAAGCCCGGCCGATTCCTGTTGGATGGCAACGCGACTTTGTGCGGCGCACCGTCCGAGTAATTTGGTTCGGCAGCTCCTGGCCCATCGCGTCCTGCCGCGGTCGGAGGTCTGCGCATCGCAGCCGCCTCAGCTCACAACTGCCACAGCCCATCCAGCGCGAACGTGTGTTCCTGGAATGGCGGGGCGGCGAGGAGCCACTTCGGTTGCGGTCCGGGTGCCGCAGCGGTGCCGGCGCTCGGGTGATGACGTACAGAATCTTTCGCACAAGTGATTGAAGGCTGGCGGCCCCGACTCAGGGTCTCATGGCGATTGCGACTTGAGCCACGAGAGCCAGAGAAGGAAGCCACCATGGGAAGCGAGGATACGCCGATTCCGGGACCGCTCAACAACGTGATCCGGATCGACGACGAGCGGATCAAGGGACATTTGGACCGGGTCGGGCGCGGCACGGTCGAGGAGACGTTGAACTCGCTGCTCGACGCCGAGGCGGACCGGCTGTGCAACGCGCAGCGTTATGAGCGGACCGAGGCGCGTCGCGACACCCGTGCCGGCCACTACGAGCGCAGCCTCGAGACCAAGGCCGGCGAGGTGACGCTGAAGGTGCCGAAGTGAACCGCCCCGAGATTGCCGGAGGCTCCAACTCTTGAGAGACTGGAGCCATGACACAGCAGACCAGATCCCCGAAATTCTCGCCGGAGGTGCGTGAGCGCGCCGTCCGGATGGTGCTCGACCACGCGGGCGACTACCCGTCGCAGTGGGCGGCGATTGCCTCGATCGCGGCCAAGATCGGCTGCACGGCGCAGACGTTGTCGAACTGGGTGAAGCAGACCGAGCGCGACCAAGGCAAGCGCGCCGGTCTCACCACCGACGACCGCGAACGCCTGAAGGCGCTCGAGCGCGAGGTCAAGGAGTTGCGCCAGGCCAACGAGATCCTGCGCAAGGCGAGCGCGTATTTTGCGCAGGCGGAGCACGGGTACCCATTCCGATAGCTGGCTATCGGAATGAGAGCCCGCCGACCGCCGGTCGAAGACATGACGGCGTTCATCGACGAGTACCGGTCAGCGTACGGGGTCGAGCCGATCTGCGAGCAATTGCCGATCGCCCCGGCGACCTACTACGAGCACCTCCGCCGCCGAGAGCACCCGGAGACGGCGCCGCCGCGTGTGCAGCGCGATGCCGAGCTCAGCCGCGAAATCCAACGCGTGTTCGACGAGAACTACCAAGTCTACGGGTATCGCAAGGTGTGGCACCAGTTGAAGCGCGAGGGCTTCGAGGTCGCCCGCTGCACGGTGGAGCGATTGATGCGCAAAATGGGCCTCGAAGGCGTCATTCGCGGCAAGCGCGTGAAGACCACCCTACCCGACAAGGCGGCGCCGTGCCCGCTCGATCACGTCAACCGGCAGTTCAGCGCCGAGCGGCCGAAGGTACTCTGGGTGTCGGACTTCACCTACGTCTCGACGTGGACCGGCTTCGTCTACGTCGCCTTCGTCATCGACGCCTTCGCGCGCATAATCGTCGGCTGGCGGGCATCGCGGACGGCGCACGCGGGCTTCGTGCTCGAAGCATTGGAGCAGGCTCTGCACGAGCGCCGTCCTGTTCGCGGCGGTCTCGTCCACCATAGCGATCGCGGCGTACAGTACGTCTCGGTCAAATACACCGAGCGACTGGCCGAGGCCGGCCTCGTGCCGTCGGTCGGCAGCGTCGGAGACAGCTACGACAACGCCCTCGCCGAGACCATCAACGGCCTCTACAAAGCCGAGGTCATCTGGCGCAAAGGTCCGTGGAGATCGTTCGAGGCCGTCAAGCTGGCGACGCTCGAATGGGTCGACTGGTTCAACAACCGGCGGCTTCTCGAACCGATCGGCAACATCCCGCCGGCAGAGGCCGAAGCCGCCTACTATGCGAGACTGGAGGCGCCCGCTAAACTCGCCGCCTGACTCAAACCAAACAGCCTCCGGAGAACCCGGGGCGGTTCATCCTCTCATGGGGCGCCAATTGATGGCTCAGTCTTAGGGGGCTAAGACAGTCGCAGCCAAGCGATGTCGCGGGTCTGTTCGCTCTTGTTTGACACGAGCACGCGGAACACACGTGCGTTCGTGTCTAGCCAAGCATAGACACGTCCCGCATCGCTTGCGCCATCCGAGACGTGACGTTCCCAATACTTTAGATCAGCAAGCTTCTTCCACGTCTTCGGCGGTCGGCCTTCGGAGGGATCGAGTTGTGCAAGTGCGCGGTAGAGCGAATTTCGATCTCGATATTCAACTGCGGCCACGAGCAGGCTGTCGCGCAGGAGGTGGACGTGGGGCAGTAGTATCGCAATAACGGTCTGTACAAGAACGGTAATCACCTGACACTCGCCGCTGCCGGTTGAGCATCAGATTGCGGGTTGCGCGGGTAGGGTTTCGGGTGTGGCTTTCGTCTCCTTTGGCTGTTGCGGTTTTGCTTTGCGGGG
>JBFMEX010000110.1:0-5356 GCA_040752215.1 Pseudomonadota bacterium | reverse complement strand
GCGCGCGCCGCCGCCGCGTTGTGCCGGCCCGTCGCGGCGCTCCCTGGTCTCGACCGTGAGCCCGGCGTCGTTGCGCCGGTCCTCGGCTGGGATCGCTTGCCGCGTCACCCGCTCGATGTCTCTCAGCTGCGTACGCTCCTCGACGTCGACGAGCGAGATCGCGATGCCGCTGGCGCCGGCGCGCGCGGTGCGGCCGATGCGATGCACGTAGGCCTCCGGCACGTCGGGCAGCTCGTAGTTGACGACGTGGCTGACCGCGTCGATGTCGATGCCGCGCGCCGCGATATCGGTCGCGACCAGCACGCGGATCTTGGAGTCGCGGAAGCTGGCGAGCGCTGCCTCGCGCTGGCGCTGGCTCTTGTTGCCGTGGATCGCCGCAACCTCGATGCCGGCGCCCTCGAGATGGCGGGCGACCCGGTCGGCGCCGCGCTTGGTGCGGGTGAAGACGAGCGCGCGGGAGAGGTCCGGATCGGCAAGGAGCTCGACCAGCAGCGCGCGCTTCTTGGCGTGCTCGATGTGGATCACCCGCTGGCTGACGCGCTCGACCGTGGTCGCCGCCGGCGCCACCGATACCTTCACCGGATCACGCAGCAGCTCGGCGGCGAGCTTGCCGATCTCGCTCGGCATGGTGGCGGAGAAGAACAGGCTCTGGCGGCGCTGCGACAGCTCGGAGACGATGCGGCGGATCGGCTTGACGAAGCCGAGGTCGAGCATCTGGTCGGCTTCGTCGAGCACCAGGATCTCGCATCCCTCGAGGCGCACGTTGCCCTCCTGCAAGTGGTCGATCAGCCGGCCGGGGGTGGCGACCAGCACGTCGACGCCGCGCGCCAGCTGATCGCGCTGCGGCTTGTGGGCGACGCCGCCGAACACCACCGCGACCGTCATGGCGAGATGGCGGCCGTAGGCGCGAAAGCTCTCGGCGATCTGGGTCGCGAGCTCTCGCGTCGGGGAAAGCACCAGCACGCGCGCGCCCCTGCGCTGGGCCGGCCGGCGAGTGGCGGCGAGCCGGTGCAGGATCGGCAGCGCGAACGCGGCCGTCTTGCCGGTGCCGGTCTGGGCGATGCCGAGCAGGTCGGACCCGGCGAGCACGGGCGGGATCGCCTGCGCCTGGATCGGGGTCGGCGCGGCATAGCCCTCCTCGGCGAGCGCTCTTGTGATCTCGCTCGCGAGGCCGAGCTCATGGAATGTGTTCAAGGGATGTTCTTTCGATTTTTCGAGCGTGAGCGCACGGGCTTTGCGCCTGCCTCCGCGCAGTCCTTGCGCGGGCGCAGCTCGGTCCTGGGTGACGCCCCGCGTGGCCTGGGCTGTCGGATGGGAAGCTGTTCGAGGCGCTCAACAGGGAGACGAACGTGACCGGCCAGGAACGGCTCTCGTGAGCCCGGGTGCCGGATACAAGTCTCTTCACGCGGCTGGAGCGCCGGAAAACGCCCGATCAGGGCGATGCCGGGCTTGTCTCATGTTGCGGTGCACAAGTCAAGTTCGATTTGACTGACAGAATATTCGTGCCGTGGCCCGAGGCGCGCCGGCCACAAAGGGTCCCTCAGCTCGCGGCCAGCGTCCCGAGGAAATGCAGCACCACCTCGCGGCGATGGGGCCGGCGGCGGTGCTCGGCGACGTAGAGGCCCTGCCAGGTGCCGAGCATCAGGCGCCCGCCCACCACCGGAACCGCGAGCGAGGCGCCGGTCAGCATCGCTTTCACGTGCGCCGGCATGTCGTCCGGCCCCTCGCTGTCGTGGCGGTAGCCGGCAGTCTCCGGCGCCAGCCGGTCGAGACTGTCGCGGAGGTCGGCGAGCACCTCCGGATCGGCGTTCTCCTGGATCACCAGCGAGGCCGAGGTGTGACGGATGAACAGGGTCGCCAGACCGTCACCAGCGCCGGCCGTCGCGAGCCACGCCGCGACCTTGCCCGTGATGTCGGTAAAGCCGGGCCCCCGCGTCTCGATCACGAGCGTATGCAGCGCTTGCGACAGCGCAGTCGGCACGGGTCGTCCGCCTCGTGTTGTTTCCGCCACCTCATCGGCCTTTGCCACCTGGCTCCGCCTCGCCGCTGGCCGCGTGCGGTGGCCGGCTCCATGCGTCCGGGCGGCATTCCCGTAGGGAAGCGGACGCACGATCGAGGGGGCGTCGCCGCGCGCCACCAATCACAGCGTGCGCCCGTCGCCCTCGCTGCCGCCTTCGAGCTTCTTCATGCGGTCGCGGAACTTCTTCAACATGCGGTCGAGATAGTCGAAGCCCTTGTCGATGTCCTCCTCGCTCGGCAGCTTGAACGCGCCGCCTGGGGGTGCCGGCGGCGCCGCGCCAGTGCCGGGCTTGCTCTCGCCGACGCCCAGCACCTCCTCGAGCCGCTTGATCTCATCGCGCAGCGCCTTGTTCTCGGCCTCCAGCGTCTCGATGCGCTGGCGCTGGCTGGCCTGGTCGTCGGCCATCGCCGTGCAGCTCCAGCCCTGATCGCGCTTGGCGCACAGCGCCATGGCCCCGGTCTGGGTGTCGAGGCGAACAAAGCCGCCGTCGGTCGGCGACATACGGTAGCGACCCGCGTCCTCGGCCAGCACCCCGGTGGCGAGTGCGAGCGAGGCTGAGAGCGCTGTAGCAAGACGCAGCGACATGAAACGGCTCCTCGAGTGCTGCTCGCGACCACGCCGCCGCGGGCTCGTTGCTGCGACTGTCGCCGAGAATGCCGGCCGGGGGAAGGCGCGCCGAAAGCGAATCAGTCGCGCGATCGAAACCGCAGAGGATGCGGCCAGGCCTGCTCGGAAATCCCTGTGGCTTTAGAAAAGCACAACAATTACAGCGGATTGCGAATTAATCAGGCCACTGGTTAATCGGCTTAACCGAAACTTTACGACGCGCTGCGAGCCTCGTTGCGAGATGGTTCCGGGATCGTGCCGCGTCGGGGACTGAGAAGCTCGCGCTAGCATGGTCCAAGGCAGCCCGGCTGCCATGATCCTTCCCGGACGGGAAGCCCTGCCCGCGAGCACGCGACGGACACGCGGCGGGGGCAGATATGGGCGACGACAACCAGCGGACGGCAACCGAGGCCACAGCGGCGGAGCCCACACCGAGGGGCGGCTGGGCCACGAGCGGGGATCCCGGTGCTGGCGGCCCGATGGCCTTGCGCTCGGCGATCAATCGCAGACCCGCAGCTGCGGCCGCATCGCTCCATGCCACGCGCCGGGGCACATTCGACATGGTCGAGGCAGGCGGCGGCGAGAGCGATTCGCCCTGGGATGCAGAGGCGGCAGAGGCGCTTGCCCGCATCTACGAGGCTGAGGCGGTTGCCGCGCCGCATGCGCCGGCCCAAGCGCGGCAGCCTGCGCCGCGCCCTGCCGTGCAGGCCGCTGCCGCGGTAGCGATGGCAATGCCCGTGCCCACTGCCGAACCCGGTGCGCACTGGCTCGAGGATCGCTTCGCCGAGATCGCCAGCAAGGTCGAGCGCTCGCTCGCCGAGCTGCAGCCGGAGCGGTCGATGGAGCTGCTGTCCGGGCGCTTCGACGATTTCGAGTCGCGCATGAGCGCGGTGCTGCATGAGGTCGCCGCCCGCACCGATCTCGACAGCCTGAGGCTGATCGAAGCGCATATCGAGGAACTGGCCCGGCACGCCGAGGAGACCAACACGCAGTTCACCCGTCTCGGCGAGATCGAGGGCCAGCTCGCGACCGTCGTCGATCGGCTGACGCGGATCGAGAGGAGCGAGTGTGGCTTCGACGAGGCCCGGTTCGGTGCCGACCTCCAGGCTCTGATCGACGCTTCCGTGGAGCAAGCGGCCGAGCGGCTCGCCGGCGCGGGCGATGGCGAGGCCCGCGGCCACCGGCTCGACGACCTGCGCGGGCTCATCGTCGCATTCATGGACGACCGTCGCCGCGGTGACGAGGAGACCACGATCGCGCTCGAGACGATGCAGGAGGCGATGATCCGCGTGCTCGACAAGGTCGAGGCGCTGGAGCTGGTGCACGGCGGCGCCCGGCTGCCCTACTCGGAGGCCGGCGAGACACCGCTCGCCGCCGTCTCCGCCATGAGCTCCTCCAACCTCGCAGGGCCTGTGCCCGAGCTCTCTATTGGCGAGCCGCTGGGTGGTGTTGCAGACGAGATCGTTGCCCACCCCGCGCCCGTGATCGACCAGGCCGGGCCACATCATGTCGCCGAGTGGGCGATGCGCGCCGAGCCTCCTTCGTTGCTGGCGACGGCGGAGGAGACTGCGGCTACGCGCGACACCCTTGCGCAGGAGCAGGGAACCCCCGCCGGTCGCACCATCGATCGCATGCGGCAGGATCTCATCGCCGAGGCCCGTCGCGCCAAGCAGCAGGCCGACGCGGCTGCCGCCGCCGAGCCGCAGAAGGCGGCCCGCACCGCCAAGCCGACCGACCGCCGGAAAGCGGTGATCAGCGAGGAGAAGCCGGCCGGCAAGCGCGCCATCTCGCGCAACACGATGGTCGCAGCGGTGCTGCTGCTCCTTGCCGTTCCAGCGCTCGTGGTTGCGGTGCCGCGCCTCGCCAAGAGGACGTCCGAGCCGGCTGCGACGACCCGCACGCTCCAGCAGAAGGCCGCGCCCGCCGGTGCGAGCGGGGACCAGAAGGGCGAGCCCACCACGGCCGATCCCGCGCGCCGCAGCGATACGCAGGAGCCAGCGCGTTCCACCGCGCCGAGCCAGTTCGGCGCATTGCCCGACTCGGTCCCGGGGATCATGTTCGCCAATGCCGACAAGTCGCTCAGCGACGAGCAGATCCGACGCGCCTACGAGCAGCATGCGCTGGCCGAGCACTCGAGCCGTCTGGCCGGATCGGCGACCAACGTCACCCCGGCTGCGCTGACGGTGGAGACGCCGCCGACGGCGTCCGCGACCGTTCCTGCGACCGGAGCTGCGGCCGGCAAGCTCGAGCTGCCGCCGGCCAGCGTCGGCCCGTTGTCGCTGCGCACCGCTGCGGCCAACGGCGATCCCTCGGCCCAGTTCGAGGTCGGCGCGAGGCTCGCCGAAGGCAAGGGGATCGACCAGAATTTCACCGAGGCGGCACGCTGGTATCAGCGCGCCGCGTCGCAGGGCTTCGCCCAGGCCCAGTATCGTCTCGCGACGCTCTACGAGCGCGGGCTCGGCATGAAGAAAGATCTCGCCCGTGCCCGCAACTGGTATCAGCGCGCCGCCGAGGCCGGCAACGTCAAGGCGATGCACAATCTCGCCGTGCTCTCGGCCGGCCGCGCCGGCGAGGCGCCCGATTATCAGACCGCATCGCGCTGGTTCGAGCGCGCGGCCACGCTCGGCCTCGCCGACAGCCAGTACAATCTCGCGGTGCTGTTCGAGAACGGCCTCGGCGTCGCCCAGGACAAGAAGCGCGCCTACCAATGGTACGCGCTCGCCGCGCGCT
>JBFMEX010000109.1:0-20321 GCA_040752215.1 Pseudomonadota bacterium | reverse complement strand
CGGTCGGCGCAAGGACGCCACCGAGCCGCAAGGCTTTCGTGCGCACCGCGAGGCCGCTCGTATCGTCGATCTCGACCGCGAGGCCGGCGATCGTCGCCGGGCCCTCCGCCGGCTCGAAGCGCCCTCGCGGGATCTTGGTCAGGAAGCGGTTGAGAGGCTCCTCGGTGTCCATGCCGAGCACCGAGTTGTAGTCACCGCACATGCCGACGTCCGACATGTAGGCGGTGCCGCCGGGCAGGATGCGCTCGTCGGCGGTCGGGGAATGCGTGTGGGTGCCGACGACGGCGCTGACGCGGCCGTCGAGAAAATAGGCGAGCGCCTGCTTCTCGCTGGTCGCCTCGGCGTGGAAATCGACGAGCACGGCATCGACGTCGCGCGTCAGCCGGCAGGCGATGAGCTCGGCGTCGATGGCCCGGAACGGGCAGTCGAGATCGGTCATGAACACGCGGCCCATGGCGTTGACGACCAGCACGTCGGCGCCGTTGGCGGCCCGAAAGATGCCGCAGCCGCGGCCGGGCGTGCCTTTCGGAAAGTTGAGTGGTCTCAGGAGGCGATCCTGCCGCTCGATGTAGACCAGCGTCTCCTTCTGGTCGAAGGCGTGGTTGCCGAGCGTGACGACATCGGCGCCGGCATCGAGCAGCTCATTCAGGATCGCCTCGGTGATGCCGAACCCGCCGGCGGCGTTCTCGCCGTTGACGACGACCAGATCGAGCGCATAGCGCTCCCGCAAGCGGGGCAGCGCGTCGACCACCGCCTTGCGGCCGGTGCGGCCGACGACATCTCCGAGAAACAGCAGGCGCATCGAGGTCAGGATTCCGAGCAGCGGACGAGGCCCGAGGGCGTCAGCACCCAATCGAGCGGCTCGTCATAGCGGTCTCGGGGCACCGCGTCGACCCTTTGCGCGTCGTAGGCGACGCCGACCGCAACCACCCGCTTCATAGCCCTGAGCCGGGCGAGCGTGCGGTCGTAGAAACCGCCGCCATAGCCGAGCCGGAAGCCCGTGGCGTCGAAAGCCAGCAGCGGGACGAGCAGCAGGTCGGGCTCGACCAGCGCCGCCGCTGGCAGCGGCTCGCGAATGCCCCAGGCCTTCTCGTCGAGCGGCTCGCCGGGGGCCCATCGCCGGAACAGCAGCGGCGCGGCCTTGCGCTCGATCACCGGCAGGCCGACCGTGCACCCCGCGGCGATCGCCTTTTCGATCAACGGCAGCGTGTCGATCTCCTCGCCGATCGCCAGGAAGGCCGAGACGGCGCACGGCCAGTGCGGCGCGAGGGCCGCGAGGTCGGCCGCTGCCAACGCCGCTCCGGAGGCAGCGCCCTCGGCGGCGTGCGCGACGGCGCGCCGGGCCTTGGCGGCGGCGCGCGCGGCCGCCTTGTCGTGGCTCATTCCGTGATCCTCGGGGAAAGCGCCGCGGAGGCCGTCGGAACGTTAGATCTCGCCGGGTCCCTACAAATGTAAGGTGGGCGCCGTGTGCCCGAAGCCACGGCTCCGGACAGGGACAGCTCCCAGGCTGATCTTATAGGCCCTGGAGATTCGTTGTTCCTAACGCGCCCCGCAGCCCGCCCAATCTAGGCACACCGGCCAGCGATTCCAATGGCTGCGAAAGGTTTTTCGACCGCCAACTCCCGATCGGTCAGGCCTTGGCGGCCTTGCGCGGCGAGAGGGCGCCCGGAACCTCGATGCGGCCGGGACTCATGGCCGAGCTGCTGCCCGAGCTTGCGCTGTTGCCGGCGCTCGCGGCGGCCTTCAGCGTCTCGGCGGCCTCTCCGGCACCCTCGCATGCAGACTTGAGATCGTAGAGCTCGTCGGTCACCAGCAGCGCCGCCATCAACAGCAGCCGGTCGTCGCCGGCCTGGCCGAACTCGATCGCCAGCTGGTCGAGCTTGGATTTGACGTAGGTCGCGATCTCGGCAAGGCGCGCTTCCTCGCCGTCGCCACAAGCCAGGCGATAGGTACGGCCGTTCAAGGTCACTGAAACCTGCCCCATGCCCGTTCCCCGTCGTCCACCCGATTGGGCCGCGGGGCCGAATCAGGATTCCTGCTCGACGAGGTTATGAAGTGAGTCCAGAACCCAATCAATCCGGTTGACGGCGAGGTCGTTGAGCCGCTCGAGCTCGGCGATGCGCAGGCGTGCCGTGTCCAGCTCGCCAGCGAGCCGGTCACGCTCGCGCTCCAGGCCCTGCAGCCGCTCGGCGATCCCCTCGCCCGTCGCCGGCGCAGCCTCTTGTTGCGCACGCCGCCGCGTCCGCGTCTTTCTGGTCGTGTCCCGCTGTGCCATTGGATTTCCCCGCTGCCTCGGCGCCGCCAAAGCCCCCTCGGCGACACCTACGTGCAGGTCGATCGGACCATAGGTGCTCGCGATCCACCGCGTCAACCGAGGGAGCGCACGGAAGTCTGCTCAAAATCAGTGCTCTGGCACACCAAGAGCGTTGCGAATGCCGCATTGACACTACGTCCGGCGACAAACTTAATGCCCGCCCAGCCGAGCGGCATCCCCTTGCCCGCGCGTACCGGACGCGGCCTCGCGACGAGGCGAGCTGCCGCTCGAGAGAAACTTTTCCCTGGAGGACCCCATGGCAGTCAGAGTGGCGATCAACGGCTTCGGACGCATCGGCCGCAACGTGCTCCGCGCGATCGCCGAGAGCGGGCGCAAGGACGTCGAGGTCGTGCTGATCAATGATCTCGGCCCGGTCGAGACCAACGCACACCTGCTGCGCTTCGATTCGGTGCACGGCCGTTTCCCCGGCCAGGTGAAGGTTGCCGGCGATACGATCGACTACGGCGCGGGCCCGATCAAGGTGACGGCGATCAAGAACCCGGCCGAGCTGCCGCTCAAGGATCTCAAGGTCGACGTGGCGATGGAGTGCACGGGCATCTTCACCTCGAAGGAGAAGGCCTCCGCGCTGCTCACCGCCGGCGCCAAGCGCGTGCTCGTCTCCGCACCCTCCGACGGCGCCGACTTGACCGTCGTTTACGGTGTCAACCACGACAAGCTGACCAAGGACCACCTCGTCGTCTCCAACGCCTCGTGCACGACCAACTGCCTCGCGCCGGTCGCCAAGGTGCTCCACGACCTCGTCGGCATCGACAAGGGCTTCATGACCACGATCCATTCCTACACCGGCGACCAGCCGACGCTGGACACGATGCACAAGGATCTCTATCGCGCCCGCGCCGCTGCGCTGTCCATGATCCCGACCTCGACCGGCGCCGCCAAGGCCGTCGGCCTCGTGCTGCCGGAGCTCAACGGCCGGCTCGACGGCACCGCGATCCGCGTACCGACGCCGAACGTCTCGGTGGTCGACTTCAAGTTCCTAGCCAAGCGGCAGACGACCAAGGACGAGATCAACGCCGGCATCAAGGCCGCGGCGGCGCAGCAGCTCAAGGGCATCCTCGGCATCGCCGACCAGCCGAACGTGTCCTCGGACTTCAACCACGACAGCCACTCCTCGGTGTTCCACCTCGACCAGACCAAGGTGATGGACGGCAACCTGGTCCGCGTGCTCTCCTGGTACGACAACGAGTGGGGCTTCTCCAACCGCATGAGCGACACTGCGGTGGCGATGGCCAAGCACATCTGATCCGTGCACACTGGAAGTGTCCCGCGGAGGGGCTGCGCGGAGCGACCGTGCAGCCCTTTCTTCTTGCCCCTTGGCCCGCCGCCGCCGTCCGGCGTAATGTAGACCGAGCCGTTCGCGTACTGAGAATGGGGGCACGCGCATGCAGGACGAGGTGGAGCGGGAGAGCCGCACGTCACAAGCGCTGCATAGGCTCGCCGATCCCGTCGGCAATGCGCTTACCGAGCTGTTCCACCTCATCGGACTGTTCGCGATCGGCGGTGCCACGGTCTGGTCGGCGGGCTACGCCTTCATGCACATGGCACAGAAGGGGCACGCCTCGATCGAGGACCTGCTGCTGCTGTTCATCTACCTCGAGATCGGGGCGATGGTCGGCATCTATTTCAAGACCAAGCACATGCCGCTGCGCTTCCTGATCTACGTCGGCATCACGGCGCTGACTCGCCACCTGATCGGCTGGGTCAATCACGAGCCCAAGCCCAACGAGGGCATCCTGATCCTGGCCGGCGGAATCCTGATCCTGGCGCTCTCGGTGCTGGTGATCCGCTACGCCTCGAGCCGCTTCCCCTCGGCCCCCGACGGCGGCGGCTGAGGGGCTCGATCGGAGCGGGAGGCTTGCTGCAGAGCAAGCCGGCGGTGTCACTTGTGGGATAGTCTTGCCGGAGTTTTAGCCTTTCGTGCGAGCCCGATCCCCTTGGCGGGGAAGGCGCATCTGCGCTAATCGGTCGCGACACTCCGGAAAAGCTCGAAACAAGGAGGCCCCCGTGAAGCTCGAAGAGATCGCACACGCCATGGTCGCGCCCGGCAAGGGCATTCTCGCCGCCGACGAGAGCTCGGGCACGATCAAGAAGCGGTTCGACAAGATCAACCTCGCCTCGACCGAGGACAGCCGGCGCGACTACCGCGAGATGCTGTTCCGCTCCACTGAAGCAATGAGAACGTACATCTCCGGCGTCATCCTCTACGACGAGACGCTGCGCCAGAAGGCCAAGGACGGCACCCCGCTCGCCGAGATCATCCAGGCGACGGGCGCGATCCCCGGCATCAAGGTCGACATGGGCGCCAAGGCGCTGCCGGGGCCGACCGCGGCGGTCGAGACGATCACCGAAGGCCTCGACGGGCTGCGCGAGCGGTTCAAGGAGTACCACGGTCTCGGCGCCCGGTTCGCCAAGTGGCGCGCCGTGATCACCATCGCCGATGGCTGCCCGACATGGAACTGCGTCAAAGCCAACGCGCACGCGCTCGCCCGCTACGCCGCGCTGGCGCAGGAGGCGGGCATCGTGCCGATCGTCGAGCCCGAGGTGCTGATGGACGGCGCCCATTCGACCCACGACATCGACCGCTGCTACGCGGTGACCGAGTGGACGCTCAGGACCGTGTTCCGCGAGCTCTACGACGCGCGCGTCGCCCTCGAGGGCATGGTGCTGAAGCCGAACATGGTGATCGCCGGGCAGAAGGCGGCCAAGCAGGCGAGCGCGGCGGAGGTCGCCGAGAAGACTCTCAAGTGCCTCAAGGCGACGGTGCCGTCGGCGGTGCCGGGCATCGCGTTCCTCTCCGGCGGCCAATCCGACGAGGCGGCGACCGAGCACCTCTCGCTGATCAATGCGATCGGCGGCGCACCGTGGACGCTGACGTTCAGCTACGGCCGCGCGCTGCAGGCGGCGGCGATCCAGGCCTGGGGCGGCAAGAGCGAGAACGTCGCCGCCGGCCAGCGCGCCTTCGCCCACCGCGCCCGAATGAACGGGCTGGCCGCGCTCGGCAAGTGGGAAGCCAAGCTCGAGAAGGCGGCGTAGGGCGACCCCGAGCCCGTGCGGTCTCAACTCCTCGCACGGAGCGCGTGCATCGGATCGCAGCGGCGCCCATCCTGCCTGCCCCGCGCACCCGCCGCCTATCGCAGCAGGGCAACCACGCGCGCGGGGGCGGCGGAGGCGCCGACGATCGGCAACGGAAAGACCGCCACCTCGAAGCCGTGCGCAGGCAGGGCGCCGAGGTTGGTCAGCTGCTCCATGTGCCAGTAGGGCCGGCGCTGGCCGACGCGGTGCGCCTCCCAGAACAAGGTGTCGTCGCCGGTCTGGCGCGCCCTGGCGATCTGGGCGCGGAAGGGGAGATCCCAGCCCCACTGGTCGATGCCCATCACCGTTATGCCGCGGTCGAGCAGCCACTCGGTCGCCGCCGCGCTCACGCCGGTGCCCCGCTTCCAGAACTCCTTGGTGCCCATCAGCGAATCGCGCCCCGTGCGGATCAGCACGATGGTGCCCTCGGCGAACGTGGCGCCACTCCTCGAAAGCGCCACCTCCATGTCGGCGGGGGTGATCGGGTCGTCGTCGGCCTTGTGCGTCATGTCGAACACGACGCCCGGCCCGATGCAGCGCTCGAGCGGAATCTTCTCGATCGTGTCGGCCGGCCTGCCGGCGGAGGTCGGGCCGTAGTGCCAAGGCGCGTCGATGTGGGTGGTCGAATGCACGCCCATTTTGGTGATCGTGTCGTCGGCCCAGCCGGCGAAGTCCTTCGGCATCAGCTTGAACGGCAGGCCCAGCGCGCGCACCAGCCAGCGGGCGGTGGCATGGCGCTTGTGGCGGACCTTGACCTGCATGAACAGCGGATCGCCACGATTGAACTGGATCGGCTTGGAGAGATCGATCACTTTCACGATTGGCCCCTCCCGTCGTCGACGATGCGGTTGGTGATCGATCCTATCCCATGGATGCCGATCTCGATGGTGTCACCGGGCTCCAGCAGGCGTCCGCGCTCGATGCCGCTGCCGCCGGGCAGCGTGCCGGTGGCGAACAGCTCGCCGGGATGGAGCCGCTCGCCCCGCGAGACATGGGCAAGCGCCTCGCCCAGCGTCCAGTGCGGTCCGGCGGTCGCCGGCTCGGCGACCAGGGTGTTGTTGATCCGGACCCATCCCCGAAGCTCGCGCCAGCGCGGCAGGACCTCGTCGGCCGAGACGACGAGCGCCGACATGGCATTGACGAAGTGCTTGGCCTTCTGCGGGCCGAAGCCGGAGCGCATCTCGGCGAGCTGCACGTCGCGGGCGGAGAAGTCGTTGACGACGAGGAAGCCGCCGATGGCAGCCTCTGCCACCGCGGGGGTCGCATCGAGGAGCGGGCGTGCCAGCACGAAGCCGAGCTCGAGCTCGTAGTCGAGGGCGCGGGTGTAGCGGGGCAGCGCAATCGGTGCGCCGTCACCGACGAAGGCGAGGTGATTGCCCATGTAGTAGATCGGCTGGCGGTACCAGAGCGGCCTCGGCCTGAAGGCGGGAAAGTCGCGCCCCGTGACGGCCTCGTAGGCGCGCGCGACCGGCGCGATGCGTGGCAGGAAGCGGCGCGCGAAACCGCGCGCGGCGTCGACGGCATGGCGCTCGTAGAGCATGAAGTCGCGGAACGAGCGCGGCGCGAACGGCAGCAGCGGCTGCGACGGCGAGATGGGCGTCACCTCGGCGGACAGCTCGCTGGCGATGGCGACCAGGCGCGCGCGGACCGGATCGGGTGCGGCGAGCATGCCGATCATGTCGTGCGGCCAGGACGACGCGTCGGACGGCAAGCCATCCGCGCGAGCCAGCACATCGGCGAGGGCAACGAACCCGGCGCCGGCTGCGATCTCGATGCGCGGGCTGCCATCCGCCATGACCCGTCTCGACTGCATGCGACTCGGCTCCCGCCTGGCGCGGCGTCGGGGCGCAACGTGCGACCGCGTCCGCTATTCCGCGGCTGCGCGGTGGGGTCGGCTCTTCTCGCCGATCACCACGCCACGCGGCCTCAACCGTACGCCCTGGCGAGCCCGCTCCGGCTCCGGCAGAACGTCCATGCTCGGCCAGCGCCCGTCGACGAGGGTGCGCGCGTAGCTGTCGGCGAAGCGCAGCCGCCTGAGCGCTGCCGCCGCGCCGAGGTGGTCGTAGCCGAGGCGATGCAGCGAGAGAGCCAGCGCTCGCTCGCCGCCGACGGGCTCGATCAGCGCGTACCACACGTCGGCGGTGCCGTCGTTGGCCGGCATGCCGATCACACCCGCATTGAGCCAGAACTTGCCGCCGGCGCGGGCGATGAACGGGAGTCCGCAATGACCGGCGAGGACAATGTCGGCGTCGGCGGCGGCGAGCTCGGCCGCGATCGTCGCACGATCGGAGGCGAACACCCAACGCGCGATCTCCGCAACCCCACCGTGAACGACCAGCATGCGGCGACCGCGATAGGTGAAGCGCAGCGACTTGGCGAGGCCGCCCATCCAAGCGCGCGTCTCGGCGCTTATCTCGGCGTCGGCGAACGGATACCAGCCCTTGGCGAGCAGATCGCAGGCGGTGCCCTCCTCGAAATTGCAGCCGCAGTCGGCGGCGCCGGCGGCGAAGCTCTCCTCGCAGTTGCCCTGAATGGTGTGGCAGCCCCACGCCTGGATGCGCCGCGCGGTCTCCTCCGGCTCGGCGCAATAGGCGACGACGTCGCCGGTGCAGACGACGTTGCAGGGCGGAATGTCCCTCCGTGCGGCCTCGGCAATCATCGCCTCGGTTGCGCGGAGGTTCGAGTACGGCCCGCCGAACACGAGCAGGGGCCGGCTGTCGAGAGGCTGGCTCACTTGGTCACCATCATGCCGTGCCGGCGGAGCAGCACCGGGAACTGCAAACCCATGCCAGGGAATGGCGCGGATGGCAAAGCGCGAACGATCACGATCGGTCGAGGTCCCCGGCGGAAGGACCGCTATTGCTTGAGGTCCCACTCGCGAAGCAGGATGGCGATCAGCTCCTCGGTTCGCTCGGCGACGGCGCCGACCGACCACTGCTCGCGGCTGGCCGCCTCCCGCGCCAGCACGTGGACGGACTCGCGATAGACCTCGCGCTTCCCCTCCCAGTCCCTGGTGCCGGCCCGATTGTTCTCCTCGCGCGTGAGGAAGGTCAGGTTGCCGAGCCGGTTGATGTGCGGCTCGACCTGCTTCCAGCTCTTCAGGATACGGCGCCAGCCGCGGTCCTCCTCGGGATTGCGCGGGATGATGTGCTCGAAAGTGACTTGATCGCGATCATAAGGCCCGCTGTCCTTGCCGAGCGCAACGCTGATGCGGCGCAGCACGAGGGCCGAGTAGGCTTTCTGACGGAAGTTCGTGCTCTCGAGATTGGCGAGCGCCTCCTGCTTCAGCTTTTTTTCGATCGCCAGCTCGGCCATCTCGTCCACGTGCCGTCCCTTGTCGATGTGGGTGAGGAGTGCCAGCGTGCGCTTTTCCTGCTTCGGGGTCTCGAGATTGGCAATGCGCGCGATCCAGACCAGTCGCTCCAGGCGGGCGAAAAACGCCTCGGTCTCGGCATCGGCCTCGCCACGGACGGCGAGCCAGTGCAGCGCGGCGGGGATCCAGAAGTCGAGCTGCACCCAGCCGATCCGGGCGAGCCGCTCCGCCAGCCTCTTGCCGGCCTCGCCCGCGCCGATCTCGCCCTTCTTCAGCGCCCTGAGGCGACGGGCCGCCGGCAGCATCTCACCCTCGAAGAACGCAGCGGCACCCTTCTCAAGTCCGGCATGCTCCCAGATCTCCGTCTCGACCGGCTTTTGTGCGCGGTGGCGCAGCTTCAGCGTGCGAACGAAGCCGAGCAGGGCGTGCATGTCGTCGGCGCCAACGAGCTGCTCGCACTGCTCCCAGACCCGGCCGCACCGCTCGCGATCGGCAAGCGGCAGCGCGGACAGAATCGAGGCTTTGGCGCGGCTGCAGGCGTTGAAGTCGACCCGGGTCGCCTCCTCGGTCTCGAGCGTGCGCCAGGCCTCGACCTCGTCGTCCATGATGCGCAGGATGAGGCGGCACTCGTCGAGCAGGAACTCGGACAACTGGCGCCGCTCGTCCAGATCGATCTGACCGTCGGCCAAGGCGGCGATCAGGTAGTCGCGGTTCTCGAGAATGTTGTGCTCGGTCTCGGAAAGCTCATGCTCTCCGATCACGGGATCGCGCAGCGTGACGCCGGGGCGCTGCACCAGCTCGGCCATGAAATCGGCGAGGAGCGGCTGCGGCTGGAGCACCAGCTCGCCGGTGCGCAAGCGCCCGCGTGGCGGCTTGATGATGAGCGCCGAGAGACGCTCCTTGACGCTAGGATCGATCTCCAGGTCGCGCAGCACGGCGAACAGGATCGTCAGCGCCATGATGCGCTGGTGACCATCGATGATCGCCGCATCCGGGCTTCCGTCCCGCTCGACCAGCGTCATGACGCCGAGCTGATAAGGCCGGCCACGACGCATCGCCTCGCGGATGTTGTCTAGCAGGCGGCCGACGTGCGACGTCTGCCAGGCGAAGGCGCGCTGGAAGGCCGGCAGCCGGAAGCGGTGCGCACCCGAGAACAGTTGCGCCAATGTCACGATCTCGACGGAGAGGTCTGCCGGCGCTGTCGAAGCAACCCCTGCCGGTGCGGCCGACCGCACGGTCCCAATTTCCCCCATTCCTCCCGCCTTCTTTTTCTTGTCTGCCTCTGGGCGAGCAGGTTGTCGGCCTGCGTCGCACGCCACCTGCTGCGACTTACTTAGGCCCGCTCAGTCCGAACGCAAGACCCGCTTCTGCTCCTCGGCCAAAAGGCCGGCGTCAGACCGCTCCTTTCCAGCACGACCGAGATCGACACGCCAGGTCCGCTCGAGCAGTGCCAGCAGCCGCGCATCGCGCGCCGCCACCGTCGCGTGATCCCACTCCTCGGCCTCGAGCACCTCGTGCATCAGCGCCCGCAAGGGGGCATCGGCGACCTCGGCGTAGATCTCACACTTGCGGGCCAGCTCCCTGTTGCGAGCCCGCTCATTGGCACGGGCCCCGATCAGGACCAGATTGCCGAGCGCGTTGGTGGCCCGCTCACGCTCGACGGGATCGGGTATCCAGCGGCGCCATTCGCTGCCGGCGCGCGGACGCTGCGGCAGGACGTGCTCGACGCTGAGCGTCGCCGGATCGACCCGCATCATCTCACCGCTCGCCTCCTCGCCCAGCCGCAGCAGCACCAGCTTGCAGTGCGCCGGATTGCGCCGGTGCAGGTCCTTGAGGTTGTGTGCGATCTGGCGCGCCTCGTCGCGGGTGATCTCGAACGCTCCCGCGCCGGCGGCGAGCGCCTCGCCGGAGCGGATCGCGGCGACGACACCGGCAAAGCGTGTCAGGCGGCGACCGCTGCCCTGACAGAGAAGGCGCAGCAGATAGGCGAGGCGCTCGATCTCGGCCAGCAGCCGCTCGAGGCTGTCGGGATCGTCCTCGTGCTCGGCCAGCGCCAGCATCGCCGCAGGCATCCAGTCGCCGGCCGACAGCCGCGACAGCGCGACCAGCCGACCCGTCGCGGCCGCCGGCAGCAGACCGTCGCGTTCTGCGGCGTCGATCGCGAGGCGGTAGGCCCGCGAGAGCGGGGCCACGACCCGGTTGACGAACGGCTCGGCGCCCCCGGCGCCAACGACGATCGAGCGCACCCCGGCGAGGATCGGCGTGCGCGTCTCTCCATGGATGGTGCGGATGTGCGAGAGGAAATGCTCGAGATCCCCGCCGAGATTGGCGGTGACTGTATCCCAGCGCGTCACCAGGGCATCCTGGCGATCGGGGGCCGTCGCGCGCAGCAGCTCGGCCTTCAGAATGTCATTGCGGGCGAGCGGGCGGCCACGCTCGTTGAGCACGGTGAAGGTGCGGTGGGCGTGGTCGATGTCCTGACTCAGCGCGACGACGACGTGGCAGCGATCGCGGAGAAAGTCGGTGAGCCTGCGCGCCTCCTCGACGCCGAGGTCGGCAAGCCGGGCGAGGAAGCCTTCGCGCACCTCGAGCAACCGCTCCTGGCCAATCGTGAGGTCGTCGTGCGGCGGCATCTGCCGGCAGGCGTCGGGCTGCTGGACGTACTCGACGAGAAAAGCGCCGTCGGCTCCGCGCAGCGCGATCCGCAGGCCGGCCGTCTCGTCCGTACCCGCCACGGGAGCAGCGACGAGCTGGTCGAGGGCCCGCGCCAGCGTCCGGTCGTGGTCGGCGAAAAGGTCGCGCAGCACCGCGGCGATGATGGTGAGCGTCACGAGCCGCTGCTGGCCGTCGATGATCTCGAGCCGCCGCAGTTCGCCGCCCGACGGCGGCGCGAAGCCGGCGCGATCGGCGTCGAGCAGCAGCACCGTGCCGAGGAAGTAGTCGGGCTCGGCTCCGACCACCGACTCGACGCCCGAAGCGGCGAGCACGTCCTCGAGCAGCTGATCGGCCTCGCGCCGGGTCCAGGAATAGGGGCGCTGATAGGCAGGTACGGTGAGCCGATGGGGATCGGAGAGCAGCTCAGCCAGACTGAGCGAGGCAACGGGAAGGCGAGCGGGCATGCGATACAATTCAACTCGGCCGCGGAACGGCGCGGCGTTTCCCTCGAAAGACGGGCCCTTGGGAAGCCCCACCGAGGAACCTAACATGGGGACCGGGCTCGAGACACCTCGTCGCGACAAAAAATGAGTTTCGGCCTTCGGCCGTGGCATCCGCGTCGCGCTCGACCGGGGCGGGCTTTCCCGGCGCGGGGAAGACGACTATGAGAACGCCTCATGACACGTATTGATCCAAATTCGGAGCAAAGCGCGGTATCGAGGGGTGGGGGCTCGCGCCTCGACGGCCTCGTATTCAAGATCACCGACGAGGGCACCTGGCGCCAAGCCTGCCGAACCGGCTCGGTCGAGGGGTCTGCTGACGACGTCCGCGACGGGTACATCCACCTGTCGGCGGCGCATCAGCTCGCTGGAACCGCCGCTAAGCACTTTCGTGGCAAGCCCGGACTGATGCTGCTGGTGATCGATGCCGCCGCGCTCGGCAGCGCGCTCAGATGGGAGACCTCGCGCGGCGGCGACCTGTTCCCCCACTTGTATGGGCCGCTGGCAATCGCAAGCGTGCTGTGGAGCGGGCCGCTGGCGCTCGATGGCGACGGCGTTCCGCTGCTGCCCGCGGAGCTCGCGCTGCCATGAGCTTGTTCTCGCTCGCTCGCCCGCTTCTGCACAAGCTGCCGCCCGAGCAGGCGCACGAGATGACGCTGCGTGCGTTGGAGGCCGGCGTCTATCCGCGTGCGGCGCCGGACGATCCACGGCTGGCGGTCGACCTCATCGGCTTGCACTTTCCCAATCCGGTCGGAATCGCGGCCGGCTTCGACAAGAATGCGCGGGTGCCAGATGCGGTGCTCGGCCTCGGCTGCGGCTTCGCCGAGATTGGGACCGTGACGCCGCAGCCGCAAGCCGGTAACCCGCGCCCGCGACTGTTCCGGCTCGTCGCCGACCGAGCGGTGATCAACCGGCTCGGCTTCAACAACGCCGGCCACGCCGCCGCGCTCGCCCGGCTGCAGCGCCGGCCGCGGCGGGGCATCGTCGGCGTGAACATCGGCGCCAACAAAGACGCCGGCGACCGGGTCGCGGATTACGTCGCCGGCCTCGAGACCTTCAACGAGGTGGCGAGCTACCTCACGGTCAACATCTCGTCGCCGAACACACCGGGACTGAGAGACCTGCAAGCGCCGGCCGCGCTCGACGAGCTGCTCGACCGGCTGATGGCAACGCGCGAGCGGCTCGCGCTCGAGGGTCGGCCGCGCCGGCCGATCGTGATCAAGATCGCCCCCGACGTGGCGGAGGCGGACCTGCCGGCAATCCTCTCCCGCATCGTGCAGCATGGCGTCGACGCGATCGCAGTCTCCAATACGACGCTGGCGCGGCCGCAGCTCACCGACCCGGCCCGCGGAGAGACCGGCGGCCTCTCCGGGCGGCCACTGTTCGAGCGGTCGACGATCATGCTGGCCAAGGTCTACCGCGAAACCGGCGGGCGCATTCCGCTGATCGGCATCGGCGGAATCGACAGTGGGCCGGCGGCAGTGGCCAAGATCGAGGCCGGTGCCAGCCTCCTGCAACTCTACACGGCGCTCGTCTACGAGGGACCAGAGCTGATCGGCGCGATCAAGCGTGCGCTGGCCGAGGCGGTCACGGAGCGCGGCGCCGGCTCTATTCTCGACCTCGTCGGCCGCGGCGCCGCCCGCTGGGCCGACAGGCCGCTCATGTGAAGGAGGGAGCGCGATGAAGACGGTGCTCTATCACAATCCACGCTGCTCCAAGTCGCGCGCCGCGCTGACGCTGCTCGAGCTGCGGGGCGAAAAAATCGAGATCGTGCACTATCTCGACACGCCGCCGAGCGAGACGGAGCTGGCGGCAGTCTTGAAAAAGCTCGCCATTCCCGCGCGTGCGCTGATCCGCACCAAGGAGCCGCTCTACCGGAAGCTCGGTCTCGACGAGCCGACACTCTCCGAGCGCGACCTCGTGCGGGCGCTCGCCGCCAATCCGGTGTTGATCGAGCGCCCGATCGCCATCCGCGGCAAGAGGGCGATCATCGGCCGGCCGCCGGAGAAGGTGCTCGAGCTCCTGTAGAGAGCCCGTGCCCGGCGCAATTCAGCTGCGCGGCTCCTCGCGCCGGCGGCCGACGAGGCCGAGCAGCCGGGCGACGATCCAGATCGGAACCACGACCATTGCGCCGAGCACGAAGTACTCGACGATCCACTCGACGGCGCCGAAGCCGAGATCGTAGACCCGCCTGAGCAGCACGTTGAAGTGATAGAAGAGATTGCGCGGGTCGATACCGAGGGCGCTGAGGACGATGCCGACCACGATCGACAGCACGACGAGACGCACGATGACGGCGAGCGGATTGCCGCCGAAAATGGTCTTGCCGTCCATGTCGTCTCGCTCGCCTCGTGCTCGCCACTGCTCTGCCCGGGGCGCATATCATAGTCGAGGACACGAGGCGAGACGATGACGCGCCGCGCCGCCGTCCGGCGCCGGGCCGAGCCGGCACCGATGCCGTCGGCCGCGCCGGCGGAGCTCGCCATTTCGATCTCTGCGCCGCTGCCGCTGCCGGCACCGCTGCCGGCGCCGTTCGCCGGATGGCTCGCGGATCGGGGATGGACGCTGCGCCCGCACCAGCTCGCCCTGCTGGCGGCGGCCGAGCACCGGCGGTCAACGCTGCTGATCGCACCGACCGGCGCCGGCAAGACGCTGGCCGGATTCCTGCCGAGCCTCGTGCGTCTCGCGGCGCAGCCCCGGACGCGCGGCCGGCGCGCACTGACGACACTCTACGTCTCGCCGCTGAAAGCGCTGGCCGCCGACATCGAGCGCAACCTCGCGCAGCCGATCGCCGAGATGGGGCTTTCGATCCGCATCGAGACGCGGAGCGGCGACACCTCGCTCGCGCGGCGCCAGCGCCAGCGGACGAGCCCGCCCGACATCCTGCTGACGACACCCGAGCAAGTCGCGCTGCTGCTGAGCCACGCCGATGCCGCGACCCTGTTCGCCGATCTCGAGACGGTGATCCTGGACGAATTGCACGCGCTGGCGCCATCGAAGCGCGGCGACCTGCTCGCCCTCGACCTGGCGCGACTCGGCACGATCGCCCCGCGGCTGACCACGTTTGGCCTGTCGGCGACGGTGGCGCGACCGAGCGAGCTCAGAGCCTTCCTGATGCCGCAGCGCGCGGGCCGGGCGGAGACCGCTCTCGCCGATCTGGTGCACGTCTCGGGCGGGGCGGCGCCGAATATCGAGATCCTGGAGATCGACGAACCGGTGCCTTGGGCCGGGCACACGGCGAGCTATGCCATCGCCCATGTGCTGGCCGCGATCGGCGCGCATCGACTGACGATCGTGTTCGTCAACACCCGCATGCAGGCCGAGCTCGTGTTCCAGGAGCTGTGGCGGCGCAACGAGGCGAACCTGCCGATCGCCATCCATCACGGCTCGCTCGATGCCCGGCAGCGCCAGAAGGTCGAGGCCGCCATGGCCGCCGGCCGGCTGAGAGCAGTGGTCGCGACCTCGACGCTCGACCTCGGCATCGACTGGGGTGACGTCGACCTCGTCGTGCACGTCGGCGCGCCGAAGGGCGCTAGCCGCCTCGCCCAGCGCATCGGCCGCGCCAACCATCGCCTCGAGGAGCCGTCGGCAGCGCTGCTGGTGCCGGCCAACCGGTTCGAGGTGCTGGAATGCCGGGCCGCGCTGGAGGCGGCGGAGGCCGGGGCGCAGGACGCGGTTATCTCGCGCCAGGGGGCCATCGACGTGCTGGCGCAGCATGTGCTCGCGACGGCATGCGCGGGACCGTTCGCGCCCGATGCGCTGTTCGCCGAAGTTACGTCGGCGGCACCCTATGCGTGGCTCGACCGGGCGACATTCGACCGCACAGTCGACTTCGTCGCCACGGGCGGCTATGCGCTCAGAGCCTACGAGCGGTTCGCGCGCCTGAAGCCCGCCGAGGGCGGGCAGCTGAGACTGACCCATCCGCGGCTCGCGCACCAGTACCGGCTCAACGCCGGCACGATCGTCGACACGCCGGCGATCAAGGTGCGCCTCGTCGGCGCGCGCGGGGCGAAAACCGTCAAGGCCCGCCAGCCGCTGGCCGGGGGCCGCGTGCTCGGGGATGTCGAGGAGGCGTTCGTCGACCAGTTGAAGCCCGGCGATACGTTCGTCCTCGCCGGCGAGGTGGTCGCCTTCCTGGGTCTCGGCGAGACGGAGGCCTACGTGACACGCGCGGCGGCGAAGGATCCGATGATCCCGAGCTATGCCGGCGGCAAGTTCCCGCTCTCGACCCATCTCGCCGAACGGGTCAGGCGCATGCTGGCCGACGCGCAGAGCTGGCGCCGGCTGCCGCGTCCGGTGGCGGAATGGCTCGCCCTGCAGCAGGAGCGTTCCGTGGTGCCGGCGGCCGACGAGGTCCTGGTCGAGACGTTCCCGCGCGCCAAGCGCCATTTTCTGGTCGCCTACCCGTTCGAAGGCCGGCTCGCGCACCAGACGCTCGGCATGCTGCTGACACGGCGCCTGGAGCGGGCCGGCGCTCGTCCGCTCGGCTTCGTCGCCAACGACTACGGCCTCGCAGCGTGGGGCCTCGGCGATCTCGAAGCCATGATCGCCGAGGGACGGCTGACGCTGGCGGGGCTGCTCGAGGAGGACATGCTCGGCGACGACCTCGAGGCATGGCTCGCGGAATCGAGCCTGATGAAGCGCACCTTCCGCGCGGTCGCGGTGATCGCCGGACTGATCGAGCGGCGCCACCCCGGACGGCAGAAGTCTGGCCGGCAGGTGACCATGTCGACCGACCTCGTCTACGACGTGCTCAGGCGTCACGATCCCGGCCACATCCTGCTCGAGGCGGCGCGTGCCGATGCCGCGACGGGACTCCTCGACATCGCCCGTCTCGGCGACTTCCTGAGGCGGATCCGAGGCCGAATCAGGCATCAGTCGCTCACCTCGGTCTCGCCGCTCGCGGTGCCGATCCTGCTCGAGATCGGTCGCGAGCCGGTGGCAGGCGGCACGCGCGAGGATATGCTGCGCCAAGCGGCCGAGGAGCTGATTCGCGACGTGTTGCAAGGCACGTGATCCATGGCACCGTGCGGGGGACGAGGGCATGCTCGAGTTGAAGCCTGAGCGATTGGGGATCGCCGACTTCTCGGTGCAGCCGGTGTCGATCTGCGGCAAGCAGTTCGCGGCCGACGCGTCGGGGGCGCTCTACTGGCCGGCGGAGCGGGCGCTCATCGTCGCCGACCTGCACCTGGAGAAGGGCTCGCACTTCGCCCAGCGCGGGCAGATGCTGCCGCCCTACGACACGCGCGAGACGCTCAGGCGGCTCGCCGAGTCGATCGACCGAACCGGGGCGACCGCGGTCATCGCACTCGGCGACAGCCTGCACGACAAGGACGCGACGGGGCGCATGGCGGCGGAGGACCGCGAGACGCTGCGCATCATGCAGGATGCGTGCGAGTGGATCTGGATCACGGGCAACCACGATCCCGAGATCGCGAGCGTGCTCGGCGGACACGTATTCGAGGAGATCACGCTGGAAGGGATCACGCTGCGCCACGAGCCCCGCGCCGGCCGCGTCACGCATGAGATCGCCGGCCATCTGCACCCGGCGGCACGGCTATCGCTTCACGGCTACTCGATCCGCCGGCCCTGTTTCGTCGGCAACGGCCGGCGCCTCGTGCTGCCGGCGTTCGGCACCTATGCCGGCGGGCTCAACATTCTCGATGCCGCCTTCGAGGGACTGTTCGGCGCCGACGGGATGGCGGTGTGGATGCTCGGCCAGGAAGGGCTGTATCCGGTCGCGACGCGACTGCTTAAGGAGGACTGATGTCCCCACCGCGCGTGGCGGCCGGCTCTCGGAACGAGAGTCGCCACGCGCAAAACAATGAGCTGGCCGCCCGCCAGAGCTCCGACCGACATCGCCACTTGTCGCGCGTGGCGGCCGGCTCTCGGAACGAGAGTCGCCACGCGCAAAACAAGTTAGTGCGAGCCACGGCGGAACATGGCCGAGGCGGCGATGCCGGCGAAGGCGGCGATCGCGACCGAGAACAAGCCGTAGAAGAACGGGTATTCGAGCGCGAAGCTGTGCATCCAGCGCTCGAAGCCCTCGCGCTGCAGCTCGACGTGCGCGGTGTGGCGGGCGATGAAGCTGCCCTCGCGGAACAGGAACACGTTGGCGGTGACCGGGCCGACGGGAATGTTTGCGGGCAAGCTGACGGAGGCGCGGAACAGGCTCTTGCCGATGAACGCGACGCCATAGTCGTTGCGCACGTAGAGGCTTTCCTTCTCCTTCAGCCGCACGACGGCCGCTCGATAGTCCTTGAGCTTCTGCTCGGAGACGCCGAGCTGCCCGGCGGCCGGCATCATGCGCACATGCTCGAAGCCGATCTCGAAGGTGTCAAGCACGGCCGGCTCGGCGATCTCCTCGATCGGCCGCGTGGACGAGATACCGTAGTAGCTCGGCAATCGATCGAAATGCACCGACTCGGTGTTGATCCAAAGCCCGGCGACGTTGCTCTTCCTGCGCGTGACGAGCGGGGCGGTGACACCCTCGACCAGCACCACGACGTCGTAGAGGCCGGACTCGGCCGACTGCTGCCGGCTCTGCCCGACGGCGCCGAAAACGACGATCTGCGTGCCCGAGAACGCGGCGGTGATGGCGACGCTGCGAGCCGAGACGTCGGATTCGACCGTTTCCGGGCGGACCTCGCCCGTGGCGGCAGCGGCGGGAGCTGCGGCCACCGTCGGCGAAATGACGGGGGTCCGCACAGGCGGAACGGTCTGCGCGACGGCACGGCTCGCCAGCGGGATCGCCAGCAGGCCGATCGCGACGGCCGCCGAGATCGCTGTTGCCCGACCTGCCATCAATGACCTCCCACGACGCCGCTCAGCGAGTAGAGATCGGCCGGATGCGCGACGAGGCTCCAGCCGATCCTCAGGCACACGAGGAGAACCAGGATCGCCAGCAGCGCGCGCAGCTGCTCGCCCTTGAGCTTCTCGCCGGCGACGGCACCAAGCTGCGCGCCGACGACGCCGCCGATCATCAGCAGCATGGCGAGCACGATGTCGACGGTCTTGTTCTGCGTCGCGTGCAGGATGGTCGTCGCCGCAGTGACGAACACGATCTGGAACAGCGACGTGCCGACGACCACGTTGGTCGGCACGCGCAGGAGATAGATCATTGCCGGCACCATGATGAAGCCGCCGCCGACACCCATGATCGCGGAGAGGAAGCCGACGAATGCCCCGATCACCAGCGGCGGAATGGCGCTGATGTAGAGCTTGGAGCGGTGAAACCGCATCTTGAAGGGCAGGCCGTGGATCCAGCTGTGCTGACCCGGCCGGCGCGCGGAGACCGCCTTGCCCGCACGCGCCTTCTTGATCGTGTTGACGGCCTCGATCAGCATCAGCGAGCCGATGATACCGAGGAAGGTGACGTAGCTGAGCGAGACGAACAGGTCGAACTGGCCGATCTGGCGCAGGATCTTGACCACCTGCACGCCGATGATCGAGCCGACGATGCCGCCCGAGAGCAGCACCACGCCCATCTTGATGTCGACATTGTTGCGTCGGTACTGGGCTATGGCGCCGGAGACGGAGGACGCAACGATCTGCGCCGCCTCGGTTCCGACCGCGACCGCCGAAGGCACGCCGGAGAATATCAATAGCGGGGTCACCAGGAAGCCGCCGCCGACGCCGAACAGGCCGGACAGGAATCCGACCGCGCCTCCCATTCCGAGAAACAGGAAGATGTTGGCGGACATCTCCGCGATTGGGAGATAGATGTTCATCGGCCCCGTGGGACAGCATCAGAGAGGCTGGCGGTCCAGGTCCGGCGGCAATGGCATCGCCGAGCCCTGATCGTCGCGAGACGTTCGCTCACGCATGAGCTTGGGCTCTCTTGCCTCGCACTGGCAGTTGCGGTCAATGCGACTATTGAGACCATTGGCGCATTGACCGCCTCGTGACAGTGAATGGCGCCGCGGGTGTGGCCCCGCGGCCCCGATCGGCGGCCTCGATCGACGAGGAGGGCGCACCTTGCGGCGCGTCCATGGGCCAGCGGCGGATGCGGAGCAGGATCGGATCAGCCGTTGGCGTCGGCGCCCTGACGCTTTTTCCAGTCCTCACCGGCCGCACGCGGATCGTTGGCGAGGCGATCGCTGGTCTCCGCCCGCCAGTCGGTGATCGTGCGGTCGATCTCGGCGGCCTCGGAGACCGACAGCTCGGACCTCAGCGCGTCACGCTTGCGCAGCGATTCCTTGTCGCCGGAGCGCGCGGCGAGCGCGTACCATTGGTAGGCGCGCTTCTTGTCCTGGGCGACGCCGAGGCCGTTCTCGAACAGCACCGCGAGATTGTACTGGCTGTCGGCGAGGCCGAGCGCGGCCGCGCGCTCGAACCAGCGCGATGCGGTCTGATAATCGGGCGCCTCGCCGGCGCGGCCGGCCGAGAGCACGGCGAGATTGTGCATCGCCTTGACGTTGCCGGCCTCGGCGGCGCGCTGATACCA
>JBFMEX010000108.1:0-24492 GCA_040752215.1 Pseudomonadota bacterium | reverse complement strand
TATCCCGAGGCCCGCGACGAGGAGGCCTACGAGCCGATCCTCAACGGCCTTCGGCGCGAGGCCGAGCGCCTCGGCGCCTGACGGCGCGGCGGCCGGCGGCTCGCCGCGCTGCGATCCTCATCCGGGCAATGCACTACTCGCTCGCCTGCACCTCGAACGTGGCGAAGGCGCCCTCGACCTCGCCGACGACAACCACAGCCGTGACGCGCGCACCGGCCGGACCTGCGCGGCACTCCTCGAGCATCCGCTCGACCGCTTCCGCGGTGCCCTGCAGCACCGCCTCGACGGAGCCGTCGCTGCGGTTCCTCACCCAGCCGCCGAGCCCGAGCCCGCGCGCCCGGCGCACCGTCCATGCGCGATAGCCGACGCCCTGCACGCGTCCTTCGATCCTGACCTGGAGGGTGCGTCTGCCGCCTGGACCTGCCATGGCTGCCTCGAACATCGCTAGCCGCCGACACTCGGCTAGGCGCGCTTGCGCGCCGTCACCTCGATCTCGATGCGCATGCGCGGATCGACGAGACCGGCGACGATCAGCGTCGCTGCCGGTCGGATGTCGCCGAGATGCCGGCCGAGCACCGGCAGGCACGGCTCGAAGTCCTCGGCGCGCGGGAAGATGTAGCGCACGCGCACCACGTCGGCGAGCGTCGCCCCCGCCTCGGCCAGCGCCTTGCCGATGTTGATGAAGCACTGCTCAGCCTGGGACGCTGCATCCTCGGCGATGGTCATGCGTTCGTAGTCGAACCCGGTGGTGCCGGAGACGAGCACCCACTCGCCGTCGACCACGGCGCGGGAGTAGCCCATCTTGGCCTCGAACGGAGACCCGGAGGAGATCAGCCGGCGCGACATCGCAATTGCCTCCTCACGCAAACTCGAGAATGACGGCATCGACGGCGAGGCTGTCACCCGGCTTGGCAACCACCTTCTTGACCTTTCCATCGCGCTCGGCGCGGAGAATGTTCTCCATCTTCATCGCCTCGACCACGGCCAGCGCGTCGCCGGCCTTCACCTCTGCCCCCTCGGCGACATTGATCGACTTGACCAGCCCTGGCATCGGGCACAGCAGGTAGGCCGACATGTCGGCAGCCACCTTCTCCGGCATCAGCGCTGCCATCGTCGCCTCGCGCTCGGTGTAGACCCGCGCCGGGGTGTGGATGCCGCGATAGGCGAGGTCGAACCCGTTGAGGATCGGCCGCACCTGCACCGAGACGTCCTTGTCTCGCACGACGCCGGACCACACGGGATCACCCGGCCACCAGCCCGATGCCAGCTCGAGGGTGTCGAACGGCTTGCCGTCCCTGTCCAGCAACACGACCTTGACCGGGCTGTCGAGACGGTCGGCCAGCTCGCCCTCCACGATCACGTTCTGGTGCACCTTGCCGAGCTCGACCACGCGCCGCTTGGCGAACGCGACCGGCTTGCCGCTCATCTGCTGGGTGATCGCGCGCCGGCGCGAATTGTGGACATGATCGATCGCCGCCGCCACCGCCGCCAGCACCTTGAGCTCCTCGCCCTCCGGCAGACGCGGCTTGAAACCGTCCGGATACTCCTCCTTGATGAACCCGGTGGACAGCCGCCCCTCGCGCCAGCGCGGCTGCTGCATCAGCGAGGTCAGGAACGGGATGTTGTGCTGGATGCCGTCGATGTAGAAGGCGTCCAGCGCCTCGGCCTGCAGCTCGATCGCCTGTAGCCGGGTCGGCGCGTGGGTGACGAGCTTGGCGATCATCGGATCGTAGAACATCGAGATCTCGCCGCCCTCGAACACGCCGGTGTCGTTGCGCACCGTGAGGCCACCGGCCGATCCCTCGCGTGGCGGCCGGTAGCGCACGAGGCGCCCGATCGACGGCAGGAAATTGCGGTAGGGATCCTCGGCGTAGATCCGGCTCTCGACCGCCCAGCCCTCGAGCTTCACGTCGGCCTGGCGAAGGGCGAGCCTCTCGCCCGCCGCGACGCGGATCATCTGCTCGACGAGATCGACGCCGGTGATCAGCTCCGTCACCGGGTGCTCGACCTGCAGGCGCGTATTCATCTCCAGGAAGTAGAAGCTGCGATCCTGGCCGGCCACGAACTCGACCGTGCCGGCGGAATCGTAGCCGACTGCCTTGGCCAGCGCGACCGCCTGCTCGCCCATCGCCCGGCGCGTGCGCTCGTCGAGCAGCGGCGAGGGGGCCTCCTCGATCACCTTCTGGTTGCGGCGCTGGATGGAGCACTCGCGCTCGCCGAGATGGATGACGTTGCCGTGCTTGTCGCCCAGCACCTGGATCTCGATGTGGCGCGGGTTCTCGATGAACTTCTCGATGAACACCCGGTCGTCGCCGAAGCTCGACTTGGCCTCCGAGCGGGCCAGCGTGAAGCCCTCCTCGCACTCCTTGCGCGAGTAGGCGATGCGCATGCCCTTGCCGCCGCCGCCGGCCGAGGCCTTGATCATGACGGGATAGCCGATCTGCTCGGCAATCTTGACCGCCTCCGCCGGATCGGCGATCTCGCCGAGGTGCCCGGGCACCGTCGACACCTTGGCCTTGGCCGCCGCCTTCTTGCTCTCGATCTTGTCGCCCATGGCGGCGATCGCCTTGGGGTTCGGACCTATGAATATGATGCCGGCCTTCTCGAGCGCGATTGGGAACGCCTCGCGCTCGGACAGGAAGCCGTAGCCCGGGTGCACCGCTTGCGCGCCGGTCGCCTTGCAGGCCTCGACGATCCTCTCGATCACCAAGTACGACTGGGCCGCCGTCGGTGGGCCGATGTGCA
Source organism: Pseudomonadota bacterium (assembly GCA_040752215.1). Taxonomy (GTDB): domain Bacteria; phylum Pseudomonadota; class Alphaproteobacteria; order Rhizobiales; family Hyphomicrobiaceae; genus JBFMEX01. Next base: position 21,747 of record JBFMEX010000108.1, on the reverse strand, counting down.
CGGCCTCGTCGGCCATCTCGACGTGGAGCGCATCGCGATCGGCATCCGAGTAGACCGCGACTGTCGCGATCCCCATCTTGCGCGCAGTCTTGATGACGCGGCAGGCGATCTCGCCGCGGTTGGCGATCAGGATCTTATTGAACATCGGCTCCGGCGGTCCCGTCTCGAATGGGCGCCCCGGCCCGTGGCGGCGGGGCAGTGGCTGGTTCTAGAGCCTTGGCACGGCGCGGTAAACGGGACTCTTGGCGCTACGTTAGACTTAGCGCCGGCCGCCGCGACCGGCTGCCGTCCATTCGGACGGGCTCGGCGCAAGCCCTCCTCCGGCGGCCAGCCGCCCGCCCACGAGACCGCCGCCGCGAGGCGCGGTGCTTGGCACAGGCGTACCGCGGGGCCGACGTGGTGACGTCGGGCGCAAGTCGGGCAGGAGGAGGTCCGGTGTGGGCGAGCTCGACCCCGCGGTCAGGCCGCCGCGCTCAGCCGCTCGACCAGCAGGCCGAGCGCCGGATCGATGTGCGGACCTTCCTTCTTCAGGAACGCGATCAGCGCCGCCTCGCTGTCGGTCAGCTTGCCATCCTTGCCGATCCGCTCGGCAAGCCAGGCGACCTCGCCCTCGGTGACCGCCTCGTTGGTGATGATCTCGATCCGCTGGCGCTCCAGCCTAGCCAGCGCCCGCTCTTCGGCGGTCTGCTCGCGATAGCCGCCCCACACCGCACCGAGGCCCTCGGAGACCATGTCCCTCAACATCTCGAGCGCGCCGAGGTCCCCGCGGCTCTCGAGCCACGCCTCATGCCGCAGCGCCTCCTCGCGTGTTGGCACCGCATAGCCCGAGGACGCCATGATGACGTTGGCGACCGCCTTGACGAAGAGGTCGCTCCAAGCCGGGTTGGGCACGCCGCCCGCGACCGCATCGTTGATCTCGAACAGCACCTCCGCCTCGGCCCGCGTCACCGCCACGTTGCCGTCGCCGCCGAAGGCATAGAGAATGCGCCGGATGAGCTCGACTTCGGCCTCGCTGATGCTGCCGGGGGCCAGCTCCTCGCCAGAGCGCAGCGGCCCGTCGCTGTCGATGACCGCGCGCTTGACCTGCTCGAGCGCATAGTGGACGAGGCTCGTCGGCGACCAGCGCGCCTTGTCGAGCACCGTCACCAGCAGCTCGAGCTCGGTCCGGCTGTCGACCTTGCCGTCGCGATCGATGGCTTCAATCAGCCAATCCGCGTTCTCGGCGACGATGTAGCCCTTCGGCTCGGCGTCGTTGACGAGGTAGTCGCTGACCGCCTCGACGAAGAAGTCGGCCCAGCTCGCGTCCTTGACCCGCACCGCGTCGTTGAGGCCAAACAGCGCCTCGGCCTCCTCGCGCGCGATCGCCCCGTCGCCGTAGAACGCCGCCCTGAGCTTGAGCACGTCGGCGTCCTTGATGTTGCCGCGCCTCTCGATCTCCTCGATGATCCCCGACCTCGCCGCACTCATGATCCGCCATGCCTCGCTCTGTATCCCGCAGCCGGAGCGTAGGCGGTCATGCTTACCAAGAGCCTAACGGGCGCATCGCAAACACGCGGCGCCCGTGGCGTGACCGGCTTCAGCCGCCGATGGCCGCTGCCACCGCCCGGCCGAGCAGACCCTCCGGGCCCGCCAGTGCCAGCCCCGCGAGGCCCGTCGCCAGTGCGCCCGCGGAGGCGAGAGCAACGTGCAAGCCGGGCTTGCGCCCTCCGGCCCCGAACGCCAGCACCGACTTGGCGATGGTGTTGACGCCGGCCGTCAGCAGGATGGCGGCGGCGGCGGTTCCGGGTGCGATCGAGGCGCCGCCGAGGCGAGCCATCGAGATCGTGACCGCGTCGACATCGGCGATTCCGGAGGCCGCCGCGAGCGCATACACGCCGAGATTGCCGCCGACCGCCAGCGCCAGCTTGGCTGCCAGCATGATCACCGCCAGCAGTAGCCCGAACTTCAAGACGGTGGCGAGTTCGAACGGGCTCGCAAGGTCGAGATGCGCCTCGGCGCCAGCGGAAGGCCCGTGTCTGAACAGCAGCGCGGCGGCGGCCAGCATCGCCAGCGCCCCTGCTACGAGCGACGGCAGCACCCAAGGCAGCAGCGCCACATTGACGAGGCCCGTCACCACCAGCACGCGCAGCATCATCGTCGCACCGGCCAGGATCGCCCCCGCCGAAAGCAGCCGCTCCTGGTCCGGGTGCGCACGGGCGAGGCGGGCATAGGTCAGCGTCACCGCGGTCGAGGCGACCAGGCCGCCCGCCACCGCCGAGGCGGCGATACCGTGGCGCTCGCCCATCGTCTTGATGGCGACATAGCCGACCGACGACACACCGGCGATCAGGATCGTCATCAGCCACAGCTCGCGCGGATTGAGCGCCTGCCATGGCCCCATCCCTCGGTCGGGGAGGATCGGCAACAGCACCACGGTCATCGCCAGCAGGATGAGGCCGGCTCTGAGCTCCTCCCAGGTCAGCCGCTTCAGCCACCCGTGCAGCGCCGACTTGAGTGAAAGCAGCGCCGCCGTCGCCACGCTGGCAGCAGCAGCAGCCGCCGGCTCGCCCGCCGCCGCGAGCGCACCGAGCGCGAACGTCACCAGCGCGGCGACCACCGTCGTCGCCCCGTAGGTTCCGTCGTGATGCATCTCCCGGTAGCGCAGGAAGCCGATCAACGCGCCGTAGACGAGCAGCGCCAGGCCGAGCAGCACCGCGCCGCCGGCGAGCCGCCCGGCGAGCAGACCGACGACACCGCCGAGCAGCCCCGTCAGGGCAAACGTCCTGAGGCCGGCGGTGCGCCCGCCCTCTGGGTCCTCGCGCCGCATCCAGCCGCGCTCGACGCCGATCAGCAGACCGATCGCCAGCGCCACCAAAAGGCGCTCGAGGCTTTCCACCCCATCCATCGCCGAGCCGCCTCCCACGCGATCCCACAGCTGCGCCGTCACCCTGTCTGGACGCGCCTTCGGCAAAGTGCAATTGCTTGCCCCGAAACGGAACGCCCTTTCTCAACTGAGCCTTACCAGGAGTGGATCGGTGCCGGAAATCGGCTCTCTGGCCTTGATGGTCTGTACCTATCGCCGGCCAGCCTGCTTCCGTGCCTTCGTCGGCTCGGTGGCTCGGCTGAACGTGCCGCCGGGCGTGCGCTTTTCCCTCGTCGTCGCCGACAACAACCCCGTAAGCGCCTACGACGCGTACGTTCGCGATTTGACCGCCGCGCTCCCGTTCCCGACCCGCTATGGCCACGAGCCCGCGGCCGGCTACGCCAACGCACGCAACCTCGCACTCGCTCTCGCGCTCGAGACCGACGCCGAGGTTCTCGCCTTCGTCGACGACGACATGCTGTTGGAGCCGGGCTGGCTCGAAGGTCAGCTCCGCTCGTATCGGGAGCTCGCGTGCGACGGCGTCAGCGGCGCGCTCGTCGGCCATCCGCCGAAGTTCCGCCACGGCCAGATCAGGCCCGTCACCGGCATGGGCAACACCTCGTTCAGGCGCAGTTGGGTGGCCGCCGACGGCCTCGCGCTGCGCTTCGATCCCAAGTTCAACAAGACCGGTTACGAGGACCAGGCCTTCACCCGTGCCGCCAGCGCGGCCGGCATGGTCATCGTCTACTCGGACTTTCCCCGCGTCGTCGACACCGCCGCTACCGGCAGCGACTGGCAGGCCGAGCAGATGAACCGCGCCCGTATCGCCGCCATCACCCGGCGCAACCGCATCGTCGCGCTGCGACACGAGAAGGGCTATCTGCCGGCGCTCGTCTCGGCATTGGCCAGCCTCGGCTACGGCGCCAAGTCGGCCGGCCTGACCGGCAAGCGCCTCGCATTGAGCGCGCTGCGCAACGCCGATGGCGCGGCGCGGGCCCGCATCTCCGCCTGGAAGGAATGGCACAAGATGATCGAGTCGTTTCGCGGCCTCGCGGGCGATGCGATTGCCCGGCAGGACGTGAGGCGCAGCGACGAGCCGGGCGTCGGCGCATGAAGGTGCTGACCCGCCTCGGCCTGTTGCGTGCCGCGATTGATCCCAATCCGTTCAAGATGCTGCGCAAGGCCTTCGCCGGCGAGGCGGAGGTCTCAAGCAAGCACGCCGCCGGCCTCGCGCTCGATATCCTGGAGGCCAATGGCCAGGGCGAGATCGTGCTCCTCGACCGCCACGGCCACCCGGTCCACGTCGCGACCAGGGACAAGGTGATCGCTGCGAGCCTGATCCAGCGGGGCGAGTACGGCCACGCGCTGATGCAGCGGCTGACCGAAACGCTCCACGCCATCAGCCTCCGGCCCGCGGACCTGCTGCTGGTCAACGTCGGCGCCAACATCGGCACCACCTGCCTCAACGCCCACGCGGCGGGCTTCCGCCGCTTCCTCGCTTACGAGCCCGACGCGTTGAACTTCGCCCTGTTGACCAAGAACCTTGCCGACCTCGCCGATGCCGAGGTGACGTTGCTGAACGTCGCCGCAGGAGCGGCAGCCGAGACGCGCACTTTCTACAGGCACGCGCGCAATCTCGGCTCGCACACCTTCGTGCCGCCCCCCGGCTGGCGCCAGAGCGCGGCGAGCGAGATCGGCGTCGAGCGGCTCGCCGGCCGGCTGCCGCCGGCCACGCCATTCGTGCTGGTGATCGACACCGAGGGCTTCGAGCCGGCGGTGATCGCCGGAGCCGAAGCCGAGATCATGGCCGACTGCCGGGCGATCGCGCTGGAATTGACGCCCGACCGCTACACGCCGGCCGACGTCGCCTACCTGACGGCAACGCTCGCGCGTTTCGCCGCCGACTTCGTGCACGTGCAGGAGGGGCGGAGCTATGCCATCGAGCGCCTCGGCGACCTCGTCGGCAGGCCGAGGCAGCCTCAATTCGACGCGATCCTGGTCCATCGCAAGTGGGTCACGGCACGATAGTTCCATATTCGTCACGGCGCCCGCGACGACGAGAGGGCCGCCCCGAAGGACGGCCCTCCCTCCCCGATAGGGCGCACCCGGCGCCCTCGGTGGCTCAGAAGCGTGCTACCACCAGCGGCGGTAGCTCGGTTCGTCGTGGTCGTGACGGTTGTCACTCCACTTGTTCCAGCCCCACGGCCTGCCCCAGCCCCAGGGCTTCTGCCAGCTCCACGGCTTGTACCAGATGCGCCGCGACACGTCGCCGTCGTGCTTCTGGTTGTAGATGTGGCGGCTCGCCTTGCTCTGCAGCTCGGCCAGGCGCTGCTTCTCCCAATAGCTGAGCTTGCCGTCGCGCTCGAAACGCCGCTCGAGATCGGCGATCTCGTCCTGCTCGCGGCGCAGGCGGGCGGCCTCCTCCGAGGTCAGCGTGCCCGAGCGAACACCCTGGTCGATGCGGTGATCCTGATTGTGCTGACGACGGTCGACGATGTCGGCGGAGGCCGGCAGGGCGGCGATCGTCAGGCCGGCGATCAGCGTGGCGGAGGCGAGAATGGTCGAGATCTTCATCGTTGGTCCCCTGTTTCCCGAGCGCCGGAGGCTTCCGTCGCGTTCGATGACAGGAGAATGCGCTTCCCGCCTTGAACCCCCTCTGAATGCGATCGTCAGTTTGCGTTCATCGATTTTCTCGCCGCCGGCGTCTCGGCGAGCCGCGCCTTCGCCTCCTCCGCCCAGGCCTCGAACCGACCTTCCGCGATCGCCGCCCGCATAGCCGCCATCAGCTGCTGGTAGAAGGCCGTATTCGACCACGACAACAGCATCGCGCCGAGGTACTCGCCGGAGCGCACCAGATGGTGGAGGTAGGCGCGCGAGTAGTCCCGCGCCGCCGGACACTCGCTTTCAGGATCGAGGGGGGCGGGGTCCTCGGCGTGGCAGGCGTTGCGCAGGTTGACACGCCCGCTCCAGGTGAACGCGAGCCCGTGGCGGCCGTTCCGGGTCGGCATCACGCAATCGAACATGTCGACCCCGCGCCCGACCGCCTCGATGAGATCGAGCGGCGTGCCGACGCCCATCAGGTAACGCGGCCGGTCGGCAGGGAGGAACGCCAGAGTCTCCTCGAGCGTCGCCAGCATCGCCGCGTGCCCCTCGCCGACCGCAAGGCCACCGACCGCGTAGCCGTCGAATCCGGTCGCCACCAGCGCCTCGGCCGAGCGCCGTCTCAGTGCCGCATCGGTGCCGCCCTGCACGATGCCGTAGAGTGCCTGCCCCGGCGCCGACCGCTCGGCGAAGGCGCGCTTCGACCGCTCGGCCCATCTGAGCGACAGCTCCATGGCACGCGCGACCTCGACCCGCTCAGCGGGAAGCTCGATGCACTCGTCGAGCTGCATCTGGATGTCGGCACCGAGCAGGCACTGGATCTCGATCGAGCGCTCCGGTGTCAGCAGGTGACGCGTGCCGTCGATGTGCGAGGCGAACTCGGCGCCCTCCTCAGACATGCGCCGGATCCGGGCGAGGCTCATTACCTGGAAGCCGCCCGAATCGGTGAGGATTGGCCGTTTCCAGCCCATGAATGCGTGCAAGCCCCCGAGCCGCGCCACCCGCTCGGCGCCGGGCCGCAGCATCAGGTGATAGGTGTTGCCGAGGATGATGTCGGCGCCCGCCGCCTCGACCTGATCGAGATAGACGGCCTTGACCGTCGCCGCGGTGCCGACGGGCATGAACGCCGGCGTGCGGATCACCCCGTGCGGCGTGGTGATCTCGCCGAGGCGGGCGCTGCCGTCCTGGCGCAGCAGCCGGTAGCCGGACGTCGGTGACGGTTTCTCCATGGAGGGTGTCAAGACCTCGGTTGCTCGAGCTAGCCGGCGGAGCGGTGCAGCAGGCAGGCGTCGCCGTAGGAATAGAAGCGGTACCTGTTGTCGATCGCATGCCGGTAGGCGGCCCGCATCGTCTCGAGCCCCGAGAAGGCGGTGACCAGCATGAACAGCGTCGAGCGCGGAAGATGGAAGTTGGTCATCAGCACGTCGACCGCGTGGAAGCGGTAGCCGGGGGTGATGAAGATCTGCGTAGGACCGGCGAACGGACGGATCTCACCCGTCTCCGCCGCCGCCGTCTCGAGCAGCCTCAGCGAGGTCGTGCCGACGGCGACGATCCGCCCGCCGTCGCCCCTGACGCGCTCCAGCACCGCCGCCGTCTCGACCGACACCTCCCCCCATTCGACGTGCATGACGTGGTCGCGGGTGTCCTCGCTCCTGACCGGCAGGAAGGTCCCAGCGCCGACATGCAGCGTGACGAGATGGTGCGAGACGCCGCGCGCCGCGAGCCGCTGCATCAGCTCCGGCGTGAAGTGCAGGCCCGCCGTCGGCGCCGCCACCGCGCCGTCGCGGGCGGCGAACATGGTCTGATAGTCGCGGCGATCGGCCTCGCCCGGCCGACGCTTGGCGGCGATGTAGGGCGGCAGCGGCATTTCACCCCGCTCGGCGATCGCCGCATCGAGGAACGCGCTGTGCAGGTTGAAGCGGAGCGTGACCAGGCCGCCCTCGCCCTTGGCCTCGACGATCCCGTCGAGCACGTCGGCGTAGCAGACCTTGCCGTCGCCGCCGAAACGGATCACATCGCCGGGCCTGAGCCGCTTCTGCGGCCGCGCGAACGCCTGCCAGCGGCTCTCGTCGAGCCGTTCGATCAGCGTCACGTCGATCGCCGCGACGTGGCCCTCGCGCGTCCGCGCACCGGAGAGTGCGGCAGGTATCACCCGTGTATCGTTGAGCACCAGCGCGTCGCCGGGCCGGAGCAGCTCCGGAAGATCGCGCACCGAATGGTCGGCGAGCCGGCCGTCGGCACCGACGACCAACAGCCGCGCCGCATCGCGCGGGCGCGCGGGATGGAGCGCGATCCGGTCCTCGGGCAGATCGAAGTCGAACAGATCGGTACGCATGACCCTCGTCGATTGGACGCTAGCCGGTTCCGGCCCGCCGGCCGACGAGCCCGGCCAACGCCAGCGTGAGCCAACCCGCGATCATGGTCGAGCCGCCGGTCGGCGCCGCGAGCGGGAACAGGCGGTGTCCCGTGATCGCCCGCAGCGCGATGTCGCCGGCAAACAGCGCCGCGCCCGCCAGCAGCAGCCCGGCCGCGAGCAGCGCGATCAGCGGCCGGCCGGAGCGCGCGGCGACGGCGAGCACGCCGAGCGACGCCGCCGCGTGGATCAGCAGCATGTGGGCTGCGGTCGCCAGCGCCGGATCCGAGACCCGGTGCGCCGCCAGCGCGCCGAGTGCCACGCCGCTGGCGCCGGTAAGGCCGACCAGCATCACCAGCACGCGCACGGCGCCGTTCATGCTCGCCTCGCTCTTTCCCTCCGATCAGGCCGCGTCGGCCGCGACCTTGACCGAGATCATCCTGTCGGGATCGCGCACCGGCTCACCGCGCTTGATTTTGTCAACGTTCTCCATGCCCTCGATGACCTTGCCCCAGACCGTGTACTGGCGGTCGAGGAAGGTCGCGTCGTCGAAGCAGATGAAGAACTGGCTGTTGGCGCTGTTCGGATTGTTGGCGCGCGCCATCGAGCACACGCCGCGCACGTGCGGCTCGGCGTTGAACTCGGCCGGCAGGTTCGGATACGAGGAGCCGCCGGTTCCGCGGCCGTCAGGGCAGCCGGTCTGGGCCATGAAGCCATCGATCACGCGATGGAACACGATGCCGTCGTAGAAGCCTTCGCGCGCCAGCGTCTTGATCCGCTCGACGTGCTTCGGTGCCAGATCGGGGCGCATGGCGATGACGACGCGGCCCTTGGTGGTCTCGATGATCAGCGTGTTCTCGGGATCTGCCTTGGCAGTCATGGATGCTCCTTGTCGCGGGGACTTCCGAATAGGCCTGGACGGGCCGGCGCGGCAGACGCTCAGGCGCCGCCCGCCATGTACATCTTGACGATCACGTCCGGCTTGGCCGGGGGCTCGCCCTTGGCGATCTGATCGACGAATTGCATGCCTTCGACCACCTGGCCCCACACCGTGTACTTGCCGTTCAGATGCGGCGCGTGGGCGAAGCAGATGAAGAACTGGCTGTTGGCGCTGTTCGGGTTCGAGGTCCTAGCCGCCCCGATCGTGCCGCGCTCGAACTGGGTCGGGCTGAACTCGGCCGGCAGGTCGGGATACTTGGAGCCGCCGGCACCGGATCCGGTCGGGTCGCCGGTCTGGGCCATGAATCCGGCAATCACGCGATGGAACTTGAGCCCGTTGTAGAACCCTTCCCCGACCAGCGTCTTGACCCGCTCGACGTGCTTCGGCGCCAGATCGGGGCGCAGCTCGATCACCACCTTGCCCTGCTTCAGCTCGAGCACCACGCGCTCGCGCGCTGCCGGTGCTTTTGCCGGGCTCTGACCGGCCGCCCCCGCGGCCTCCACGTTTGGACCCGATTGCCCGCACGCCACCAGCGCCAGCGCCATTCCGAGCAGCGCAAATCCAGTCGCGAGACGCATCGTCGAGGTGCCTCCTGCCGTCGGGCCAAAGGGGCCGCGATTGATCCGATTGTGCGCCGACTTATGGCCTCTCCGGCCGAGGAGCGCAACGGATAAGCCCAGCGCCTCTCAGCGCGCGACCTTGCCGGCCAGCCGCCGTACCACGTCGGGGGCCACGAACGGCGACACGTCGCCACCCATGGTCGCGATCTGCCGTACCAGGTTTGCGGCGATGTGGCGCACGAGCGGGCTCGCGGCGACGAACACGGTCTGGATGTCCCGCGCCATGGCGCCGTTCATGCCCGCCATCTGCATCTCGTAGTCGAAGTCCGTGCCGTCGCGCAGGCCCCGGAAGATGACGCTGGCGCCGTTGGCCCGGGCGGCGTCGACGACCAGATTGGAGAATGTGACGATATCGATCGTCGTCCCGAGCCGGCGGGCGATGTCGCGCGTCTCCTGCTCCAGCATCTCGGCGCGCTCGGCGGCCGAGAACATCGGCTTCTTGACGTCGTGTACGCCGATGCCGATCACCAGGCGGTCGACCAGGGTCGCCGCCCGTGCGATGACGTCGGTGTGGCCGAGCGTCACCGGGTCGAATGTACCGGAATAGAAGCCGGTTCGCGCCACGTGCGCCTCCTTGGTCGAGGGGGGCGACCATCGAGCCGCCGCCTCCCGGGTGCAGCAAGCGCTGGCCCCCCCTGTATAGGTTTGGTTGCAGCACTCGCACGCCTGACACCATATACTACGTCGAGGCCCGACCGGAATTCCGGCGTGCTCTGCAAGCTCGACAGAGGGTGAACGGCCATGACGACGACCCGCCGCCAGCTCCTCGCCCTGCCGGCGGCTGCGCTGCTGCTGCCCGCGGTCACCCGCTCTGCCTCGGCGGCGGCGCCGCTGCCGCTGACCGACGACGGGTTGCACGCGCAGCCTTGGTTTCACACCTCGTTCCTCGACCTCAAGGAGGACCACGCCGAGGCGGCCGCGGCCGGCAAGCACCTCGTCGTGTTCTGGGAGCAGCGCGGCTGCCCCTATTGCGCCGAGATGCATCGCGTCAATCTCGCAGACCCGGAGACCGCTCGCTACATCCAAGACAACTTTCTCGCCCTGCAACTCAACCTCTACGGCTCGCGCGAGGTGACCGATTTCGACGGCAAGAAGCTCGAGGAGCGCAAGCTCGCCGAGCGCTGGAAGGTCAACTTCACGCCGACGCTCTGCTTCTTCCCCCGCGACCCGGCCGACGTCGCCGGCAAGTCGGGACGCGAAGCCGAGGCCTGGCGCCTGCTCGGCTACTGGAAGCCGTTCCATTTCCTTTCGACGTTCGTCTACGTGAAGGAGAAGGCCTACGACGAAGAGCCGAACTTCCAGCGCTGGCTCGGCGAGCGGGCCGAGCGGCTGCGGCGCGAGGGCAAGGACGTCAAGCTGTGGTAGCGAGAGCCGGCGCCGCTGTGACGCCCCCGTGATAACGAATACGTGTGTGGGCAAGTGGCGGTTCGCGACCACCTCGGGTTGACAGTCCGTCCGCGGATACGTAGCGCAGACTGAGTCGCTCCGCAGCCCGGAGCGGTACAAGGCGACGCCGACCCGATCTCGAGCGCCTCGACGGCGGGGTGCGACACTCGGGCGAGCCGCTGCCAGCAGGGACGACGCAGTCAAGGAGGCACGCGTGCCGCGCACCCGCGGAACGCCGCCGTTCGGCGGCGGGAGCCTTTCGCCACGGCGCTTCCAGGCGCCGCGCCCGGCCATGGCCCCGGAGGCCGGCGCCGCCCACCGGCTGGTTGCCGCGGCACGCTCCGGCAGCGCCGACGGCATCGATCACGAGCTGGCGCTCAAGCTGCAGGCGCGCCTCAATCACCTTTCGATGCGCGAGCTGCAGCGCCTGTCGGTCACGAACCCCGAGCTGCTGCGCGAGTGGACCAGCGAGCTGCGCGACGAGCTCGACCGGACGCTCGGCGAGGCCAACCGGCTGTCGATCGCGATCGACCGGCTTCTGCTCGCCGGCCGGATTGGCATCGAGCGAGCGGCCGAGTAGCCGCTTGGGCCCACACCCACGCGCAGCCGATCGCCACCCGTTCGCACTCGGCTGCAAACGGGAAAGGCCGGGCAAGTTGCCCGGCCTTCGCAGCTTCATCGAACGCTTCGCCCGCGGCTGCGGCTATTTCAGCGGCGCCGCCGCGACGCGCGGTCCGAACAGGTCGAAGCGATAGCCGAGGCCAACGCTGACGATCAGCGGATCGATATCGGCATCGGCCTTGATCGTATGGCCGGCGATGCCGAGCGCGTTGTGCCAGGTGACCTCGGTGTCGAGCCATGACTTCTTGATGTCGGCGTTGAGATACCAACCGCCGCCCAGCTCGACGTCGACGCCTGCCTGCAGCGTGAAGCCGAACGCATCGTCGAACTCGACGCTGCTCGAGAGGACCCGGTTGTCACCCGTCGACTCGTTGAAGAAGTGGATCCACTGCACGCCAGCGCCCACATACGGCTTGAAGCCACCCATGCCGTCGAGGTGATAGGTCAGGGTCAGCGCCGGCGGGAAGATCCAGCTGTCGGCGATCTCACCATTGAGGGCCGGGATCGGCGACTTCAGGTCGACGGAGTGCTTGGAGAAGCAGCAGAACAGCTCGAGGCCGATGTTCTTGGTCACGAAGTAGGTCAGCGTGGCGGTCGGCAGGAAGCGATCGCTCACCTCGGCGTCGAAGCCGAGCGCCAGCAGATTGCCGAGCACGCTCGAGTTCATCGACGAGATCTCGTCGTTCGTGTTCACGTAGGTGGCCTGGGCGCGGATCATGAAGTCGCCCGCGTAGTTGCCGGCCGCCGCGGGCGCCGCTGCCATGGTGACGAATGCCGCGGAGAGCGCCGCCGCAGTCGCGTATCCCTTGATGTCGAGCATTTGAATTCCCCTGTCTTCACCCCCGTCGGGGCCGATGCGCAGGCCACGACATAATCCGTGCCGGACTACATCTCGCGCCGTCAGCGGCAATTTTCCAGCGCGGCTTGGGCCCGTCTGCTGACACACGTCAGACTCGGGCGTTGGAGACATCCGGTGTTGCGAATCGGGCACAGGATATCCGACTGCAAGCAATAACTTATCGCTGCGCCCGGAATTCTCGCGTTGGCGTCGCAGCAGACGCGCCGATTGATTGGCATCAAGGCCTCTCAGCACGGCCAGGTAGAAAGCTCGCGTTCACCGGCGTTGCAGCACGCATGCGAGCGGGGGTCCGCCGATCGTGATCACATCGAAGGCCATTGGGCGGCGCCGCCCTGTCGCAGAAGCGTCCGCGGCTACCGGCGATGCGTCGTCGGCTGCCGCCGCCAAGCGTGCCGCGCCGGTGGGGCACGCCGGCATCGGTGCCTTGTGGGCATCGCTCGAGACCGACGGCCTCGCCGTGCGCACGCGCCGCCGCCAGCGCCTCGCGGTCGCGATCGACGGCGAGACCGTCTATGTCGTCCGCTCGGGCGTGCTCGCGCTCTCCACCTCCGCCGCCGGCCATCGCCGGCAGATCCTTTCGGTGCTGTTCCCGGGTGACGTCTTCCGCAGTGCGTTCGCGCCGCCGCTGCCGGAGATCGCGCTCACCGCGCTGACCAGCGGAGAGGTCGTGCGCCTGCGCTGGCCGGTGATCGAGCGCCGGCTCGCCTGCGAGCCCGAGCTGTCGGCACTCTTCACTCAGCGGGTTGCCGAACGCCAAGCCCGCGACGCGATGCACATCGCCACCATCTCCGGGCTGTCCGGCGAGCAGCGCGTCGCCTCTTTCCTGATCGAGATCGCGCTGCGCCTCGGCCGACCCGGCGCCGGCGGATATGCCTTCGAGCTGCCACTCTCGCGCGCCGACATCGCCGACTATCTGGCGCTCAATCCCGACACGCTGTCGCGGATCATGTCGCGCCTGAAAGCGAAGGGGCTGATAACGCTGCACAAGCGCGGCCATGCCCTGGCCCGCAGCTTCGAGGCCCTGTGCCGGGAGAGTCCGATTGCCGACGCGCTGGTCGAGATGGACCGGCAAGCGCGCGCCGCCGGTTGATCGACGCGGTCATCGGTTCGCGGCTCGTCCGGGCGCGCGGGCCTCATGCCTCGCCCTCGCCGTTCTCCGCGTCCTCCGACACCACCTCGACCGAGACGACGTCCTCGTCGGCGGCGGTCTTGAAGATGCGCACGCCCTGCGTGTTCCGACCGGCGATGCGGACGTCGTGCACCGGGCAGCGGATCAGCTGCCCGCCGTCGGTCACCAGCATGATCTGGTCGCTCTGGACGACCGGGAACGAGGCCACCAGGCGGCCATTGCGCTCGTTGACCACCATCGCGACGATGCCTTTGCCGCCGCGGCCCGAGGTCCGGTACTCGTAGGACGACGAGCGCTTGCCGAAGCCCTTGCTCGACACGGTCAGCACGTACTGCTCCTTGGCCGCGAGCTCGGCGAGCCGCTCGGCCGAGAGCTCCGCAGCCCCCTCCCCAGGCTCCTCCTCCTCGTCGGCCGGCACGGGAGCCGTGACCTCCTCCGCCTCGGCGCCCTCGTTGCGGCGCAGCGCCGAAGCCTGCTTCAGATAGGCGGCGCGCTCGGCGGGGCTCGCCTCGACGTGGGTCAGGATCGCCATCGAGATCAGGGTGTCATTGTCGCCGAGACGAATGCCGCGCACGCCGACCGAATCGCGGCCCTTGAACATGCGCACGTCCTCGACCGGGAAGCGGATGCACTGGCCGTCGGCGGTGGTCAGCAACACGTCGTCGGCGGCCGAGCAGATCGCCACCCCGACGATGCGGTCGCCCTCGTCGAGCTTCATCGCGATCTTGCCGTTGCGATTGATGCTCTCGAAGTCGGCGAGCGCATTGCGCCGCACGTTGCCGGAGCCGGTCGCGAACATCAGCTCGAGCGCACCCCAGGTGGTCTGGTCCTCCGGCAGCGGCAGGATCGAGGTGATGACCTCTCCGGCCGCCAGCGGCAGCAGGTTGATCAGCGCCTTGCCGACCGACTGCGGCGTGGCCGCCGGCAGCCGCCACACCTTCATGCGGTAGCACATGCCGCGCGAGGAGAAGAACAGCACCGGCGTGTGCGTCGAGGCGATGAACAGCTGGGTGACGAAATCCTCCTCGCGCGTCGCCATGCCTGAGCGGCCTTTGCCGCCGCGCCGCTGCGCCCGGTAGGTCGAGAGCGGCACCCGCTTGATGTAGCCCTTGTGGCTCACCGTGACGACGACGTCCTCGCGCTGGATCAGATCCTCGTCGTCGACCTCGCCCTCGAGATCGACGATCTCCGTCTTGCGCGGGGTCGCGAACTCGTCCTTGATCCGGGCGAGCTCGCCCTTGACGATGTCGACGATGCGCTGGCGCGAGGACAGGATCGCAAGGTAGTCCTTGATCTCCTCGGCGAGCTTCTTCAGCTCGTCGCCGATCTCGTCGCGGCCGAGCGCGGTCAGCCGCGCCAAACGCAGCTCGAGGATCGCCTTGGCCTGCTCCTCCGACAGGCGGTAGCTGCCGTCGGCCGCCAGCGTGTGGCGGGGGTCGGCGATGAGCGCGATCAGCGGCGCCATGTCCTTGGCCGGCCAGCTGCGCCCCATCAGCTCATCCTTGGCCTCGGCCGGGCTCGGGCTCCTGCGGATGAGGGCGATCACCTCGTCGATATTGGCGACCGCGATGGCGAGACCGACGAGCACATGGGCCCGCTCGCGCGCCTTGTTGAGCAGGTACTTCGTTCGCCGCGACACCACCTCCTGGCGGAACGCGGTGAACGCCTCGATCATGTCGCGCAGGTTGAGCTGCTGCGGCCGGCCGCCGTTGATCGCCAGCATGTTGGCGCCGAACGTCGACTGCAGGTCCGAGTAGCGCCACAGCTGGTTCAGCACCACGTCGGCGACCGCATCGCGCTTGAGCTCGATGACGACCCGCATGCCCTCGCGGTTGGATTCGTCCCAGATGTCGGAGATGCCCTCGATCCGCTTCTCGCGTACGAGATCGGCGATCTTCTCGATCAGCACCCGCTTGTTGACCTGGTAGGGGATCGCGGTGACGATCAGCGCCTCGCGGTCCTTGCGGATCTCCTCCACCTCGACCCGCGCCCGCATGATGATCGAGCCGCGCCCCTTGTGGTAGGCGGCGAGGATGCCGGCACGGCCGAGGATCAGGCCGCCGGTCGGGAAGTCAGGCCCGGTGACGATCTGGCACAGGTCGTCGACCGTCAGCTCCGGGTTGTCGAGCATCGCAGTGCAGGCGTCGATCACCTCGCCGAGGTTGTGCGGCGGGATGTTGGTCGCCATGCCGACGGCGATGCCGCCGGCGCCATTGACGAGCAGGTTCGGGAACTTGGCCGGGAGCACCGTCGGCTCCTGGTCCTTGTCGTCGTAGTTGGGCTGGAACTCGACCGTGTCCTTGTCGAGGTCGTCCAAGAGCTCGCTGGCGATCCTGGCGAGGCGGCTCTCCGTGTAGCGCATCGCCGCCGGCGGATCGCCGTCGATCGAGCCGAAGTTGCCCTGCCCGTCGACCAGCGGCACCCTGAGCGAGAAGTCCTGCGCCATGCGCACCAGCGCGTCGTAGATCGCGCTATCGCCGTGCGGGTGGTAGTTGCCCATCACCTCGCCGACCGTCTTGGCCGACTTGCGGTAGGGCCGGTCGTGGCGGTTACCCGCCTCGTGCATGCCATAGAGGATGCGGCGGTGGACCGGCTTCAGGCCGTCGCGGACGTCGGGCAGCGCTCGGCTGACGATGACGCTCATCGCGTACTCGAGGTACGAGCGCTTCATCTCCTCCGAGATCGAGACCGGACGGATATCGCTCGGGCCGCCGCCGGCGCCCTTGTCGTCGCTGTTGTCTGACACGCTGCTTGGTTCTTCCGCTGCTTCGTTCGAACGCGCGCGCGATCCCGCCCGCCTCTCTCTGGCGGAGGTGGGCCGGACCGATCGGGATCGCCGGCGACACTACCCCACCCGCCCCCGGCACAGCAACGCCGGCCGGCCGCCAGGGGCCCATTTTTTCCGGATTCCTTGCGCAATCTCGGTCATTTGGTCGCAACGATCGGCGACCTCCAAATCACGCCTGGTCCGACTTGCTCTCGACACAGAGTCCCGTTAGACCGCCGCCACCGATCGCACCCCCCGTGCCGATCGCCATGTCTGCGCTGTAGCGCTGAACTCACGAGGACCAGAGAATGAAGAAGTCATCCCTCGCTCTTGCGGTCGCCGCCCTGCTCTCGGCAACCCCCGCTCTGGCCGAGACCGCCCTGCCGCCGTCGACCTTCATCAAGGCACAGAGCGCCGACCAGTATCTGGCCAAGGACTACCTGATCGGCGCCAAGGTGACGAACGCCGAGGGCAAGATCATCGGCGACATCGAGGACCTGATTCTCGACGACCACAACCAGGTGCTCGGCGTCATCATGGGCACCGGCGGCTTCCTCGGCGTCGCCGAGAAGAAGGTCGGCGTCTACCTCTCCGCGCTCGACATCGACGAGAAGGACGGCAAGACCGTCGTCTCGCTGCCGCAGGCGACCAAGGAGGTGATCGGCGCCGTCCCCGCCTTCGAGCGCACCAAGCCGAGGAAGAGTCTGCTCGAGCGCGCCAAGGAGAAGGCCCGCGAGCTGACCGACAAGACCGCGGTCACGACCAAGGACGCCTACGAGAAGGCCAAGGAGCAGGCCGGTCCCACCTACGAGAAGGCCAAGGAGGCCACCAAGGAGGCCTACGAGAAGGCCAAGGAGCAGGTCGGCCCGGCTTATGAGAAGGCCAAGGAGGCGGTGAAGGAGACCTACGAGAAGGCCAAGGAGGCGGCCCAGCCGTCGACCCCGCCGGCGGCACCGAAGCAGTAGTCGCTGCGCTCAGCTCGAGACACGACGGGCCCCGGCCTCCGGACGGGGCCCGTTCGTATTGAAAACGTCACCCCGCTCGTCTATCTCCGGCCTTCCTGCCATGCGCAGCACACGAGGAGGAGCGAGAGGTGGAGAGCGTCCTGATCATCGGCGCCGGCGCGGCCGGCTCTGTCGTCGCCAAGAAATGCGCGATGAACCGCGACGTGTTCAAGAAGATCCACCTCGCCTCGCGCCGGCTCGAGAGCTGCGAGAAGGTCCAAAAGGCGGCCAAATCGGCGATCGATATCAGCCAAGTCGATGCCGACGATGCCGGCCAGGTCGCGCGCCTGATCAAGAAGGTGAAACCGGACCTCGTGATCAACATGGCGCTCCCCTACCAGGACCTGCCGATCATGGACGCCTGCCTCGAGACCGGCGTGCACTACATGGACACCGCCAACTACGAGCCGCGTGACGAGGCCAAATTCACCTACAAGTGGCAGTGGCCCTATCACGCCAAGTACAAGGCCAAGGGCATCATGGCCGTCTTGGGCTGCGGCTTCGATCCCGGCGTCACCAACGTGTTCTCGGCCTACGCGCAGGAGACGCTGTACGACGAGATTCACACCATCGACATCATCGATTGCAACGCCGGCAGCCACGGCAAGGCGTTCGCCACCAACTTCAATCCCGAGATCAACCTGCGCGAGGTGACCCAGCGCGGCAAGTACTGGAAGGACGGCAAGTGGATCGAGATCGATCCCTTGTCGATCTCGGCCATGATCGACTACCCGGAGGTCGGCCCGGTCAAGAGCTACCTGATCTACCACGAGGAGGAGGAGAGCCTCGTCAAGCACATCAGGGGACTGAAGCAGATCCGCTTCTGGATGACCTTCTCCGACAATTACATCAAGCACCTCGACGTGCTCCAGAACGTCGGCATGACGCGCATCGACCCCGTCATGTACAAGGGCACGCCGGTCGTGCCGATGGAGTTCCTGAAGAGCCTGCTGCCGGAGCCCTCCTCGCTCGCCGAGGGCTACACCGGCAAGACCTCGATCGGCTGCATCTTCACCGGCCTGAAGGGCGGCAAGAAAAAGCGCTACATCATCTGGAACGTGTGCGACCACGCAGAGACCTTCAAGGAGGTCGGCGCGCAGGCGGTGTCCTACACCACTGGTGTGCCGCCGGTGGTCGGCGCGATCCAGATGTTCCGCGGCATCTGGAAGGGCAAGGGCGTGTTCAACGTCGAGCAGCTGCCGCCGAAGCCTTTCCTCGACGAGCTCGCCAAGCAGGGCCTGCCCTGGCACGTGCGCGAGTTGAAGGCCGGCGAGCAGAAGGAGCTGTCCAAGGTCAAGACGTGAGGCCACTCCGGCAACCGCCGTTGACGCTGCTTCCCCGGCCCGCGACGATCGCCTCGATCGGGAAGGACCTTGCCCCGGCATGCCGCCGACACCCGCCTTGATCGGCTCAGGTCGACGCCTCGCCCCATGACGGCTGGTGCCGTGCTGCTGCTGCTTCTGCCCACCGCTCGGCGAAGGCCCGCGCATCGCGTCGCGTCGGAGGGATCGTGCGGCGCGCGCGGCGCCGCGACCTGCTGTGGCCACCGCGACGCTTGAGCAGCGTCGCTCCGCCGCTCAATAGGCGAGATATCGCGCCCGCTGCGCCTTGAACGCGGCCACCTCGCGCGCCCAGGCGGCGGCGATCGCCTCGCCGTCCCGGCCCTCCTGCAATAAGCGATGGAGGCGCCTGGTGCCGGCGATGCGATGGAACATGGCGAGATTGGGAAACATCCGCGTCCGGCCGGCGCGGCGTGCCTCCGCCATCAGCCCGGCGAGCGCGTGCATGCCGGCCTCGAGCGGCGCGAAGCGAGCCACGTCCGTCACTGCTAGCTTGACGCCGCCGACGCGCTCGCCCGCGAAGCGCGGCTTGCTGGCGATGCCGGCAATCGGCCGCGGCATGTAGCTCGTCGCCGAGAACGAGACCCCCTCGAGAGGTGCCGCCCACAGCCGCTCGGCCAGCCGCTCGCCGTCGAGCCACGGCGCGCCGAATTGCGAGAACGGAATCGGCGTGCCGCGCCCTTCGTTGACGGCGAGCTCGCCGACGATGCCGATGCCCGGATAGACCAGCGCCGCCTCGAAGGTCGGGATGTTTGGGCTCGTCGCCACCCACGCGAGGCCCGTATCCGGCCAGCGCATGGCCCGCTGCCATCCCTTCATCGCGACCACCGTGAGGTTGAGCTTGTCGAGCCGGCCGAGCCAGCGCTCGCCCTTGATCATCCGCGCCAGCTCGCCGACCGTCAGCCCGTGCTGGATCGGGATCGGATACTGGCCGACGAACGACGTGAGCGCCGGCTCGCACACGAAGCCGGCGACGTGTTCGCCACCGAGCGGATTGGGCCGGTCGAGCACCACGAACGGAATGTGGGCCTCCGCCGCCGCCTGCATGGCGAGCCCCATGGTCGAGATGTAGGTGTAGAAGCGCACGCCGATGTCCTGGATGTCGAACACCAGCACGTCGACGTCGCGCAGCATGCGCCGTGTCGGCTTGCGGGTCGCGCCATAGAGGCTGTGGACCGCAACGCCGGTCCGCGCGTCGACCTCATCGGCGACCTTGGCTCCCGCCTCGACCGCGCCTCGGAAGCCGTGCTCTGGTGCCAGGATCGCCGTCAGCCTGACGCCCGCCTCGACCATCAGGTCGACCATGTGGCGACCGCCGGAGAGCCCGGTCTGGTTGGTGACGAGCCCGACCCGCCTGCCGGCCAGCATCGCGAACCTCGACTGCACCAGCACGTCCGCGCCCGTTACGACACGCGGTCGCCTTTGATCGGGTTGGCTGGCAGCCGGCGATGCCATGACGATCACCCAGAGCAGCAGACCGAGCGCGCCTGCCCACCGTCCAGCCATTGCGAGCGCATGCAAGTTCCGTCTCCGGCCTTGGCGCCGCCCGTCCCGATGACAGGACGCGCGCGAAGCGTGCAAGCAGTCACCCGGCTAGCACGCCGGCCGCGCGCCGTCACGGCCGCTCGATCAGGAAGGGTCGCACCACCTCTACCCTTACAGGCTCTCGGCGTTCCACTCCCGCGCGAAGCGGGCGCCGATCGCCAGTGCCTGCCTGCGCATCGCCCGATTGAACAGCACGATCGAAAGCGCCGTGGAGCGCCGCCACAGCGGCGTCGCATAGAGCTCGTCGTACTGCTTGAGCTCGCCGAGCGACAGCGAGCGGTACATCCAGGCGTTCTGCGCGATCACCGCCGACGCCAGCGTCTTGCGCAGCTCCTCGCGCCCCTGCTCGACCCCGGCCACGATCGTCGCCTCATCGACGCGCGGCCGGCCGGCCGGCGTGGCAGCCGCGGCACCAAGCGCCGCACCGACGCCGAGATTGACGAACATCTCGACCATCGCCTCCTCGCCGCCCATGCGCGCAGTGAGCTGTTTCAGCACGATCTTGCGTTCCGGCGCGGCCTCGAGCGCCTGCATCGACGCCACCATACCGGCGAGCGCCTCGGCCTCGCTGACCTCGGACTCGATCGCCTCACGCTCGATGGCGCCGACCTTCTGCCCGAGCGGCGTCTCGAAGAAGGCGAGCAGCTCGCCGAGCTCGGACGTCGTGAACGCCGCGGCGTATCCCGCCTCGAACTCGGCGACAATGCCGCGGGCGTCGAATGCAGCCGTGACTGCGGTCCGCCAGGCCTCGCCGAACCTCTGGCGTTGCGCGTCGTCGTCGCAATCGCACTCGGGCACGCTGTCGGCAGAAAGCAACATCTCCTGCCACGCTTCGATCGCCGCACCGAGACGCGCCTTCTCGAGCAGCCGCGCAACGAGCGCCGGCTTCTCGGCTGCGCTCTCCACCGCCGCCGGCCGCGCCGTTTGCGCCGAGACCGAGGCGATCGCCGGGGCGAGCATCGCGAGGCTCGCGACGGCAGCAAGCGCACGCAACGGGTTCGACGGCATCGAGCGGTCTCCGCAGGTCGGTTGGCCCACGGCACGACTTTACGGAGCAGCGTCCTCAGACGTGGTGAACGGAAACACGCCGGGCGCGATCAATCGCTGGTGTTGGTAAATTCCGGCCCCGTGTTGCCGCGACTACCCTTTGCGATCGATGACGTGGCTCTGCACGCCCTGTGCGGCGAGCCTGGGGCGCCGGCTGGAGATGACGCCGGTATTGACGCCCGCCCAGCCGATCTCGCCCGAGAGCCGCCCGTACTCGATCTTCGGGCAGCGGTTCATGACGACCTTCAGCCCCGCCGCCTCGGCCTCGGCCGCGGCTTGCGCGTTCCTCACCCCGAGCTGCATCCAGACGACCTTGACACCGAGCTGGTCCTTCAGGCGGATCGCCTCGCGGGTCACCTCGAGCGCGGCGTCCGAGGCCCGGAAGATGTCGACCACGTCGACCGGGCCCGGCACCTCGGCGAGGCGGGCATAGGTCATCTGGCCCAGGATCTCCTTGCCGGCATGGCCGGGATTGATCGGGATCACCGTGTAGCCCTTTGCGAGCAGGTACTTCATCGCGAAGTAGCTCGGCCGGCTGGTGTTGGCGCTCGCGCCGACGAACGCGAAGATGCGGCAGTCGGCCAGGATGCCGGCGATGTAGTCGTCGTCGTAGCGCTCGTGGTCCATATCTCGCCCCTCGCCTCCGTGCCACACGCGCACTGGTGAATGCATTGGGCCAAAGTAACCTCGAGG
>JBFMEX010000107.1:0-7512 GCA_040752215.1 Pseudomonadota bacterium | reverse complement strand
GTCCTTGCGTATCTCCAGCGCAGCCATGATGCCCTCCGTCGAATCAGCGACCAGAGGGAAC
Organism: Pseudomonadota bacterium; assembly: GCA_040752215.1. Classification (GTDB taxonomy): domain Bacteria; phylum Pseudomonadota; class Alphaproteobacteria; order Rhizobiales; family Hyphomicrobiaceae; genus JBFMEX01. The sequence goes on along the minus strand of JBFMEX010000107.1, from coordinate 7,451 downwards.
CATGGAGGGTGGCCTCTCGTGAACCGCCACCGCGCAACAGGAGTCGATCAAATCATTGGGCGGTATGAATCCCGTAGGGACCCCGATCCGGGGTCCGTCCCCGCATGCCCGCCCTCCGGCAGCCACACATACTCGCGCACCGTCGCCAACCCCACGCGAAACGGGATCGTGCTTCGGCCGCTCACCGTCCCCGAAGGTCCAGCAGCCCCGTTGCGACAATCGCATCGTCGGATAGGACTACGTGCAGGCCGGTGGCTCGTCGGGCGAGGCCTGGAGCCAGCGGCTCATGATTGGCGGCACGGCCAGCACCAGAAGTGCCGCGAGCAGGAATAGCGCCGAGATCGGATGCGTCACGAACACGGTGGCATCACCCTGGCTGATCGACAGGGCGCGGCGGAATTGCTCTTCTGCAAGAGGGCCGAGGATCACGCCCAGGATGCAGGGTGCAATGGGAAACTCGTAGCGGCGCATCACGAGTCCCATCAGGCCGAGCACGTAGAGCGCGACGAGGTCGTTGATCGAGCGGTTGAGGCCATACACGCCGACGGTCGACAGCACCAGGATGCCGCCATAGAGCAGCGGCGCGGGGATCGCCAAAAGGCGGACCCAGATGCCGACGAGCGGCAAATTCAGCACCAGCAGCATCAGGTTGCCGATGTAGAGCGACGCGATCAAACCCCACACCAGCGTGCCGGAGGACTGGAACAGGAGCGGGCCCGGCTGCAGGCCGTATTGCTGGAAGGCGGCGAGCAGGATGGCGGCGGTGGCCGATGTTGGCAAGCCGAGCGTAAGCAGTGGCACGAGAACACCCGCCACGGCCGCATTGTTGGCTGCCTCGGGTCCAGCCACGCCCTCGATGGCGCCCTTGCCGAACTCCTCCGGCCGCTTTGCCAGCTTCTTCTCGAGAAAGTACGACAGGAAGGTTGGAACCTCGGTTCCGCCGGCAGGCAGGACACCAAACGGAAAGCCGAGCGCGGAGCCACGAAGCCATGGCTTCCACGAGCGCCTCCATTCCTCTCGCGTCATCAACAGCGAGCCCGAGACCGGCGTGATCGTGGCTGTCCTGAGGTCGGGCCGCGAGGCGATATGCAGCGCCTCGCCGACGGCAAACAGGCCGACTGCGACGATGACGATGTCCAATCCGTCGAGCAGGCTCGGCACGCCGAAGGTGAGACGCGGCTGCCCGGTGAGCTCGTCGATGCCGACCAGACCGATGGCAAGTCCCAGTATCAGCGAGGTGAGGCCGCGCGGGAGCGATGAACCGAGGAGTGCCGAGGCCGACGTGAAGGCAAAGATCGTAAGGGCGAAATACTCGGCGGGGCCGAACAGCAGCGCAATCCTGACGAACCAGGGCGCCGATATGGTCAGCAGCAGCGTGCCGACCGTGCCGGCAATGAACGAGCCGATGGCGGCGGTTGCGAGGGCGGCCGCACCCCGGCCCTGACGGGCCATGAGGTTGCCCTCGACCGCCGTGACGATCGAGCCCGACTCGCCCGGTGTGTTGAGCAGGATCGACGTGGTCGAGGAGCCGTACATGGCGCCGTAGTAGATGCCTGCAAACATGATGAAGGCGCCGGTCGGATCGAGCTTGGCCGTGAACGGCAGGAGCAGCGCGATAGTGAGCGCCGGTCCGATGCCGGGCAGAATGCCGATGGCCGTTCCAAGCGTCACGCCGACGAAGGACCACAACAGGTTGGTGGTCGTGAGGGCGGTGTCGAAACCGGCCAGCAGCGAGGTGAGCGCGTCCATCTCTCAGATCAATCCCTTCAACATGCCGGCCGGCAGAGGCAGCCCGAGGATGCGGTCGAAGAGCAAATAGATGGCGAGCGCGACTACGATCGCGGCAATGAGATCGCGGACCGCACGTCGACTGCCGAAACCTGCCGCCGTGGCCAGGAACAGTGCGACGGCGGCAGGGAGGAAACCCGCCCACTCCAGCAGTGCGATGAACGCCAAGAAGCCGCCAGAAATGACGACGACCGGCAACCAATCAGTCGTGATGCCTGGCTCGGCTTGCAGCGCATCCGCAGCTCCGACGAGTGCGCGCAGCGTGAACAGTGCACCGAGGCCAGCAAGCAGGCCCGCTGCGAGGAACGGGAAAATGCGCGGTCCAACCTTGGCATAGGTCGGAGGGACCTGCATGCCGGAGATCGAGGTCGCAATGACGCCACCAAGCGCGACAAGTCCGAGGCCGATTGCAAGACCGGCCCTGTTCCGAGCGAGCTTCATCTTGCTCTCCGCTACTGCACCAGGCCGATCGCCTTGAGGATCTCCGCGACGCGGACATTCTCGTCGGCGACGAGCTTGGCGAACGCGTCGCCGGGCAAGTAGAGGTCGGTCCAGCTCCGCTTGGCGAGCAGAGCCTTCCAGGGCTCGCTTCTCACGGCCCCATCGACAACCGCGAGCAGCGCCCGCCTCTGGGCCTCGTCGATGCCCGGAGGCGCGATCACCGCACGCCAGTTGGCAAGCACCACGTCAACGCCCTGCTCCTTCATGGTCGGGATGTCGATGCCCGGCACGCGCTCGGGTGCGGAGATCGCAAGCGCCCTGAGGCCACCAGACTTGATCTGGCCCTCCCACTCGCCATAGCCGCTGATGCCGGCGGTGACATGCCCGCCCAGGATCGCCGCCAGCGCCTCGCCGCCACCAGAGTAGGGAATATAGTTCAGCCTCTTCACATCGCCGCCCGCTGCCTTCACGACGAGCCCGGCCAGGATGTGGTCGGTACCTCCCGCCGAGCCGCCGCCGATGGCGGCCGAGGCTGCATCCGTCTTGAGCTTGGCGACAAGGTCGGCGAGCGTCTTGATGGCCGAGCTTGCCGGCACGACGACCACCTCGTACTCGCCGGTCAGTCGTGCGATCGGCGTCGTCTGCGCCAGACCGACGGGAGAGTTGTTGGTCAGGATCGCGCCCATCATGACGAGCCCGTTGACCATCAGGACGTTGCCTTTGCCCTTCTCCCTGGAGACGAGCTGGGCAAGACCGACCGTGCCGCCGGCTCCTGCGACGTTCTCGACCGTAACCGCCTTGGCGAGCCCTTGCGATTGAATGACCTCCTGCAGGGCGCGAGCCGTCTGATCCCAGCCACCACCGGGCTTGGCCGGTGCAATAATTCGAAGGTCATCGGCGGAGTGCGCGCGCGGGGCCGCCCATGGCCCGGCCAGTGCCATAGCGATCATCGGCAGCAACAGGAACGTTTTCCTCGAGACCATTTGTTGTTTCTCCGCTGACGGTGTAAGGGGCGAAATGTCGCGCTTCGGGGGAGGCTTGTCCAGCGCGGTCGCGCCGAAGCCGTGCGGTCACGCGACGATCACCGTCCTCTAGGAGGTGCGCGCGAGGATGCTCGCACGTGCCGATATCTGTCGCGTGATGGCATTGGCCGATGGTGTGGCAGTACCATCACCGGCGGCGTTCGTCGGAAGAAGCGCTCATCGCCCGCGGGGCGCGCCCCAAGCGGTTGCTTCACCAACCCGCGCCCGTGCCGGGGGAGGCTCACCGGAAGCCCGAATGCTTTGCAGCAAGGAGCGGGGCTCATATTTCTGCACGAGCCCCGCCCGCCAACATTCGGGTGCGCCGCACAATTCGCCGGCCTCGGCCGGCATGCCCCTGACCGAGGTCGGTTTCTCGGTTGACGGCGGTCAAGGTCCGGCGCCGCCGAAGGGACGAGTCTAAATCCACCGGACGAGCTGCGGCGAGTCGCCGGCACTTTGGGGGAAGCGCGCCGCGTGAGGGGATAGCCGTGATCGAGTTCGAGCGCATCGCCGGGGCCGAGGTCCAGCACCAGCCATTCTCGTTCTTCATGGCGCGCGACGTCCTGCCGACCGCCGCGCTGGGCGAGGTCCGGCGCGACTTTCCGGCCATCACCGGCAGCGGCGTCTATCCGCTGAAGGAGCTGTCCTACGGCGACGCCTTCGCGCGGCTCGTCGACGACATCAAGAGCCGCCGGCTCGAGGAGATTCTCGAGGAGAAATTCGATGTCGAGCTGGCCGACAAGCCGCTGATGATCACCGTGCGCGGCCACTGCGCCCGTCGCGACGGCCGCATTCATACCGACTCGACCGACAAGATCGTCACCTGCCTCTTGTACCTCAACGACAGCTGGGCCGAGGACGGCGGTCGCCTGCGCCTCCTGCGCAATGGCCACGACATCGACGCCGTGATCGCCGAGGTGCCACCGGACGGGGGCACGTTCGTCGCCTTCAAGCGCTCCGACAACTCGTGGCACGGCCACCTGCCGTTCGAGGGGCCGCGGCGCTACGTGATGTTCAACTGGGTCCGCTCCGAGGCGGTGCTGATGAAGAACATCGGCCGCCACACGCTGTCCGCGCGCCTGAAGCGCCTCAATCCGTTCGCCGCCGGCTAGGGAGGGAACGTCATGGACCAGATGGTGCCGACTACACCCGCCGCCCGTCATTTCATCGGCTGCCTCGACCGCGCGCAGCATGTGAAGGAGCCCTACAGCTACTGGCTTCTGGACGACGCATTCCCCGAGCGCATCGTCGACGCCATCGCCGGCTTGCCGTTCGATCCGCCGAAGGATGCCGTGTTCAACGGTCGCCGCGAGACCAACAACTCGACCCGCGTCTACTTCAATCCCGAGAACCAGGAGCTGTTCCACGTCTGCCACGAGGTCGCGGAGATCTTCCGCTGCCCCAACGTGCAGCGTCGCCTCGAGCAGCTGACCGGGCGCGACCTCGACGAGGGGCTGCTGCGCATCGAGTACTGCCAGGACGTCGACGGCTTCTGGCTGGAGCCGCATCTCGATATCTCGGTCAAGCTGTTCACCATGCTGATCTACCTGTCCGGCGAGCCGGAGCTCTACGACGCCGGCACCGACGTCTATGACGCGAGCCCGGAGCACAAGCTCGTCGCCACCGCGCCATACGAAAAGAACAAGGGGCTGATCTTCATCCCTGGAACCGATACGTGGCACGGCTTCACCAAGCGCCCCATTCGCGGCGTCAGGAAGTCGATCATCGTAAACTGGGTTACGCCTGAGTGGAGGGACCGCTGGGAGCTCGCCTGAGCCTCGTGCTCCGGCCGGCAACCGGCAGAATCTCTGCTCCCTTCCCTGACTGGCCAGTGGCGCGAGCCGCTGGCCGTCTTTTTTAGGCGCGTCCGACTGCGCTCGAGCCGAGCCGGCCCGGCGCGCCGGCCGGTGGCGAGGTGGATCACGTCGAAGGAGGGCATGGGGGGTGGTCGGCGCGGGTCGAATTGGAGTAGGTTTGGGCTGGCATGACCCCGGCGCTTGGAGGTCGGCCCGACCGTGCTGCCGTGCGTAGCTCGACCTGGCCATCCGATCGATGGGCTGCGCGCGGGATCGAGCCGTCTGCCTCGGCTGGCCGGTCGACGCCGCGCCGACCCTAACCTACGTGACCGCGAGATCGATGAACAAGCCCGAGCGCCTTGGCACGGAGACGGTGGAGTTGATGGCCGGCATCGGCCGTGCGGCACGTGCGGCTGCGGCCGAGTTGGCGTATGCGCCGACGGAGGCCAAGGATTCTGCGCTCCGCTTCGCCGCCGCCGAGCTGCGCGCCGACCGCGAGGCGATCCTCGCCGCCAATGCGCGCGACGCCGCCGCCGCCCGCGAGGCCGGCCGCGCAGGGAGCTTCCTCGATCGGCTGATACTCGATGCAGCGCGCGTCGAGGCGATCGCCAAGGGCCTCGAGGACGTCGCCCGTCTCGCCGATCCGGTCGGCACGATCATGGCGGAATGGACCCGGCCGAATGGCCTTCGCTTCCAGCGCGTGCGCGTGCCGATCGGCGTCATCGGCATCATCTACGAGAGCCGTCCCAACGTCACGGCGGATGCCGGAGCGCTGTGCCTCAAGGCCGGCAATGCGGCGATCCTGCGCGGCGGCTCCGACAGTCTCCACTCGAGCCGCGCCATCGTTGCCGCGCTCGAGCGCGGCCTCGTCTGCGCCGGGCTGCCGAAGGCGGCGATCCAGCTCGTACCGACCCCGGACCGCGCCGCTGTCGGCGAGATGCTGAAGGGGCTGGACGGCGCCATCGACGTCATCGTTCCGCGCGGTGGCAAGAGCCTCGTCGCCCGCGTGCAGGAGGAGGCGCGCGTGCCGGTCTTTGCGCATCTCGAGGGCATCTGCCACACCTACGTCGACAAGGGCGCCGACATCGACATGGCGAAAGAGATCGTGCTCAACGCCAAGCTGCGCCGGACGGGCGTGTGCGGGGCAACCGAGACGCTGCTCGTCGACAGGAGCGCCGAGACCGATCTGCTGACGGCACTGGTACGGGCGCTACTGGAGGCCGGCTGCCAGGTGCGCGGCGACGCGGCGACTGTCGCGGTCGATCCGCGCGTCGTGCCGGCCGCGCCGGACGACTACGGCCGCGAGTTCCTCGACGCGATCATCGCCGTCAAGACGGTCGATGGCGTCGACGAGGCGATCGCTCACATCGCGCGCTACGGCTCGCAGCACACCGACGCAATCGTCACGGAATGTTTCGGCACAGCGGAGCGGTTCCTGCGCCACGTCGATTCGGCGATCGTGCTGCACAACGCCTCGACCCAGTTCGCCGACGGCGGCGAGTTCGGCTTCGGCGCCGAGATCGGCATCGCCACGGGCAGGCTGCACGCCCGCGGGCCGGTCGGGGTCGAGCAGCTGACGACGTTCAAGTACGTCGTCCGCGGCAACGGCCAGGTGCGGCCGCGCTGATCGGCGGGGCTGCCGGGCAGGCGCCGGTCGGGGCGCCGCAGGCCGTGGCGGCATGCGCAAGAATCGTAGTGCGCATCAGCGGCGCGTCTTGCACCGGCGTCCTGACGCGGGCTTCGCGGACGAACACCCTGTCCGGCTCGCGATCCAGGGGCCGCCCTTGACCCCCGCCCGCGTGCCCCACATAGTCCGCCCCGTCGCCCTGGTCCAACCGCCGGACGGCACGCGGTCCCGTAGCTCAGCAGGATAGAGCATCAGATTCCTAATCTGAGGGTCGCAGGTTCGAATCCTGCCGGGATCGCCAGGAAAATCAAATGATTATCGGAAAGCCTCATTCTCCAAGGTTCCACATAGGTTCCAGCTCGCAGCCTATAGGCGTGAGTTCACGACCGGTGCGAGCCTGTTGGGATCGCTAGCGGCACCTGCCTGTTTGCGTTTGAATGACGAGGGTCTCAGTCTGTCGTGCCGCGCCGCGTCACGACACGCCGAGACACAGCCGGCCGTGTCACGCCGCACTCGGTCGTCTCGGTCACCAGCCCGCGCGCGTCGCGGACATAATCGGTGATGCCGGAATCGGGGCTCGTCTGGCGGATCACCTCGCCGAAGCCGTTGCGGACGTAGCTCGTCACGCCGGTGACGAGCTTATCCTCCGCGTGTGCTGAGATCGTATTCACCTGACAGTTGAGGCTACGGAGGCGACCATCAAGGGTCGCTGTGCCGTGGCCGTGCCGCTGCCGGTTGAGGTTAGATGGTGTTGCTGAGACATCACCCTTCCTCAAA
>JBFMEX010000106.1:0-36558 GCA_040752215.1 Pseudomonadota bacterium | reverse complement strand
GATGTGGCGAATCTCGGCCTCCGGCAGCGCCACGCCGGTCAGCTTCTCGACCCGATCGAGATCGAACGCGATCACGCGCTTCTCGATCGGCGGCTTGCCGGCGACGCGTGCCTTCGACGGCCTGCCGCCGGCGATATCGAGAATCATACGCGTCGCGAGATCGAGCCCCGGCAGCACGGAGGCGGGATCGACGCCGCGCTCGAAACGATAGCGCGCATCGGTAATGAGGCCGGTCTTGCGCCCCGTCGCCGCTGTGCGCAGCGGATCGAACCACGCGCTCTCGATCAGCACGTCGACCGTCGCCTCTGTCGAGCCCGAGGCCTCGCCGCCGATCACGCCGCCGAGGCCGAGCGGGCCCGTCTCGTCGGCGATGACGCACATCGTCTCGTCGACCGCGTGCTCTTTGCCGTCGAGGCCGAGGAATTTCTCGCCCGCCTTGCCGAGGCGCGCCGTCACCTTGCCGGTGAGCTTGCCGGCGTCGTAGACGTGCAGCGGCCGGCCGCGATCCTGGCTGACGTAGTTGGTCACGTCGACCAGCGCGTTGATCGGCCTGAGGCCCACCGCCTTCAAGCGCTTCTGCATCCACTCCGGCGACGGTCCGTTCTTGACGCCCTTCACGTAGCGCCCGGCGAACACCGGGCAGGCATCGGCGGTCTCCCTCGAGAACGCAAGGCCGATCTCGACCGGGCATTCGAATGTGCCCTCGACGCCTTTGATCTCGGGCTCGGGCTTCAGCGTGCCGAGGCCCGCGGCGGCGAGATCGCGGGCAATGCCGCGCACACCCGTGCAATCGGGCCGGTTCGGTGTCAGCTTGACCTCGATCACCGCATCGTCGAGGCCGGCGGCCTCGACGTAGCGCTTGCCGATGCTCGCCGCCATCTCCGCCGGCAGGTCGAGGATACCGTCGGCGTCGTCGGAGAGCTCGAGCTCGCGGCCTGAGCACAGCATGCCGTTGGAGACGACGCCGCGCACCGGCTTCTTCTCCAGTGTGATGCCGGTGCCGGGAATGTAGGTGCCGAGCGGCGCGAATACCGCCAGCATGCCGGCGCGGCAGTTCGGCGCCCCGCAGACGACCTCGACCGGCGGCTTGCCCGGCTCGATCTCGACCCGCGCCACGCGCAGCCGATCGGCATTCGGGTGAGGCTTGGCCTCGAGGACGCGCGCGACGCGGAAGGCGGCGAGCTTCTCGGCCGGGCTCTCGACGCTCTCGACCTCGAGCCCGATCGCCGACAGCCGGGTCACAATCTCGTCGAGCGTGGCGCTCGTCTCGAGGTGATCGCGGAGCCAGGACAGTGTGAGCTTCATGTGCTTGGTCTTTCTCGTCTCGCCGGCTCAGCTGCCGAAGGGAAGCGTGGTCTCGGTCTTCTTGCGGGCGGCCTGGATCTTGGTCCAGATCCATACGAACGACACCGCGATGCGGATGAGTGTCAGGCCGTAGTACATGCGGAACACGAAGCAGTACCAGACGAACCAGCGCATGGCACGGTTCATGCCGAACGCCGTCACCGCGAGATCGAAGTGCTCCATGATGTCGAAGAAGCCGCCGCGCAGCACGAGGTCGAGGGCGAAGAACGCAACCCCGACCGGCCCCGCACTCACCGTCTCCTTGCCGAGCGCGAAAATCGGATAGCCGTCCGCCTGCAGCAGGAGGCAGTTGACGACGAACAGCACATAGAACACGAGCATCGAGATGCCCATCGAGCGGTAGTAGAGCAGCGCGTGTCGCAGTGTGTCGCGCGAGAAGCCGAACTCGACCCAGCTGTCGAGCTCGCGATGCTTGGTGTCGTGGTAGAACCAGGTGAAGAACGCCACCACCGCCATGGCGATCGAGAGGCCGATCGCCAGCAGGACAGAGATTGCAATGTTCTCGAGGACCAGCATGCGCGGACCCCTTCAACCGATGGTGGGCACGGCTGCTCCCGTCATGGCACCGAGAGCCTGAAGGCAGCGTGGCATGCGGTGCAATTGTCGAGCACACTGGCGAGCTGGCGGGTGATCTGCTTGGCGTCACCGATGCCGGAGGCCTCGAGCGCCAGCGCGTCGAACTGCGTATGCGTATCCATCCCGAGCGTCCTCCACTCGGCCGGGAGCTTGGCGCGGAGCGACGCCGGCACGTCGTGGGTCGCCCCCATCCCGGAGCGCTTGGCGGCAGCGGCCGCCGCCGCCGGCTTGCCGCTGGCCACCGCGCTCACGATGTCGCGCACGCTCTCGAGAAACGCCCGCATCTCGGCCAGCACGAATTCGCGCTCCTCGCGTGTCAGCGCCAGCTCGTGGCGACCGTCGGTGGCGACGGCATGCTGCGCCGTGCCAGCCGGATGGTGCTGGTGGTCCTGCGCGCGCGGCGCATCCGTTGCAACGAAAGCTCCTGCGAGCACGAGGCCCGCGGCGACAATTCCGATCTTCACCACGGTCTGCATCGCGTCTGATCCCTCGTCAGGTCGTGGTCAGGAGGAAAGCCCGCCGCCGAGCGTCGGCACGTCGAGCACCGAGAAGCCGTAGTGGCGCAGCCATCTGAGGTCGGCAGAGAAGAACGCGCGCAGATCCGGAATGCCGTATTTCAGCATCGCGATGCGGTCGAGCCCCATGCCGAACGCGAAACCCTGGTAGCGCTCGGGGTCGAGACCGCAGTTTCTCAGCACGTTCGGATGCACCATGCCGCAGCCGAGGATCTCCAGCCACTGGCCCGGCTTGCCGATTGCCTCGGCGCCGATGTCGACCTCGGCGGAGGGCTCGGTGAAGGGGAAGTGGGAGGCGCGGAAGCGCATCCTCACCTTGTCGACCTCGAAAAACGCCTTGCAGAACTCCTCGAGCACCCACTTGAGGTGGCCCATGTGGGTCGCCTCGTCGATGACGAGTCCCTCGATCTGGTGAAACATCGGCGTGTGTGTCTGGTCACTGTCGCAGCGATAGACGCGGCCCGGCGCGATGATGCGGATCGGCGGCTTCGAGGCGACCATCGTGCGGATCTGCACCGGCGAGGTGTGCGTCCTCAAGAGCAGCCGCGATCCGTCCGCCTTGGGCTGGAAATAGAACGTGTCGTGCTCCTGCCGCGCGGGATGCTCGGCCGGGATGTTGAGCTTGGTGAAGTTCAAGTCGTCGGTCTCTATGTCCGGCCCCTCGGCGACCGAGAAGCCGAGATCGGCGAAGATCTCGACCACCTCGTCGAGCACCTGGCTGATCGGATGGATGCGGCCCTCGGCCTCGGGCCCGGCACGTACCGGCAGCGTGACGTCGGCCGTCTCGCGCGCCAGCTGCGCGGCGAGTGCTGCCGCCTCGAGCACGGCCTTGCGCGCCTCGAGGGCGTCCGAGACCTCGGTCTTGAGCGTGTTGACCGTCTGGCCGAATGCCTTGCGCTCGTCCGGTGGGAGACTGCCGAGGCGGCTCATCAGCTCGGAGACGCGGCCCTTCTTGCCGAGAGCGGCGACGCGCACCGCCTCGAGGCCCGCAAGCTCGCCCGCAGCCGCGATCTGGGACAGCAGCTCCGACTTCAGCGCCTCGAGCTCGGAAGTACCGGACATGATTGCATCCTCAACGTGTCGTCCGAGCGCCTGATCTCCGCGCTCCCTCGCCTGGGGTCCGCTTCGCCTCTCCCCTCCAGAGGGAGGCCGGCGCGGACCCGACGCTGGAAATCCGTCGAGCACCGCGCCACCGCGCCGGATGAGGGGGTGGCTCATGACGAGCATCGCCCTCGCCGACCTCCTCAGCGGCCGCGGCCTCGAGCTTGCGCAACTCCGTGGCCTCTCGGCCGCGGCGCCCTCTCCCCAGAGGGGAAAGGCGAGTGATCGGCACCACTCTTCGCCCCGCCTTGCCGGGAACGGCGAGCAACGTCCGCCTCGTGCTCGGCGATGACGGGGAAAGCGTCAGGCCGCCTGGGCCTTGGCGACGGCGGACGCGGCCTGGTCGACGAGCGTCTTGAAGGCCGCCGCATCGCGCACCGCAATGTCGGCCAGCACCTTGCGGTCGATCTCGATCCCGGCCTTGGTTAGCCCGTCGATAAATCGGCCGTAGGTCAGCCCGTGCTCGCGCGCGGCGGCGTTGATGCGCTGGATCCACAGCGAGCGGAACGTGCGCTTCTTCGCCTTGCGGTCGCGATAGGCGTACTGCTGCGCCTTCTCGACCGCCTGCTTGGCGACCCGGATCGTGCTCTTGCGGCGGCCGTAGTAGCCCTTGGCGGCCTTGATGACTTTCTTGTGCTTGGCGTGGGCGGTGACGCCGCGCTTGACGCGTGCCATGACGATGGCTCCTTCAAGATTGGTGGAAATGGCGTCTCGAGGGGGCGAGAGAAGCGTGAAGTCGTAAAAATCGTGAAGTCGCGAATGTCGAGGCTCGACGAGCCTGCTCACGATTTCACGGCTTCACCGCTTCACGACTTCACCCTGTCCCGAGCTATCTGGCGTAGGGCATGTACTTCTTGACGATCTTGGCGTCGGAATCGTCGAGCACCATCGTCCCGCGCGCCGAGCGGATGAACTTCGCGTGGCGCTTGATCATGCCGTGGCGCTTGCCCTGGGCGGCGGCCTTCACCTTGCCCGTGCCGGTCATCTTGAAGCGCTTCTTGGCGCCGCTCTTGGTCTTCTGCTTGGGCATTTCGCTCTCCATCAGAATGCGCGGTCCCGAGGGGCTTGGCGCCGAGGCGCCGGCCCGCCCTTCGCCCGGCCGGCACGCGGAGGTGCCGAATGAGGCCGGCCCCGGCGGGCAGCCGGGGCGGAAGGGATGCTTCGTCGAGCGGAATCCGCAGGGTCTAAAGCATGAAAGCCGCCACGGCATGCCCCGCCGGGCGGCTCCGGGCAGGCTTATAGTCGCCTTGCCCCGCCGGCGCAATGGGTCGATCGAGCCCGTGAGGGCTGAAACGACTACGGACGATCCGCGGCGCCGTGCGGGTCCAGCGGTGGCCGGGGCCGCCGGCACGGATGGGATCCGGCGGCCAAGGGTGACGGGGGGGCCAGCGGCACTTATAGTCTCCGCGCATGAGCGAGACGGCGAAGAGGAAGCACCCGAGGTCCGAGCGCGCCTCGACCGTGCCGGGCGGCGAGGCAGTGCCGATCGTGAAGGGCAGCCACGTCTACCTGATCGACGGATCGGGGTTCATCTTCCGCGCGTTCCATGCGCTCCCGCCCCTGACGCGGCCGTCGGACGGGCTTCCGGTGGGGGCCGTGCACGGTTTCTGCGCCATGCTGTGGAAGCTCCTCGGTGAGGCCAAGCTGGCCGATCGGCCGACCCACATCGCCGTCATCTTCGACGCCGGCGCGGAGACCTTCCGTAACGACATCTACCCCGAGTACAAGGCGCACCGGCCGCCGCCGCCGGAGGAATTGGTGCCGCAGTTCCCGCTGATCCGCGACGCGGTCAAGGCGTTCAACGTCGCGTGCATCGAGCAGGACGGATACGAGGCCGACGACATCATCGCGACCTACGCGCACGAGGCGATCGCCAAGGGCGGCGACGTGACGATCGTCTCCTCCGACAAGGACCTGATGCAGCTGATCCGTCCCGGCGTCGTCATGCTCGACGGCATGAAGAGCAAGCGCATCGGTCCCGACGAAGTCGTGGAGAAGTTCGGCGTGCCGCCGGACAAGGTTGTCGACGTGCAGTCGCTGGCCGGAGACTCGACCGACAACGTGCCGGGCGTTCCGGGCATCGGCGTCAAGACCGCGGCGGAGCTGATCAAGGAGTACGGCGACCTCGATTCGCTGCTGGCGCGGGCGGACGAGATCAAGCAGCCGAAGCGGCGCGAGAGGCTGATCGAGCATGCCGACAAGGCGCGGATGTCGCGCGAGCTGGTGCGCTTGAAGGACGACGTGCCGGTGACGGTGCCGATCGAGGCGATCGGCGTGCAGGAGCCGGACCCCAAGGCGCTGCTCGGATTTCTCCGCGCGATGGAGTTCAATACGCTCACCAAGCGGATCGCAGAAGGGCTCGGTGCCGAGCCGCCGCCAATTACAAGGGGATCAGACCGTGCGGGTCTGCCCCCTGGCTCGACCTCGGAAGGCTTGGCGCATGGTGTCAGACCCGCGGGGTCTGACCCCGGAGACGTCGGGGTTCCCCCCACCCCCGGTCCCTCCCCGCGAGGGGGAGGGGGGAAGACAGCGCTCGGCGTAGCCGGCACGCCGGCGGCAGCGGTCGCGTTCGGCGTGCGCGAGGCGACGCGGATCCCTATCGATCGCTCCAAGTACGAGACGGTGGCGACGCTCGACCGGCTGATGGCATGGGTCACGGCGGCGGCTGCGGCGGGTCGCGTCGCGTTCGACACCGAGACGACGAGCCTCGACGCCATGCAGGCCGATTTGGTCGGCTTCTCGTTGGCGGTCGGGCCGGGCGAGGCCTGCTACGTGCCGCTCGGTCACCGCGCATCGAGTGGCGGATTCGATTTCGGCGGCGGCGGCGATCTCGTACAGATCCCGCTCGCCGAGGCGCTCGCCGTCTTGAAGCCGCTGCTCGAGGACGAGGGCGTGCTCAAGATCGGGCAGAACATCAAGTACGACGCGCTCGTGATGGCGCGCCACGGCATCGCCATTCGCGCGTTCGACGACACCATGCTGCTCTCCTATGTGCTCGACGCCGGCAAGGGCAGCCACGGCATGGACGCGCTCGCCGAGCGCCACCTCGGCCACACCTGCATCCCGTTCGAGAAGGTGATCGAGCATGCCGCTGCGGCCAAGAAGTCCGAGCGCTCGTTCGCCGGTGTGCCGATCGACAAGGCGACCGAGTACGCGGCGGAGGATGCCGACGTCACGCTGAGGCTCTGGTTGGCGCTGAAGCCGCGGCTCGCGGCCGAGCACGTGACGCGCATCTACGAGCGCCTCGAGCGTCCGCTGGTTCCGGTGATCGTCGAGATGGAGAGGGCCGGCATCAAGGTCGACCGCGCCATTCTCTCGCGGCTCTCCGGCACGTTCGCGCAGCGCATCGCGCGGCTGGAGGAGGAGGTCGGCGAGTTGGCCGGCCACAAGTTCAATCTGGCGAGTCCGAAGCAGCTCGGCGAGTTGCTGTTCGACCGGCTGAAGCTCCCCGGTGGCAAGAAGACGAAAACCGGCCAGTGGGAGACGCGCGCCGGTCTGCTCGACGATCTCGCCGCCAACGAGGAGCTTCCCGCCGACGCGCGCCGTCTCGTCGACACCATGCTCGAGTGGCGCCAGCTGACCAAGCTCCGCTCGACCTACACCGATACGCTGCCGGAGCACATTGATCCCGCGACCGGGCGCATCCATACGAGCTACGCGCTCGCGGCGACGACCACGGGGCGGCTCGCCTCCTCCGATCCCAACCTGCAGAACATTCCCGTCCGCACCAAGGAGGGACGGGAAATCCGCACCGCGTTCATAGCTGAGAAGGGCGCCAAGCTCGTCTCCGCCGACTACTCGCAGATCGAGCTCAGGGTGCTCGCCCACATCGCCGACATCCCACAGCTGAGGCAAGCTTTCGCCGACGGTCTCGACATCCACGCGATGACGGCGTCGGAGATGTTCGGCGTGCCGGTCGCCGGCATGCCGGCCGAGGTGCGCCGGCGCGCCAAGGCGATCAACTTCGGCATCATCTACGGCATCTCCGCGTTCGGGCTCGCCAATCAGCTCGGCATCTCGAAGGAAGAAGCGGGCCAGTACATAAAGACCTACTTCGAGCGCTTCCCCGGCATCCGCGACTACATGGAGGCGACAAAGAAGACCGCCCACGCGCAGGGCTATGTCGAGACCATCTTCGGCCGGCGCATCCACTATCCCGAGATCAACACCAGGAACCCGTCGATGCGCGGCTTCCTCGAGCGCGCCGCGATCAACGCGCCGATCCAGGGCTCGGCCGCCGACATCATCCGCCGCGCCATGATCCGCATGGGGCCGGCGCTGGCCGACGCCAAGCTCACAAGTGCGCGCATGCTGCTGCAAGTGCACGACGAGCTCGTCTTCGAGGTGGCGGAGAGGGAGGTCGAGCGGACATTGAAGATCGTCGTCGAGGTGATGGAAGGCGCCGCGCTGCCCGCTTTGCAGCTCGCCGTGCCCTTGAAGGTCGACGCCAAGGCCGCCGACAACTGGGAGGCCGCGCATTAGGGGGCAATAGTTCACACAAGTCTCTTCTCCCCATCGCAAGGTAGGGCGATGGGCAGCGGGGGCGCGTTGACAACTTCTTGAGAGCTTG
This sequence comes from Pseudomonadota bacterium, assembly GCA_040752215.1. GTDB lineage: Bacteria > Pseudomonadota > Alphaproteobacteria > Rhizobiales > Hyphomicrobiaceae > JBFMEX01. The sequence continues at coordinate 28,431 of JBFMEX010000106.1, read as the reverse complement.
CGCCCTGCTACCTCGCTTCGGCCTTGGCCGGGGCGAGGCCCGTCTCCGCCTCGAGCGCCTTGATCTCCTCCAGGACCTTCTGGCGCTCCTGGTTGCGGCGTGACATCTGGACCTGAATGCGGCCGATCTCAAAGCTCTTGTCGGCGCGGGCCTGGGCGTCCTCGTCCCGGCTGCTGCGCCGGTTCATGGTGTCGAAGATGCGCTGCTGATCGGCGCGGCCTTCCTCCTCCATGCGGCGCACGCGCTCCCTCAGCTGCTCGAGACGGGCGATGTTGGCAGCCTGCCTGGGATCGACGCGCCGCTCGAGCTCGCTCTCCAACTCCTTAACGCGCTTGTTGAGCGCGTCGTTGCCGGCCCCCGGTGCGGGAGGCGAGGCTCCGGGTGGCACGCCGCCCGGCGCCGCGGCGAGCTGGAAGTAGAAGTCGCCGGTCAGCGCGGAATGGTCCCACGGCACCTGCTTGCCCTGGGTCACCGCCAGCACCTCCTTGCGCACCTCGATCATTACCGCGGTGAGGTTGCGGTCCTTGAGCCGGATGCCTTTGGTCAGCGCGGCGGTGAACGGCGAATTGCGCCCGGTGCCATCGAGGGCGACGTTGCCGGGCTGGGTCGAGTAGGCGATGAACGTGCCGACGCCGGTCTGCACCTGGGCGAGGCCGCTGCCGACCGAGGCCGAGCGGGTGCCCATGGTGCGGGCGAGGTTGCGCGCCAACGGGTTGTCGCGACAGGCGTCGAGCAGCACGATGTTGGTCTTGCCCTCGCGCTCGAGCTCCATCTGGCGCAGCACGAAGTCGAGCGAGACCGCCTCGAAGTCGAGATCGCGCTCGCCTTTGAGCTCGGCGTCGATCGGCACCAGGTGATTGCGTCCCGAGACCTGCAGCCCATGTCCGGCGTAGTAGAAGAGCGCCGTGTCGGCGCCGCCGAGCGCGCGGGCAAAATCGCGCAGCTTGGCGTCGAACGCGCGCTTCTCGAGATCGAGCCCGAGGATGACCTCGAAGCCGGCCTCCTTCAGCGCGGCGGCAACGTCGCCGGCGTCGTTCGACGGATTGGCGAGCGCGCTGGTGTTGACGTAGCCCGAGTTGCCGACCACCAGCGCGACGCGCTTCTCCGCCGCGGCGGGCGCGACGAGAAGTGCGACCCAGGAGCAGCAGACGGCGACGATCGCGCCGAGATTTCTCGAACGGTTGTGCGGCATTCCGGCCTCCGACTGCGATGGACTGACGGGCTCGCTTTGCTGACGCCTACCCTCCGCGCCGCAAGGCGTCGAGCAATTCCGGCGTCGGGTAGCTGTCGGCGGGCAGGCGCAACCGGATCTGCTCGGTCTTCACCGCCTGGCGTGTCTTCTCGCCGATCTTGCCGTCGACTTCGCCGACGTCGTGGCGCCGCTTCGCGAGCAGGCGCTGCAGCTCCTTTGCCTCCTCCACGCCGAGCACGGGAATGCCGGGCCTGCCCTTGCTCATCGGCGCGGCGCCGTCGATGCGGGTGGCGAGATAGGCGGCGGTGGTGGCGTAGGTGAGCGACTGGTTCCACTCGAGATAGATGCGGAAATTGGGATAGGCGAGGAATGCCGGCCCGTGGCGGCCCATAGGCAGCAGCAGCGAGGCCGGCAGCTGGTCCTTGACCAGCGATCCTCCGCCGACCCGCGTCACGCCCCACGCAGCCCACTTCGCACGCGGGTGCTGGATCGCGAGGTCGGCCTCCTTCCAATCGAGTTTGTCCGGCACGCTCACCTCCTCGAGCCACGGCTCGCCGCCGCGCCAGCCGAGGTGCTTCATGTAGTTGGCAGTCGAGCCGATCACGTCGGCGTCGCTCTTGAACAGGTTCGGGCGGCCGTCGCCGTCGTAGTCGATCGCGTGCGCGAGATAGCGGGTCGGCAGGAACTGCGTCTGACCGATCTCGCCGGCCCACGAGCCGATCATGTCGGCCGGCGTCATGTCGCCGCGATCGATGATCTTGAGCGCGGCCAAGAGCTCGGCCCGGAACATGTCGCCGCGGCGGCAGTCGTAGGCCAACGCGACCAGGGACTTGAGGATCTGCAGCTTGCCCATGCCGAGGCCGAAATCGCTTTCGAGCGCCCAGAAGCCGGTGATGACCGCGGCCGGCACGCCGAATTGCTTCTCGGCGCGAGCGAACACCGCCTTCTGTTGCGCGACCTTGGCCTTCGCGTTGGTCAGCCGGTTGTTGGTGGCGAGCTTGCCCTGGAAGTCGAGGAAGCTCTGGGCGAAGAAGCCCTGCCGGCGGTCGCGGGCGATGATGCCGGTATCGAGCGTCATGCCGTCGAGCGCGGCGGCGATCGTTCGCTTGGTGACGCCTTGCGCCGCGGCTTCCTTGCGAAAGCCGTCGAGCCAGCGCTCGAAGCTGCCGGTGTTCTGGCAGTTGCGGTCCTGGGCGAGGGCGGCGAGGGGCAAAAAGAGAGCGAGGGCGGCAGGCAGGAGGGCGGCGGGAAAGCAGCGCATCGGGGAGGCTCGCAAGGGTTGGCGGGACGCCAAATCTGCCCGAGGGCGGCGGCGGGTCAAGGCCAGCATTGCGCCGGATGGGGCGCAAAGTGTGGCGGTGAGCGGCCCTGCGGGCGGGTCAATGCAGCGGTTGCCAATAGCTGAAGGAGCCCTCGGCGGCGTAGCCCATCCAGGTGCCGCTGCCGCTCGCCTGCATTTGCCAGCCGGGCACGCCGGGCGGCGGGGCGAGCAGCCGGTCGAGGACGCCGGCGCCGCGCATCAGGCTGGCGTAGTCCGAAGGCGGGCCGGGCATTGGGCCGGGCAGGCCACCCCACGGTCCGGCTGCCCCCGGCCATGGCCCGGACATCGGCATGTCGGGCGGCATCGGCATTGGTGGGCTGGTCTCTCCGTTGGCGGTGAGCTGGCACAGCATCGGCGCAAAGGGGTGCGGCTGGAGGCAATGACGCGTGAGCACCGTGCCGCCGAGCATCGCCACGTTGCCGACGACGCGCATCGACCGGCCGGAGGCGCCCTCGCGCACCTTGAGGTCGTAGCGCATCAAGCCGGGAGCGCCGAGCGATTGGGCTCGCGTCGGCTGGCTGGCGAGCAGGACCACAGCGACGCTCCCGGCGAGGCCGCAGCCGAGCGCGCGCAGCCGCGCGGCTCGTGTGAGGCGCTTGCGTTCGGATCGGGCGGTACGCGACATGAGCCTTGCGACCCTCGTGCCTTTCTCGGTGGTATCCACACAACACGGCAATCCACCGCGGGGCATCGATCTTACCCGAGCCCCGCCAAGATCGCGTTAACCGGTGCGCGGGGCGGCTCGCAGGCGGCCATCGTCCGCGGCACCCGGGGTGGCGGAGGAATACCGCCGGTGCCGCTTCGCCGCCTCCTCCCTCGAGGGGGGAGGAAGCGATGCGGCGGCTGGCCGCTCAGCGCCGGTCGAAGCGGCCGTGGCGGCGGCGGCGGGCGGAGCGGTACACTCCGTCCTCGTGCATCAGGGTGGCGAGAATGCCCTCGCGAAGGCCGCGGTCGGCGACCCTGAGCCGCTCGGACGGCCACATCCGGAGCAGCGCCTCGAGAATGGCGCAGCCGGCAAGCACGAGATCGGCGCGATCGCGGCCGATGCACGGCTCGGCGACCCGCTCCTCGTAGGAGCGCGCGACCAGGCTGGCGGTCACGCGCTGGGCGGCGGCAACGTCGAGCCAGCAGCCGTCGACGCGGTTGCGGTCGTAGCGCGGCAGGCCAAGGTGGATTCCGGCGACGGTGGTGACGGTGCCGGAGGTTCCGAGCAGGTGCACATCGCGACCCTGCGTGCGCTCGCACATGCGGTAGCGATGCTCGAACGGCGCCAGCAGCTCGGTGACGTAGGCGACCATCGCCTCGAACACCTCCGCATCGACGTGACGGCCGCCGAAGCGCTCGGCGAGCGTGACCACGCCGACGGGCAGCGAGCTCCACGCCGCCATGCAGCTCTGCGCCTGCAGGCGATCGGCGAAGGAGGCCCGCCAGGGCTGGCCGCGCCGCGTCAGATCGAGCCAGATGATTTCGGACGAGCCGCCGCCGATGTCGAACACGAGCACGAAGTCGGAGCGGGTGTCGATCAGCGAGGCGCAACCGGAGACGGCGAGCCGGGCCTCGCTCTCCGGGCTCAGCACCTCGATGTCGAGACCGAGAATGGAGCGGACGCGATCGAGGAATGCCTCGCCGTTCTCGGCCAGCCGGCAGGCCTCGGTGGCGACCAGGCGGGCGCGGCGCACGCGGTGTCGGGTGAGCTTGGCGGCGCACACCTTGAGCGCATCGACGGTGCGCTCCATCGCCGCCTCGGAAAGCCGGCCGGTCTGGGTAACACCTTCACCGAGACGGATGATGCGTGAGAACGCGTCGATGACGCGAAAGCCGCGACGCGAGGGACGGGCCAGCAGCAGGCGGCAGTTGTTGGTGCCGAGGTCGAGCGCGCCGTAGATCTCGCCGTTCGGTTGGCCGGCCTCCTGGCTTCCCGACGGGGCCGGCTCGACACGCGGAGGAGGGGCGCGCTCGCAGGGCGCCGCGGCGCGAGCGGGCTGGGCAATGGGGCTCTGTCGACCGTCGATGGTGGGTGGCGCGGGATCTCGGGCGCCATGCGCCTCGATGGCGGGCGATGCCGGCGATGCGGCTTCGGTTGGCGCGCCGGCGCCTTGCTCTTCGCCCAAACCCTCCACGGGTCCTTCCCCTGCGCCTGGCTTGCAGCTGGACCCTTCGGGGTGCAACCTCGTCATCAGGCATCGTTCAGGATTCGTCTTGAGGATTACTGTATCAGTTCGCGGGGTGGGGTAAAGCCTGTCGGGCCCGCGGGGGGCGGACGGTCCCTCGCCCGGTATCTCGGAGCGTGGCTCGGCAGCATGAAGCGTCTGATCGTCTGGCGAGGTATTCGGGCGGCAGCAGGAGTGGCGCTGCTCGCGCTCGCGCCGCAGCCGGCGGCGGCCGAGGAGAAGGCGGCGTCATCGGCGCTCGGCCGGCTCGTGGCAGCCTATCCGGATCATCTCGTCCGGATCGAGGGCAACGTCCTGGTCTGGCGCGACGGCACGCGCATGGCACTCGACGACGGGCTTGGCAAGAAGCCGTTCGCGAGCTGGCTCGCGGCTCCGGATATCGAGGACATGCTGGCCGTGCCCTATCCTTCGGGGCCGCTTGCCGCTCCGCCGCCGCCGGACAACGATCCTGGCCGCGCGCGCAATGCGGCGTTCTTCGCGCGCATGTATGGCGACTGCCGCAGCGGCGGGGTCGAGAAGCATCTGGTCGATGTCGTGTGGCTACCACGCAAGTCCGGGCAGCGGTTGCGCGTGACGCGCATCAACGGCGTCGCCCGGCGGCTGGAGGCGGTGAGCCGCGAGCTCGACAAGCTGCCGGCGCGCTACGACCGCTTCCTGAAGCCCGCGGCGGGCGGCTACGTGTGCCGCGCGATCGCCGGCACGGATCGCGTGTCCGCGCACGGCTACGGCATTGCGGTCGATATCGCGGTCGGGCCGTCGGACTACTGGCGCTGGGCGAGGCCCGGTGGCGGTGGGGCCCTTGCCTACCGCAACCGGGTACCGCATGAGATCGTTGAGGTGTTCGAGCGGCAGGGATTCATCTGGGGCGGCAAGTGGTACCACTACGACACGATGCATTTCGAGTACCGGCCGGAGCTGCTGGCGCGGCCGGCGCAATGAGTGCGGCGCGCGCGACGCCGATCGGCCGGACCTGCACTCGGGAGTGGCGCTCGCACGGCGCCGAGTGCCGTTCTCGCGGAGTGGGAAGTCGCGTGACCGCCGCGGACCTGGCGCTGCCGGGCTAGGGTGGCGAGGCGTGCCGGGCGATCCTGCAGCTGCGCTTGCGAAGGCCAACCCAAGCTGTTATACGGCGCCCCTCGGCCGGACTTGCCTCCCGCCGCGATCCTTGAGCCTTGGGGGATCGTCTAATGGTAGGACTGCAGACTCTGACTCTGCCTGTCTAGGTTCGAATCCTAGTCCCCCAGCCAACAAAATCAATAGTTTACGAGACAGTCGCCAGGGACGATAGCTTTCAAGCTACCACCAAGCTACCACGAAAAAGCGGATGTCGGCGTGTGAGCGGGTAGCCATGTCGGCGTGTGCGCATGTGGTCACGACGTCATGCCGCAATGTGGGCTTCTCCGGCGACGGCGTCTTTGCCCAAGTTGGAAGTGGCGCGTCTCTCCAGCCGCGAGATCGTCGAGTGCGCGACACCGAAGTAGGCCGCCACGTGGCGGCAGGTCTTTCCTTCGGTGAGCATTCGCAGGGCTTCGGTCTGCTGAAATGACGAGAGCTTGGGCTTGGGGCCGAACCGAACCCCTCTGGCACGAGCAGCCTTGCGGCCGGCGTCTGCGCGCTTCTGGATGAGCCCGCGCTCGAGCTGCGCCACGCCAGCCAGGACCGTGACCAGGAATTCGCCCATGGGCGTATTGGTATCGCACCACGGCTCACGCAGTGAGCGGACGTGCGCGCCGCGCTCGCGGAGCTGGCGGACGAGGCTGATGAGATCGACGGCGGAGCGGGCCAGGCGGTCGAGGGCCGTCACGACCACGAACTCACCCGGACGGATCTGAGCGAGCACGCGTTGGAGCTCAGGACGGTCGGCGGACTTGCCGGAGAGTTTCTCGCGGTAGATGGTCAGGCATCCAGCTGAAGTCAGGGCATCAAGTTGGGCATCCAGCTTCTGGTCGGAGGTGGAGACGCGGGCGTAGCCGATGAGCACCTCCACAGCTTGCCAGAGCGAGCCGAGACGCGCACCGGATACGTGCACCAATTAAGCGATTGATGCCGAAGGGGCGGGCAGCTGGTGCACATGTCCTGAATTGTGCACCACCACTATGCGCCAGAGGTTCCGCTTCGGGGTAGTGTTCGGTCACCCGCGCCTGCGAGCTAGCAGGCTGCTGAAAAACCCCTGCCTGACAGCGCGTTCGAATTGTGATTCTATCCTCGTGCGGCAACGCGGGGAGGCGAGCATGCGCGGATCGGACGAGCGGACGGGGTCACTGTTCAGCTTTGTGGACCTGGGGGAGCGGATGCCGAAGCGCCATCCGCTGCGCAAGATCCGCGAGATCGTCAACGACGCGCTGGCCACCCTGGACGGCGAGTTCTCTAACCTCTACGCCGCCGAAGACCGGCCTTCGATCGCGCCCGAGAGGCTCTTGCGCGCCTCGCTCTTGCAGGCGCTCTACTCGGTGCGCTCCGAGCGCCATGCTCAAGCGTTGGCCTGCGTTCACGCGCTTCCTCGTTGACGGCCGCATCTGTCTGTCGAACAACGCCGCCGAGCGCGGCCTGCGCGGCATTGCGCTCGGACGCAAGTCGTGGCTGTTCGCCGGCTCTGACCGCGGCGGCCAACACGCGGCCGCCATCTACAGTCTCATCGTCACCGCCAAGCTCAACGATATCGACCCGCAGGCCTGGCCCGCCGACGTCCTTGCCCGCATCGCCAACCACCCCGCGTCGCGGCTCGATGGCACGCGCAATGTCTGCCGGTCAGAATGCCAGCATTCCCGCCCCCGTCGACCGAGACACCAATCGTGCACCTGGATAGCAACTCAAGGGCAGGGCATCCCAGCTCGGCGGCGACCGGTGAGCGCGAGAAGCTGTGGACCGGAGGCGGAATATGCCGGCCGACAGCGCGGATGTTGCGGTTCTGTCGCAATTCTCCGGCGCCTGCGGCCGCGACCAGACTACGTGATCGCGTCGAGGCCCTTGGATTTGACGAGACAGAGCAGCGTCAGGGACGGCCCGCCCGGCTTCTTTTCGCCGTGCTCCCACTCGCTGACGCGCTTGGCTTTGACATTGAGGAACCTCGCGAACACAGCCTGGCTCACGCCGGCGCGTTCCCGGATCGCCTGGATGGCCTGGGCGAGAGGTCCCCGACGGTGGTCAGGCACGACGCATCGAACTCGCGCATCGTTCCCTTGTGGATCACACCGGCACGATGCAGGCCTTGAGCCGTCTTGTGCGCGACCGCCGGGCATCGCTGTCGCGAGGCACTTGAAACGACGGCGCCCAGATCAGCGTCAGCCATCGCCTGCCTCCTTCTTCGAGGTCAGGCCGAAGAAGCGCGGACCGGACCAATGGGCGCCGGTGATTTCCCGCCCGACGACCGACAGCGACCTGTAGTGCTTGCCGCGCCACTCGATGCAGTCCGGGTGCACGAGGACGGTGTGCGTGTCTCCATTTCATTCGCGCGCGGGCCTCGTCCCCGGTTTGATCACGGTGCGTGGCGCAGCTCGCGGTTCTCGGGCTCGAGCCGCTTCAGCCGCTCGCGCTCGTCGGTGGTGAGGCCGGCGCGCTTGCCGGCGTCACGCTCAGCCTGCTTGACCCAGTTGGACAGCGTCTGCGCCGTGCAGCCGATCCTGGCCGCGATCGAGGCGATCGCCGCCCACTGCGACGGGTAGTCGCCCGCGTGGTCGAGCACCATCCGGAGGAGCGCTCACGCACCTCGGCTGAGAACTTCGGGGATTTGGTATGGTTCGTCATGGCTCCAGTCTCCAAAGGGTTGGAGCCTCCGGCAAACTCAGGGCGGTTCAGGTCGGCGATCGGAGGCTGCGAATGGCGAGCACGGTCAGATGTAGGCGAGTAGCAAGTACGCACCGAGCATAATTGTGGTCCAGAACGCCATCGTGCCCGTCGGCCACGTCCGGCCGAGGACACCTTCGGGCCCATGATGGCGCGACAGCAGGGACTTCAGCCGGTCGGCTCGATGCCAGAATTGTGAGACGAGCGCGGTCCACGCGCGCTCGGCGATCGCGTCGAGACCGCGCAAGACCCTCGGTCCGAGCCGGCGCCACAGCCAATCGACGTCGAGCGTGATCGTCAGCGTGCGCTTCAGCCAGCCGAGCATCATGAAGAAAGCTAGCCCGGAGAACAGCAGGAGCTGGAGCTGGGACACCACGTGGCTCGCGGTGTAGGGCACAAAGCTGACGTCGAACGGGAGGAGGGCGTACAGCCACTGCGGCGCGATGCCGAGCCCGATGCAAATGGCCGCAAGCAGGATCATCGCGGCACGCATGTTCCACGGCGGCTCGCTGGGGCGGAGGCCGGAATCCTCCTGAAAGAACACGAACCATGGAAACTTGATTCCTGCGTGGAGGAAGACGCCCGCCGACGCGGCAGCCAGCAGGAACCAGACGACGGCCAGATGCTCGTCGGCCGCGCCTTGCGAGATCATCGATTTCGAGACGAAGCCGGAGGTCAGCGGGAACGACGAGATGGCAAGTGCGCCGATGATGCCGCACGCCGCCGTGACGGGCATCGTCCTGAACAAGCCGCCGAGATCGGTGCACTTTCGCTTGCCGGTCATCAACAGCACCGAGCCCGCCGACATCAACAACAGCGCCTTGTAGAAGATGTGGGTGAAGGCGTGCGCCGCTGCGCCGTTGAGCGCCATCTCGGTGCCGATGCCGACGCCGGTCACCATGAACCCGACCTGATTGACGATCGAGTAGGCGAGGATCCGCCGCATGTCGTTCTCCAGGATCGCGTAGATGATCCCGTAGAACACCATGAAGAGGCCCGCCCAGACGAGCAGCTCCGTACCGGGGAACCCGCGCAGCAGGACGAGCACGGCCGTCTTGGTTGTGAACGCCGACAGGAAGACCATGCCGCTCCAGCTGGCCTCGGGATAGGCGTCCGGCAGCCACGCGGAGAGGGGCGGCGCGCCGGCATTGACGAGGAAGCCGGCGAGGATGAGAAGGCGCGGCAATGTCGACGCATCCATGGTCCGGAACGCGGTCGTGCCGCTCGCGGCGACCTCGCCGGCGATGCCCGTCATGAGCAGCACACCGCCCAGGATGTGGATGAACGCATAGCGCAAGCCGGCGCCGCGCGCCTGCTTCCCTCCACACCACACGACAATGGTCGAGGCGATCGCCATCACCTCCCAGAAGACGAACAGCGTCAGTAGATCGCCGGCGAATGCCACGCCGATCGAGCCGCCGGCGTAGACATAAGCGGCGCCGAGCTCCAGGTCCCGAGGTTGGCGGAGCGCAAACAGGCCGCCCGCGAATGCCATGACGGCAAAAACGGTGGCGAACAGCCGGGCGATCTTGTCGCCCTGCACGATCGCCAACTCGTAGCCCATCAGGCTGGAGCGAAGTGCGATGCCGTCCGGCACCTGCCAGACCGCCCACAATGTCGCGAGGGGCACGGCCAGCAGCCAGGCGGACCGCACGTGCCCCCTCAGCAAGGGAAGCACCATGCCGCCGGCGACCAGCACGAGGCCCGGCACCGCGATCAGCTCAGCAGTCATAGTAGTCGTCCGGACGCTTGAGGATGTAGCCCAGCCCCTTTGCCAGGAGAATGAGGGCGACACAGGCGAAAAACCCATACCAGGCGCCGAATCCAAGGGTGCCGTCGACGCCGAAATGAGGGTGATGAGCGACGACAAGATCGAGCGCCACCAGCAGCGCGAGTATCGCAATGCCGCCGCGCCACATCATTCTGATCGTGCCGTCCCGCACGAGCCAGTGCTCCGCGCTCCCGTCGTGCCGCACGTGGTCTTGCTCGGCCATGGGTCAGCCCTTCAGCATTGCGATTGCGAGTTCATGAGGAATGCTCGGAAGCAGGAAGAGCAGCACCGTCATTGTCGCCGTCGCGACCAGTGCCAGCACGATCGGCAACGGCGCCTCGCCATGAGTATCGTCATGGGCATCCGGGTCTGCCGCGCCGGCGCTCGCCGTCGTGCCATTTCTGAAGTAAGCGCGATGAAGGATGGGGAGGAAATAGGCCGCGTTCAGGATGGTGCTGAGCACGATCACCGCCGCCGGCAACCATTGCCCGGTCTGCATTGCGCCGGTCAGCATGAACCACTTGCCGAGGATGCCGGCGGTCGGCGGGAGACCGATCATGCCGAGGGCGCCGATGGCGAAGGCGCCCATCGTCCACGGCATGCGCCAGCCGATGCCGTCCAGCTGGCTGATCTCGGTCTTGTGGGCGGCGGTATAGATGGCGCCGGCCGCGAAAAACAGCGTGATCTTGGCGCACGCGTGCGCGGCAATGTGGATCGCAGCTCCGATCACGGACAACGGTGTCAGGATTGCTGCGCCGAGAACCACGTAGGAGAGCTGGGACACCGTCGAATAGGCGAGACAGCGCTTGAGATTGTCCTGCCGCAACGCCACCAGCGACGCGGCGACGATGGTGAAGCTCGCCACCCAGGTCAACCACGCTCCGGCACCGGTCGATGCCAGTGTGTCGATGCCGAATACATAGACGACGATCTTCAGGATCGAGAACACGCCGGCCTTGACGACGGCGACGGCATGGAGAAGGGCGCTGACCGGTGTCGGTGCCACCATCGCCGCCGGCAGCCAGAAATGAAACGGCATCAGCGCTGCCTTGCCAATCCCGAAGGCGTAGAGCGCGAGCAGGAGAGAGATGACCAGCGGGTCGGCCTTTCCGGCAAGAATGCCGCCGACGGTGAACTCGGTGGTTCCGGCAAGCGCCCAGGTGACGATGATCGCCGGCAGAAACAACAGCATCGACGTGCCGAGCAGTAGCCCGAGGTAGACCCGCCCGGCCCTGACCGCCGCGTCGTTCGCCTTGTGGGTGACGAGCGGGTAGGTCGAGAGCGACAGCGCCTCGTAGGCAAGGAACAGCGTCAGCAGGTTCTTGGCAAAGGCGATCGCGATCGTGCTGCCGATGGCGATCGCGAAGCATACGTAAAAGACGGTCTGGCGCGGCTCGTCGTTGCCGCGCATGTAGCCGATCGAGTAGATCGAGTTGACGATCCACAGGGTCGAGGCGACGAGCGCAAACAGCAGGCCGAGCGGCTCGACTTTGAACGACAGGCGAAGTCCGGGGGCGATGGCGGGACCCATTTCCTCGGGGCGGGCGCCGGCCAGAACCGGCGTCAGCAGGCTCCACACGACGATCGCCAGCGCGGCAGAGGCGATCAGCGTCACCGCTTCCCGCGCATTGGGTCGGTTGTGGAACAGCGGAATCGCCAGCGCGGCCACGAACGGTATCGCCGCAGCGGCCAGCACGAGGTTCTCGGGCTCGGCGGGAAGCATCACTTGAGCCCTCCGAGCAGACTGGAGGCCACCGCGGCGGCCACGTCCGACGTAAGCCGGACGTCGATGCCGAAATAGATCGTGGCGGCGGCGAGAACAAGGATCGGAACGAGCATGGACAGCGGTGGATCGCGAGCCTCTGCAACCTCCGGCCCGGGCTCGCGGAAGTATGCGACCTCGATGATCCGGCCCATGTAGACCACCGAGATCAGCGAGCTCGCGACGATCAGGAACGCGATCGGCCACCAGCCATGATCGATCGAGCCGAGCGCCAGATACCACTTGGAGATGAAGCCCGAGGTGCCCGGGACGCCGATCAGCCCGAGAGCAGCGACGACGAAGGCTGCGAGCGTCAACGGCATCTTGCGGCCGATTCCGGCGAGATGCGAGATCTGCACCGAGCCGGTGCGGAACAGGACGGCGCCGAGCGCCAGGAACAGCGCCGTCTTCATGAGCGCATGATTGAAGAGGTGGACGATGCCGCCCGTCAGGCCGGCCTGGTTGGCGAGCGCGATGCCGAGTGTAATGTAGCCTATCTGCGCGACAGAGGAGTAGGCCAGCATGCGCTTGGCATTCGCCTCGAAGACCGCTGTGAACGAGGCAAGGAACATCGCTGCGATCGACAACACGACCAGCACCTCGGTGACCGGCAGACGGTCGAAGGCGATGGCTGAGCCGAACACGCTGTAGAAGATGCGGATCAATAGGTAGACGGCGGCCTTGGTGGCGGTGCCCGCGAGAAACGCGGTGACGAACGACGGCGCGCAGGTGTAGGCGTCGGGCAGCCAGCCGTGCAACGGGAACAGTGCAAGCTTCAGGCAGATGCCGACTGTCAGGAATGCCAGTGCGGCCATCACCGGCCGCCACTGGCCGTCGGCGAGGCTGCCGAGGCGGTCTGCGATGTCGACGAGATTGAGGGTCCCCGTGACGAGATAAAGGAGCCCGACGCCGATGACGTAGAACGTCGCACCGATGGTGCCCATGATCAGGTACTGGTAGGAGGCGACGAGCGCCCGCCGGTTGCGGCCGAGCGCGATCAGGACATAGGTTGCGAGTGAGGAGATCTCCAGGAACACGAACGCGTTGAACGCATCCCCGGTGGCGACGATGCCGAGCAGGCCAGCGAGGCACAGCAGATACATGGTGTAGAACCATGCGTGCTGGTGCGATTCGAGTTCTCGCGCGACGCTCCTCCTCGCGTAGGGCACCGTGACCGCACCGACGATCGTGATGGTCAGCAGTACGAACGCATTGAGCGCGTCGATCCTGTACTCGATGCCCCACGGCGGCGGCCAGCCGCCGATGTGGTAGGAGACGGGCTTGCCCGCCGCCATCACGTCGAGCAGCAGGGAGAGCGCGATCGCCGGCAGTACGAGATCGAACGCCAGGGCAATGCCCCAAGCCACCGTGCCGCGCCGCAGGAGCGCAGTGATGATCGCCCCGAGCAGCGGGAGGATGACCAGCAGGATCGGCAGGTGCTCGCGAAGCGCGGTCATGGCGCCCCTGCGCTGTCACGGCTCGAGATCTCGTCCTCCTCGATCGTGCCGTAGCTCTCCTTGATGCGCACGACGATCGCGAGGCCGAGCGCGAGCGTCGCCACGCCAACGACGATCGCCGTCAGGATCAATACGTGAGGCAGTGGGTTGGAATAGACTTTATAAGCGGGGTCGATGATCGGCGCGGTGCCGCCCACGATCTTTCCGGGGCCGATGTAGAGCAGATAGACCGAGGTTTGGAACAGCGACAGGCCGATCAGGCGCTTGATCATGTTGCCGCGGGCGATCACGATATAGAGCCCGGCCACCATCAGGAAGATGGTGACCACGTAGTTGTAGTGGGCGATGAGACCCGCGATCCCGTCGGTCATTCCCGCCCCCGCTCGGCGAAGGCATAGAAGATGGCCAGCATGGTCGAGGAGACCGTGAGCAGCACGCCTGTCTCGACGAGCAGGATGCCCCATTCGTGGGCGTGCGCGGCATCGTGTGCCAACACGGAGTAGTCGAGGTAGTTGTGGCCGAGGAGCAGCGCCGGCAGCCCGGTTGCTGCGTAGATCAGCACGCCGAGCGGAATGATGCGCTCGACGATGGCCGGTGGTGCAACGCGCTTGGCCGCCTCGAGTCCGAACACGATGGCATAGAGAATGATCGTGCCGGCACTGATTACGCCGGCCTGGAAGCCGCCGCCAGGACCGTAGTCGCCATGAAAATGCACGTAGAGCGCAAACAGGAGGATGAACGGCAGCAGCAGCTTCGCTCCGACCCTCAGGATCACGTCGCCCTTGATCATCTGCCGTCTCCGCTCGCATCGTTGGCCTTGCGGCGGCGGCCCTTCAACAGCAGCAAGACGCCGATTCCTGCGGTGAAGATCACCGTCGTCTCGCCGAGCGTGTCGTAGCCTCTGAAGTCCGCCAGCACCGCCGTGACGATATTGGGTGGCATCGCGTGGCTCGCCGATTCGGCGATGTAGCGCGGCACCGTGTGCGTGTGGATCACCTTGTCGGGGCTGCCGAAGCCGGGCAGGCTGTAGGTGCCCCATATGAGCGCGGCGCCGGTGACAGTGGCGACGAACATCGGCAGCAGCGCCGTGCGCGGTCTCGGATACTCCTGGCCTCCGGTAAGATGCAGCGCCGCGAGCAGCACCACCGTCGAGACGCCGGCACCGACGGAAGCCTCGGTCATGGCGACGTCGACCGCGTCCAAAACGATCAGCACGCTCGCCATGACGAAGCTGTAGGCGCTGGACAGCATGATGACGCCGAACAGGTTACGCTGCGGAATGATCGCCAGCGTGATGACGGCGAGGATCGTCAGGAGTGTCATGGCGATGGTGGCTTCCACGGTCGCCCCCTAGCTCTGCGATGGCTCGCTCTCGCCCGCCGCGCCCTGCCCGCGTTTGCGGCGATCCTCGTTCAGGTGGGGCTCGACGCCGGCGGCGAGTGCGGCCTGTGCCAACGCATGGGTCGCGACTGGTCCGACGAAGAACAGGAGCGCGCCGACGAACAGGAGCTTCAGCGTGACGAGGCTCAAGCCGGCCTGCAGCATCATGCCGAGGATGAGCAGGTGGGCGCCGAGCGAGTCGCCGACGCTGGCGGCATGCATACGGGTGTAGAGGTCCGGCATGCGCACAATGCCGATCGCCGCGGTGACGACGAGTGCGCTGCCCGCGACGATGAGAAGCCAGCTGAGACCATCGATGAGTGCCGGCATCACGTCTCGTCCTCCCCGGGCAGGTCGTAGGCCAGATCGCCGTGCTGGAAGAAGTTCAGGACGGCCAGCGTGCCGATCAGGTTGAGGAGGCCATAGGTGATCGCGATATCGAGCCACTCCGGCCGGCCGGTGAGGAAGCCGACGACCGCCAGCAGCAGGATGGCCAGCGTGCCGATCGCGTTGGCGGCCAGCACGCGGTCGAACACCGTGGGGCCGAGGATGGCACGGATGACCACGAGCGCGAGTGCGGAGATGATGGCGAGCGCGGCGACGGCGAACATCACAGGCCTTCCTCGATGCGCCGCACACGCCGGTCCATGCCGCCCGCCTCCAGGTCGAGGGCTCCCTCGCGCACGAGGGCATGCACCGTCAACTGGTTGCCTTTGACGCCGATCGTGATCGTGCCGGGCGTCAACGTGATGGAGTTCGCAAAGGTGACGAGGCCGGCGGCGGTGCGCTGGCTGGCATCGATGACGGTCATCGACGGCGAGATCGGCAGCTTGGGGTCGAGCACGATCCGAGTGACGTTCCACGCCGACTTGACGATCTCCCACAACAGCCACGGCAGGTAGCTCATGGCGCCGAGGAAAAGGTGAGAGGGCAGACCCTCACTATCGATCGTGCCCATGCGGGAGGCCATGAACAGCGTCGCGAGCGCCGCGCCGCAGCCGACGGCAATCAGGAAAGGGGTGTAATGGCCGGAGAGCGCAAGCCAGAATGCCAGCAACAGTATCCACAGACCTGCTGATTTCATGCCCTCGTCTCCCACCGGCGAGCAGCCCCGCAATTGTGCCGCGGTGCCCGTTCCCTTCCGAGCCGACGGGCCAACCTCGTGGTCGCCTCTGCGTTCCGTCGGCGCCTTCCGGTGTCGCCCTGACTATCCTCTATGATACGAGCGGGTCTTACGCAATTGGGAAACCTCCGAGCTTCGCCTCTTTGCGGAGAGCGTCGGTGAGCGTCGCACCTGTTGGGCCGGTACTGCGTGGCCGGCGCGGCAAACGGCGCCTCGTCGATGCCTTTCCCCATCGAGCGGACGCGATGCTCCCGCGGACGAGTTTGAGATTGGCGAGTGCGAAGTGCGCGACCACCCGCGCCCCGCGCACCAGGAACCGCCACAGCGTGTCGCACGAGACTGCCACACCCCGCTCTTCGGCGCGCTCGCCAAGAAGAGCGTGCAAGATCAGGTCCGCCTTCTCCCGTCCGCGGGCAAGCAGCCAGACACGCTGTGCCTCCAGGAGGTAGGGGCGTTTGCCGCCCTTCGGTTTGTCGTCCGGACGTCCGGTGCGGCGCAGGCTTTGCGTCCGCATCACGACCGTCGAGGGGACGATGTCGTTCATCTCCGCGGCCTCGTGGCAGCTCATGCCGCCGGCCACTTGCGCCACAGCACGCTTACGCGGGTCGAGAGACAGGAGCGAACCATGCATGCTGGCCTCCGCTTCCAGCATGCAGCTTGAATGGGATCGCAACCGATTTGGGGATCCCTCCGATTCCATCTAAGGCGGACGGACCCTAAACTATCATGTCCCCAGCGGACATGACGGTCTAGTCGGTGAAGCGCGGAGGGGTCCATCGGGGATCCGGCGTGCGACCTCGCTTGGCTCGAGGAGATCAAACCGTCGGGCCGCCTTCGAAACCGAAGCGCTGCTTGATCCTCTTGAACAGCTGGTCGCGCACCGAGCGATAGGAGGCGAGCGTCTGCTCGCGCGTGCCCTGGCCCATCGTCACCGTCGCATCGAGTGTCGGCCAGTATTCGACGTCGACAGCCATGGTGCGGGTCAGCTCCAGCGCCTGGTGGTGGGCTTCCGGCGACAGCGTCACGACGACGTCGAAGGAGGTGTCGTTCAAGTCCCGGATCGTGCGCGGGGTGTGCCTGGAAACATCGATGCCGATCTCGCTCATCACCTCGGCGACGAACGGGTCGGGCTCGCCGGCCCTGGCACCGGCCGATTCCACATACACGCGCCGGCCGGCGAGATGGCGCAGGATGGCGGCCGCCATCGGCGAGCGTACCGAGTTCATGGTGCAGGCGAAGAGCACCGCACCGGGCAACTCGCCGTGCTCCGCCACCTGGCCTAGCCCTTCCAGTGCAGCGCGCAGATCAGCGTGAAGAGCCGGCGCGCGGTATCGAAATCGATGGCGATCTTGCCGGCGAGCCGCTCGGTCAGCACGCGGCTGCCCTCGTCGTGGAGGCCGCGGCGGCCCATGTCGATTGCCTGGATGCGCGAGGGCGGCGCGGTGCGGATCGCGGCGTAGTACGTGTCGCACACCATGAAGTAGTCCTTCATGACGCGCTTGAACGGCGTCAGCGAGAGCATGTGCGTGATCGCCGGATCGCCGTTCTCGGTCGAAACGTCGAGCACGAGTCGCTCCTCGGCGATCGAAAGATGCAGCCGGTAGGGTCCGTCGTCGCGGCCTTCGAGCGCGAAACTGTTGCCGTCGAGGATATCGAAGATGGCGACCTCGCGCTCATGCTCGACGTTCTGGTTGTTGCGCTGGATCGAGCGCTCGTCGAGCGTGATGGCGACCAGTCGCGCCTTGCCGTTGCTCGCTTTCGTCTGCGCGTCCGGCATCGGCTCGGCTCAGCCCCGCTTTTCCAGTCGGATCGCCACCGAGCGGCGGTGTGCCTCGAGCCCCTCGGCGGCGGCGAGCGCCATAGCGGCAGGGCCGAGCTCGGCAAGCGCGCCCGTGTCGAGCTTCAGGATCGAGGTGCGCTTCATGAAGTCGAGCACGCCGAGGCCGGAGGAGAACCGGGCGCTGCGTGCGGTCGGCAGCACGTGGTTGGAGCCGGCGACGTAGTCGCCGATCACCTCGGGCGTCAGGCTGCCGAGGAAGATCGCCCCGGCATTGCGGATCTTGTGTGCCAGGCTTTCCGCGTCGCGGGTCGAGATCTCGAGGTGCTCGGCGGCGATCCGGTCGGCCAGCGCCGGCGCCTCGTCGAGCGAGCGAAGCACGATGACGGCGCCGAACTGTCGCCAGCTCTCGCCGGCGATGTCCTTCTTCGGCAGCGTGGCGAGCTGGCGCTCGACCGCGGCCATGACGGCGTCGGCGAGGCCCGCCTCGTCGGTCATCAGGATCGACTGGGCAGCGGTATCGTGCTCGGCCTGGGCGAGCAGGTCGGTGGCGATCCATTCGGGATCGTTGTCGGCATCGGCGATCACCAGCACCTCGGAAGGGCCGGCGATGCTGTCGATGCCGACCGTGCCGAACACCTGGCGCTTGGCAGCGGCGACGTAGGCGTTGCCGGGGCCGACGATCTTCGCCACCGGCGGTATGGTCTCGGTGCCGTAGGCGAGCGCTGCGACCGCCTGCGCGCCGCCGATGCGATAGATCTCGCCGACGCCGGCGAGCCTGGCGGCGGCGAGGACGAGCGGGTTCAAAGCGCCGTTCGGGCTCGGCACCACCATGACGATGCGCGGCACGCCGGCGACATGGGCTGGCACCGCGTTCATCAGCACCGAGCTGGGGTAGGAGGCGAGCCCGCCCGGCACGTAGAGGCCGACGCTCTCGACCGCGGTCCAGCGGTCGCCGAGTTCGACGCCGACAGCATCACGATAGCGCTCGGATCGCGGGAGCTGGCGCTGGTGGTGGTCGCGGATCCGGTCGCGGGCGAGCGTCAGCGCGGCGATGGTCTCGGGGGCGCATGCGCGACAGGCCGCCTCCACCTCGTCGCCGGTTACGGCGATGCCGGTCGTGGCGAGGTCGAGGCCGTCGAAGCGCTTGGTCAGATCGACGAGCGCGGCATCGCCGCGGGCGCGCACCTCGCCAACGATCGCCGCCACCGCGGCGTCGACCTCGGTCGAGACCTCGCGCTTCTCGGCCAGCAGCGCGGCGAACGCGCCCTCGAAGCCAGGATCGGATGTCGCAAGGCGTTTCGGCATGGCGCGTTCTGCTGCTCCTGGGCGGGGGGGGGGGCCCCGGCCCGGGGCCGGTCGGGCCGGGGCCCGCCCCACACCCCCGCCCCGGCTCCTGGGCGGCCGCTCGCCAAGGCTCGCGGCCTGATGCTGCCGGTCACGACGACGAGCCGGGCTCATCGTCGGGGTGGTGCGGCTTGCTCGGCGTGGTCCACGCCGCGCCGAGGTCCTTGAGCTCGGCCTCGATACACTCGACCTCGAGAGCGACGCTGGCGCCGCCGGAGAAGTCGAGCCGTATCGTCCCCGCCGGCGGCTCTGCGGGCGCGAATCGCACCGCGAGCAGGGACAGGAAGTGGCCCTTTGCGGCGAGATCGAGACCGGCCACGCGGGCCGCCATCACGCGCTCGAAGCGCAGGCCCGAGCGCCGGCGCTGGAACGGCGCCTTGCGGCCCTTGGCACCCTTGGCGGCCCAGTCGAAGCGATTGGCCACCAGGGCGAACCGCCGGCTCCTCGGCAGGTAGGCCATGTCGCCGACCCGGACGACCGCATCCTGCAGATGCGCGGATACGACCGCCAAGTCCTCGGCGTCGAGCGCGATCAGCTTCAGCTTGTCCATCGCGGGGTGGTCCTCGGGCCTCCCTCGCGGGCCGGCCGGCGCCCGAGGAGCTTCGCAACGAGTGATAGCGAGGGGATCGGTGCGGTGCAACTGCACCATCGCCGCCGTTTCAGCTGGTCGACAGGCGCTCGATCGCCGCCCCGCACCGCGACAGCTTCTCCTCGAGCCGCTCGAAGCCGCGGTCGAGGTGGTAAACGCGGTTGATGATCGTCTCGCCCTCGGCCATCAGCCCGGCAATGACCAGCGACACCGAGGCGCGAAGATCGGTCGCCATCACCGGCGCGCCGCGCAGCACCTTGACGCCCTTGATGGTGGCGGTGTCGCCGTGCAGCTGGATGTCGGCGCCGAGGCGGGCCAGCTCCTGCACGTGCATGAAGCGGTTCTCGAAGATCGTCTCGCGGATGACGCTGGTGCCCTTGGCGCGGGTGACGAGCGCCATCATTTGCGCCTGCAGATCGGTCGGGAAGCCGGGGAACGGCTGGGTCTCGATGGTGATCGGCTCGATGCCGCTGCCGTTGCGGCGCACGCGGATGCCGCTGTTGGTCTCCTCGACCTCGGCGCCGGTCTGCTCGAGCGCGACGAGCGCGGTATCGAGCAGCGAACGCCGCGTGCCCTCGAGCAGCACATCGCCGCCGGTGGCGGCGACGGCGTAGGCGAAGGTGCCGCTCTCGATGCGGTCCGGCAGCACCGTGTGCACGGCGCCTTCGAGCCGATCGCGGCCCTGGATCCTGAGCGTCGAGGTGCCGATGCCGTCGATGCGCGCGCCCATCTTGACCAGGCACTCGGCGACGTCGCCGACCTCGGGCTCGCGCGCGGCGTTCTCGATCACCGTCTCGCCGGAGGCCATCGTCGCGGCGAGCAGCACGTTGTGGGTCGCGCCGACGGAGACCTTCGGAAACAGGACGCGGGCGCCCTTGAGGCCCTTGGGCGCCCTGGCGACGACGTAGCCGGCGTCGATGTCGATCTCGGCGCCGAGCGCCTTGAGGCCGGCGAGGTGGAGGTCGACGGGGCGCGTGCCGATCGCGCAGCCGCCTGGCAGCGAGACGCGCGCCCTGCCCATGCGCGCGAGCAGCGGCCCGAGCACCCAGAAGCTCGCGCGCATTCTCGACACCATCTCGTAGGGCGCGGTGGTGTCGACGATGTCGCGCGCGGTCAGGTGGAAGGTCTCGCCGATGTGCGTGCTCGGCCCCGGACGCTTGCCGTCGACGGCGAGGTCGACGCCGTGGTTGCGCAGGATGCGCGCCAGCAGGTTGACGTCGGCGAGGTTGGGGACGTTCTTCAGCGTCAGCCGGTCCGGCGTCAGCAGACTGGCGATCATCAGCGGCAAGGCAGCATTCTTGGCGCCGGAAATCGGGATCGTGCCCTCCAGCTTGTTGCCGCCGACGATCCTGATCCGGTCCATGTCTAGCCTGCCGTCCTGCTGCGGGTGGAGAGTTGCGGCCCGCCGGGGCCGGTCGAATCGCGGGCGCGCGCCCGCGCGCCGCGGTGCTTAGTCGGTTCTGCCATGTGAGGGCAAGCGGGTGGCGAGGCTCGGGCGCGCCCGGTGGCGCCCGCCGGGGTGGTCGATGGGACCCTGCCGGGAGGACGCCGGAACTCCGATCCGCCCCCTCCCTGTGGCGAGCGAGGACGATGGTCCTCCCGCGCAGGCTCTCCGTGGCCGCTCAGTTCGCCAGATCGACGTCGTCAATCGCATCGCCGGTCAACGGCAGAATGGCCCCTGATCCTTGAAAACTGTGCTGGATCAGACAAATCCGCGGGGCGCTCGTCATGGTCTCGACGACTCTGCCGTCGAGATCGCATCGCACCGCGTAGTCCGGCGTGTAGCTCACGACGATGCCGACGGGCCGGCCGAACGCGGGCAGTCGATCCGACCCGAACCGCTGGAGTCGCCGGCGCACCCCCTCGACGGCCGCGCGCACATAGCCGACCGGCCGCAGACCCCGATCGAAGTCGATCCTGAGCAACCGGTCCACCCCGATGAGTGCGGCAACGAAAATCGGCTGCGGCACAGAGCGCTCGGTCAGGATGATGGCGTGCGGCGCGAACGTCGCCCGCCATGCCGCGTCGGCTGCCTCGCTCTGCTGGCGTCGTGTGCGTGCGACCGCGTCGTCGAGATCCTGTAGCGCTAGGTCGAGTGCCGCGGGAAGTCGCTCGATGAGCCCGGCCGCGGCTGCGAGATCACCAGATCGCAACTGCGCGAGGCGCCGGAGCCCCTTGGCGACATTGCGGTAGCCACAATTTCGGATGAGATCGGCGGGCGTCAGGCCGAGTTCGCGGCGGCGCCGGTCGACAAGCTCAGTGATGGCGAGCGCGAGCTTCGGCATGGTGTCCTCCTCATCACGTGCAGGAGGACCATTCGGCCTCCCCTTTTGGTTGCCACGAATATGGCCGCATCTCGCCGGGGCGACGTCCACCTTGCCAGGGGCGGCAGGTTGGCACGGACCTTGCGGCCCGCCTCTCGATGCGTGCCCGGGCCAAGCGCCGGGCGGTTCGAAAATAAGGGTTGCGGAAACCGACCTCAAGATCGGCGCGGGCCGTCGTGGCGTTGGAGCCCGGGTTCCTCCCCCTGCGGGAAGGCAGAGCGGGGAAGAAGGGTCAGACCCTGCGGGTCCGACCCCGCCCATCCCGGTTTCCAAAGGCCCTCGGCCTTCGACGGGGATCGGGACCGAGCCCCGAGGAGCCAAATGCGATAGCCCTGCCCACGAGGGGGAGGGGAGAAGCGCGAGGCTATCGCCGGTCGTCCTGATCGGGTCCGGCATCGCCGCCGGGCGGCGGCGGATCGCCGGGGCGGCGGGCGCGAGACTGGTCCTTGCGACGCTTCAGGTTCTCGCGCAGCGCGGCGCCGAGCCGCTCGCGGCGGGCAGCGTCCGCGCGGTCCTTGTCCGGCTTGTGCGGGTCACTCATCGCCCTGTCTCTCGCGTGGTGACGCCGATATCTTGCGGCCGATCAACAGGGTGTGCGCTGATCCGGCGGTGGGCCGCGCCTCTTCATAGCACGGGCTCGCCGGGACGCGAATCGAGGCCCGGGAGCATGCAGCGAAGCGGCTTGCCCGGCGGGAGGGCTTGTGGCAGTGTCGCGCCGCTTCGCCGCCCGGCCCGCGGCTGAAGGCGTAGTGGCGCACGATCCGCCGCCAGGGCCCTTCGCTGCCGTAGCTCAGTGGTAGAGCACTCCCTTGGTAAGGGAGAGGCCGTGAGTTCAATCCTCACCGGCAGCACCAGACATCTCCCAAATCGGCCGCGGCACCGCCGCGCGCTCAATTCCACCAGGCGCTGAACGGCCACTCGTCGTCGTCGGGCTTCGGCTTCTCTCTGGCTGCGGCCTTGGGCGGGCGCTTCGGCTTGGCCTGCGGCTTGGCGGCCAGCGGCGGCGGAGGGGTGGCGGGGGTGATCGAGGAGGTGGCCTCGGGGGCTGTCGGCGCGGCGGGGGCGGTGGCCGACCGCGCGGCCGGAGCAGGCGCCGCATGGACCGCCGCCAGCGCGGCCGGCGGGCTGCCACCGACGACGACGAACGGGGCCCAGTTGGCGGGATGCGCTTCGCGGTCGCCGCTCTCGATCAGCCGCGCCATCGCGCGCGCCAGCGCCTGGCCCTGGGTCAGGCCGGGCTCGCCTGCCATCGCCGCAAAGGCCGCCGTGACGAGCTTCACTGTGGCATCGGAATCCACCGCCCAGTGCGACACCAGCAGCGATCGCGTGCCGGCGTAGAAGAACGCCCGCGCCAGCCCCGACAGCGCCTCGGCGCCGACCTCCTCGCCGCTCGCGGTATTGCACGCCGAGAGCACGACCCAGTCGGCGTCGAGCTTCAGTGCCGCCACCTCGGAGGCGGTCAGCAGGCCGTCGTCGGTGTCGGTGGCGGCATCCGGCGGCGACAGCATCAGCGACGGCTCGGCCTTGCCGGCGAGCAATTGCGCGGTCTCGCCGGCGAGCAGTCCGTGGGTGGCGAAGTGAACGATGCGCGCCTTTGCGAGGCGTCCGTCCGAGGACATTGCCTTGATGCGCGTCTCGGTCGCGTTGGCGCCGGTGACGACATCGGCCGACGTCGCGCGGGCGTGGCTGGCAACGCGGCACAATTCGTCGGCCGTCTCCGGAAGCGGCCACTGGTGGCGCAGTGTGTCGAGGTCGACGCCGCGCAGCGCGCGTGTGGCCGTCGGCGCCAGGGCCTTGCGAGCGAAAGTCTGCTTGGGCGTGCGCGCGGCGACGATGGTCGGTGACGGAGCGATGATGCAAGCCTGCACCTCGAAGGCGCGCCGGTCGGTGCCGTCGGGGCCGATCAGCAGCGGATTGCCGAAGCCGAGGTAGGGAGAGCTGCCGGTGCTGGCGCGGGCGAGCTGGCGCAAGGGTGCGAGGCTCGCCAGCGACGGCAGCACGGTGATCGCGTGGCGTCGCCCGAGCCAGGCGATCCCGTCGAGGCGCATGCCGGGGCGGGTGAGCACCGTGTCGGCGCGGTCGCCGCTGCCGGGTGGCGGCTCGGCGACCAGCACCTG
Organism: Pseudomonadota bacterium; assembly: GCA_040752215.1. GTDB lineage: Bacteria > Pseudomonadota > Alphaproteobacteria > Rhizobiales > Hyphomicrobiaceae > JBFMEX01. The sequence goes on along the minus strand of JBFMEX010000106.1, from coordinate 4,317 downwards.
CAGCGGCAGCGCGGTGAGCGCCCCGGTCGCCACGACGAGCAGGTCCTTGCCGGCAATCGTGTCGGCGAGCGGCGCGAGCAGGATGCGATAGAGGCTGTGCGCGCCGGTGATGTCGAACGGGAGCGGATCGGTGTCGCCGGGCGCGGCCGCCGGCTCGAGGCCGAGCAGCTTCAGGCAGCGCTTCCCGTCGTCGACGGACCACTCGGCGCGGTCGAGACCGCAGCGCAGGTTGCGCACGAGGCTGCGCACGGCGCGCGCGCCGATCGGGGCGCGGTGCCAGCGCACGGCCTCGCGCGTCACGGCCAGCACGTGGGTCGCGGCATCGTCGACGGTGATCTGGATCGCCGCCTCGCCGGGCGCGATGAGCTGGCGGACGGCGGCAACGGTCAGCGGCGCGGGCTGTGCCAGCTCCAGGTAGCGCGGGAAGCGCGCCGCAAGATCGCCGTCGATGGCCGCGAGGCGCGTGCCGATGGTGGCAAGGCGGCCACGGTACTCGGCCTCGCGTGCGGCGTCACGCTTTTCGGCTTCGGACAAGAGCTGCGTCAGGCGCTTGTCGACCGCGAGCCACTCGGCGGCGAGATCCTGGCGCTCGCGGGTCAGCGCCCCGAGCTCCGCGTCGCCGGCCCCGGCGCGCGCGCCGAGCGCGGCCAGTGCAGCGGCGGCTGGCGTCGCGGAATCCCATTGCGCCATTTCGAGCGCCCGCGCCGCATCGCGTGTGCCGGTGGCTTCGCCCTCGTGCCATAGCGCCTCGATCAGGCCGAGGAAAACGCGGCGGCGGGTTCCTTCGCGACCGCGGCCGGTCGCGGCAGCCACAGCGCCGAGACGCCGGCTCGTGTCGATCTCGATCGCAGCGGCGCGCTCGAAGAAGGCGCGCGCGGTCGCCGGCTTGCTGTCCGCGAGCTCGAGGCTCCCCGCGGAGGTGAGCGCGGTGAGCAGGTTGTTGTGGCTGACACCATAGACGCGCTCGAGCGCGACGAGCGCCCGACGGAGTAGCGCACGTGCCTCGCCGAAGCGCTTGGTCGCGGTATAGAGCTCGGCGAGATTGACCGCCGGCACGGCGCTGTCGAAGCTCTCCGCCCCGTAGATTTTCTCCGACAGCGCGAGCGCGGCCACAAGCTCCTTTTCCGCCGCGCCATGCTGGCCGAGATCGAGAAGGTAGCGGCCGAGGTTGTTGCGCGCGGTGGCGAGCCGCGGGTGGGTCGGCTCCAGAGCGCTCTCGAACAGGGCGAGCGCACGCTCGTAGTGCCCACGCGCCTCCTCGGTGCGGCCTGTCTCGCGCAAGAGGCCGGCGAGGTTGTCCTCGATGACGCCGATCGACACCACGTCCTTGGTCGGCTGCGCCTCGGCGATGGCCAGCGCGCGGCGGAGCAGTGGCTCGGCCTCGTCGCGGCGGCCGGCCTCGTTCAACATGGTGCCTAGATTGGCGGCGGCGCGGCCGACGCTCGGATGGTCCCGGCCGAGCGCTGCCTCGAGCAGGGCGAGCGCGCGCTTGTGATAGTGCTCAGCCTCGTCGAGGCGGCCCTGGTGCAGGTAGAGCACGGCCAGATTGTCGGTGACGATGCCGGCGTTGGCCTTGTCGCCCCTGGCATCGAGCAGGGCGATGGCGCGCCGGTATGCGCTCTCGGCGCCGGTGAAATCGCCGAGTGCGCGCGCGGCGCGAGCGAGGTTGTTGAGCGCGTCGATCCGCGGATCGGGGCGGCCGGACGCGGCCGGCGGAGCCTCGTCGCCGAGGAGAGCGAGCGCGGCCTCGGCATAGGACTTTGCATCGCCGTTGCGGCCGGCCTCGAGCGCCTTTCGCGAGAGGCGGTTGTTGAGCGCGGATGCCAGTGGCGTCCCCTTGCCACCGAGCTTGGACAGCGCCGCGATCACCGATTGCGCCCGCGCCTCGGCCTCGGTTGCGCGCCGGGTCTCGTCCAGCCGGTCGAGCCACGCCTCCAGCGACCGGCGGTAGCCGTCGCCGAGGATCTGCCCGCCGGCCTCGAAGATGGCGAGGGCGCGGGCAAACGCCGCCTCGCTCTCCTCGCCGCGTTTCAGGCCGCGCAGCACGAAGCCCTGGTTGGCGAGCAACACCGCGCTGCCGAAGTGGTTGGCGTGACCCTCGCTCTCGGCCCGGGTGACGAGACGGGCGAAGGCGTCGGCGACATCCTGTCCGCGACCCATTTCGAGGTAGATCTGGCCGAGCTCGCCGAGCACATTGCGAGTGTCCTCGTGCACCGCCGGCAGCCTCTGCTCGTAGATCGCCAGCGCGCGCTCGAGCAGCGGGCGGGCCTCGTCGGCGCGGCCGGCGCGGCGGAGGATGAAGCCGAGGTTGTGCAATGCGATTGCGGTCTCGACGGCCTCGGCGCCGTAAAGGCCTTCGGCGATGCGCGCCGTCTCCACGGCTGCGCGGGCGGCCTCGTCGAGCTTGCCGGCGCGCATCAGCTCGATAGAGCGCAATCTCAGCGACTCGTAGTCGGCGACGTCCGCGGGAGCTGCAACCTGTGGTGCGGCTTGGGCGAGAGCCGGGGCGGCGGGTGCGAGCACGACCGCCGCCACCAGCGCCGCAATCGCCGACATGGCCCGCCCGCACCCCCGCAGCATCGTCGCGTCTCCCATCGATGGCGAAGAAAGTGTCGCTCGCCAATGCGCTCGATTTGATGGCAGCCGGATCGGATATGCAGGCCGGCGCCGCCCGTCGTCAGACGCCGCGCTTGCCGGCAAAAAACGCCCTCAGCAGCGCCCCCGCGCGATCCTCGTCGATTCCCGCCACGATCTCCGGCGCGTGGTGGCAGGTCGGCTGGTTGAACACGCGCGCACCGTGCTCGACGCCGCCGCCCTTGGGGTCGGTGGCGCCATAGTAGAGCCGGCGCAGGCGCGCGAACGAGATCGCCGCCGCGCACATCGGGCACGGCTCGAGCGTGACGTAGAGGTCGCAGCCGACGAGACGCTCCGAGCCGAGCTTGCGGCAAGCCGCGCGGATCGCCAGCAACTCGGCGTGGGCGGTCGGGTCGGCCAGCTCGCGGGTGCGGTTGCCCTCGGCCGCGATCACCGCTCCCGCAGGATCTACGACCACCGCGCCGACCGGCACTTCGCCGCGCGCCGCCGCCGCCTCGGCCTCGGCGAGCGCCAACTCCATGTGGCTAGGCCGCGGGCGCGGTGTCATTGCGGCGCCCCAACGTTGCGACCCGTTGCCAAGGCCCTCATGGACGCCGGAATTTCACTAGGCTGTGCGTGGCGACTCTCGTTGCGAGAGCCGGCCGCCACGCGCGGCCAGTAGCGGTAGCGGTAGCAAATTCTGCCGATGGGTATCATATAGGCCGCTCTATCGATCGCGATCCAGGTACCATGGCCCAGCCCCCCGACAAGTCCAAGCGACCGCGTGGCGATGATCAGCGGCCGAGACCGAGGCCGGCCGCGCCCGGCAAGCCGCCGCGCCGGCCGGGGCCGCGTCGCCCGAAGCCGCAAGGCGCTGCCGAGGATCCGCCGGCCGGCGCGCCGATGCGGATCGCCAAGGTGATGGCACGCGCCGGGCTGTGCTCGCGCCGCGATGCCGAGCGCTGGATCGCATCGGGCCGCGTCAGCGTCAACGGCAAGACGCTGGCGACGCCGGCCGTCGTGGTCGGTCCGGCGGACAAGGTGATGGTCGACGGCAAGCCGCTGCCGCTCGCAGAGCCGCCGCGGCTGTGGCGCTATCACAAGGCGAAAGGGCTCGTCACCACCCATCGCGACCCCGAGGGGCGGCCGACTGTGTTCGATCAGCTGCCGCCGGGCCTGCCGCGCGTGGTGTCGGTCGGGCGGCTCGATTTCAACACCGAGGGGCTGTTGCTGTTGACCAACGACGGCGCGCTCGCCCGCCATCTCGAGCTGCCGTCGACCGGCTGGCTCAGGCGCTACCGCGTGCGCGCGCACGGCCGTGTCACGCAGGAGCAGCTCGACAAGCTGAAGGATGGCGTCGAGATCGACGGTGTGCGCTACGGGCCAATCGAGGCGACGCTCGACACGCTGCAGGGCGCCAACGTGTGGCTGACGCTCGGCCTGCGCGAGGGCAAGAACCGCGAGGTCCGGCGCATTCTCGAAAGCCTCGGGCTCGCGGTCAACCGGCTGATCCGCATCTCCTACGGGCCGTTCCAGCTCTCCGATCTCGCGCCGGGCGCGGCCGAGCCGGTCAAGCGGCGCGTGCTGGCGGAGCAGCTCGGCCCCGCGCTCGCCCGCGCGCTCGGTCTCGCCGAGGAGGTCGAGGCGGAGAGGCGCCGCCGCCGCGAGCGACCGGCCCGGCGGGGTAGCGGCGAGGCGTCATGAGGATCGTCGGCGGCACGCTGCGCGGCCGGTCGCTCGCGG
>JBFMEX010000105.1:0-24273 GCA_040752215.1 Pseudomonadota bacterium | reverse complement strand
CGCAATGCCACCCTCGCCATCATCCGCCGCCTCGGCCTGCCGATCCGCGAAGCCCGCGAGAACTTCCGCGAAAACCGCGCAGAAACCATCGCCACAGTCACCGGCCGGATTCTTTGAATGGCCCTGCCTGCGCAGGACGCCGCCAGTCCGGCGTGCCGGAATGGGCACCCCAGCGGTCCAGGAGCTCGGCGTCGCGGTCGCTGACCGGCCCGCCGACCCGCGCCGTGTTGCGGGCGTGCTCGACCTCGAAGATGGTCTCGGCAGAGGCGGCCCAGGGCACTGCCGCGGCCAGAACGACGCTCCCGACCAGCACCCACATCGATCGACGCATCGTTGCCTCCGTCATTGCGGCCATCTCCCGCCAGCCTCGACTCAGGTGGGATGCGCTCGCGCCGTCGGCAAGCGCCCGCGGCCGCCGTGGCCGGGATTAATCCCTTGTCGGACCAACCTGAAATGGACGCAAGAGCACTGATCCGAGCCTCGGGTTAACGCGTTGTCATTTGACTTTCTGCTGGCGAGCCCCGAGATCAAGCTCGGCTCGCCTCCGTGCGCCGTCCGCCGCTCGTCGACGGGCGAGCCTTCGCGCCCCATCGCGGGAGCCCATGGCCGGTATCACCAGCCGCATTGGCTCCCGGACGGAACGAGGAACCGACCATGCTGCATTCCGGCAACCGCCGCGCCATCCATTCGATCATGGGACTTCTGATGCTCGCACTCGCGCCTTCCGTCCTCGCCGCCGAGACCGCGCAACGCGCCACCACGTTCGACCTCGCCAACGGCATGCAGGTCGTGGTCGTTCCCGACCATCGCGCGCCGGTCGTCACCCACATGGTCTGGTACCGGGTCGGCGCCGCCGACGAGCAGCCTGGCAAGTCGGGCATCGCCCACTTCCTCGAGCACCTGATGTTCAAGTCGACCGACAAGATCCCGATGGGCGAGTTCTCGAAGATCGTCGCCCGCCTCGGCGGCCAGGACAACGCCTTCACCTCGCAGGACACCACGGCCTACTTCCAGCGCGTTGCCAAGGAGCGTTTGAAGGACGTGATGGAGATGGAGGCCGACCGGATGGTCAACCTGCGTCTCACGGAGAAGGAGGTGCTGACCGAGCGCGACGTGATCCTCGAGGAGCGCCGCTCGCGCATCGAGAACAATCCGTCCGCGATCCTCGACGAGCAGATGGAGGCCGCCCTCTACCAGGCGCACCCCTACGGCATTCCGGTGATCGGCTGGGAGCACGAGATCGCCGCGCTGACCCCCGAGGACGCGATGGCGCACTATAAGCGCTACTATGCGCCGAACAACGCCATCCTCGTCGTCTCCGGCGACGTCACTGCCGACGAGGTCCGCCAGCTGGCCGAGTCCACCTTTGGCAAGATTCCGGCCAATCCCGCGGTCGGCAAGACGCGGTTCCGTCCCTCGGAGCCGCCGCACCGCGCCGCCCGTCGCGTCGCGTTCGACGATCCGCGGGCCGGCAAGCCATCCTGGCACCGCTCCTATCTCGTGCCGAGCTACACGACTGCCGCCAATGGCGAGGCCGAGGCGCTCGACCTGCTGATGAAGATCGTCGCCGACGGGCCGACCAGCCGCCTCTACAAGAAGCTGGTGGTCGAGGCCGGCGCCGCCTCCTCCGCCGGCGGCTGGTATTCGGGCAGCGGCCGCGACAGCGGCAAGATCGGGCTCTATGCGGTCGCCGCCGACGGCAGCGGCCTGGACAGAATCGAGACGCTGGTCGAGGAGGTGCTCGCGGAGGTGGTCGCGGGCGGCGTCACCGAGGCCGAGCTCAAGCGCGCCAAGGCGAGCTTCATCGCCGACTTCGTCTACGAGAGCGACAGCCAGGCGACACTGGCGCGGCGCTACGGCTTCGGCCTGACCGCCGGCCGCACGATTGCCGACATCGAGAGCTGGCCCGAGCGGATCGGGAAGGTCGGCCTCGACGACGTCAAGCAGGTGGCGAGGAAGCACCTCGACATCCGCAATTCGGTGACCGGGACGCTGAAGCCGGCGCCCGCTGCCGGCGCCTCCGCCGACTCACCGCCGGCCAAGTCACGGACCTGATCCCGTCGCCATGGGTGCTACCATGCTTGCTCGCAAACGCCTCGACGGTACGCTCCGCCTCGTCGCGCGCATCGATGTCGCCGTTTCCCTGGCGGTCTTTGCGCTGTTCCTCCTCGTCACTCTGACCGGTCCTGCACACGCCATGAAAATCCAATCCGTGAAGAGCCCGGGCGGCATCGAGGCCTGGCTGGTCGAGGACCATTCGGTGCCGCTGCTGGCGATGCGCTTCGCCTTCGAGGGCGGCAGCGCGCAGGACCCCAAGGGCAAGGAGGGTGTCGCAAACTTCTTGACCGCCATGCTCGACGAGGGTGCCGGCGATCTCGACGCGACCGCCTTCCAGGAGCGGCTCGAGGAGCTCGCGGTCAAGATGACCTTCGAGGACAGTCGCGACAGCTTCTTCGGCAACTTCGAGACGCTTTCCGTCAATCGCGATGCCGCGGTCGGGCTCTTGAAGCTCGCGCTCGGCAAGCCGCGCTTCGATGCGCCCGCGGTCGAGCGCATCAGGAAGCAGTTGCTTGCCAATCTCGCCTACGCCGAGAAGAGTCCCGACAAGGTCGCGAGCAAGGAGTGGTACAAGGTCGCCTTCGAAGGCCACCCCTACGCGCGCCCCGTCAACGGCACGCCGGAGACGCTCGCCGGTATCGCCGGCGCCGACCTCGAGGCCTACCGCAAGCGCGTGTTCGCCCGCTCCAACCTCAAGGTGGTCGCTGTCGGTGACATAGACGCGGCGACCCTCGGCCGCCTGCTCGACGACGTGTTCGGTGCGCTCCCCGCCAAGGCCGAGCTGGAGCCGGTGGAGAGGACCTCGCCGCTCGCCGGCGCCAAGCTGAAGCACTTCGCCATGGACGTGCCGCAGTCGGTCGCCGTGTTCGGGTTCGGCGCCATGGCGCGCAAGGACCCGGATTTCATGCCGGCGTTCGTCTTGAACCACATCGTCGGCGGCGGCGGCTTCGCCTCCAAGCTGATGGAGGAGGTGCGCGAGAAGCGCGGCCTCGCCTACTCGGTCTACAGCTACATTCATCCCGAGATTCACGCCTCCGTGCTGGTCGGCTCGGTCGCCACCAAGGCCGAGGCGATCGACCAGTCGCTCGAGGTGATCCGCGCCGAGCTCGCCCGCATGTCGGAGCAGGGACCGAGTCAGGAGGATCTCGACAACGCCAAGAAGTATCTCGTCGGCTCCTACGCGCTGCGCTTCGATACCTCGGCCAAGATCGCGAGCCAGCTGCTCGGCATCATGCAGGAGGACCTCGGCATCGATTACGTCGAGCGCCGCAACGGCCTCGTCGAGGCGGTGACCCTCGACGACATCAAGCGGGTGGCGAAGCGGCTGTTCAAGATGGGCGACCTCATCGTCACGGTCGTCGGCAAGCCGGCCGCCGCGCCGGCTGCGGCGAGTTCCGGGCGGGGATAGCGTCGGCACGCTCGGCGCTCCTCTCAGCCCGCCCGAGCCCCGTCCTTGTCATACCGGCCGAGCCCCCATGCGAGCGCCGGGACCCAGAGAATTCCTCGCCGATGCGAGGATGAAATCGAGCCTTCGGCGCCCCTGACGCTGGGTCCCGGATCGGCCCTCGCGCTGCTCGGACCGTCCGGGATGACAACCGGTCCTTGTCATCCCGGCCGAGCCCCCTTGCGAGAGCCGGGACCCAGGGAGATCGTCGCACGCAAGATCCTGTGAGTCTCCGGCGACTCCTGCGCTGGGTCCCGGATCGGCTGCGTGGCGAGCGGGCCGCTCCGCCGTCCACACATGACAACGGCGATTTGCAAGCGCCCCCCGGCCAACGTGACTTCTTGGCGCGAGCGTCAAAACCGGCTAGGCCGGTGCCGCAGCATCAACGGGATCCGGACCACCTCCATGCCGAAGAGCAAAGCGCCGGCCGCCAGGGCGGCCAGAATCTCGCCGCGCTTGCCGTTCCGCCAGTCGATCGACGGCTGCCGCGAGGCGGCGATCGGCCGCCACGGGCTATCGGATTTCCTGCTCGAGCGCTACCTCCGCCAGCTCGAGGCGCCGCTACGCGCACTCAAGGACAACTATCGCACCGGCCGCCTCGCGCTGCTGACCATCCCCGAGGAGAGCGCCGACATCGCCGCCGCCAAGGCGGCCCTCGACCGGCTCTCAGTGGGCGCGCGGCTGATCGTGTTCTTCGGCACCGGTGGCTCGGGCCTCGGCGGCCAGACGCTGGCGCAGGTCGCCGGCTGGAACATTCCCGGCGGCGCCGACGTCTCCCAGCAGAGCCGGCCGCGCACCCGCTTCTACGACAACCTCGATCCCGCGACGCTCACCGGTGCGCTGGCCGGGCTCGATCTCGCGACCACCCGGTTCGTCGCCATCTCCAAGTCCGGCGGCACCACCGAGACTCTGGCGCAGATCGTCGTCACCATCGACGCGATCCGCAAGGCCGGGCTGGAGCAGGACATCCCGCGTCTCCTCCTCGGCGTCACCGAGCCGGACGAGAGCGGTGAGCGCAATGGCCTGAGGCGCCTGCTCGCGCGCTATGGCGCGCCGATCGTCGAGCACCCGACCGGCATTGGCGGACGGTTCTCGTGCCTCACCAACGTCGGTCTGCTCCCGGCGATGGCGCGCGGTCTCGATCCCATGGCGATCCGCGCCGGTGCCCGCGAGGTGGTCGAAGCGATGCTCGCCGCCAGTTCGCCGGCCGATCTGCCGGCCGCCGTCTCGGCCGCTGTTGCGGTGGCGCTGGCCAAGGAGAAGAGCGTCCGCACGCTGGTCATGATGCCCTATGTCGACCGGCTCGCGAAGCTCGGCCACTGGTTCGCGCAGCTGTGGTCGGAGAGCCTCGGCAAGGGCGGGCAGGGCACCTCGGCGATCGCCGCGCTCGGGCCGCTCGACCAGCACAGCCAGCTGCAGCTGTTCATGGACGGCCCGCACGAGCACCTGATCACGGTGATCCGCTGCGCGGTCGATGGCACCGGGGCGACGATCGATCGCGAGCTCGCCGAGCTCGCCGGCGCCGGCTACATGGCCGGGCGCACCGTCGGCGACATCGTCTCGGCGCAGAGCCACGCGATCGCCGAAGCGCTCGCGCGCGCCGGCCGCGCCGTGCGCACGATCGATCTCGAGCAGCTCGACGAGCGCACGATCGGCGCACTGCTGATGCACCTGATGATCGAGACGATCCTCGCCGGCCGCCTGATGGGTGTCGACCCGTTCGACCAGCCGGCCGTCGAGCTGGCCAAGGTGCTGACCCGCGAGCGACTGGCCGCCAAGCGTTGACGAGCGGCTGCGTCCCGGCGCACGCTCGGGGCGAATCGGATTAAGGGCAGGGATCGGCCGACCGGGCCGATCGCGGAGGCAGCCCGCCATGCGCATTCGCCAGCTGACGCCCGAGACCGTCAACCGCATCGCCGCCGGCGAGGTGATCGAGCGCCCGGCGAGCGTCGTCAAGGAGCTGGTCGAGAACGCGATCGACGCCGGCGCCGGCGAGATCGAGGTCGTCACCGCCGGCGGCGGGCTGTCGCTCATTCGTGTCACCGACGACGGCTCCGGCATGACGCGGGACGAGCTCGCACTGGCGGTCGAGCGCCACGCCACCTCCAAGCTCGACGAGGAGGATCTTTTCGACATCCGCTGGCTCGGCTTCCGCGGCGAGGCGCTGCCCTCGATCGGTTCCATCGCCCAACTCGAGATCGCGTCGCGGCCGCGGCACGTCGAGGAGGGCCACGCGATCGTCGTCGACCGCGGCGTCAAGCGCGCGCCGCGTCCCGCTGCGGTGAACCCCGGCACGCGCGTCGAGGTGCGAGGACTTTTCTCGGCCACGCCGGCCCGCTTGAAGTTTCTGAGGTCCGAGCGGGCAGAGAGCATGGCGGTGGCCGAGACCGTGCGCCGACTCGCCATGGCCCATCCCGAGATCGGCTTCGCGCTGACGACCGGGGAGAAGGCGGGGCTCGTGCTTCCGCGCGGCACTCCCGATGCGAGTGGACTTCTGAAACGGCTCGGACGCATCATGGGGCCCGAGTTTCTTGCCGACGCTGCCGTGATCGAAGCCGAGCGCGAGGGCATCGCCATCTCCGGCTATGCCGGCCTGCCGACGCTGAACCGCGCCGATCCGAGCCAGACCTACCTCATCGTCAACGGCCGCCCGGTCAAGGATCGCGTGCTGTCGGGCGCGGTGCGTGCGGCCTACGGCGATCTCGTGCCGAAGGGCCGCTTTCCGCTGGTCGCGCTGTTCCTCGCGCTCGATCCCAAGGACGTCGACGTCAACGTGCATCCGACCAAGGCGGAGGTGCGGTTCCGCGACAGCGGCGCAGTCAAGTCGCTGATCATCGGCGCAGTGCGCGGCGCGCTCGAGGCCGCCGGGCAGAGGACCACCTCCGCGCTCGGCGCCTCGACCGCCGCCAGCTTCGCGGCGCGTGGAGAGGCCGCGCGGAGCTGGCCGCAGCAGCAGGGCACCTATCGCCCGAGCCCGGCCGCGCGCGGCTTCGCCGAGGCGATGCAGGCCCCGTTCGCGGCGACGAGCGAGCCGAGCGCCGATGCCGCGCCTGCCGCCGCGCCGCCGCCCGACTCGCTGCTCGATTGCCCGCTCGGCGCCGCCCGCGCGCAGCTGCACGAGACCTACATCGTCGCCCAGACGCGCTCCTCCGTCGTGCTCGTCGACCAGCACGCCGCACACGAGCGCCTCGTCTACGAGCGCATGAAGCGCATGCTGGCCAACGGCGGCGTAACGCGCCAGGGGTTGCTGATCCCGGTGATCGTCGAGTTGGGCGAGGATCGCGCCGCGGCGCTCGTCGAGCGCGGCGCGGAGCTGTCGACCCTGGGTCTCGACATCGAGGGTTTCGGCAGCGGAGCGGTCGCCGTGCGCGCGGTGCCGGCGCTGCTCGGCGATACCGACGTCGCAGGCCTCGTCGAGGATCTCGCCGACGATCTCGTCGCCGAGGGCGAGGGCCGCGTGCTCACCGAGCGGCTCGAGGCGGTCTGCTCGCGCATGGCCTGCCACGGCAGCGTGCGCGCCGGGCGCCGTCTCAACGCGGAGGAGATGAACGCGCTGCTGCGCGAGATGGAGGCGACGCCCTACTCGGGCCAGTGCAACCACGGCCGGCCGACCTACGTCGAGCTCTCGCTCGCCGACATCGAGCGCCTGTTCGGGCGGCGCTGAGGGCGGCACGCCGCCTGCTCTGGCGCGTGAAAAGTGCCCGTTTTGCTGATGCCAACGGGTCACAATTGTTGGTTTTGGCCCGAAAACAGCAGACTTTTGCGCGGTCCTCTATATGATCGCCGCGGTCAGATGATTCTTCAGGGGACTTCCAATGGCAACGACCAAGACGGCCGCCAAGGCCAACACGATCACGCTGCGACAGCTCGCGTCGGCTCTGGCCGAGAGCAACGAGATGCCGAAGAAGCAGGCGACCGCCATGCTCGAGGAGATGGTGGCGATGATCACCAAGCACCTCAAGAAGGGCGAGCGCATCCGCATCGGCGGCCTCGGCATCCTCCAGGTCCGCAAGCGCCCGGCGCGCATGGGCCGCAATCCGGCGACCGGCGAGGCGATCAAGATCAAGGCGAGCAAGAAGGTGGCCTTCCGCGCCGCCAAGGAGCTCAAGGAGGCGATCTGAGCCGACGGCTCCGCGAGGCACCGCGTCGACGGGGCCCCGCGGCGTGGGGGCCGCGCCTCGGCCGTGGCCAGCGACCCCGGCGACCTCTCGCTCTGACGGGGCTGGTCCGCGTCGCCGGCCGGGTGACACAACGAGCGTCGAGCCACCCGCACCGGCGTGGCCGTGACCTTTCCGAAATCGCGTCTCTCTGCCCGCCCGCTCGTGCTGGACGGCATGCGCCTGCTCGCGCGTGCTGCACTGCGGGAGCAAGTGGTGTGCAGTCGCGATGCGACCGGCTGGCGCAGACTCGGACTCTGTGACATCTTGATGAGCGAATTTGCGCCGCCAGCTGACGGTGCTCGAAGCGAGATTTCTCTCTAGGCGGCCAATTCCGGAATGGAATTGCCGACCACCCAGGGTCCGCGATGCTCCAGCATGTCACGCTGGCGCATGGGGGTGCGGGCCGTCACCAGCGGAGGGGTCTCGCATGGTCTACTCAAAGCGACAACCGGCTGTATTGATCGTTGGTCTCCTGCTGCTCGCGCTCGGCTGGGCGGCGAGCACAGGCCTGCTCGATGGCGTGCTGACGTCGATCGGCGCCGACAAGATGAAGGGCGAGATGAGCTATCTCCCCTACGTGTTCGGCATCATCGGCGTCCTGATCGGCGCCTGGCAGCTCACCGGCCCGCATAAGCCGGGCGACTTCGACTACTTTACCTCCGCCATCGGCGGCGCCTTGTTCGTGCTGCTGATCGCCATGCTGGTGCGCTGGTTCCTCTCGCCCCTCGTGGCAACCTGGAGCAAGGCCGCCGGACCGATCTTCGGCGGCAAGTACATTCATGACGTCTTCGGCATCAACTACATCGTGCTCGGAATTCTCGCCGGCATCCTGATCGTCAACGTCACCGGTGTCCCGAGCTGGGCCGAGAATGGCGTCCGCCTTTCCCGCCTCGGTCTCAAGACCGGCGTCATCCTGCTCGGCACGCTCTATTTCCTGCAGGAGATTTTGCATCTCGGCACCGCCTCCTTCACGCTGATCGGCATCTTTGTCTTGGGCTCGGTCGGCCTCGTGCTGCTGATGGCGAGATTGATGCACGTCTCGAACTCGATGGGCGGCGTGCTGTCGGCCGGCGTCGGCGTGTGCGGCGTGTCGGCCTCGGTCGCCGCCGCTCCCGTCGTGCAGGCCAAGTCGGCGGAGATCGCCTATACGATCGGCACCATCCTGGTGTGGGGTGTCGGCTGCATGTTCCTGTTCCCCACCATCGGCAAGCTGTTGGGAATGGGCCATGCCGAGTTCGGCGCCTGGGCCGGCACCGGCATCCTCAACTCGGCGCAGGTCGCCGGCGCCGCGCTCGCATTCCAGCCGGACGGCATCGAGACGCTGAAAGTCGCCGAGATCTTCAACATCACCCGCATCCTGTTCCTGCCGGTGATCGTGGTCTGGCTGGCCGTCTGGTACGTCAAGCGCGAGACGGTGGTCGGCTCGGGCGCGACGAGCGCCGGCGCGATGGCGGTCGAGCCCAAGCAGGTCGACGTGACCAAGGTCATCATCGACAAGTTCCCGCTGTTCGTTCTCGGCTTCATTTTGATGTTCCTGCTCAATCTGACCGGCGTGTTCCTGCCCAAGGGCGTCACCGCCGACCAGCTCTGGAAAGGCAAGTACTTCGACAACAACCTCAAGGCCGAGAAACTGCTCAAGGACAAGGATATCGCCGCCTTGACGGCCTCCGCCGCGAAAGTCCAGAAGCCCGAGCACAAGGCCGCTCTCGACCGGCTGATCGCCAACAAGAAGGTGATGAGCATGGCCGACAATCATGCGCTCGAGGGACTGGCCAAGTCGGGTGTGCTGTCGAAGGAGGCCAAGACCGCCGTCGGCGAGGCGGGGAAAGCCGTGCTGCACACGCCCAAGATCGTCGGCTGGTTCCGCGACTGGATCGTGTGGCTGTTCGCGTTCGGCCTCACCGGCCTCGGCATGCAAATCACCATGTCGTCGCTGAAGCAGGCCGGTGGCGAGCCACTCGTGATCGGCGGCGTCGTCGGCACCGTCAAGGCCGTCGGCTCGCTCATCTTCATCATGCTGTTCGCCGGCCTGCTCGGCCTGCACACTCTGTGAGGGAGGCACGCCATGAACCGCAAGACCAGTCAAGGCATCGACATCCACACGACAGAGAGCGGGTTCGAGTATCATCGCGGCTCGGCGCTCTCGATCTTCAAGAGCGACCGGCGCGAGGATCTGATGGCGCTCGTCTTCGCGTGCCTGATCGCGCTCGGGGTCTGGGCCCACGTCAATCTCGGCTGGGGCCTGTTCACCTGGCTCGGGATCAAGTGATGGGCCTTCTCGACCGGCTGCGGCCGGGCATGGTGCCGGACGAGGTGCCGCGCCCGGCCGCTGGCGCTTCGCTCCCGCTCGCGGCTCGGAGCGTTCTCGTCGCCTGCCACGGCAGCGCGGGGGCGATGCGGGCTGCGGAGGCGGTCGTCTCTGGCCTTGCTCCCGGCGCTCGACTCCACCAGCTCGTCGTCGTGCCGGAGCTGTGGCGGCACATGTCGGGTGACGGCTGGCGCATCAACGCCAGCACCGAGGGCCTGTTCTGCGACTATCTCGAAGGCCAGATCGAGCGCGAGACGCTGGAGGTATTGGAGCGGGTGCACGCGCTCGCTGCGGCCCGCTCAATCGCCTACTCGGCCGCCTCCTGCTGCGGCGATCCGGCGCGCTCGGTCATCGCGGCGGCGAACGCGGGTGATTACGACCTTGTCGTCGTCGGCGCCCCGCGGCCGAGGGGCGTGCGGGGCCTCAGATCGCGGATGGACGTCGAGACGCTGATGCGCGGGCTGCGGGTTCCGCTCGTCGTCGTGCCGCACCCGCAAACGCCATCAGCGAAACGCGATGGCCGCTGAGGCGGACGGCGAAACCAGCTCGGCGGTGCCGGGCCCCGAGGCCGGCGACTGGGCGTCGGTGACGATCGATACAACCCTCGCGCCGGCCGCGCTCACGCGCTTTCTCGCCGACGTCGAGCGGCTCTACCGTATCAATCCGCTCTACGAGATCCACCGCTTCGAGCAGCTCGGTCGCGGGCGCTGGCGGCTTGTCGCGCTCAACCTCGCCAACGCCCGCGAGCTCGACGTCGAGCTGGATATCGTCGAGACCGCCGATGGCATCGTCGCGCGCTATCGCTCCGGCCTCAAGGCGGCGACCGCGTTCCACGTCGCCCCGCACGCGGGCGCGGCGCGACTCATCGTCGAGGAGACCTACACTGGCAGCGAGGAGCAGCGGCGCTCGCGTCTCGCCGAGGTGGACACCAGTCTCAACGCCTGGGGCCGCGCACTGCACGATTATCTGCGCCATTGGGCGCGCTGGAGCTGGCTCGCCCCGTGGCGCTGGTACATGCGCCGCGTGTGGCAGCCGATGCGCCCCTCGGCGCGCCGCATCGTCTACATGATCTGGGTGATCTCGCTGGTCGAGATGATCGCGCTCGTCGCCATCGGCGGCCTCATCATCGCCATGGGCGGGCTCGCCGTGCGCTGACTCGGCAGCAAGCCATGCGCCTCGCCCTAGTGTGGTTCAGATCGCGAAATTCGTTCGCCGCCCGCTGCAGAATGGGACGAACTTCGCGATCACGACACTAATAGCCGAGGAACGACAGCAAGCTGAAGCTCTGCGGCGCCTTGAGGTCGGTCATCGCGCTCGCGACCTCGGTGTAGAGCTTGGGCAGCCACGGCGGGTCGGCCGCCGCTACGCTCGCCGGCTTCTTGCGGCGGAAATCGGTCGGCGCGATCACCAGCTTCACGTTCGGCAGGCCGGTCTGCGCCGACAGCACGAACAGCTCTTCCGCCGCCTCGTCGCCGATCGCCAGGCACCCGGCGGACGACGCCTTGCCGTGGATCATGATGTCGCCGCCGAGATCCTTGCGCCCGTCGAGGCTCGCCATCTGGCGATCGAAGGCGTTCGGGTAGTTGACCCGCATCGAGACGTGGTAGCGGCTGTTGGGATTGAGGAACGAGATCCCGTAGACGCCTTCCGGCACCTGCTTGTCGCCGCGGCGCAGCTTCGGCCCGGTGGTGCCGCTCGCCGCCAGCACCTTGTAGCGGTGGACGAACCTCCAGGCGCCGCCGGCCTGGCGTGCGAACAGCTCCAGCGACCGCTCGTCCTTGATCGCGACGAGCGCGATCTCGGACGGCGGCCAAGCGGCCTCGGCGGCCCTGAACCGCTCTGCCAGGCGCTCTGTCGCCGTCGGGGACAGCTCGGCGAGACGCGCGGCGAGCGTCTGATCACGCGGCGCCGAGGGTGCCGACGCTGGGCCCTGGGGTGCGAAGGACAGGACGCGCGTCGCCGGCGACCGGCTCGCCGGAACGGCGCGCGTCTCGGTCTCCCATGCCTCGGCGTCCTCGCTCTCCGCCACCTCGGATTCGGCGGTGTCGTCGGTCACGGTGGGCAGCAATTGGCTCACGCCGTCCCGCGTCACAAAGGCGAGGCGATCCACCGCCGGCGGCCCGGTGGGCGAAGCGGCGAGCGGGATTGTCGGGCGCAGCCGCGGCTCGGCCGCTATCGAAGCGACGCTCGGACCGGGCTCGTCCAGCGCGAGCAAGGTGACCACCCCCGCTAGGATGCCCGCCAATCCGGCGGCGAGAACAATGAGCTGCTCGCTGCGTTCCATTCTGTGATCCGTGAGCACATGACGCAGCACCAGCCGAGCCGACCATGACCGATTCGCGGCGCTTGCTGCAGCCGGTCACGTCATGGCGACTCGTTTGCCGCAACAATTTGTCGGGAGAACGTCGGTTTGCGAACGCGTGCGAGGAGCGGCACAAATTGCCGCGCATTCATTCGCATTTGAGCACATCGCCTGATCGGGCGGTCGTGGGGACCGGCCCCACTTATCGGGATCGTCGCTGAGTCGGCTCTGCGGGCTCCACCGCGAGCACATTGCCGTTGGCGGCGACGATTCTGACGCGCGCGCCTTGCGGCAGTTCCGGCCCCGCGACCTGCCAAAGCGTGTCGCCGAGGCACACCTTGCCGCGCCCGCTCTCGATCGCCTCTGCGAGCGGCACGACGCGGCCGACGTACTGGGCGCCGCGGCGGTTGAGATCAGGCTCCTCGCTTGCCGACACGCTCGGATGTGCGAGCCAGAGGTCGGTCGCGATATCGATGACCGCCACGAGGAAGCCGCCCGCGATCATCCACCAGCCGGTCTTGTCACCGTTGGTGAGGGAGTAGACGCCGGCGAGCGCCAGGCCGGCGGCGATCCAGGGGAACAGCATGCTGAGCACGGCGATCAGCCAGAGGAGGTCGCTCGAGATCGGAGAGGATCGCTTCACTGCTGTCCCCGTCAAGACTCGATTCGTGTCATTCCGGCCGAGCCCACCTGCGAGCGCCAATTGCGTAGGTTGGCGCAGGCAGAACGCGTTGGCTCCCACACGGCATCGAGCCGCGCGTGACCCAACTCTTGGTGCGGGCAATTGTTGGGTTAGACGCGGGATGATCGCCGCGACAACGACGGGCCGACCAGCCGCGCTGGCCCGCCCTACCGGGCACCGCCGATCTCCGCCCACAGGTCGTACTCGTCGGCATGGGTGACGTGCGCGGCGACGATATCACCCGGCGCGACGTCGGTCTCGCCGTCGAGGTACACGCTGCCGTCGATGTCGGGCGCATCCCACTTCGAGCGACCGATCGCACCCTCCTCGTCGACCTCGTCGACGATGACGTCGATGGTGCGGCCGACGCGCGCGGCGTTGAGCTCTCGGCTCACCTCCTGCTGGCGGGCCATGAGCCGGCTCCAGCGCTCGTCCTTGACCTCCTGCGACACGGCGCCGGCAAGCGCATTGGCCGCCGCCCCCTCGACCGGCTCATAGCGGAAGCAGCCGACGCGGGTCAGCCGCGCCTCGCCGAGCCAGTCGAGCAGCAACTCGAAATCGTCATCCGTCTCGCCGGGAAAGCCGACGATGAAGGTCGAGCGGATGGCGAGGTCGGGGCACACCTCGCGCCAGCGGCGGATGCGCTCGAGCGTTCTTTCCTGCGCTGCCGGCCGGCGCATGGCTTTGAGCACCGCCGGGCTCGCGTGCTGGAATGGGATATCGAGGTAGGGCAGGATTCGGCCCTCGGCCATCAGCTCGAGCACGCCGTCGACGTGCGGATAGGGATAGACGTAGTGGAGCCGCACCCACGCGCCGAGGCTGGCGAGCGCGCGCGAGAGATCGAGGAAGCGCGCTTTCAGCGGCGCGCCCTGCCATTGGCTCTCGGCATACTTGAGATCGAGCCCGTAGGCCGAGGTATCCTGGCTGATCACCAGCAGCTCTTTCACCCCCGCCGCGACGAGCCGCTCCGCCTCGCGCATCACGTCCGCCGCCGGCCGGCTGGCGAGATCGCCGCGCAGCGCCGGGATGATGCAGAACGAGCAGCGGTTGTTGCACCCTTCCGAGATCTTCAGGTACGCGTAGTGGCGCGGGGTCAGCCGCAGGCCCTCGGCCGGCACCAGATCGAGGAACGGGTCGTGCGGTGCCGGCGCGGCGGCGTGCACCGCCGCGACCACCTGCTCGTACTGGTGCGGCCCGGTGACCGCGAGCACGCTCGGGAATGACTCGCGGATGCGCGCCTCCTCGACGCCGAAGCACCCGGTGACGACGACGCGGCCGTTCTCGGCCAGTGCCTCGCCGATCGCATCGAGGCTCTCCTGCTTGGCGCTGTCGAGAAAGCCGCAAGTGTTGACGACCACCACGTCGGCGCCGGCGTAATCGGGCGAAAGCTCGTAGCCCTCGGCCCGCAACCGGGTGATGATCCGCTCGCTGTCGACCAGCGCCTTGGGGCAGCCCAAGGACACTAAGCCGACCTTGGGTGGGGCGGCGCCGATGGCGGCTCTTGTTATCGGCGCTGATTTGACGGTCTCGCTCATGGCCGCGCTTCTATCGCTCCAGGCGATCCGGTGCAATCGAGCTACAACGCGAACGCCGCGCGGGCGGCACGAAACGTGTTGACCTGCCCCTCGACACTGGCCTCGATCGGCTCCCTGTGCCGCCGCCGATGGCGATCGAGACCGGATGGGCGTGCCGCCGGCAGCCGCAGATCGGGCGTGTGGGGGTACGAGAAGCGCATCGCCCGAATCAGATCCGGATCGCCCGGAACCAGCGCATCACGTCGAGCAGGCTCATCGCCGCCGCCGCAACGTAAGTGAAGGCCGCCGCCCTGAGGATCTCGCGCGCCGCGCCCATGTCCTTGTCCGGCACGTAGTTGCCGGCCTTCAACAGCGGCAGCGCGCGGCGGAAGCTGGCGTCGAATTCAACGGGAAGCGTGACCAGGTGCATCAGGACCGTCGAGGCGAGGATCGTCATGCCGGCCAGCACCTGCACCAGGATCAGGTGCGGCGCCTTGGCCAGCGCCAGCACGATCGGCGCCGCCAGCATGACGACCGAGCCGACCTGCTCGACGCGCTGCGCTTGGCGCGCGATCCGTGTCCGTGCGGCGAGCGGCGCGTAGCCGGTCGCGTCCTGCATCGCGTGGCCGACCTCGTGCGCGGCGATGACGACCGCCGCCAGCGAGCGTCCCTTGAAGTGCTGCGGCAAGAGGCGCACCGCCTTGGCGTCGGGATCGTAATGGTCGCCGAGCTTGGTCTCCTCGACCTTCACCTCGTGCAGCTTCATGCCGTCGAGCACGTGACGCGCGAACTCGGCGCCGGTGCCTGGGAAGTCGGCCCGCTCGCCGGCATGGCGGGCGATGGCGCGCTTGACCCACATCTGCGGCAGCACGGCGAGCACGAGCACGATCGCGAGCAGGACGAGGAGTATGGCCAAGGATGGCTCCCTGTTTCGGGGCGAGGCGCCCGGGAGTCGAATGTAGTGGAGCGGCGCGCCCGCCGGTAGGCGTCGAGGCCCCTGGCGGGAAGGATCGACCGCTTGCCGGCGACTGGGGTTTTTCGGGCCACAGGATCGCGCGTAGCTCCCTCCAATATCTGCATATTCATTGACTGACGTCATGTCAGGCGGATTGTTCGGCAGACGTCACGATCGACCTCCGCCTCGGCACTGCGACCCGCCCCGATGGCGCCGATGCGCTCACCAAGGGCGACTTCATCCTGCGAGCAATGGGCCGGGCGACGCTCGGCCCCTCAACGCCCGCGCTGGCGCCAGCGCCCGAGCGCCGTCTTGAGGCTCGCGAACACCTCGCGGACCTCCTTGCGCGATCCGGTCAGGTAGATGTAGCCCATCTCTTGGCGGCACTGGCGGCGGAGCTTCTCCAGCTCGCCTTGGCGGTCTCTGTCGATCGGCATTCGAGGCACTCCTGTCGAGGCGTTTGCAATGCCGCCTCGATAGGCAGAAAGCAGGCGCCCCACAGTTCCGCAGGGAACCTGCGCAGTACGGAGTGTGCCGCCAGCCGCGCTACGCGATGTCCTCGATCTCGACGCTGCCGCCGCCCTTGATCCGTTGCGCCAGCGAGGCCTCGATGAACTCGTCGAGCCCGCCGTCGAGCACGGCCTGCGGATTGCCGCTTTGCACGCCGGTCCTCAGATCCTTCACCATCTGGTAGGGCTGCAACACGTAGGAGCGGATCTGGTGGCCCCAGCCGATCTCGGTCTTGCTGGCGGCCTCGGCGTTGGCCTTCTCCTCGCGCTTCTTCAGCTCCATCTCGTAGAGCCGCGACTTCAGCATCGCCCAGGCGATCGCCCGATTCTTGATCTGGCTGCGCTCCTGCTGGCTCGCCACCACGATGCCGGTCGGCATGTGCGTGATGCGCACCGCCGAGTCGGTGGTGTTGACGTGCTGGCCGCCGGCGCCCGACGAGCGATAGGTGTCGATGCGGCAGTCGCTCTCCTTGATGTCGATCTCGATGTTGTCGTCAATGACCGGATAGACCCACACGCTGGCGAAGCTCGTGTGCCGGCGCGCGTTGGCGTCGTAGGGCGAGATGCGCACGAGGCGATGCACGCCGGATTCCGTCTTCAGCCAGCCGTAGGCGTTCTCACCCTTGATCTCGAGCGTCGCCGACTTGAGGCCCGCCTCCTCGCCGGCGCTCGCCTCCACCATCGTCACCTTGTAGCCGCGCCGCTCCGCGAAACGCATGTACATGCGCGTCAGCATCTCGGCCCAGTCCTGGCTCTCGGTGCCGCCGGCGCCGGCATGCACCTCGAGGTAGGTGTCGTTGCCATCGGCCTCGCCCGACAGCAGCGCCTCGACCGAGTGCCGCTCGGCCTCTTTCACCAGCTGTGCAAGCGCCGCCTCGCCCTCGGCGATGGTCGCCGCGTCGTCCTCCGCCTCGCCCAGCTCGATCAGCGTGACGCAGTCCTCGAGGTCGCGCTCGAGCTTCTGGTAGCCGGTGATTGCGCGCTCGAGCTGCTGGCGCTGGCGCATGACCTTCTGCGCCGCCTGCGGGCTGCCCCACAGCGCCGGATCCTCGGCGCGCCGGTTGAGCTCGGCTAGACGCTGCTCGGCCGTATCCCAGTCAAAGATGCCTCCTGAGGAGGGACAGTGCCTCCTTGATGGAATCGACATGCTTTTGCGGCTCGGCGCGCATCGGCTGGCTCCCGGTGCTTGGTTTCGAGATTTCAGGGATCGCGAGGAGATATAGTGAGGCGACGGCGCTCTGTAAACCGACGCCGAGGCTTCCCCGCAACCGGTCCGTCGGCGCTTCGCCGCTCTACCAGACGCCGCCGCGCCCGCCACCGAACGAGGACGGCTGGCGCCGCTCCCGCACCGGGCTGTAGGCATCGCCCGATGCCGGCTCGCCGGCCGACGCGGCCGGATCGGAGAAGCCGATCACCGAATAGGCGTCGTCGGGCTCCTCGCCGGGCTTGAACGCCTCGGTGATAGTCTGCTCGCCCGCGCCGCCGCCGGCTCTGAGGCCGGTCTTCAGGTTGACGCGCACGAGCTTGATGCCGGGCGGAATGCGGAACGGGGTCGCCGGCTTGTCCTTCAGGGCTTCTTTCATGAAGGCGCCGAAGATCGGCGCGGCGACATGACCGCCGGTCATGCCCTTGCCCATCGGCCGCGGCGTGTCGTAGCCGACAAACACTCCGACCACGAGGTCCGGCGTGTAGCCGATGAACCAGGCATCCTTCTCCTCGTTGGTGGTGCCCGTCTTGCCGGCGATCGGCTTGCCGAGCGACTTGAGCGAGGTTGCTGTGCCGCGCTGCACGACGCCCTCCATGATCGAGGTGATCTGATAGGAGGAGTGGGGATCGATGATCTGTTTGCGGGTGTCGGGAACTTCCGGCTCCGACTGCCCGGCCCATCGCTCGGCCTTGCAGCCCGTGCAGTCGCGGTCGTCGTGCCGCCACACCGTCCTGCCCCAGCGGTCTTGGATGCGATCGATGAAGGTCGCGTTGATCTCCTTGCCGCCGTTGGCCAGCATCGCGTATGCCGTCGCGAGGCGCAGCAGCGTGGTCTCTCCCGCGCCGAGCGACATCGACAGCACGGGCAGCAGGTCGTCGTAGATGCCGAACCGGCGCGCATACTCGGTGATGAGCGGCATGCCCATGTCCTGCGCGAGTCGCACCGTCATCTGGTTGCGCGACTTCTCGACGCCGACCCGGAGCGTCGTCGGACCGTAGGACTTGTCCTTGTCGTAGTTCTCGGGCCGCCACACCTCCTGGCCGACCTGCTCGATCTCGATCGGCGCGTCGAGCACGATCGAGGTCGGCTTGTAGCCGTTGTCGAGCGCGGCGGCGTAGACGAACGGCTTGAACGACGAGCCCGGCTGGCGCTTCGCCTGCACCGCGCGGTCGAACTGGCTCATCTCGAACGAGAACCCGCCGGCTACCGCCAGCACGCGCCCGGTGTGCGGGTCCATCGCGATCAGGCCGCCGCCGATCTCCGGCACCTGCATCAGCGACCACGCCCCGCCCGGATCGGCCGCATCCTTCGGCGAAACATAGACCACGTCGCCCGGCGAAAGCAGATCGCTGGCGGCCTTGATGTCGACCTTGCGATCGACCGGGCGCGCCCACTTCAGCTCGTCGAAGGCGACGTTCACCGCCTCGCGGTCCGGAACCAGCGAGCCGTCCTGCTGCTTGCCGGGCCTCAGCCCGACCACGACCTTGGATTTCTGCGCGTCGAGCACCACGCCGAGCCGCCAAGGATCGAGATCCTTCGGCGCCTCGACCGCCGCCAGTGCCACGCCCCAGTCGCCGGCGATGTCGATCTTGGTCACCGGACCGCGCCAGCCCTTGCCGCGATCGAACGAGACGAGCCCGTCGATCAGCGCGCGCCGCGCCAGCTTCTGCAACTCGGGGTCGAGCGTCGTTCGCACCGAGAGGCCACCGCCGTAGAGCTTGTCGTCACCGTATTGCGCCAGCAGCGCGCGGCGCACCTCCTCGGCGAAGAACTCGGCCGAGAATATGTGCGCGCCGAACGGCCGGATGTTGACGGCGAGCGGCTTCTTCTTCGCCGCTTCGGCCTGCTCCTTGGTGATGTAGCCGTTCTCCCACATCTCGCCGATGATCCAGTTGCGCCGCTCGGTCGCGCGCTCGGTGTGGCGGAACGGGTGATAGTTGCTCGGCGCCTTGGGCAGCGCCGCGAGGTAGGCGGCCTCCTCGATGGTGAGGTCCTTGAGCTCCTTGTTGAAGTAGTTGAGCCCGGCGGCGGCGACGCCATACGAGCCGAGGCCGAGGAAGATCTCGTTCAGGTACAGCTCGAGGATCTTGTCCTTGGAGTAGGCGCGCTCTATGCGCACCGCGAGCAGCACCTCCTTCACCTTGCGCTCGTACTCGTCCCACTTGGTCTTGTTCTCCTTGCGCACGAGATCGGAGAGCAGGAAGTTCTTGGCCACCTGCTGGGTGATGGTCGAGGCGCCCTGCGGCCGCTTGCCGCTGCCGCTCAGCTTGATCTCGATCAGCTTGACGACGGCGCGTGCCATGCCCTGCGGGTCGATGCCGCCGTGCTCGTAGAAGCGCTTGTCCTCCGCCGACAGGAACGCGGCGATGAGCAGCTTGGGTATCGTGTTGATCGGCACGAAGATGCGACGCTCGCGCGCATACTCGGCGATCAGCGAGCCGTCGTGCGCATGAATGCGCGTCATCACCGGCGGCTCGTATTTGGCGAGGCTCTCGTAGTCGGGGAGGTCCTTCGATTCGCGCCAGATGTAGAACGCGGCCGCAGCCGAGCCGACCAGGAACAGCAGCACCGCCGAGCCGAAGCCGAAGCCGAGAAAGCTCAGTAGCCAGCTCCGCCGGCGGCGCTTCTTGCGCTTCGGCTCGACGGGCGGCGGGAGAATCGGGGCTCTCATTCAACTTCGATCCGTTGCAGCCTCAAAAGTCCGCCGGGCGATCGGCATCCGCGGCCGCGACCGCCGCCGGCCGCAGACGGCATGTGCGCTGGCCGGCGCGGCGCCAGGAATGTCCGGCGGCCGGGTCGAGCGCCCCTGTCTACAGCCACAACGCAGGTGCAGCAACCGTCACCAAGAGCACTTCAATTAGCACGGAATGTGGCCGATCGTCGTGCTTCCAATCGGCGCAACGCGCTGAAACCACGGAATAAGCCGGGGACAGCCGCCGCCGGAGACATGGTCCGCTCGGCCGGTCGCCCCGTCGGGCGACCGGCCTCAAGGCGCGTTCGCCGTTCGGCGACCGAAATAGGTCTCGACCGCGCCCGCGATCGCGGCCGCCACCTTGCGCTGCCAATCCTGCGACGTCATCAGCCGCTCGTCCTCCGGGTGGCTCATGTAGCCGAGCTCGACCAGCACCGACGGCGCGTGCGGCTGCTTCAGCACCTTGAACGCCGCCGACCGGTGCGGATCGCGCGACAGTGCCACCGACTTGCCGAGCCGCTTGACCAGCAGCCCCGCGAGATCGCTCGAGAAGTTGGCCGTCTCCCGCCGCATCAGATCGATCAGGATGCCCTTGACCTCGTCCAGCCCCTCGCCCTCGCGGGTATCGAGGCCGGCGATGAGATCGGATGCGTTCTCCTTCTCGGCCATCAGTCGCGCCTGCTCGTCGGAGGCGCGCTCCGAGAGCGTGTAGACGGTCGCACCGCGCACTGCGTCGGCCCACTGGCGCTCGGCGATCGCGTCGGCGTGCAGCGAGATGAACAGCTCCGCCCCCCACTCCCGCGACAGGCCGAGCCGCTTGTCGAGCGGCACGAACACGTCGCTGGTGCGGGTCAGGCGCACGTCGTAGCGCCCGCTGGCGGCGAGTTGCTTCTTGAGCTGCATCGCGACCGCGAGCACGATCGACTTCTCGGTGACGTTGCCGATCCCGACCGCTCCCGGGTCGATGCCGCCGTGCCCGGGATCGATTGCCACTACCGGCTTGTGGCCCTGCCGCTTCGGCGCCTCTTCTGCAGGGGTCGCTGCCGGTCTTGCCGCCTCGCTGGTGCGGGCGCCACCGGTGCCGGCCCCGAACGAGGCCGCATCGGTGGCCACCAGATCGACGGTCAGCCGGATGCCCTTGCCGTTCGGCAGGTGCTCCATGCCGGCCCGGTCGATGCGCGTCGGGCCCCTGGTGTCGAGCACGATCCGCGCCTTGCCCTCCGCGAATAGCCCGTAGCGGTAGGCGGTGACGAGGCCGCTGCCGGCGCGGCCGGCATCGGGCGGCAGCTTGAAGGCCACGTCCGGTAGGTCGATCACCACCCGGTAGGGTCCGGCGAGCGTGAAGACCTCGGCCCGCACCCCCTTGGTGAGGTCGAGCGTAAACGAGGTCGTGGCCGATCGGCTCTCGAGACCGGCCGCAAAGGCCTCGGCGGCAACCGACGCGTCACCACCTTTCGACGCGGGAGCGCCGACCGCGCTGGCGATCGACACGGCCGCGACAAGGTGGATAGCCAGCACACGACTGACTGTCCGACCGACGAGCCGATCGGTCCTGAGCCGCATTTTCCCCTTCGTTCCCCGTGTCCCGGATTGCGTGCCCACGGACGATCCGCCGCCGTTCGAGGGCGCGTTAACGGCCCGTTTGCCGAATCGCGCCACTCTGCAACCCCCGACGACGGGCTTCCAGGCTGAGCGATTCCCTCTATATCACTCTTGCCACCCGGGCTGTCAGCCCGTACAAGTTCGGGGCCGCAATTTGCAGCGCGCGTGCCTGGAAAGTGCGCCGAGGGTCCGAGAATCCCGATAGGGTTTTTGGTCTGTTCTCCCGTCCGGCGCCGCCCGAAGGCTTGATCCCTCTCGAAAGAGGCGCGCAATGCGGGGCGGTAACGCGCAGCCTGTAGAGGCAGGCTGCGGCGGCTCGGGGCACCCGGCCGCGGTCCCGCTCGGCGCGCGATGCGAGGCGACGGGGACCGGCGCGGGCGACGAAAGCCAATCGGTGCGCAGGCCGTATCGAAGGACATCGGCCAGTGCAAGGTCGGCCCGGCCCGGGGCCGTACTGGAACAGTTGCGCGCCTCGGCCCGCCCGGAAGCCGTTCTCGGCAGCTTGGCAGCCTTCGCCAAGGCGCACGAAGCGAGTTTCACGCACCAGGATCCATGCAGAACGATCGCATGCACAGACCAGCCGGCTCACAGGTCGTCGCACCTGCCGGCGACGTGCGCCCGGATCCCCGGGCGTCGGTGGACGCATGCGCCGCACACCCTCACCGACACCACCATTCCATCCATCGTTGCACAACAGCGCGCGTGCGCCCGTGGCGCCACGCTCTGGCCCCGCCCAATCGGGGTCGCGCGGCAACCGGCCGGCGCGCGAAGGAATTCGACACATGGCAGACAACAAGATGCTCATCGATGCCACGCATCCCGAGGAGACTCGGGTCGTGGTGCTCCGCAATGGACGGGTAGAGGAGTTCGATTACGAGAGCGCCGCCCGCAAGCTCCTGCGCGGCAATATCTATCTGGCGAAGGTGACGCGCGTCGAGCCGGCCCTGCAGGCGGCGTTCGTCGATTACGGCGGCAACCGCCACGGCTTTCTCGCCTTCAACGAGATTCATCCCGACTACTACCAGATCCCGGTCGCCGACCGTCAGGCGCTGATCGAGGAGGAGGCCGCCGCCGAGGCCGAGGAGGAGGCCGAGGCCGATGCGCGCGCCGAGGCGCTCGCCCGCCGTCGCGCCCGCTCGGGCCGGCCAGGCGGCGCCGGGCGCCGTGAGGAGGCCGGCGAGGGCGAGGAGGCGTCCGAGGCCGAGGTGATCGAGATCGAGGCCGAGGGCCCGAGCTTCCATGCCGAGGACGACGGTGGCGACGACGAGGTCGCCCCGCAGACGATTGCCGAGCGCGCGTCCCGCGACGAGACCATCTCCGAGCCCGTCGAGGCGGCGCCGGGCGAAGATGTCGCCGCGGCCGGCGGCGGTGACGACGGCTCCGAGGAGCGGGCGGCCGGCGAGGCCGCGGGCGAGACCGAGGCAGCGGTCGGCGACGTGCCGGTCGAGCGTGGCCTCGTCGAGAACGAGGGCGTGCAGGAGGTCAACGGCGGCGGCGAGGAGGCGATCGATGAGGTCGGCACCGCCGACGCGCTCGAGGAGCTGCCCTCGCGCCCGCGCCGCAGCCGCCGCAGCTACAAGATCCAGGAGGTGATCAAGCGCCGCCAGATCATCCTGGTCCAGGTCGTCAAGGAGGAGCGCGGCAACAAGGGCGCCGCGCTGACGACCTATCTCTCGCTGGCCGGCCGCTACACCGTGCTGATGCCGAACACCGCCCGCGGCGGCGGCATCAGCCGCAAGATCACCAACCCGCAGGACCGCAAGCGGCTCAAGGCGATCGCCGCTGAGCTCGACGTGCCGGAGGGCATGGGGCTCATCATCCGCACCGCCGGCGCGGCGCGCACCAAGCAGGAGATCAAGCGCGACTTCGAGTACCTGCTCCGGCTGTGGGAGAGCGTGCGCGAGCTGACGCTGCAGTCGACCGCGCCGAGCCTCGTCTACGAGGAAGGCAACCTCATCAAGCGGTCGATCCGCGACCTCTACAACAAGGACGTCGACGAGATCATCGTCGCCGGCGACGAGGCCCACCACGAGGCCAAGGACTTCATGCGCATGCTCATGCCGAGCCATGCCAAGAACGTCATCGAGTACAAGCAGCCGGAGCCGCTGTTCACCCGCTTCGGCATCGAGCGCCAGCTGAACGCCATGTTCAGCCCGTTCGTCACGCTCAGGAGCGGCGGCTATCTGGTCATCAATCAGACCGAGGCGCTGGTCGCCGTCGACGTCAACTCCGGCAAGTCGACGCGCGAGTTCTCGATCGAGGAGACGGCGCTCAATACCAATCTCGAGGCAGCCGACGAGATTGCCCGCCAGCTGAAGTTGCGCGACCTCGCCGGCCTGATCGTGATCGACTTCATCGACATGGAGGAGAAGCGCAACAACCGCGCTGTCGAGCGCCGCATGAAGGACGCGCTGCGTTTCGACCGCGCCCGCATCCAGGTCGGCCGCATCAGCCATTTCGGCCTGCTCGAGATGTCGCGCCAGCGTCTGAGGACCGGCGTGCTCGAGGGCTCGACCTCGCAATGCCCACACTGCCAGGGCACCGGTATCATCCGCTCCATCGAGAGCGTCGCGCTGGCCGTGCTGCGCGGGCTCGAGGACGCCGTGATGGCCGGCTCCCGCACCGCGCTCGTCGCTACGACCACGGCCCCGGTCGCGCTCTACATCCTCAACAAGAAGCGCCACTTCGTCAACGATATGGAGACGCGCCACGGTTTGCCGATCCTGATCCAGGGCTCGGACAAGATGCAGGGCGCCAACTTCACCATCGAGAAGGGACCCGCGCAGGCCCAGCCGCAGCGGCGCGCCGAGCGTGCGGTCGTCAACATGGACTGGGGCTTC
>JBFMEX010000104.1:0-12001 GCA_040752215.1 Pseudomonadota bacterium | reverse complement strand
GCGACTACGGGCAAGGCGAAGACAGCGCGCAAGGATTCGGCACCGGGCAAGGCAAAGGCACCGGCCAAGCCGCGTGCCCCGCGCAAGCCCAAGACCGCCAAGACGCCGGCCCACCGGCCCATTGCGCTCGATCCCGCGCTCGTCGCGGCGGTGGGCGAGGCGCGGAGCTGGCCGTTCGAGGAGGCGCGCCGGCTGATCCAGCGGCTCGAGCGCCTGCCGGGCGGGACCGACAAGACGGTCATGTTCCAGACCGGCTATGGGCCCTCCGGCCTGCCGCACATCGGCACGTTCGGCGAGGTGGCGCGCACCAGCATGGTCCGCCATGCCTTCGAGCTGCTGACGGAGGGCAAGCGCAAGACGCGCCTCGTCTGCTTCTCCGACGACATGGACGGGCTCCGCAAGGTGCCGGACAACATTCCCAATCCGGAGCTGTTGCGCGCGGCGCTCGACAAGCCGCTCTCCAGCGTGCCGGACCCGTTCGGCACGCACGCGAGCTTCGCCGATCACAACAACGCGCGGCTGCAGGCGTTCCTCGACCGGTTCGGCTTCGACTACGAGTTCCTATCGGCGACCGAGTGCTACCGCTCGGGGCGGATGGACAAGACCTTGCTCCAGATGCTCGAGGTCTACGACGAGGTGATGGCGATCATCCTGCCGACGCTCGGCCCCGAGCGGCGCGCCACCTACTCGCCGTTCCTGCCGGTGTCGCCGACCACCGGCAAGGTGCTGCAGGTGCCGATGATCGAGCGCGACGCCAAGGCCGGCACGGTCGTCTACCTCGACCCCGAAACCGGCAAGCGCGTCGAGACCAAGGTGACGGGCGGTGCCGTCAAGTGCCAGTGGAAGGCCGACTGGGCGTTACGCTGGACCGCGCTCGGCATCGACTACGAGATGGCCGGCAAGGACCTGATCGATAGTGTCACGCTGTCCTCGCGCATCTGCAAGGCGCTCGGTGGAACGCCGCCCGAGGGTTTCAACTACGAGCTGTTCCTCGACGAGAAGGGCGAGAAGATCTCCAAGTCGAAGGGCAACGGACTGACCATCGACGAGTGGCTGCGCTATGCCTCGCCGGAGAGCCTGTCGCTGTTCATGTTCCAGAAGCCCAAGACCGCCAAGCGGCTCTATTTCGACGTCATTCCGCGCGCGGTCGACGAGTATCTGCAGCTGATCGCCGCATACCCGTCGCAGGAGGCCAAGCAGCGCCTCGACAATCCGGCATGGCACATCCATTCCGGGCATCCCCCGGCCGCCGAGCTGCCGATCAGCTTCGCGCTGCTGTTGAACCTCGTCGCCGCCTCCAATGCTCACGACAAGGACGTGCTGTGGGGCTTCATCCGCCGGCTCGCCCCGGATGCGAGCCCCAAATCGCATCCACTCCTCGACCAGCTGGCCGGCTATGCGGTGCGCTACTACGAGGATCTCGTGGCGCCGAGCAAGCAGTTCCGCGCGCCGACCGACGCCGAGCGGGCAGCTCTCGTGGCGCTCGATCGTGCGCTCGCCGCCGCGCCCGCCGGTGCCAACGCCGAGACGCTGCAGAACCTCGTATTCGAGACCGGCAAGGCGAACGGGTTCGCGGACAATCTTCGCGACTGGTTCAAGGCGATCTACGAGGTGCTGCTCGGCGCGAGCCAGGGCCCGCGGTTCGGCTCCTTCATCGAGCTCTACGGCGTCGCCGAGACCCGCGCATTGATCGCCAAGGGGCTCGCGGGCGAGCTGCTGGCGAAGCCCGCCTGAGCTTGTGGCGAGTTCAGCGCGGCTTGGCCGGCGGCTCGAGCGCCGGATGGCGGGAGTCCCCGCGTCGGTTCTGCGGCCTGACGTAGGTGATCCGCGCCTCGGGATGGCGCGCCTTGACCTTGAGCGCGGCGATCAGAGCATCCTCGCCCTCCACCACCAGATGGCTCGGCTTGCTATTGGCCTTGAGGCCGACCGTGAACTGCATGTGCAGATCCTCCTTCCGCCCGAGGCGCACTGTTGCATCTTGACGCACCGGGGCGAAGCCAGACTACACGAGCCTGCGACCAATTTGCGTCTTGCTGCAAGTTAAGGACATTACCCGACAACTCGGACAAAGTATTCCTCAGAGCCTCCCGAGTGCGAAGCGTTGCATGGCCGGTGGTGCACGTCGTGTGCCTTGCCCTTTCCGGGCACGCCGTCCTTCAGCATCCGCATGGCCGACGCCGCGCACCGATCGAGGAGCTGCCGGAGACATTTGCCGTCTCACGTTCGAGACCGGCGGCCAAACCCTCGCCACGTACCGCTGCACTCGGCGCGCGACGAGGGTCGGCGTGAGGGGCGGTTGCCCGCACCGCTCTGCGGGTGCTGCCCCTCACTGCCACGACAGCCAACGACTCGAGCGCCGATCGGCAGCACGCTGCCGGAAACAGTGGAAGCCCTGTGCCGCGCTGCAGCATGGGGCAAGCCGACAAACATCGTCGTGCGCACGCACTGGCCACCCGGCCGACAAAGCATTAGCTTCGCCTCGGTCGGCTGCCAGGAACCCACTGCGGAGATGACTGAGAGTGTCCGCCAGCGGCTCTGGCATTTCTCGTCGACATGTTGCACCCAGCGGGCTTGGACGGAAACGATGAACCTCGAGAAGGGAGCCCCCGGCGCCGCGGTGCCACCGGCCGGCGGCGATGCCGGGGTGGCTCAGCATTTCTTTCGCAAGCTCAGCGTCTTCCACGATCTGCCCGCCGAGCTGATCGCGAGCGTGCAGTCGATGCAGCACCGCCAGGGCGGCCTGCCGCAGGGCGTCGACGTCGTCCACGCCGGTGAGCCCTACGACGGGGTCTATATCCTCAACCAGGGCTGGGCGGTGCGCTATCGCATCCTGTCGGACGGTAACCGGCAGATCGCCAACTTCATCCTGCCCGGCGATTTCATGTGCCTCAACGCCTGCATCTTCCCGCGCGCCGATTTCACGATCACCACGCTGACGCCGATCCGCTACTCGCAGTTCCGCACCGAGGAGATCGTGCGGCTGACCGAGATGCACCCGCTGATGTGCGCCGCAATCTTCTGGTGCAACGCGCGCGAGGAATCGATTCTCGTCGAGCATCTGGCCAGCATCGGCCGGCGCAGCGCCTATAGCCGGGTGGCGCACTTGGTCCTCGAGCTGTGGCGGCGATTGAAGCTGATCGGCCTGGTCGAGGACGGCAATGGTCGGCTGGAGAGCACTTTCGAGCTGCCGCTCACACAACAGCTGATCGCCGACGCGCTCGGCTTGAGTTCGATCCACGTCAACCGCACGCTGAGGGCGCTCGAGAACGACGGCTTCATCGTCTGCGAGCGACGCGAGGGCGTGCGCCGGCTGTGGATCAAGAATATCGAGGGCCTCGGCGATGCGGCCGGCTTCGACGACGAGTTCCTGCACTTCACGGAGCTGCCGCGTCGCGTCGGCCTGCTGCTCGAGGAGGCCGAGCGCCGCCGCCGGTCGAAATGAGACCGCAAACGGCCGGTGCGCGCAAAGATCCTACCGGCGCAACCTGACGCCGACGCGAACCTCGTCGTCGACAAAGTCGCTCGCCGGCTGGTCGGAGCGGAAATCGGTGTGCTGGTAGCGGCCGAACAACACCGCCTCACGCGCGAGGAAGTACTCGAGGCCGAGCGCGGTGCGAACCTCACGCTCGGCGATGTCGATGCCGGCGAAATCGCGGCGCAGCAGGTTGATGCCGGCACTGGCGACGAGATGACGGCGCAGGGCGTGGCGCGCCTCGAGTCCGAACTCGCGGGTCATCGCACCGAGGGTGCCGGCGGTCGTCGAATCCTCGATGTCCGAGCGCCCGGTCAGCAGGAGCGTGGTGATCTCGCTCATGCGCCAGGCGAGATTGGCGTCGAAAAGCAGGCCGTCGACGACGGCCAGGCGCACGTCGTCGGCCTCCTGTCGGCCATAGCCGAGGCTCGCCTCGCCGCGCAGATAGGCACCCGTCGAGCCGAACGAGAGGCCGATGCGGTAGCGCTCGCCGTTCGAGTCGCGCGAGAGGCCATCGCTCGTCGCCGGCGCCGCATGATCGCGCCGGACCAGCGCGACGTCGGTGAAGGCCGATAGCGTCGGCTTGAATTCCCAGCTCGCTCGTGCCGCCACCTCGCCCTGGCGCACGTCGCGGTCGTCGTTGCGGATCAGCGTCGTGCCGTTGCGCGTGTCCGAGTAGTCGGTGTCGGTCACGGCACCGCGCAGCTGCAGTGTCAGCCGGTTGAAGCGGTGGCGGGCGGCGAGCGCCGCCTGGTCGGTCGTCACCCGCGGGCGCTCGCCGGCGCTGCTGGCGTCGATCGCCGAGCGGCTCTCGTCGGCCTCGGTGCGCATGAGGCCGCCCTGGATATCTGTCCGCCGGGTCACGTCGAGACGGCCTCGAGCGTCGAGCGCATAGCCGTTGTCGTCCTCGCTCGAGAAGTCCGCGTAGCGGCTGAAGGTGCCCTCGGCTCTGAACTCGAGCGCGTGCGCGCGCCAGTCGGAGACGAGCCGCGCGTAGGGCCGCACCCACAGAGACGAATCGCCCTCGGCAATGGGACTGCGAAACACGTTCGAGGACCAGAGCGCATAGACCTCCGCCTCTGTGAACAGCACGAACGAGCCGACGCGGATGCCGACCGGATCGAACGGCTCGCGCGCGAACAGGCGGCGGATACGGCGGTCGGCGATCGGCTCCAGTTCCTCGATCTGGAACAGCAGGACGTCGTCCGGTGCGCGCGGGTTCTCGAACAGCGCGATGTCGTCCCGGCTGCGCGCGTCGGTGACGGCCGGATCGGCGCCGTCGCCGGAATCCTCCGGCTCGCCGACATCGATGACGCCGTCGCGCAGCAGCAAGGAGGCCTCGTCGGGCGGCGGGGCGCCGTCCTGGACAGCCGGCCTCAGCCCATCGGCGCGAGAGCGTGCCGGATCGCCGTCGCGCACGTCGGCTTCGTCCTCCGGCAGCACCGGCGGCAGCGCGGTCCCGGTCTCGGGTCCGGCGACCAGATCGTCCCGGCCGATCGACGGCCCGGCCATGATCGTCGGCCGGATCGCCGGGGTGGGCTCCTGCGCAAGCGCCCGCTGGACGCCGACTGCCGCCTGCGGGCCGGCGAGGAGGAGCGCAATCAGCAGCGAGTGGCGGAATGGCGTGGTCAAGGTGCGCGAATGGGTAGCGAATTGATCTCAGTACGCACACTTGTCCGGCGGCGAGGCTGACGCGACTCGGGTTAAGGTGGCGTTTACACATGACGTTTGCGTCGCTGGGGAGGATGACCGGGGGCCCAGCGGACCGGCTAGCGGGACCGCGTTGCCGATGCTATGCATCGCTCGTGGGGGAAACGGCGCAGTTTTCCATGGTTCCGCGTCAGCGCGCTGGCGAGAGACGGAGGGATGCGCCCATGACGGCGTTGCTCATGCGCAAATTGAAGACGATCGAGGGGGGCAAGTCCCGCACGCCAGCCAGCATCCGCTCGGCCCAGCGGACGCTGGAACTCGAGGGCGAGGGGCTGGCACTGGTGCGCGCCCACCTCGACAATGGCCTCGCCGAGCCATTCGCGATGGCGGTGCGGCTGCTGGAGGCCGCGCGCGGGCGCGTGATCGTCACCGGCATCGGCAAGAGCGGCCACATCGGGCAGAAGATCGCGGCGACGTTCGCGTCGACCGGTACGCCGGCGTTCTTCGTGCATCCGAGCGAGGCCTCGCACGGCGACCTCGGCATGATCACTCGCGACGACGTGATTCTAGCGCTCTCCTGGTCGGGCGAGACGGTCGAGCTCAAGAACATCATCACCTTCTCGCGCCGCTTCCGCGTGCCGCTGATCTCGATCACCTCGCGCACCGATTCGGCTCTCGGCAAGAACTCGGACGTGGTGCTCGAGCTGCCGCGCGCCAAGGAGGCCTGCCCGCACGGTCTCGCGCCGACCACCTCGACCACGATGCAGCTGGCGATCGGTGATTGCCTGGCGATTGCGCTGTTGGAGGCCAAGGGCTTCACCGCGCACGATTTCAAGGTGTTCCACCCAGGCGGCTCGCTCGGCGCCAGTCTCAGGTACGTCGGCGACCTGATGCACAAGGGCGCGGAGCTACCGATCGCCGACAAGGGCGCGGCGATGGGCGAGGCGCTGGTCACCATGACGCAGAAGGCGTTCGGCTGCCTCGGCATCGTCGACGCGAAGGGCAAGCTCGCCGGGATCGTTACCGACGGCGACTTGCGCCGTCACATGGGCGAGGACCTGCTGAAGGCGAAGGCGGCCGACATCATGACTAGGAAGCCAAAGACGGTGACGCCCGGCACGCTCGCCTCGGCCGCGCTCGAGATCATGAACGCCTCGCGCATCACCGCGCTGTTCGTCGTCGAGAAGGGCAAGCCGATCGGCATCCTGCACGTCCACGACCTGCTCCGGGCGGGGGTGGTGTGAGAAAACGCGCCGGCGCAGTCAGGACCGGTGCTTCGCAGCCACGAACCTTCCTCTACTCGCCGTGTTTCGGCGGAGCGAGATAATGTGACCCTACTGGGCGTGCACGCGGACGTCTCACCCGTTCCGTTCACGCGGCTTCCTGTCCGCCACTGCGCCCGAGCGTCGTCAGGAACGCTTTGCGCCAGCTTGCGACATCGCGCTGCCTCACTCGGGCCATCAGCGCCTGGTGTCGCTCCCGGCGCTCGTCCCTCGACATCTCGAGCGCGCGCTGTATGGCATTGGCGACCTCCTCCGTGTCGTATGGATTGACGATCAGCGCCTCGACCAGATCCTCCGCTGCCCCCGCGAACCGCGACAGCACCAACACGCCCGGATCGTCGTCATCCTGGCCCGCGATGTATTCCTTGGCGACGAGGTTCATCCCGTCTCGCAGCGGGGTGACGAGACCGACCTTGCTGCCCCGGATCAGCGCGGCGAGCGTCGGGCGCGGCATGGCCCGGTGGATGTAGCGCACCGGCGTCCAGTCGAAATCGCCGAACTCGCCATTGATCGCGCCCGACAGCCCTTCGAGCTCCTGACGGATATCGGCGTAGGCCTCCACCTCCTCGCGCGTGGGCGGGGCGATCTGCATCAATGTGACCGCCTTCCTGTTCTCGGGGAACAGCTCGAGCAGGCGCCGGAACGACTTCATCCGCTCGGGCAGACCCTTAGTATAGTCGAGCCGATCGACACCGATGACGAACGTGTTTGCCATGCTGCGACGCTGCAGCCGTGCGATCTGCAGGTCGGCTTCCGCGGTATGCGCCATGGCGCGAAACGAGTCTGCGTCGATGCCGATCGGGAAGACATCGGCCACGGCGGTGGATCCGAATGCAGAGACGCGATTTCCGTCCAACTCCTTGCCGCCGCCATGCTCGACGACGTAGCGCACGAAGTTGCCGGCATCGATGGATGTCTGGAAGCCGACGACATCATAGGAGAAGAGCGAGCGGGCCAGCCAATCGTGATCCGGCAGCGCCAGCAGTATGTCGGGCGGGGGGAATGGAATGTGGAGGAAGAACCCTATCCTGTGACGTACGCCGAGGTCGCGCAGCTCGGCCGCGAGCGGTATCAAGTGATAGTCGTGTATCCAGACGAGATCATCGGGTCCGAGCAGCCTGGCTAGCGATTGCGCGAGACGCCGGTTCACGTTTCGATATCCCTCGAAGAAGGTGGGATCGAAGACCGCGAGATCGAGCCGATAATGGAACGTCGGCCAGAGAATCTTGTTCGAATAGCCGAGATAGTATTGCTCGTACTCGCGCCGTGTCAGCGGCACCGTCGCGATGTGGACCTGTCCCTGCTGCGAGGTGGTCGGCTCGAGCTCAGACCCCTCTTCGACAATGTTTCCGTCCCAGCCGAACCAGAGCCCATGCGTCTCCTTGAGCGCATCGCCCAGCGCGACGGCCAGTCCACCGGACTGAACCGACTGCTCGAGATCTGCGACCCTGTTCGATACGACGACCAGACGGCTCATGTCACGGCCTCCCAAGGCTTGGACAGCCGGACAGCACCATTGATGATGCCCACCATCGAATAGGTCTGCGGGAAGTTACCCCAGGCCGTGCCGGAGGAGAAGTCCGCATCCTCCGACATCAAGCCCAAGGGATTTCGCGCCGCAAGCAAAGCCTCGAACAACTCGCGCGCCTGCTCGCGGCGACCAATCCGCGCCAGTGCATCGACGCGCCAGAACGCACAGACGTTGAATGCCGTCTCCGGCGCACCGAAATCGTCCTCCTCCTCGTAGCGCATCATGAACGGGCCGCGCGCCAGCGATTCCTCGAGTGCCTCCACTGTCGACACATAGCGCGGGTCGCGCGGATCGATGAAGCCGACCTCGCTCATCAAGAGCACGCTGGCGTCCAGGTGCTTTCCACCGAAGCTCTCGACGAATGCCCGACGCTGCTCCGACCACGACTCTCTCAAGATCCGGTCCTTGACGAGGCCTGCCCGCTCACGCCAGAACGCTGCACGGTCCGCGATACCGAGATGCATACCGATCCGGCCCAGGCGATCACAGGCCGCCCAGCACATCACGCTCGAGGAGGTGTGAACGCGAGCCCGCGAGCGAAGCTCCCAGATGCCCGCATCGGGCTGATCGTGCAGCTTGAAGGCCTGCTCTCCGAGAAGCTCCAGGCGCTCGAACTCCTCCACTCCGACGTGCATGAACATGCGTCGGTCGAAGAATGCCTGCGACGCCCCCAGGATGACATTGCCGTAGGTGTCGTGCTGATAGTGCTCGCACGCCTGATTGCCGATGCGCACCGGACCCATCCCCTGATAGCCCGGAAGGTGCTCGGCGATTCGCTCCGGCAGCTGCTGCTCCAGGCCGATGCCGTAAACGGGCTGCATATGCGAGCCTTTCGAGATGGCGACGATGTTCATGATCCAGCGGAGGTAGTTCTCCATGGTTCGCACCGCAGAGAGGCTGTTCAGCGCCCGCACCACGAACAATGCGTCCCGCACCCAGCAGAACCTGTAGTCCCAGTTGCGCCCGGAGTCGCGCGCCTCCGGTATGCTGGTCGTCATCGCCGCCACCACCGCCCCGGTCGGCTCGTAGCTGCACAGCTTGAGCGTTATCGCAGAGCGGATCACGGCGTCCTGCCACTCATAGGGCAGCGCAAGGCGATGAACCCAGTCGCGCCAGTAGGCAATCGTTCGCTCCTCGAAATCGCGTGCCGTCTCGGCAACACCCTCGCCCAATGTCTCGTCGGGGCCGAGAACTAGGTTGAGCGGCTCGTCGAGGATGAAGGGCGTCTCGCCCATCACATAATCGAGCGGTGCGTCTGTCGACAGGCGAACGACCTGTCCGTCTCCCAGGTAGCGAATGTGGTTGGATCCGTGCGTGACCGTCGGCGCAATCCCACCGTACGCGAAGCGTGGACGCACCTTGATGCGAATCCTGGGGCTGCCGGACAATGGCCTCACTCGACGCACCAGCGTCTGCGGACGGAACGAGCGATCGCGCCAGACGAACCGAGGCACGAAATCGGTGATCTCGAGCGAGCCCTCCCTGCCGACCAGCACCGTTCGCAGGACGGCCGTGTTGGCAACGTAGAACTGAGAGCTGGAGACCAGATCCTCGAGCTCGATGGCGAAAACCCCCGAATCCGGCGCGTCTGCGGGACCACCCAACAGGGCGTGAAAAACCGGATCGCCGTCGAACCTCGGCAGGCAGAACCACACGATCCGCGCCCGGCTATCGACCAGCGCCGAGACGCAGCAGTTTCCGATCAGCCCGAGGTCAAGACCGCCCATGCTCGCCCGCTTCCGTTGCCATATTCGATGCCGTCGACTCGAGCCATGCAAGGAAAGACTGGGTACCCTCGGCCCGGAAGCGAGCCATGCTCGGTCCCTCGCCGATCTTGATGGAGATGCCGCCCAGCCCGTTCACCACGCGAAAGGCGTCCTCGTCGGTGACGTCGTCGCCGGCAACGAGCGGGAGACGGCCTGAGAATGGCGCCTCGGCCATAAAGGCGAGCACGGCACTTCCCTTGTCGGCGCCGTCAGAGACCGCCTCCACGACCATCTTCCCTCGCTTGACGACAATTCCCGACGTGCCGTTGGCGAGCCGCTCCATCTCGGAGAGGCACAACGGCTCGAGGTCCGGCCGCTGCCGATAGTGCAACGCGACGCTCTGCGACTTGTGCTCGACGAGCAGTCCGCTCTCGCGCGCGACCAGCGCGCCGAGCGCTGCCGCCGCGTTGGCGAGAAACGCGTCGTTCGCATCCGGCATATGCACGCGGCCGGTGGCGTCGCGCCGCACCAGCCCGTGAATGCCGGCAATCGGCAGCTGCAACGGGTGCAAGAACCGATCGATACTGGCGATCTCTCGGCCGGTGACGATCGCCAACGCGCCGCCGAGCAGCCGCTCCAGCTCCGCCAGCGCCCGGCACGTCGACGGACGCAGGTGCACCTGATCCGGCTGCTCTGCGAGCTCGACCAGCGTGCCGTCGAAATCGAGAAACATCGCCAGACGACTGGGTACGGAAAGCAGGGGCAAACT
This sequence comes from Pseudomonadota bacterium, assembly GCA_040752215.1. Lineage (GTDB taxonomy): Bacteria > Pseudomonadota > Alphaproteobacteria > Rhizobiales > Hyphomicrobiaceae > JBFMEX01. The sequence goes on along the minus strand of JBFMEX010000104.1, from coordinate 1,590 downwards.
CATGCGAATGGTGGGAAAAAGGAGCCGCTTCGCAGCGGCTCGCTGATTGGCGGATCAACACAGCGGGATTGGATGAGCCGTCAGTAGACGAAAATCGGCCGCGCGCGTCAAGGCATGGGCCCATCGATCCGGCTCAAGGCGCGCTATTCGCCCCACCCCGCGGTCGCAATGGCCGTACCGAGGTCGGATTCGACGAGACGCGCGCGGACCTCCAGCAGCTGCTCGACGAGGCGCGGCTCGAAGCGGGCGTAGCCGTCGGCGTCGGGCACGCGCTTGACGACGACGCCCAGAAGCTCGGTGATCGCGTTGCCGATCGAGTTCTGGCTGATCGTGACGACGAGCTTGTCCGCCTCCGTGCGGTAGATCAGCTGCTTGAACGCCGGCTGCCAGCGGATCAGGTTGGCGTAGAGCGCATCGACGATGCAGCGGTCGCGCACCTTCTTCGCGGTCGCCAGGAACTCGTTGGAGAACAGCAGCACGGATTCCACCTGCGCCGGGAAGTTGACGTCCGCAAGCATCGGCGCGTTGCGGGTCGAGACCTGCGAGAAGAACGTGCGATAGAAGTCGATGAAGCCCTTGAGAACGAGATCGTACTCCTTCCAGAACCGCACCTTGCCAAGCGCTTCGACGCCACCCTGGATCTCCCACGCCGGCAGTCCCTGCGGATAGCCGGTCAGCGCGAGCCGCGTCTCGCTCGCCGGCAGCGGCCTCAGGATCTCGAGATCGAGCGCGGCGTCGAAGAAGGCGCGGTAGACGTCGCGCATGTAGGCCTGGAACAGGCTGTGCTGGCCGCCGTCGGTCAGATTTGGGTTGGCGGCGTCGGCGAGCGGCGCGGCGGCGAGCTCGTCCATCGCGAACACGATGAAGTGGTTGTGGAGCATGCGGATGCTCGGCACGCCGGGCGAGGTCAGCGGCCAGGTGGCGTCGAGGCTCGCCTCGCCGGCCAGCACGAGATGCCTCGCCGGGTCCGGATAGCGCTCGATCATGTACTCGATGATGATCTGGTTCATGCGGTCCCAGACGTGGCGCACCGGGTCCGGCACCTGGGTGCGGCGTACCGGGCGGCCCAACGGATCGAGGATCGCCTGCGACGTGTTGTAGATGATCGAGGTGTCGAATACGCCCGAGTGCCCCAGCGCCTTGCGGTAGAGCAAGAGCCCCTCGGGATTGGCCAGCAGGCCGTTGTTGTGGACGAGGTCGGCGAGGTTCTCGGCGCTGTTGAAGAACTCGTTCGGCTTCATGCCGTCTGGCACCGTCAGCGGGATCGGGCGGTAGGGCACGACGATCTCGCGCGGTCCGACGGTCATGGCGCTCCCCCCTTCGCGGTGCTCACGCTTGCCGTAAGAGTCAGGCCTGTACCGGTCAACACCGCACCCTGCCGCACGGCCGGTCGGGGCCGATCGGGCCCGATCGGGGCCAGACCCTGCGGGTCTGACCACCATCCACCCCAAATGATCGAATGGCTGTGCTGAGATCGTATTCACCTGACAGTTGAGGCTACGGAGGCGACCATCAAGGGTCGCTGTGCCGTGGCCGTGCCGCTGCCGGTTGAGGTTAGATGGTGTTGCTGAGACATCACCCTTCCTCAAA
>JBFMEX010000103.1:0-67040 GCA_040752215.1 Pseudomonadota bacterium | reverse complement strand
CCGGAGTGCATGCCGAGCCCGACAACGGGGCGGGTCCGCTCGAGGGAGGAAGACGATGCTCAAACGACGCCTTACCTATGTTCTGGCCGCGGTCGCCTCGGCCGTGCTCGGCGCGGGCGCGGCCAAATCGGCCGGCCCGGTCGACATCACCTACGGCTACCACCCCTATTGGACCGGTGGGTGGAACGGCGTGATCATCAAGCACAAGGAGCTGTGGAAGAAGCATCTTCCGGCCGGCAGCACGGTCAAGTTCGAGGCCCATCTGACCGGCCCGCCGATGGTCAACGCGCTGATTGCCGACAAGATGCAGATCGGCACGATGGGCGACATGCCCTCGCTGGTCGCGACCACCAAGCGCGAGCAGGCGGACATCCGCCTCGTCTCGGTGCCAATGTTCTCCAACGGCCAGAACTGCAACAAGATCCTGGTCGGCAAGTCGGCGCCAGAGTTCAAGACCCACGCCGAGGCGATGGCATGGCTCAACGACAAGCCGTTCGCGGTGCATCGCGGGACCTGCGCCAACCGCTTCGTGCTGGCGACGATCGCCAAGGGCGGGTTCAAGCCCAAGGACGTCTTGAACATGCCGATCGAGGTCATCGCCTCGAACTTCGAGGCCGGCAAGCTCGAGGCCGGCGCGATGTGGGAGCCGCATGCGCGGCGCGCGGTCGAGAACGGACATGCCCGCTACATCTCGACCGGTGCGCCGTGGAAGGAGTCCGATGCCAACTTCACGCTGATGCGGCAGGACTTCATCGAGAGGAACCCGGAGGCCGCGGTCGGCTGGCTGAAGGCCGAGATCGAGGCGGTCAAGTTCATGATCGAGAACCCGGAGGAGACAGCGCGGCTGATCGCCAAGGAGACCGTCGGCTACACGCCGCAGATCGCCTGGTCGGCGCTCTATGAGCAGAACCCGGAGCTGATCGGCGGCGATCCGGTGAACTACGTCGGCAAGATGGTGTTCGACGACGAGGTCATCGCGTCGATGAAGAGCGGCTACGCCTTCCTCCACTCCGCCAAGGTGCTGACCACGCCCGACATGCCTGCCAATGCCTACAACGACGGGCCGCTCAAGGAGGCGCTGAAGCAGCTGGGCCTCAGCGCACCTGTCGGCGCAATCAAAGGCGTACCACGCAAGAAGGTCGAGTAGCTACACGCTTGCCTCGGGGAGATCGAGGCGGATCACTACCCTCCTGGTGCCGTCTCGATCTCCCGCTTTTGTCCCGGGCTGTTGCCGCCTCGGCAGCCAACTACGGATTTTGTCCGCGATGACTGCATCCATGGGTAGACGAACGCCCGCAGGCGAGGCCGCGGAGAACAGCGTGCCGGCCACAGTGGTCGCTAGGCAGGTCGACGTGACGGAGAAGGTGGCGATCGACCTGCCGGCCGGACTGGAGCCGACGGGGTCTTGTGCATGGACTCCGAGCAAGGGCTATGCGGCTTGGACCAAGTACGGCGAGGTGACGGTGTTCGACGAGAACGGTCACCGGGCGGTCGAGCTGATGTTGCTGTCCGCCGCCGCGTGCCTCAACTTCTTTCTGGTCGAGTACGCGAAGGGTCGCAATCTGCCCGTCACCAGCATTTGTGTGACCTGTGACGGCGAGCCGGCGAAGCGGCCCGAGCGGCTTTCGCGCATCGTCTCCCGGGTGGTGATCGAGGGCAAGATCTCCGACGAGGAGCGGCGCAAGATGCTCGCGATCTGCGAGCGTGCGTGCAAGGTCATGAACACGCTCCGCAACAGGCCGGAGTGCGAGACGTTGCTGCAGTCGCCGAGTGGGCGCCAGATCGCCTAGCCATAGTCGAGCGAGACCGACGAGGAGTGGAGATGAAGTTTCCGGACGATTGCCACTATCATCCCGAGCACATGTGGGTGCGCCGTGATGGTGACATCGGCGTCATCGGCGTATCGGATTTTGCACAGCAGCAACTCGGCGAGGTGAGCCTCGTCAGCGTGCCGGAGCCGGGTAGCGGAATCGAACAGGGTGGTGTGTTCGGCAGCATCGAATCGACGAAAGTCGCCTCCGACCTCTTTGCGCCGGTCAGTGGTGTGATCGTCGAGGTGAACCCCAAGCTTTCCGAAGAGCCATGGCTCGTCAACGACGACGCCTATGGAGCCGGTTGGATCGCGCGTGTGCGCCTCAACGACGCCGGCGAGGTGGACAAGCTGCTCGGCGCGGCCGACTACCAAAGCCGCATCGCATAGGAGACAGGGATGGCCGACCCGGCACTCGCAGAGACGGAACGGCACGAATGGCCCGGCGGCGATCAGCTGTGGCTCGCCGCCAGCGGCATCCTCGGCTTCCTGGTGCTCTGGTACGCGTGCGTGAAGTGGGTGCCGCTCGCCGCATTCGGCCGGCTGCCGGACCCGTTGAGCGTGATTCGCGAATGGCTGAGCCTCAACCCTTCCTACGGCATCTCGCTGTTCACCAAGGACTACTACGTCCACATCCTTTACAGCACCTACCGGGCGCTCGCCGCCTTCGCGCTGGCGATCGTGCTCGGTGTGCCGCTCGGCATCTTCATGGGCTGGAAGAAGAGCGTGCACCAGTACGCCTACGGCCTGTTCAGCCTGTTGCGGCCGGTACCGCCACTCGCCTGGGTGCCGGTGGCGATCCTGCTGTTCCCCGGCGTCGAGCCGGCGGTGATCTTCGTCACCTTCCTGGTCGCGTTCTTCGCCATGACGATGAACACCTACGTCGGCGTGAAATCGATTCCCGAGGACTATTTCCGCGCCGCGCAGTGCCTCGGCGGCACCAGCTCCGACGTCCTCAAAGACGTGATCATCCCGGGCGCGATGCCGAGCATCTTCACCGGCCTGCAGATCGCTATGGGCGCGGCGTGGTTCACGCTCGCGGCGGGCGAGATGATCGCCGCGCAATACGGTCTCGGCTTCCTGATCTGGGAGGCCTACAATTTGATCCAGTACCCGACCATCATCATCGGCATGGTGACGCTCGGCTTCGTCGGCTATCTGTCGAGTGTCGCGGTCAGGATCGTCGGGAACAGGCTCATGGCGTGGCGCGAGGAGCGCCTCGGCACGGCAGGCTGAGGAGACGAGCCATGCGCGATACTCTGAACGGCACAAGCTACCAGTCGGGCTCTGCACGGCCGTCGAGCGGCAAGGTGTCGATCCGCAACGTCTCGAAAATCTACGATCCCGAGGGCGCGCGCGTCGTCGCGCTCGACAACTTCAGCATCGATTTCGCACCGGGCGACTTTCTCGCCATCGTCGGGCCGTCGGGCTGCGGGAAGAGCACGCTGCTCAACATCCTCGCCGGATTCGATACGCTGACGAGTGGCGAGGCCTATCTCGACGACGAGCTGCTCGCGAGCCCCGACAAGCCGCCGCGGCCAGGCGCCGATCGGGTGGTGGTGTTCCAGCAGGGCGCACTTTTTCCCTGGAAGACGGTGCTCGACAACGTCACCTATGGCCTGATCAAGCAAGGACTCGTCGGTCGCAAGGAGGCAGAGGAGCGTGGCATCGCGATGCTGAGGTCGTCCGGAGGACTCGACCGCATCGCGGGCTCGTACCCGTCGCAGCTCTCGTCCGGCATGCAGCGCCGCGTCGAGATCATCCGCGCGCTCATCAACGATCCCAAGGTGCTGCTGCTGGACGAGCCGTTCCGGGCCATGGACACGGTCAACAAGTCGACCATGCACCAGCATCTGCTCAACATCTTCCGCGACAATCCAAAAACCATAATGTTCATCACCCACGACCTCGAGGAGGCGCTCTACCTCGCCGACCGCGTGATCGTGATGACGACCCGGCCCGGAACAGTGAAGCTCGACATCAAGGTCGACCTGCCGCGGCCGAGAAGCCGGGAGATGATGGCGAGCCACGCCTACATTGCGCTCAAGGAGCAAACCGTGATGGCGGTGCGCGAGGAGGCGCAGAAGGCCTTCGAGCGCGGCGAGCGGGAGATGGCGTGATGCAGGAGCAAGCGAGCGCGATCGCGGTCGATCCCGTTGCCGGGCCGACGACAGCCACGGCCGCTCCGGCAGCGAGTGTGCACGCGCCGCGGCGGCGGAAGATGACGTTTAACTGGCGCGGCTTGGTGTCGATCGCGGTGTTCTTCCTGGCCTGGGAGCTGGCGGTGCGGCTGAGGCTGCCGGGCTTCCACGAGCTGCCCGGGCCGATCACGGTTGCGCGCGTGCTGGTGCAGGACTTCCTGTACTCGCCCGGCTATTGGGAATCATGGGCGATCAGCTTCAAGCGGGTGCTGCTCGGGTTCCTGTTCGCGCAGATCCTCGGCGTGCCGCTCGGGCTTCTGCTCGGCACCAGCCGGCGCTTCAACGCGATCGTGTTCCCGGTGTTCGAGATGATGCGGCCGATCCCGCCGCTCGCCTGGGTGCCGCTGTCGATCCTGTTCTGGCCGACCAACGAGGCGAGCATCGTCTTCATCACCTTCATCGGCGCCTTCTTCATCATCACCATAAACGTCTACGACGGCGTGAAAGCGATCAAGAAGGAGCACCTGTGGCTGGCGAGCTCGCTCGGGGCACCGCGGCTCACGGTCTTCCGGCGCATCATCATTCCGGCCGTCATCCCATCGATCGCGGTCGGCATGACGCTCGGCATTGCGGTGACCTGGAACGTGGTGATCGCGGCTGAGATGATCGCGAGCGACAGCGGCCTCGGGCGGCTGACCTGGGAAGGCTACGTGTCGAGCACGCTGCCGGTCGTGTTCGTCGGCATGATCTCGATCGGCGTCGCGGGCGCGCTGTCGACTTGGGTCGTCGATGTGATCGAGTGGCGCATGATGCCGTGGAAGCGGCGCTGAGACGTTTGGCGGCCCACGCGCGGCAATTGGAGAGACTGAGATGGCAGCAGCGGTCGGCGAGCTGGTCGGTAGCGGGCTCTACAAGACGTACAGGGCAAAGGGGCAGGCGCCGACCGCGGTGCTGGCCGACTGCTCGTTCCGCTTCGAGGCCGGCAAGCTCAGCGTGGTGATGGGCACATCGGGTTGCGGGAAGTCGACGCTCGCCTACATCCTCGCCGGCTACCAGCGGCCCGACCGTGGCACGCTGACCATGGACGGCGCGCCGGTTGCGGCGGCAGGGTCGGACCGCCTGCTCGTGTTCCAGGAGACGGCGCTTTGGCCGTGGATGACAGTCGAGGAGAACGTGCTGTTCGGCCCGGTCTCGCGGGGCTCCTCGCGTCAGGCGGCGCGACCCAAGGCGGCAGAGCTGCTCGACAGGTTCGGGCTCGGCGACTTCAAGGACAAGTACCCGACTCAGCTCTCCGGCGGCATGATGCGGCGCGCGGAGCTCGCGCAGGCGCTCGTCAACAACCCCAAGGTCATGATCCTCGACGAGCCGTTCCGCGGCCTCGACGTGATGACTCGCGAGCTGATGCAGGAGTACTATCTGAAATTGTTCGAGGACACGCACCTTTCGACCGTGTTCATCACCGCCGAGCTCGAGGAGGCGCTGTTCCTCGCCGATCGCATCTACATCATGTCCGATGCGCCGAGCCGGATCGTCAAGATCATCGATGTCGACCTGCCGCGTCCGCGCGAGATCGCGGTGACCGTGACCCGGCGCTACGCGGAGCTGGAGCAGGAGGCGCTCGACGCGCTCTATGCCGGACGCGAGCTCGAGGCGCTGTAATGCGCGCGCGTAGCGATCGCGACCGCTGCCGGTGACGAGATCGAGGGGCACGCAACCTCTGAAGCAAGCCGACTCAATCAAGGAGAACGCACCATGACAGACATGCTCGATCACCTCAGCCGTCGGCAAGTGCTCGCGGGCTCGGCGGCAACGCTCATGCTCGGCACCGCCGGGCATCTCGTTCCGGCGTGGGCCGACGAGACGTGTCAGTCGCCCTACATGCCGATGATCACCGGCCAGGAAGAGTACATGTACGTCTGGACGCTCGGCGTCGAGGGCGTAGGCGATGCCTCCGACAAGATGGTAACGGTCGACGTGCGGCCCGGCTCGCCGACCTACGGAAAGGTCGTCAACTCGGTTTCCGTCGGCGGTCGCCACGAGGCGCATCACGCCGGCTTCACCTCCGACCGGCGCGCACTGTGGGCCGGCGGGCTCGATACGAGCCGGATCTTCATCTTCGACGTGGCGAGCGATGCCGGCAAACCGAGGCTTGCCAAGACGATCGAGACGTTCGTCAAGGATTCGGGCGGCGCGGTCGGCCCGCACACGTTCTACGCGCTGCCCGGCCGCATGATCATCTCCGCCCTGTCCAACGACAGGGATCACGGCGGCCGCACGGCGCTGGTCGAGTACACCGACGAGGGCACATTCGTCGCCACGCACTGGATCCCGACCAAGGAGGATCCGCGCGGCGCCAAGCTGGTCGACGATTTCGCCGACGGCTACGGCTACGACGTGCGAGCGCTGATCCGCAAGAACGTGATGCTGACCTCGTCGTTCACCGGCTGGTCGAACTACATGATGGATTTCGGTAAGATGCTGCAGGACAAGGAGGCGATGCAGCGCTTCGGTGGTACCGTCGTGCAGTGGGATCTGCACACCCGCAAGCCGCGCCGCGTGTTCAAGGTGCCGGGCGCGCCCTTGGAGATCCGCTTCGGCTGGGGCCCGACCAGCAACTGGGCGTTCACCTCCTCGGCGCTGACCTCCAAGTTGTGGCTGATCTACGAGGACGCCAAGGGCGAGTGGCAGGCGAAGGAGGTCGCCGACATCGGGGATCCCTCAAAGATCCCGCTGCCCGTCGACATCTCGATCGCCTCCGACGACAAGACTCTGTGGGTCAACACGTTCATGGACGGCAAAACGCGCCTCTTCGACATCTCCGACCCGATGAAGCCCAAGCAGGTCTACGAGAAGAAGATCGCCGCCCAGGTCAACATGGTGTCGCAGAGCTGGGACGGAAAGCGCGTCTACTTCACCGCCTCGCTGCTCGCCAACTGGGACAAGAAGGGCGCCGACAACGAGCAGTTCATCAAGGGCTACGCCTGGGACGGCAAGGAGTTGACCGAGAAGTTTGCCATCGATTCCTTCAAGGAGGGCCTGGGCCGCGCACACCTGATGACGTTCGGCTCGAGCAAGCTCTACAGCGCGTGAGAGCGGGCTTGCGCTCTCCGGCCCGGAGGGCATGACGACGATGCGCAGAGGAGTGACGACGATCGGGCTGCTGGCGGCGGCGTTCGCCGCGGCCGGCGGCGTGTGGCTGACGGGGAGCGGCGGGCAACGGGTCGGACGGCAGGCTTTCGATCTCGCGGCCCTGCGCGCCCTGCCGGATCAATTCCCGCGGACCGCGGACTTCGATTTCGTGCCGCCGGAGCCCGGAAGCTACGCGCTGCCGCCGATCAAGCCGGCAGCGAGCGCCGTGCTGCTCGATCATACCGGCGTGCGCGTCGATCTCGGGTCGCTGCTGAAAGGGCGCATCTCGCTCGTCAGCTTCGTCTATCTCACTTGCACCGACGTCAACGGTTGTCCGCTGGCGATGTCGCTGCTCTACGAGATCGAGCATGCGAGCCGCACGGCGGCGCCGCTGCGCGTGTCCGTGCAGCTCGTCACCATCAGTTTCGATCCCAAACGCGATCCGCCGGCGGCCCTTGCGGCGCTCGCCGATCCGCGCCGAGCCGAGGTCGCGGCGGGTCACGTCATGGACTGGCACTTCCTCACCGGCACGTCGGAGGAGGATCTGAAGCCGCTGCTCAAAGGCTTCGGGCAGGTCGTCGATCGCGGTACGGACCTTGGCCGCATCAATCACACGCTGCGCCTGTTCCTGGTCGATGCCAGCGGGCGTATCCGCAATATCTACGGTCTCGGCACGATGGACCCGCGCCTGCTGATGAGCGACATCGCCACGCTGCTGCTCGAGCAGGCCGGAGCGGGCTAGCATGCCGGTCGACGCATATTTCCGGACAGCGGGAATCACTGCGCTCATGGGCATGACGGCGCTCACGGGCACCATGGCGGCTGCCGACCAGGATTGGCCGGGCCGGGCGCTCGAGCGCAGCCGGGCGACGCATCTCGGACTGCCGGCCGTTCCGGCCGGAAGGGGGAGCGCGGCGATGGTCGCGCTTGGCCGCAAGATCTTCTTCGATCGGCGCCTGTCGTTCAACGGCACGATCTCCTGCGGCATGTGCCACGTGCCGGAGCAGGCGTTCGCCAACAATGAGATGGCGACCGCGGTCGGCTTCGAGGGGCGGACCGTCAAGCGCAATGCGCCGACACTGATCAACGTCGCCCTGCTCGGGCCGCTGTTCCACGACGGCCGCGAGAGCGCGCTGGAGACGCAATTCATCGGGCCGCTGGTGGCGGTCAACGAGATGGCGAACCCCTCTGTCGGCCGCGTCGTCGAGCTGCTGCGGACGTTGCCTGACTATCGGGGGCGGTTCGAGCAGGCGTTCGGTCATGGCGTCAGCCTCGACGCGATCGGCGCCTCGCTCGCCGAATACCAGCGCACGCTGGTCGCCGGTTCGAGCCGCTTCGACCGCTGGCGCTACGGCAACGAGGTCGGCGCATTGACGGCCGACGAGCAGCGCGGGCTCGCGCTGTTCACCGGCAAGGCCGGCTGCGTGCAATGCCACACGATCGGCGAGAGGGACGCGCTGTTGACCGACCAGCGCTTTCACGACACCGGTTACGGCTGGTGGCGCGAGCAGCTCCGCCAGCGGCCCGAGGCAGGGGAGGCGATCGAGGTGGCGCCGGGTGTCCGCTACCGGCTGGGGCGGGAGGTCATTGCCAGCGTCTCGGCGGCGGCAATAGCCGACCTCGGCCGCTACGAGGCGACCCTCGATCCCAGGGACTTGTGGAAATTCCGCACCCCCAGTCTACGGAATGTCGCGCTCACTGCACCCTACATGCACGACGGCGGCTTGCGCACGCTGGCCGAAGTGGTGGCCTTCTACGATGGCGGCGGCAAGCCTCACCAAGGCCAGAGCCCACTCGTTCGGCCGCTCGGGCTCGACGCGGGCGAGCGCGAGGCGCTGGTCGCGTTCCTTGCCACCCTCACCTCCGAGGGCCTCGACGATTTGGTCGGCGAGGCTCGCAGCGCACCACCGGACAACTGGTAGCCGGCCGGCGGGATCGCCGCTGCGGGGCAAGTCGGCCGCTCGACCCCTTTGCCCGAGGTGGTGGTGCTTCCATCTTGCCGCATCGCACACTAGAAGGGCGCGTGCCGGCCCCGGCGGGGCGAATCGAGCGAACACGGAGCGGCTCCCCGACCATGACCAATCCGATCCTGATCGAGGTGACGCGCGGACCGCTGGTGGAGAGCTTCCACCGCGGCGCGATCGCGATCACGCGCCCGAGCGGCGAGATTGTTCTGGCGCTCGGCGACATCGCGCGCGCGGTGTTTCCGCGCTCGGCGATCAAGGCCATCCAGTGCCTGCCGCTGATCGAGACCGGAGCCGCCGACCGCTACGGCTTCGGCCACGCCGAGATCGCGCTCGCCTGTGCCTCACACACCGGCACCGATCGCCACACCCGCATCGCCGCCGACATGCTGGCCCGGGTCGGCCTCGCCGAGCGCGACCTCGGCTGTGGTGCGCATCCTCCGCTCGGCGCGGCGGCGGCCAAGGCGTTGTGGCTTTCCGGCCGAGATGCGACCCAGCTGCACAACAACTGCTCGGGCAAGCATGCCGGCATGCTGGCGACGGCGGTGCACCTGGGTGAGCCGACGGACGGCTATTTCGAGCCCGACCATCCGGTGCAGCGGCGCGTGCTCGAGGCGCTGGTCGATCTCACCGGCTGCCCGCTCGGCCCGGAGGCCATGGGTCGCGACGGCTGCTCGGTCCCCAACTGGGCGATGCCGCTGTCGATCATGGCGACGCTGTTCGCGCGGCTGGTGACAGGCGATGGCTTGCCGCCGGCGCGCCGCGCCGCGGTCGAGCGCATCCTCACCGCTTGCTGGGCCGAGCCGGAGCTGGTCGCCGGGCCCGGACGCGCCGACACCGTCGTCATGCGGAACCTGCCGGGCGAGGTGTTCATGAAGACCGGCGCCGAGGGTGTCTACTGCGGCGGCTTCCCTGAGCTCGAGCTCGGCTTTGCACTCAAGGTCGACGACGGCGCCACCCGGGCCTCGGCCGGCGCCGTGGTGGCGCTGATCGAGCGGCTGTTCCCGGAGGTTCACGGTCTCGTCAAGCGGCAGGTGCTGAAGAGCTGGCGCGGCATCGAGGTCGGCACTATCCGCACCGCGCCCGAGCTGATGCGCGCGCTCGACGCGCTGGGCGTATGAAGGGCCGTGTTCAGTCGGCCTGCTCGAGCGCGGCGACCTCCTCCAGGCACACCGCGACGATCTCCAGGCCGCCGGCCAGGGCGCCGTCCCAGTCGAGCCGGTGAAGTGTGGTGCGGCTCCCGCCGCCGGAGCCCGCGAGCTCGGCCGGGATGTGGACGAAGCCGGTTAGACGGCCGCCGTCCGGCGTCGTGCCGGCCCCGAGAGAGTGGTAGAGCAGCGCATTGCAGAGATACGTGCCGGCGCTCTCCGATATACAGGCCGGCAGGCCGAGCGCGGCGAGCCGGGCCACCAGGCGCTCGACGGGAAGGCTTGCCGTGCGTGCCGGCGGACCATCCGGATCGAGGTGGGCAAGCTTGGGCAGTGCCCCGGCCGCGTCCGGCGTCGCTGCGCACGTGTTCCGCCCGCACCGCTCGATGGCAAAGCCCTGCGCCTCGTGCGAGACGCCGAAATGCAGGGCAACTTGTGGGCGATGGGCCGCCAGCAATTGTGACAGGCGCTGCGGTGCTGCAACCCACTCGACCGGCAGCACGTCGGCGACGAAGCGCGCCGCAAAGCGCCCGCGCGCGGCCTCCGAGAGCGCTGCGACCAGGCGCGCGGTCGCGTTGTCGGGCACGCCGGGGAACGCGCCGAAGCCGGTCAGCAGCACGGTTGAACGATGTGCACACATATCATCAACATATGGTCTTCTTCGTCGCTCACAAGCGGGAGGCGTGGCCGTATGCGCACTGAAGCGGACCATGATAAGAGCCGACCTCTACCATGGGGGGGCAAGGGGGACCGTGCAGGAGGCGCGCCACAGTACCGTCGTCCGTGATGTCGCGCTCGCCTATCGGGCGGACATCGACGGGCTGCGCGCGATCGCGATCCTCGCCGTGGTGCTCTATCACCTCGGCGTGCCCGGCTTCGTTGGCGGCTTCGTCGGGGTCGACGTGTTCTTCGTCATCTCCGGGTTTCTGATCACCGCGATCATATCCGCCGAGATGCGTGCCGGCACGTTCTCGATGGCCCGGTTCTACGAGCGGCGCGTCAGGCGCCTGCTGCCGACGCTCGCGGTGGTGCTGGTGGCGGTGCTGGCCGTCGGCCTCGTGGTGATGCCGGCGCTCGATCTCAAGCGGCTCGCCGCCAGCGCGTTCTACTCGCTGGTGCTCGGCGCCAACTTCTATTTCGCCGACCAGGGCAGCTATTTCGACGCGACGCTCGGCGAGGTGCCGCTGTTGCACCTGTGGTCGCTCGCAGTCGAGGAGCAGTTCTATCTGGCTTGGCCGTTGTTGCTGTACGGGATGCTGCGGCACCGGCCGAAGTGGCTGCCGGCGCTCACCGTGCTGTTCGCGGCGCTGTCCCTGCTGGCGGCGGTGCACGCGACGGTCGCGTTTCCGGTAGAGGGGTTCTTTCTACCGCACACCCGTGCCTACGAGCTCATCGCCGGCTGCCTGCTGGCGCTCGGCGCAGTGCCGGCCCCCGGGCGGCGGGTGGTCGTCGATGCGGCCTCGCTCGCTGGCCTCGCGCTGATCGGCCTGGCGATCGCAACCTACGACCAACAGACCGAGATGCCGGGAGCGGCGGGATTGCTGCCCGTGACCGGCGCCTGCCTGGTGATCTGGTCGGGCCTCGCCGCGCCGTCGATCGGCGGGCGGCTGCTGTCGGTGCCGCCGCTGGTGCTGGTCGGGCTCGTCTCCTATGCGTGGTACCTGTGGCACTGGCCGCTGCTAGCCTACTTCCGCTACATCGCCGAGCGCGCGCCCGAGCCGATCGAGATCGCGGCTTTGATCGTGGTGTCGTTTCTGCTTGCGCTGGCGAGCTGGCTGTATCTCGAGCGGCCGATCCGCGCGCGCCGGGGCTGGCTCGGGCTCCGCCGCATGTTTGCGAGTGCCGGAGGGGTGTCGGTTGCGCTGCTCCTCGCGGCCGGCGGAATCACGCTCGGCGAGGGGCTGCCCGGCCGGCTCGGGCCCGAGGTCCGGGCGCTCGATCGCGATCGGCTCGACTTCAAGCTGATGGGCAAGTCCTGCGAGAGCCAAGCGACGCCGGAGAGCATCCGGGCGGGCGAGGTGTGCACGTTCGGCGGCAAGCCGAGCTCGGAAGGCGGCGTGCTGCTGTGGGGCGACAGCCACGCCTGGGCTTTGCGGCCGGCGTTCGTGGCGCTCGGCGAGCGGTACGACCGATCCGTCTCGTATCTCGCGGCGACGGGCTGCCCGCCGCTCGTCGAAGCCTGGCCGCGCAAGCGGCGGGGGCGCTCGGAGGCCTGTGCAGAGTTCAACCGCGCGGTCGTCGAGCTGATCCGTCGCGGTCGTTACAGCGACGTGGTGCTGGCGGCGCGCTGGAGCGGCTACACCAGCGGACTCTCGGCTGGCTCGGCGGCGGCCGCGCGGCAGCGCGTGCTGCAGGATGCTGCCTCGCAGGAGGTGTCGGTCGCGGAGAGCCTCGCCGTCATGGAGCGGGGGCTCGCGCGCACGATCGCCGAAATCGAGACGGCCGGGGCGCGCGCCTGGATCGTGCTTGAGGTGCCCGATACCGGATTCGATGTGCCGATCCGGCTCGCCCGGCGCCTCATCCAGGGCGAGGGAGCGGCCGGGATCGAGGGGCCGACGCGGGCCGCGCACGACGAGCGCGGTCGCTGGCTCGGGGCCATCATCGAGCGCCTCGGCCGGCGGTATTCGGTGCGCACGATCGACCCTGCGGACCGGCTGTGCGATGCGGCGCGGTGCCTTGCGGCCGAGGAAGGCGCCCCATTGTATCGTGACGACAACCACCTGTCGGCGCTCGGTGCACGCCGGCTGGCGCCGCTGATGCGCCGCATCTTCGCCGAGCCGGACACCGGCGGCGGGAGCTGAGGTTGCCGGCGGAGCGGATCGATCGCGCCGCCTTCACCGCGGCCAGACCAGCTCCAGGCAGCCGAGCACGCCGCACTCGGCACCATATCCGGCCTGCGCCTCGAACACGTCGACCGTCTCGACTCGCAGCGTCTCCGAGCAGCTGCGCCGGCAATAATACCAGGCGCCGCCCGGATGGCGCACCTGCGGGCCGTTGGCGGTCATGCGCACGGGCGCCGTCACGCTGCCGTTGCCGAACCTGCTGACGGCGGTAACGTAGCCATGGTCGAGGCCGTCGGTGCCGCGATCGCGGCGGATGCCGTGGCCGCCGGCGGCAGCGGTCTCGGCCAGCGGCGCGAGGGCCGTCAGCGCGGCGAGCACAATCGCGGATGCGCGAGGCAGCGTCATCACAATCTCCTTCGTCGGCGGGTGATTGCACCCGCGGATCGCAACAGCATCAAAAAAGTTTAGCACCGTTCGCAGGAAGGCGGTCGCCCCTGCGGGAGAATCGAGGTCGCGCGCGTTGCACGACGGCCACGGCGCAGGCCACTCGAGGTCGAGCTTGGTCAGCGGCGGCGCGGGTTCGACGGCGGCAGACGAATCTCGGCGAGCACGATCGTCGGCGCGGGGGCCGAGACTGCGGGCTCCAGCGAGACCACGACCGGTGTCGCGGTCAGCAGCCAGAAGGCGGCGACTTTGGCGGCTTGGGCGGTGAGGTTGAACAGGTGCTGCATGGTCCCCTCCCACATCCGGAGTGACCATGGGTCGCGGCGCGGGCGGGAAAGGTTCGAGCGTTTGTGCTTGCCGGCGCGAATTTGCCCTTGCGACGCATGCGGTGGTAGTTAATGCGGCACGAGGCCAAAGGGGGAAGCGGCCATGAAGCGGCATCTTGCGGCGATACTCGTCTCGGCTTTCGCGGCGCTGGCGCTGGCGGGCGACGGCTTGGCCGTCAGCACGGATCGCAAGCCGCCGGTGCGCAAGTACACCAAGGGCGAGGCGCGCCAGGACCGCTGGCCGAAGCCGGTCGACGAGTTCCTGGCGGGTGAGTTCCTCGAGCGCTCGGACGTGGTGCTGACGCGGCGCGAGTACGATCCGGCCTCGTTCCTGATCCGCTGGGCGACCGGCTCGCCGTTCTCGCATGCTGCGCTGATCTTCACCTCGCCGAACGTCGAGCAGGGCGTCTCGAGCACGTTCGTGATCGAGGCCGGCACGGCCGGCGTCGACCTCACCAACCTCAGGGACTACGTTTACGACAAGAGCAGCTTCGTCGCGATCAAGCGCCTCAGGAAGCCGTGGTTCGACGCCGAGAAGCAGTCGCGCGTGCGCGGCCTGCTGCTCGACAATATCAAGTCCGAGTACAACTACTGGGCCATCGTTCGGTTCGCGCGCAGCCTGTGGTTCGGCATCAAGCGCTCGGTCTCCGGAAAGAAGGACGCCGTGCTGGCCTTCCAGAAGAGCGACTGGCAGCGGCCGAACGAGTTCATCTGCTCGGGTCTCGTGCAATTCGGCTTCGTCGAGGCGGTGGTCGAGTACGTGCGCAACCGCAAGCTGCCACCATGGACGGTGGCCGAGGTGATGTTCACCAAGGAGGGCGAGGCGGGCCTCATTCCGCGCGAGACGTGGGAGAGGATGACGCCGGAGGAGGTCGATCAGATGCTCGACGACCATACGGCGGCGATCCGGGAATCTCTGGCGAGCCAGCTCGAGGCGATCACCCCGCACGACATCGCGGCGAGCGACAAGCTCGAATGGCTGTATTTCATCAAGGACGGGCTGGTCTATCGCGTCGACAGCCTCGCCGACGTGGAGCGGCGTGCGCGCTGAGGCAGGCGATCAGCAGCCGGCGATGCAATCCATGCGAACCGCCGGTCTCGGCGCGGCCGATGCCGGCGCGGTCGTTCTGCCAGCCGGGGCCGCAGCGGCTGCCTTGGGCACATGCTCCGACACGGTGGCGGCGCGGGCACCCCTGGTCGTCGCCCGGGCGCTGACGATACCGGGCTCGCGCCGGCAGCCGGCGAGGCACAGCACCAGGTCCTTGCCGGGATTGGCCTCGACGAACGGTCGCACGAGCGGATGATCGTCACCGAGCGGCGGGGCGACCCGGATCTCGGGATCTTGTGGACGCGGCCCGCGGTCGTAGATGAACTCGGGCTCACCGCTGGCAACTGGAGCGACGGCCGTGCCACCGACGCCTGCGGGTCCACCAGCGGCACTCGGGCCGGACGAGCCTCCGGCCGCGGGGGCCGCCGCCGGCGCGGTCGGCATCTCCTGCTCGGCGAGTGCGGGCCCGGCGAGGGCAAGTGCCAGGGCGGCGATCGCCGTCCGCGACAGGCCGACCGAGGGGACGCCGCGCAACATGGTTCGACTCCTACGCAGGACGACGCAAAGGAGCGAGAGTCTGCGGCAATCCGCTTAACGAACGATTACCGAAGGTGATCGGTCGGGGTCAGTAGGCCTTACGAATGCGGGCGCGGCGCTGGGTCTCGATCTTGCGCAGCCACTGGCCGGAGGTGTTGCTCTCGATCTGGCGGCCGCGCTTCGGCTTGTGCTCGGCCTCGGTGACGGTCGTCAGCCAGCGGCCGGAGACGACGACGCCGTTGGCGGGCTGGGTGCGCTGCTGCCGCACGTATTGCTCGACCGCCTCCTCCGACAGCCGCGCGGTCTCGCCACGGCCCTGAGCCGAGTATTGGCGCGGCGTGTCGTAGCAGCCGGCGAGGCAGGTCATGGCGTCGGTCGCCGTCTTCGCCTCGCTCGCCTGACCGGCAATGGCGGCGGTCGGGACCATCTCGGCCACCTGGATCTTGCGCGGCGCGAAGTAGACGATTTCCGGCGTCTTGTCGCGGCAGCCGGCCTGGCAGATGACGATCGAATGATCGGGGTATTGCGCGGCCAGCTTCGAGTAGGTCGCGCGCGAGGCGCCTTCGGCGGCCAGCAGCTGCTGGGCACGGGCACGGAAGGAATCGTAGTCGGGATCGGCCTGGCGCGCCGGGCGGCGCCGGCCCTGCTCGGTCTCGGGAGCTTTCGGCTGGGCCTCCGCCGCCGCCGCAGGAGCGGAATTCTGCCTTCGCTCGCCGGCATCGTCGGGAGTTGCCTCGGCCTCAGCCAGCAACGGCCCAAGGTCGCGCATGAATTGCAGCACGGCGTTTGCGCCGAGCATCGGCTCCGGGCTCGGTGCCGCGGTTGCGGTGATCGCCGTGGCGGAGCACCAGAACGCGACCATGATCGAAAGCAGGCCGCGATCGGAGTGCTGGGGCGCGCGATGGTTACGCATGGACACGGTCCCGTCAGGATTGTTGTGCTGAACCCGGGGCGATTATCGACGATGTTGGTAAAGGAAGCGCTGACGGGCGCGCGGGTCCCGGACAGGTCGGCCATGGCAGCCGGGCCGCGATCGCCGCCGCCGCTCAGCGCGCGTGGTGGAACCAGGCGCCGTCGCCGGCCGCGGCGTTGATCACCTTCACCCGGCGATAGTCGGTGTCGGGAGCGGCGACGGGGGCGAGGCGCGCGGCGGCCTCGCGGCTCGGGCGAGGCGCACGGCGCGGGCTGTCGCTGTCGTCGAGCGGTCTCAAGGCGGGCGGGGCGGGCGCAGCCTCGTTCCTGGGCGAGGACCGTACGGCGGCAGCGGCGCTATTGGTGCCTGAGGCGGGCGTCGCCGCCTCAACCGCGAGCCCGTAATAGGCGGCAACGCAGGCGTCGGTGCGCTTCATCTCCTCGAGCGCGCCGAGCGCAACGTAGACGATGCGGCCGTCGGCGCAGAGGTAGGCCTCGTCGGCACGGGCGGCGGAGACGACGAGACCGGCGAGAATGCCGGCGGCGGCGGCAAGCAGGGGACGAAGGCGGGACATGACGCATGCTCCGTAAGCAACGGTGGCCTTCGCTACGTTACGGGACAGTCTTTGACGGTCTCTTAATCGGCGCCCGCGGCGGTGCGCGAAAGCGCTGACTTGTTTGGATTGGCGGATCGCGCGCCGGCACTGCATTCCGATGCGCGCGGCGACACTCGTTCCGAGAGCCGGCCGCCGCGCGCGAGACCCGCAGCCAAGGCGGTCGAGACGATCGCTTGTTGCATCACTTGCCGAGAGGGTAGCGCCAGTAGTCACCCTTGTCGGTCTTGATGCGCTCGAGGATCGGGACCCGCTTCTCGGGTGGGCGCTCGCCGGTCTGGATCAGCAACGCGATGTCGTTAACCAGCGCGTTGTTCTCGGCATATCCGGAATGGTTGAGCCCGAGGCTGTCGGTGCTGGCGGCGGTGACGTCGATCGTGTCGACGCCCTCGATCAGCAGCGGACCCGCCTCCGGCACGTCGCCGGCGCGCGGCACGCCGCCGTGGAAGCGGCGCGAGACGCCGAGCGCGCGGTCGTTCGCGGCGGCATAGAGCGTCACGCCGCTGGCGATGCCGCGGATCGCCTTGGCGACGTGCTCGAAGGCGTCGCGGTCGACGTCGGGCGCGGCCAGCACCAGCTGATTGAGCACCACGCCCGGCGGCGTCGTGCGCATCAGATCCTGCAGCACGCGCAGCACCAGCTGGTTGCCCATGCTGTGGGCGATGACGCTGACCGACTTGGCGCCGCTCTCCTTGGCGACCAGCTCGAGGAAGTCCTTGAGATAGGGCTCGGACTGAGCGGTGCTCTCGCGGTCGTAGGTGTAGCTTGCGACCCCGCCTCCCGACGGCCAGCTGTATAGGAACGGCGCGCTGTCGAACTTGAGGTCATAGGCGATCTGCGCAGTGCGGTAGACGGCGTTGTCGAACGTCGTGTTGTAGCCGTGGATGAAGACGATGGCGTGGTCCTTGTAGCGGCTCGCCTTGGCGATCCTCTCGCGCACGATGGCGAGCAGCTCCTCGCGCGTCAGCGCCTTGATCTCGCGCATGGTGAAGTGCTTCTCGGGATCCTCCTTCTCCTCGTAGACGGTGAGGTTGAAGTAGGGAATGCGCAGCGACCAGGGGCGCTCCACTTGCGGCTTCTCGTGCGATTTCGGCACTGAGACCAGCGCCTGGCCGAGCTCGAGCCGGCGACCGCGCTCGAAGCCGTACTGCAATCGCGCCACCGCCGGCTCGCGTGCCCGGTCGGTGCCGTAGAACACGGGCACGATGTCGAATTTGGTGTCCGCGCCGATGGGTGGTGGGGCACCGGGGGCCGGGGCCGGGGGCGGCGCCATGCCGCGCGTGGTCGGCGCCTCGGCGGCCCTGGGCGCCGGCTCGCTCGGCGCGGGCGCGGCCGGTGGAGCGATCGGAGACGGCGGCGACGCCGCATCGGGGGTGACCGGTGCCGGTGCAGCGGGTGGTGGCGGCGCGGCGGCGACGGGCGGCGGCGTTACCGGGGCAGGCGGCGGCGCGCCGGCGGCCGGTGGTGCGAAACTCTCGCCTGCCGGCGGTGGCCCGCTGCCGCCGGTCGGCTCGGCCTGCTCGCGCGGGGCGGATCGCATCCTTGGCCGCGTCGCACGTTCGGCATCGTCGAGGCGCCGCTCGGCCATCTCGGGCGGCTTGGCGCTCTTGGAGGCGGTCGGCGCCGATCGCTCGGTGCCGAGCGTGAGCATCAACACGAACGGCACCACGAGCGCGATCGCCAGAAGCAGCCGGGCGGCGGCCTTGGCGAGCCATGGCAGCTCGCGCAGCGCCCACCACGCATAGAGATAGAGCAGCAGCGCGACGGCCGCGATCACCAGGCTGGCGACATCGGGCGAAAGATCGAGCATGGCCAATGTTCCCCGTTGTTGCGACGCGCCCCTGGACGTCGCCGGCACAATATGAAGCCGGGCGACGTCCGGCAACCCTGGCGCGCCGCGTGGCCGCAGCGAGAGATCATCCGGGCCGATCAGTTGACGAGCATGCGACACGCTCGCTACATGCGCGCGACGGCGCAGCGGCGGGCCCTATCGATCCGGCGCGCCCCATTCCGACAGCACGAGGCCGAACGTTCCCATGAGCCGAGCCGCCACCGCGACGGGCCTCGCCGTCTCCGACTACGTGGCCGGCGTGAGGGCCGGCGATCGCGCCATGCTGGCACGGGCGATCACGCTCATCGAGAGCACTCGACCCGAGCACATGGCACGGGCCGACCAGGTGCTGCAGGAGCTGCTGCCGCAGACCGGTGGTGCGATCCGGATCGGCATCACCGGCGTGCCGGGCGTCGGCAAGTCGACCACCATCGACCAGCTCGGTGTCAACTTGATCGCCGCCGGCCACCGCGTCGCGGTGCTGGCAGTGGATCCGACCTCGCGGCGCACCGGCGGCTCGATCCTCGGCGACAAGACGCGGATGAGCCGGTTGTCGCAGTCGGCCGGGGCGTTCATTCGCCCGTCGCCGACCTCCGGCACGCTCGGCGGAGTGACGCGCAAGACGCGCGAGACGATGGCGCTGGTCGAGGCCGCCGGCTACGACGTCGTGATCGTCGAGACGGTCGGCGTCGGACAGTCCGAGGTCGCGGTGGCCGACATGGTCGATTTCTTCCTGGTGCTGTTGCTGCCGGGCGGCGGCGACGACCTGCAGGGCATCAAGAAGGGGATCATCGAGATCGCCGACATGATCGCCATCAACAAGGCGGACGGCGACAACGCGGTGCGGGCCGAGCGCGCGGCAACCGAGTATCGCAGCGCATTGCAGATCCTGACCCCGCCCTCGGCGACGTGGTCGCCGCCGGTGGTCACCGTCTCGGGGCGCGAAAACGTGCGTCTCGACGCGCTGTGGTCGGCGATCCTGGATCACAACGCGCGGTTGACGGCGAGCGGCGAGCTGGCGGCGAAGCGACGCGGACAGGCCGTGGCGTGGATGCGCGCAATGCTCGAGGAGCGGATGATGGGGATACTGACCCGCACGCCGCACGTGGCCGATGCGCTGGCCGAGGCGGAGCGCGAGGTCGCCGCCGGGCGGCTGACGCCGACGCTGGCGGTCGAGCGCGTGCTCGCTACGATGGGGATCGGCGGCTGAGGGTTCCCTCTCGCCATCGCACTTCACCTGTGATGGGGAAAGCGCCAGGGTGAGGGCAGCTACATGCCGCCGCGGTCGGTACCGCCTCTCGACCCGACCGGCTCCTCGCAAACGGGGACAGGGATGAATCGAGGGCGAGCGATGAGCGTTGCAAGCGCTGGTGATGGGGAGGCGACCGCTTGGCACGCACTCGCGGCCGAGGAGGTGGCGCGTCGTCTCGGAGTGAAGATCGACAGCGGCCTGCCGCGCGGCGAGGTCGAGCGGCGCCAGGCCGAGCACGGGCCCAACGCCATCCGCGAGGGGCGGCCGCGCACACTTCTCGAGCGCATTGCCAGCCAGCTCGGCGACTTCATGATCCTGGTGCTGCTGGCGGCGGCGGTGGTCTCCGGTTTGCTCGGCGATCTCTCCGACACCATCGCGATCGTCGTCATCGTTGCGCTCAACGCGCTCATCGGTCTCGTGCAGGAAAGCCGCGCCGAGCGCGCGCTCGAAGCGCTGAAGAGCATGTCCGCGCCGCATGCCCGGGTGCTGCGCGATGGCGGTATCGAGCGGATCGCGGCCGCCGAGATCGTGCCGGGTGACATCGTGATGCTGGAGGCCGGCGACATCGTGCCGGCGGATTTGCGCCTCGCCGAGGCGGCAGGACTCAAGGCGGACGAGTCGCTGCTGACGGGGGAATCCGTCACCGTCGAGAAGTGCGCGAAGGCGATTGGCGACGAGGCGGCCGGGGTCGCCGAGCGCGCAGGCATGGCGTTCAAGGGGACGACGATTACGTACGGGCGCGGCGTTGGCCTCGCGGTCGCAACCGGCATGGCGACAGAGGTCGGCCGCATCGCCGGCCTGCTCGACGCAAGCGAGCGAGTGAGGACGCCGTTGCAGCGCCGCCTCGAGGCGTTCGGCAAGCGGCTCGCTGTCCTGGTGATGGTGATCTGTACGGTGATCTTCGCGATCGGCCTGTTGCGCGGCGAGGCGCCACTGCTGATGTTCCTGACGGCGGTCAGCCTCGCAGTCGCGGCGATTCCCGAGGCGCTGCCGGCGGTCGTCACCGTCGCGCTGGCGCTCGGTGCGCGCCGCATGGTGGTACGCAATGCGCTGATTCGCAGCCTGCCCGCGGTCGAGACACTAGGCTCGATCACCTTCGTATGCTCGGACAAGACCGGCACGCTGACCGAGAACCGCATGCGCGTCGAGGAACTGCGCGCGCTCGGCGAGCGGGTGCTGCCGACGGCTGGCTCAGCGGCGCCCGAGCCGGCCGCCACGCTGCGGACCGCGCTCGCGCTCTGCAACGACGCCGTGCGAGCGGGCGATGGCAGCCTCGTCGGCGACCCGACCGAGACCGCGCTCGCCGAGGCGGCGGCAGGCGGCGGGCTCGTGCGCGAGACGCTGGAGCGCGATTGGCCGCGTCGGTTGGAGCTGCCGTTCGATGCCGATCGCAAGCGCATGACGACGATCCACCGCTCGGGGGACCGCATCGTCGCCTACACCAAGGGGGCGCCGGAGACGGTGATCCCGCTCTCGATCCGCGAGCTGACGGCCACCGGCGAGATCGAGATCGCGCGTGCCGAACGCCTTGCCGAGGCCGAGCGCATGGCGGAGGAAGGCCTACGCGTGATCGCGGTGACGCGGCGGGTGTGGCGCGAGATGCCGGATGCGGCCGACGCGGCGGCGATCGAGAGCGAGCTGACTCTGGTCGGCCTCGTCGGGCTGATGGATCCGCCGCGGGCGGAGGCGCGCGATGCGGTCGCGACCTGCAGGGCGGCGGGCGTGACCCCGGTGATGATCACTGGCGATCACCCGGCGACGGCACAGGCGATCGCGCACCGCCTCGGCATCGTCGAGGACGGCGGCAGGGTGCTGACGGGACGCGAGCTGGCCGAGCTTTCTGAAGCCGAATTCGCGCGGCTCGTCGGCGACGTGCGCGTCTACGCGCGCATGGACCCTGCCCAGAAGATCCGCATCGTCGAGGCGCTGCAGCGGAATGGCGAGCTGGTCGCCATGACCGGCGACGGCGTCAACGACGCGCCGGCCCTGAAGCGCGCCGACATTGGCGTCGCCATGGGCAAGGGCGGCACCGACGTTGCGCGCGAGGCGGCGAGTCTGGTGCTCGTCGACGACAACTTCGCCACCATCGTCAAGGCGATCGAGGAGGGGCGGCGGATCTTCGACAACGTGCGCAAGTTCATCAAGTACACCATGACCTCCAACTCGGGAGAGATCTGGACCATCTTCCTCGCGCCGTTCCTCGGCCTGCCGGTGCCGCTCTTGCCGATCCACATCCTGTGGATCAACCTCGTCACTGACGGCCTGCCGGGGCTTGCGCTTGCCGCCGAGGGGCGCGAGCCGGGGGTAATGCGCCGCCCGCCGCGGCCACCGAAAGAGAGCATTTTCGCGCACGGGATGTGGCAGCACATGGTGTGGTGCGGGCTGGCCATGGGGCTCGTCTCGCTCGCGGCGCAGGCTGGCGCGATCGCGTCGGGAGCGTCGCACTGGCAGACGATGGTTTTCACGGTGCTGACGCTGTCGCAGATGGGGCACGTGCTGGCGATCCGCTCGGACCGGGCGTCGTTTTTCGATTCCCGCGTGCCGCGCAATCCGATGCTGTGGGGCGCGGTGGCGCTGACCTTCGTGCTGCAGATGGCAGTGATCTACATCCCTGCCCTCAATCCCATCTTTCACACCGCACCATTGACGGACGGCGAGCTCGCCGTCTGCCTTGCCCTGTCGACGATCGTGTTTGCTCTCGTGGAGATCGAGAAATGGCTGGCGCGACGGGGCCTGATCTACCGGCAATAGTGGTAATGCCGTTGCAGAGGCGTCGAAGCCGGACGTCGAGCACCGGCGCGCCGTGGAGCCGACCGGGCGGGCATGTCCCACGGGGACATGCCCTGTCGTCGTTGCCAGCCGAAAGTTCGAAGGCGCCTATTTCGGCATGGCAGAGGAGTGGTGGTCGACGATCAGCCACTGACCGTCGCGCTTGACGAGCGTGAAGCTGTAGCGGGCGGGCAGCTGCGTCATCTGTCCGTCCTTTTCGAAGCTGAACGTGTAGCTGCCGCTGTTGACGGCGGTGTCGCCGTACACGCGGATCAGCGGATCGTGGAATGCGACGGTGAGTTTCGGTAGCTTCTTGCAGGCATTGACGAAGTAGTCGGTCAGACCTGCAGGATCGGAGCGGATCGTCGTCGAGATCGTGCCCCAGAGCACGCCGTCCTTGGCGTAGAGGGGAAGGATATGGCTGGCATCTCGCGAGCATGCCTCGCCGAGTTTGTCTTTCCACATCTCCATTGCCTTGGCGACGTCCGCCTTGTCGTCGGCGCTGGCGGAAGATGCGAGTGCGAGCAGTGCGACTGTGAGGAACGATGCAGCACGCTTCATGGTCTCCTCCATAGGGTGAGACGCATCTGCAACTCTCGAACTCTACACCCCGGCGATCTGGCATGCCAGTAGGCCAGTCCGAGCGCATGTGGCCGGGAACCGGCCGCGCCCGCGTTGCCCCCGTCACGATTGCCGACGACGAAAACACTCCGTGGTCCGCGCATGCTGCGGTTGCCAATCCAACCTCGCTCGCGCCAGTTCGGGGCGATCGTTTCGATCCGGGTGGAGAGGACCCTGGGGCTTCGTTGTCGTTTCGTTGGGCGGGTTGCCGGACTGACGCTCGCGTGCCTGCTGCTAGCCGGCCGGTACCATCCTGGCCGAGGATGCGACGCCGGCCCCAGGACCGCTCGAGTTCGTGTGCCTGGTCGGCTGCAACGGGCCGCCGCCGCGTCGTCCCGCATCTTCCAGTGCCGCCGGTCAAAGCCGGCGAGCCGATTTCGGCACCGCGCTGCATGCGGGGGGAGTATGGGCTGTGGTGTGAACAGTGCGGCGGCAGCTACGGCCGCGGCCCGGAGCCGACGCCGAGCTTCGGGGTGCTGGCGGTGCTCGTCATGCATCGAGCGGCAGCGACGATGCGCCGCCGTCAGGCCTTGGTCGAGCCGGTGACGCGGGCGGCGAAGTCGGCGACGAAGCGATCGATGTCCAGCCAGTCCGTGAACTCCGTATCGCCGGACGAATCGAGCGCGAGGTGCTTCTCGGCGACGATCGTGTGCACGGCGTAGCGCTGGGTCAGGCTCAACTCGCGCTCGTGGATGGCGCCGGCGGCGTGCAGCACGACGTCCGGATGCCAGCCGGACTCGTGCAGGAAGCCCTGCGCGATCTCGTCGAGCGCGAGCCTATCCTTGGCGTCGTGGGAGGCCGCCGCGAGACTGACTGTCAGAAAGGCCGACGGACACTTCCGCAACGTGGCTCCGTGGCGCATGAGGAAGCTGGCGAGGCGGGGATCGAAGCGCGCCCGGTGGATCGAGGCGACCAGGATCGCTCCCTCGCAGTCGTCGGCGCCGGCCTCGGTCTCGCCGGCGCCAACGTCGATCAGGCGCACGGCGAGGCCGCGCCGCTCGAGGCCGAGGGCGACATGGCGGGCGATGCGCTCGGCCTGCCCCTCGCGAGAGGCGTGTGCGAGTAGGATTCGTTTCATCGGCTGTAGCGACCATCGATTGCGGCCCGGCGCCTTGATCGGACGCAAGCGGGGAGGGAGGACGAACGAGGCGATCGGCACATCGACTCTGCTCCTGAGCGGCGAGCCGCACGCGCGTTTGCTCCCGACGCTGTTGCACCTCGCCGATGCGGCGGCGATAGCGGGCGGCCTCGACCTCGCTCCGCGGCATGCAGTCGGGGCAGGCGCAGGGATAACGGCGCTCCGTCTCGACCTCGGGACAGTCGCGCCAGCCGAATGCGCGGCACGGGACGACGGCACCGACGATCTCGGGCGGGGCGACGCAACGCGGGATCATGATCTCGTTGCCGAGCGGGCTCGCGGCGTTGCGGACGAGGCCGACGACCTCGGCTGCGGTCAGCATCGTGCGCGCCTCGAGGAAGTGGCCGACGAGAACCGGCTCGTGGCCCGGAATGCGTATGCGGACGGCAGCGCGCGTGCGCGCCGTGCCGCTTCAGCTCGCCCATCCATTGATGGGTCAGCGTGTCGCTCTCCAGCACCGGGAACGCCCAGACGAAATGGTCGTATATGGCATGCCAGCCGCCGAGGCGCGTCGGTTCCAGACCGGTGCGTCGGATCGCCTCGAGACTGGGCTCGGGCGTCAGCTGAACGAGCGTCGGCACGAGACCCTCGTGTTAGCAGTGGCGGGCGGAGATCGAGACGTTATGGTAGGCGCGTGACCTAGGTCAACGCCTTGGCTCGCGCAGCCCGGTAGTCTTCGACGATCCGAGCCAAAAGCAATCACAAGACGCAAGAGCAGGAAACCCCCGAGGAGCCCTCTCCATGGCACATCTCGTCGTTCTCGGCGCCGGTGTCGGCGGCATCTCCGCGGCCTACGAGCTCAAGGCCGAACTCGGCCGCCACCACAAGATCACATTGATCTCGAATACGCCCTACTTCCAGTTCACGCCCTCCAATCCCTGGGTCGGCGTCGGCTGGCGCACGAAAGAGGACATTACGGTCGAGCTGAAGCCGCTGATGGAGAAGTTCGCCATCGCGTTCGAAGGCGTTGCCGCCAAGCAGCTGCGTCCGGCGGACAATGCGATCGATCTCACCGACGGGCGGACGATCGCCTACGACTACCTCATGATCACGACCGGGCCCGAGCTGGCTTTCGACGAGGTCCCGGGCCTCGGCCCCCATGACGGCTTCACCCAGTCGGTGTGCACGGTCGAGCATGCGACCAGAGCGCAATCGGCCTGGGAGACGTTCTGCAAGGATCCCGGACCGATCGTCGTCGGCGCAGTGCAGGGGGCGTCCTGCTACGGGCCGGCATACGAGTACGCGATGATCATGGAGACCGATCTCAGGAAGCGCAAGATCCGCGACCGCGTGCCGATGACGTTCGTGACCGCCGAGCCCTACGTCGGGCACCTCGGTCTCGGTGGCGTCGGCGACACCAAGGGCATGCTCGAGAGCGAGATGCGGAAGCGCCACATCAAGTGGATCTGCAATGCCAAGGTCGACAAGGTCGAGGCCGGGAAGATGTACGTGACCGAGGTCGACGAGGGCGGCAAGGAGAAGGCCAAGCACGAGCTCCCGTTCAAGTACTCGATGATGCTGCCGGCGTTCCGCGGCGTGGCCGCGACGCGCGGCATCGAGGGGCTCAACAACCCGCGCGGTTTCATCCTGGTCGACAAGCACCAGCGCAATCCCAAGTTCAAGAACATTTACGCCGCCGGAGTGTGCATCGCCATTCCGCCGATGGAGGCGACGCCGGTGCCGGTCGGCACACCCAAGACGGGCTATATGATCGAGAGCATGGTGACCGCGGCGGTGCATAACATCTCGGACCAGATCCACGGCAAGGAGCCGAGCAAGGTGCCGACGTGGAATGCGCTCTGCCTGGCCGACTTCGGCGACAAGGGCGCCGCCTTCCTCGCCCAGCCGCAGAACCCGCCGCGCAACGTCAACTGGTCGGCGGAGGGCATCTGGGTGCACTACGCCAAGATTGCGTTCGAGAAGTATTTCATCCGCAAGGTGAAGAAGGGCCAGACAGAGCCGTTCTACGAGAAGTACGTGCTCAACACGCTGATGGGGGTCGGCAAGCTCAAGGCGCCGGCGGAGTAGTCGGAGCGGCTGCGGTGCCACGCGTCTCGGCGAAGGCGACTGCCGGCGGTTTCAGGTCGGGCCGCCGTCGGATATTCTCGCGCCGCATTCGAACGGCAGCGGAAGGACGGCGCGATGGGGCTCGGCAACTCGGCGGCGATGTGGGGCTCGCTCGGCGCCGCGCTCGGGCTCGTGCTCGGCATCGTGCTCGGCATCGTGGTGCGCGGCGGTCGCGTCGACCGGCTCAAGGCGAGGACGAGTCGGCTCGAGGACCGCGTGCGCTTGGACCAGGGCGAGGGGCGCGATCTCGCGCTGAAGCTCAAGGCCGCCGAGACCCGCATCGAGCTGCTCGAAGCCGAGGCGGCGGCGATGCGCGAGACCGGTGTCGAGGAGCCGGCGGTGCCGATGCGCGTGCCGGTCGGCTCCGAGACCGATATGTGGCGCTCGCGTCCCGCCGGCGATCTCGGCGCCTATGCGCAGTGGCTGACGCAGTGCAGAGTGAAGATTCTGACCATCGGCAGCCTCAAGGGCGGCGTCGGCAAGACGACGATCGCGGCCAACCTCGCGGCCTATTTCGATGCCCGTCTCGGCAAGCGGGTGCTGGCGATTGATCTCGACTACCAGGGCTCGCTGTCGTCGCTGCTGCTGCAGGCGGCGGGCATCGGTGTGCAGGTGCCGCTGTCGAGCGAGCTGATCGACGGCAGCGGTGACGGGGGCTGGCTGGTCGGGGCGGCGAAGCCGCTGGCGCCGCTGCTCCACCGCACCTCGCTGGTGCCGGCCGGCTTCGCGCTCGAGGACACCGAGAGCCGGCTGATGCTGCGCTGGTTCGCCGGACAGACGCGCGACGACATTCGCTACAACCTGGCCCGCGTGCTGCTCTCGCCGGAGGTGCAGGAGAGCTACGACGTGGTGGTGATCGACATCGGCCCGCGGCTGACGACGGCAGCGATCAATGCACTGGTCGCGAGCACGCATCTCATGGTGCCGACCGTGCTCGACCGCATGTCGGCGGAGACGGCGGCGGCGTTCCTGCGCAAGGTGCGCGGGCTGCGCAACGACCTCAACCACCGCCTGGCCCTGGTCGGCGTCGTCGGCACGTTCAGCTCCGGCTTCGACCGGCTGAAGCCCTACGAGGAGGAGGCGATCCAGCTGGTGCGCGGGTCGCTCGCGCAATGGGGCGAGGGCGTGCATATTCTCGCCCGCCATATCCCGCGCCGACAAGCGATCGCGGAGTACGCGGGGCGCGATCTCGCCTACGTGAAGGATGCGGCGATCGCCGAGATCTTCGAGGCGCTCGGCGCCGAGGTGGCGGCGCGGATGGGATATTGAGGAGCGACCGCGTCTGCTTGCCTCACCGCTGCGGCGCGACGAGCGGGCCGGCGGGGGCGCCACCGCGCGCATTGGGCGAGCTCAGGTAATCATGGATCGGCGAGCTCGGCTCGGCATTGGAGCGCGATGGCGGGCGCTCCGGCCGGCGGATCGTCGTCTGCGGCGGATAGAGCTGCGGCTGGATCTCGACCCCCACCGGCGGCCGGCGGAGGTTCGACGGCTCGGCGCAGGCGGGTGCAGAGAGCATGGTGCCGAGTGCGAACGCGGCGATCGACGTGCACATTTTCCCCGATGCTGCGGTCATGCTCCTCGTCCTCACGACGTTGGCCCGCTGAAACGATGCACATCGGTCCGCCGCCGGATCGACCGCGTGGCGCTGTCTCTCATATGGGAAGGCCGGTCGCGCTCACAAGGACTAGGACGCTGCGTGATTGACGACGCCCCTCAGTTCGCGAAGCGGAAGTGCATCACGTCGCCGTCCTTGACGACGTACTCCTTGCCCTCGAGGCGCATCTTGCCGGCATCCTTGGCGCCGACCTCGCCGCCCAAGCGCACGTAGTCGTCGTAAGCGATGGTCTCGGCGCGGATGAAGCCCTTCTCGAAGTCGGTGTGGATCACACCCGCCGCCTGCGGCGCCTTGGTACCCTCGGTAATCGTCCAGGCGCGTGCCTCCTTCGGCCCGACGGTGAAGTAGGTGACGAGGCCGAGCAACCGGTAGCCTTCGCGGATCAGCTTGTTGAGGCCCGGCTCGGCTAGACCGAGCTCGGCGAGGAACGCCTGGCGCTCGTCCGGATCGAGCCCGGCCAGTTCGGCCTCGATTCTTGCCGAGATGACGACGCAGCCGGCGCCCTCCTCCTTGGCGCGGTCCTCGACCTGCCTCGAATAGGCATTGCCGCTCGCCGCCGAGCCTTCGTCGACGTTGCAGACGTAGAGCACCGGCTTCGCCGTCAGCAGCTGCAGCGCGGCGTAGGGTAGGCGCTCCTCGGGCGCGAGCGTCGCCATGCGGGCGGGCTTGCCCTCGCGCAGGAGATCGAGCGCCTTGTCGAGCAAGGCGAGCAGCGCCTTGGCCTCCTTGTCGCCGGCCTTGGCCTTCTTCTCGGTCGCGGCGCGCCGCTTCTCGCAGGACTCGAGATCGGCGAGCATCAGCTCGGTCTCGACCGTCTCGGCGTCGGCAAGAGGGTCGATGCGGCCCTCGACATGGGTGATGTCGTCGTCCTCGAAGCAGCGCAGCACGTAGGCGACGGCGTCGACCTCGCGGATGTGGGCCAGGAACTGGTTGCCGAGCCCCTCGCCCTTCGAGGCGCCGCGCACCAGGCCGGCGATGTCGACGAAGGTCAGTCGGGTCGGGATGGTCTGGCCCGACTTGGCGATCCTCGCCAGCGTGTCGAGGCGCTCGTCCGGCACGCCGACCTCGCCGACGTTCGGCTCGATGGTGCAGAAGGGATAGTTGGCGGCTTCGGCGGCGGCGGTCGCCGTCAAAGCGTTGAAGAGCGTCGACTTGCCGACGTTCGGCAGGCCGACGATGCCGCACTTGAAGCCCATGATCCGTTCTTTCTCCGTATTTTGGAGAGTGGGCTACACCGCCCTGCGGTGCCGATCAATGGGACAGGTGGCGCGCCGTGGCCTCATCGGTGGCGTGTGACGGCGAACGCCGAGTAGGTGGCTGGCGGCGGCACGTTGCGGACGCTGCCCATCGCCGCCGCCAGCGCCTCGGCGAGGTCGGTGCCGGGGGCGCTCGCGGTGACGGCGGCGACGGCGACCGGCCGCTCCCACGTGACGTCGGCCGTGGTGCAGGCCACGCAGCTTTCGATGGTCCGGCCGAAGTTGAGCATGTCGATCGGTGCCCCGCCCGGGACGATTGCGGCTAGCCATAGTGCGGTCTGGCGCGCGCGCTGACCGGCCAAGTAGAGCGCCTCCGCCGGCGCGCCCTCCTCTCCGGCGATGCCGATCGCGTAGAGATGCCGGGCGGCGGCGAGCCGCTCGCGGACCTCCGCCGTGGCGAGGCCGCCGAGCGCACGGCCGGGCAGGATCGTGTCGGCATGGGCGAGGCGGTCGGCGCTGCCCGCGGCCCATTGCACGGGGCGCCGTGCGAGGATGAGCTCGAATGCGGCGCGATTGCCGACGCCGTCGGCGGCGCCGATCCGATACATGACGGCGTTGGTGCCGAGCGGGACGATCGGCGCATCGCGGAGTACGGCAAGCTGGCGGGCGACGCGGCCGGCCCACACGTCGTGGGCGATCCAGCAGGCGACGGCGGCGACATAGGCGAGCGACGCGATCACGACGAGCGTTGCCGCCGGCGCGGCGCCCCGTCGCTGAGCCGGATCGATCTCTAGGTTCGACGCTGGCACCGTGGTGGGGCTCCGTGCCTGGATTGGCAGAGGCGCGTCCGTCGCCTGCACTGGGCCTCATTACCTCGCGGCCGAACGGCGCGCAAACCGCGCGGCATCCATGCCGATGCGCGAGTGCCGGGACGGCCCGCTCGACGTCACTCGCCGCTGCCGCGGCCCTTCAGCCATCGCTCCAGGTTGGCGGCGAGAGCGCCCTTGCGCTTGGCGTCGCGCTCGCCGGCGGGGTGGCGCGGACCGGCGGCGGACTTGGCCTCGGGAACGGGCCGGGTACGCGCAGGCGGCTCCTGCCCGGGCGGCTCGCCGGCGGCGCCGACCTTGCGCGCGACGTCGGTCAGGAAGCGGGCGGCATCGCCGCTGGCGAGGCGGTCGGCGCTGTCGGCGATCGCGTCGAGCAGTGGCTCGAGCCACGCCGCCTCGGCCTTGGCGAAGTCGGCGAGCACGTAGTTGGCAACGAGCGCCTTGTCGCCGGGATGGCCGATGCCGATGCGCACCCGCTGGTAGTCGTTGCCGACGTGCTGGGAGATGGAGCGCAGGCCGTTGTGGCCGGCGTTGCCGCCGCCGGTCTTGACCTTGAGCTTGCCGGGCGCGAGGTCGATCTCATCGTACAGTACGACGATGTCGGCGAGCGGAATCTTGAGAAAGCGCGCGGCCTCGCCAACCGAGCGTCCGCTCTCGTTCATGTAGGTGTCTGGCTTCAGCAGCAGCACGCGCTCGCCGGCGATCTCGCCGTCGGCGGCGTAGCCCTGGAACTTCCGCTTCCAAGGTCCGATGCGGTGGCGCTCGGCGATACGCTCGATGGCCATGAAGCCGACGTTGTGCCGGTTCCTGGCGTAGCGCTCTCCGGGATTGCCGAGGCCGACGAGCAGCTTCATGACACCGGTCCCGGAGCGGCAGGCGGGATGGCAGGCCACCCCGCCCGCGCGAGCTTACTTCTTTCCGCCGCCGGCCTTGGCAGCCGGTGCGGCGGCCTTGGCTCCGGCAGCCGGAGCCGCGGCGGCCTTGGCGCCTGGGGCCGGGGCAGCGGCCTTGCCGGCGGCTGCGGCGGGAGCCGGGGCAGCGGCCGCAGCCTCGGCGGCCGGTGCCTCCTCCTCGACCTTCACCGCGCCGGCGATGGTGGCGATGGTGAAGTCGCGGCCCTGGATGACCGGGCGGACCCCGTCCGGCATGGTGATGGCGGAGATATGGATCGAGCGGCCGATCTGCATGCCCTCGAGGTTGATCTCGAACGCCGCCGGGATGCGGTCGTAGGGACAGTACACTTCGACATCGTGGCGCACGATGTTGAGCACGCCGCCGCGCTTCAAGCCCGGCGACAGCGCCTCGTTGACGAACTTGACCGGCACGGCGACGCGGATCACGCCGTCCTTGCCGATGCGCAGCAGGTCGACGTGGATCGGCAGATCCCTGACCGGATCGAACTGCACGTCGCGCGGGATCACGCGGTGCAACTTGCCGTCGACCTTGATGTCGAAAACGGTCGACGTGAAATGGCCCTTGAGGACCTGTTTCCACAGCTCGTTGTAGTCGAGCGAGATGGTCTCGGGCGGCTGGTTGTCGCCGTAGATCACGGCGGGAACCTTGCCTTCACGACGGGCTTGGCGTGCGGCCCCCTTGCCGGCACGCGGGCGCGCCGTGGCGGCAAGCTCGGTAAGCTGCTGGGCCATGGCTTGATCTCCAGAGTCGAACAGGGCCAAATAGGCCCCAACATCCGCTTCCGGCCTCCAAGGGTGCCGGGGCGGTCTCACGCGGATTGCTTGAGATGGCCGCCTTATAGTGGGGCGGGCCTCGGTTGGCAACTCGCCGCCGGCCGGGACAGGCACCGGCCGGGACGCCGGTCCGCCAAGCATCCAGCAGGTACAGGAGCCGCAAAGCGTGGCCGACACAACCCGCAAACGCCGCCCGGCCCCCGAGCAGGACCGGATGATCGTCGAGGCCCTGCAGCGGGCAGGACGCCCTGTCAGCGCCTACGAGATCATCGACCGTTTGCGCGACCGTGCCGTGCTGGCGCCGCAGACGGTCTACCGGGCGCTCGACCGACTGATCGCCCAGGGCCAAGCGCATCGGCTCGAGTCCCTCAATGCATTCGTTGCCTGTTGCCAGATCGGGCACCACGGCGCTGCGGTGTTCGCCATCTGCGAAGGGTGCGGCGCCGTGACCGAGTTCGACGAGCCGAAAGCGATCGAGCGTCTTGCAGGCTGGGCCGACCGCAACGATTTCGCCGTCCGCCAGATGACGCTCGAGCTCCGCGGCCGCTGCGCCGCCTGCCGCGCGGCGGGGTGATCCGGCCGAGGCCCGCCTTCCTCGACCAGACGATGTCATGAGCCAGACAATGTCCGGGGCCGAGCGCCGGGCGTGGGTGGAGCGCGAGGCGCTCGACCGTGAAATAGTGACATTGTTTCATGAGACCCATGGCGCGGGGATTGGCGATGCCGCCATTGCCGCGTGGCAACGACTGGTCGCGGCGATTCGCACCCGTCTGCCTGCCCGCTTCAAGGCCGATAGCAGGGCCACTTGCGGAATGCTCATCGAGCAGATGCGCTCGATTGCGCCGGTGGGCTCGGCATAGGGCATGGGCGCAGGGCCGTCGGCCTCTTGGAGTCTCGAGCGTTGCCGCGGCCGTTCGACGACCCAGGGTGGCCCGGCGGCAACAGGCCGGTGCGAACCGTCTTGCACTTATCCCAAGTCATGGGCGGGCGGTGATCTCACGGATCAATCGTGGGCGATGGCGGTGGATTCGCGCGAGCGCCGTCGCGCGGTTCCCTCGCTGTGGGAGAATCGCACCGGGGGGCGAGCCGAACGATGCCGCGAAGCAGACACGCCCGAATGCGATGCCGCGTCCGGTGGCTCGCAGCTATCGCGGCACTCTCTCTGACCGCCTGCCAGACCCCGCCGGTTGCGTCGATCGGTGGGGCCGAGTCGCGCGAGGCGATTGCGCTCTCCGCCGCCGAGCGCGACCACCTGCGCTCGGGCATGCGCACGTATCTGCAGAGCACGCAGGAGATCGTCGATGCGATCGCCACGGGCAAGGTCGATCGTGCGGCGAAGAGTGCCCGCGAAGCCGGAATGGGCGCGGTCAAGGACGTTTCGCTGCTCTCGGCGGCGAAGCTGCCGCCCCAGTTCACGCTGCTGGGTCTCGACACGCATCAGCGGTTCGACGCGCTGGCCGATGCCGCGGCTCGGGCGGCCACGAGAAAGGAATTGCTCGAGAGGCTGGGTCAGGTCCTCGCCAACTGCTCCGCGTGCCATGCGACGTATCGTGTCGAGTCGCATTGACGGCCGGCGCCGGCGGCTGGCCGTGCCGTGTGCGCAGGTGCGCCGGCGCCGTGGCGGGCAGGTGCTGCTGGCGGTCGTCCTCGCCTGCGGGTCGCCCGGCGCCGCCTCGGGCGAGCCGGTGGTCGAGCTCGATGGCCGGCAATTGCGGATTGCGTTTCAGGTGGTGACGGCCGGCATGTGGCGCGTGGCGGGACGGTTCCACGACGTCCGTGGCGAGATCGTCCTCGATCCACCGTTCGCGACGAGCCAGCGTGTGCGAGTGGTCGCGAGGACGGGCTCGGTCGACACCGGACTGGCGATCCGGGACGATCGGCTGCGTTCGACCGATCTGCTCGATGCAGACGCACATCCGACGATGACCTTCGACAGCACCAGCATCGAGCCGAGCGGCAGCGGCAAGGGCCGGCTGGTGGGCAATCTCGAGTTGCGCGGGGTCGTGCGGCCGATCAGTTTGGACTATGCGCTCTCCTGCCCGCGGACCACCTCTGGAGGAGTGGAGCCGGCGCGCCCCGCTCGGCTGGTGGCGAACGGCGTGGTGCATCGGTCGCGGTGGGGAATGAGTGCTCTCATCCCGTTGGTCAGCGACGATATCCTGCTGGAGATCGAGGCCGAGCTCCCGCACCACGTCTGCCGGCCAGCGTTCGCCGCCGCCGGGCTGCGATGAATCGAGGCGCCCGGCGGCATCGGTGTCGCAGCGGCCCGATCGGGTCGAGGGGGGGCCGTCTCACGGACCGGGCTCGGCACGAGCCTTGCCACTCTTCACGCAATCGCTGTTCCGGTGTCTCAAACCGGGGCATGCTGCGCGTGGGATCGGCCGTGTCGACGGTGCAAGTGCCAATGCCGAAAGGTGGCGTCGTCCTGCTGATGGCCGGCGGGCCGCTCGGCTGGATCGTCGCCAACGGCCTCGCCGCGCGGATCGGCGCGCTGACGGTCATCGAGGAGATGCCGGAGGACCGCTGGACGATACTGGCGCGACGCGTGCGCCGCGTCGGCTGGCTGCGCGCCGCGGGACAGGTGGCCTTCGCGCGTCTCGAGAGGGCGCTGTGGCGGCTCCGCAAGCCGCGGGTCGATCGGATCATCGCCGCTCACGGGCTCGAGCCGTCGCCGAGCCCGCACCTCGTCCATGTGACGGTGGCGACCGTCAACGCACCGCAGACGCGCGCGCTGCTCGCCCGCCTCGCGCCCGAGGTCGTCGCCGTCTATGGCACGCGGGTGCTGTCGCAGGAGACGCTGGCGGCGGTATCGGCGCCGTTCATCAACTATCACGCCGGCATCACGCCGGCCTATCGCGGCCAGACGCCGGCCTACTGGGCTCTGGCGCAGGGCGAGCCGGAGAACGCCGGGGTCACCATCCACCTCGTCGACAAGGGCGTCGACACCGGCGCGGTGCTCTATCAGGCGCGGGTCGCGATCGGTGCCGACGACACCATCACCAGCCATCCTTACCTGCAGGCCGCGCACGCCTTGCCGCTGCTCGCCCGCGCGATCGACGACGCCCGCGCGGGGCACCTTTCGCCGCGGCCCGTTGCGGTGCGCGCGACCCCGCACTGGTTCCCGCCGACGCTTTGGCGCTACGTATTCAACGGCCTCGCGCGCGGGGTGTGGTGAGGGGGCGGATCGGCGGGCTACGAGCCGGCCGCGCGTCATGGTCCGGAATGGTAGCGGCAGCTTTGCCCCGAGCACCAATCGAGCACGCGCGCGCAATCGTCTCGACGGCGGCGGAGCACCGCGAGTTGGGGCGGACAGTGCGGCGCGGGCCGCGGGGATGGGGCGGCGAGGCCTCGGTATTCTTTGATGATGCGGCACCCACCGCCCCATCACGCGAGACGGGGGTGGGCCCCCTCTGCGAACCGTCGACACCGCCATCCTTCCGCGCATCGGAACGGAAGTTGAGCCGCGTCTCGCTCGCGGCCGGCAGACATTCCCCTGGACGAGCTGACGCATCCAGGCGGTCCGTCGCGCTCCCTGCCGCTCCCGGCTTCCCAGCACGAAACCCGAGCCCTTCGTGTGCGGCGGGATCGGCGCAGTGTAGGGGCGGGAATGAGGGGCGGGGATAGGGGCGCGTGTGGCGCGAGGTATCGTCGGCGGAGGGAGCGGACAATGGCCATGCGCCAACCGTCGCTCGCCCTGTGCTCAGAGCCAAGGCAGATGCTCCACCGCGACCAGAGGAAGGGTGCGTGACGCCAGGGGCCAACAGTCTCTCGACCCATCCACTCGGACGGCGCACGGCACGAGGTAGCCTAAGCGCTTCGCGCCAGAGGGAGCGCGGCTGGCGAAGCGCTTCCATCACGCGCAGACGGCCGCGCGGTGAGGCCGGGCACGAACACCTCGGGCGCCGGCGGCGCAACCGACCTTGACCCGCCTTCGCATGCAGCTGAGAGAACCCACAGGCACCGCCGCACCGATGAAAGCAGCGAAGGCTTCCGGCAACTGTTTGGGTGCTGAGCCTATGAATTGTGTGGAGATGTTGCTTCGGCGCATCGGATTGGACGATCAGATCTTGGTATCGCTATTTAGGTTTGCAGCAACCGGCCCACAACAGGCGAAGCAGCTACCTACGTTGCTCAGACTGGGGACTTTGAAATGAGAACGCGCCGTGTCGCTTCGGTCTTGGGGGCCTTGTTCGTGATCGCCGGCGCTGCGCCGGCCTCCAGCGCGGACCTTGGTGGTATCGTCGAGACACGGCCCGCCGGCCACAGTCCTTGGACGTTCGAGTTCACCACCTACGGATGGCTGGCGTGGATCAAGGGGGACTTGACCGTCCGCGGGCGCCCACTGGAAATCGATGTGAGCCCCGATCAGACCATCGATGCACTCGACTGGTCCACACTGCCGATTTGGATGAGCTACGCCGAGGCACGCAACGGCCGATTCAGCCTGTTCAACGACATTCTCTACACGAAGCTCGCCGGCTCGGCCGAATTCGCCAAGTCGGTGCAGGGCCGTTTCGCCACGCTCGCGCTCGGCGGCCGGATCGAAGCCGACTACGAGCAGGCGACGATCGAGCTCGGTGCGGGCTATGAGGTGTGGTCGAGCGGACCTGCGGGTTCGGCCGGGCGCTCCGCGATCGATTTGCTGGCCGGTGGGCGGTATTGGCATCAGGAGGCGAATGTCTCCGCCGCGCTCAACGCCACGCTCGCGATCACGGGGCCGCTCGGCGTCGTGGACCTGACCAGGTCGGGTGCGCGCGTGACGGCAAAGTCCGGATCGGTCGATTGGGTGGATCCGTTCATCGGCGCACGCTTGCGTCACGACCTTGCGCCGGGGCAATCTCTTTTGGTGCGCGCGGACATCGGCGGCTTCGGTGCCGGTAGCGAGTTCACTTGGCAGGCCCTGGCGACCTACAGCTTCCAGATGTGCGTGACCGAGCGCTATGCCATCGACGGCTATCTCGGCTATCGGGCGCTGTCCGTCGACTATTCGCAAGGCGCAGGCAATAGGCGGTACGACTACGACGCCGTGCAGCACGGACCGGTTACGGGATTGACCGTGCGGTTCTGATCGCGCTCCTCGGAGCTTGCGGCACCCGCTTCTCCCCTCACCCGAGGGACGGGTCGCGCGAGCGGCGCGCGCTCACACCACCTTGCCGGGATTGAGAATGCCGTCGGGATCGAGGGCGGCTTTCACGCGGCGCATCAGGTCGAGCTCAACCGGGCTCTTGAAGCGGACGAGCTCGTCCCGCTTCATGCGGCCGATGCCGTGCTCGGCGGAGATCGAGCCGCCCAGCTCGGTGACGAGGCCGTGCACCGCGGCCTGCATCTCCTCCCATAGCGCGAGGAAGCGCGCCTTTTCCATGCCGACCGGCTGGGAGACGTTGTAGTGCACGTTGCCGTCGCCGAAGTGGCCGAACGGCACCGGGCGCGCGCCGGGGCAGATCCGCGCGACGAGCGCGTCGGCACGGGTGATGAACTGTGGAATGAGCCCGATCGGCACCGAGACGTCGTGCTTGATGCTGCCGCCCTCGGGCTTCTGCATCTCCGACATCGCCTCGCGCAGGCGCCAGAACTCGGCCGCCTGGGCGAGCGATGAGGCGATCGCCGCGTCACGGACGATGCCGCGTTCGGCCGCTTCCGCCAGCACCGCCTCGAGGCGTGCGGCGGCCATGCCGTCGGCGCGGCGGCCGGAAATCTCGGCGAGCACGAGCCAGTTGTAATCCTCGGCGAGCGGCGCGCGGGCGCCGGGAAGGTGACGGGCAAGGAACTCCATCCCTCGGCGTGGCAGGAACTCGAACGCGGTCAGGTCGTCGCCGGCGCTGTCCTCGGCGAGGCGGAACAGCGCCAGCACGGATTCGAGGTCGTCGAGACCGGCGAACGCGGTCGCCTGCTCGGCCGGGCGGGGGAACAGCTTGAGCGCCGCGGCGGTGATGATGCCGAGCGTGCCTTCCGAGCCGATGAAGAGGTCGCGCAGGTCGTAGCCGGTGTTGTCCTTCGCGAGTGTGCGCAGCCCGTCCCACACGCGCCCGTCGGCCAGCACCACCTCGAGCCCGAGCGCGAGGCGGCGCGCGCTGCCGTACGCGAGCACGCCGACGCCGCCGGCATTTGTGGCGAGGTTGCCGCCGATGCAGGCGCTGCCCTCGGATGCCATCGACAGCGGGAACAGGCGGCCCGCGCGCTCGGCCGCGGCCTGCACTTCGGCGAGCGTGACGCCGGCCTCGGCAACGAGGAATGAGCCGGCGGGATCGACCGCGCGGATGCGCTTCAGACGGGCGAGCGAGAGCACGACGTCGCGCGGCTCCTCGAACGGGATCTGGCCGCCGACGAGGCCGGTGTTGCCGCTCTGCGGGACGACGCCGATGCGCTGCTCGCTGGCGAGGCGGAGGATCTGGGCGACCTCCTCCGTCGAGCCGGGACGGAGCACCAACGGCGTGCGGCCGACGTAGCGCTCGCGCCATTCGTGGAGGTAGGGCGCCTGGGTGGCGGGGTCTACGAGCGCGTGCTCCGCGCCGACGATCAGGGCGAGGCGGCGGATGGCATCGGCAGTGGGTGGGGTGAGCGGGCGGGCCATCGCGTCGGTCTTCTCGGTCGGGAGCGGGCGGGGACCGTAGCACCACGCTCTTGCTCGTCCAAGCGGATGGCCCCGGCTGAACCTCGCAGCCCGGAACAACGACAAATCGTGCAGCAATGGAGGAGCCGCCAATGACCGCTCGCGCCGGGACCTTCGTGATCGCACACATCGTGCTCGTCGCCGCCGTGATCGCAATCGGCCTCGTGGGCGCTTAGCGCCGCGCGGCGGCGCGGCGGAGGCGGTCGTTGATGGCTTCGCCAAGACCGTGCTCGGGAATGGCGGTCACCGCGATTCCCGCGACCCCCGTCTCGTCGAGGATGTGCAGGTAGGCGAACAGGTTGGCTGCCGCTTCGCGCAAGTCGGCGGTCGGGCTCAGGTTCAATCCCGGCACGCCCTTCGGCGCGT
The DNA here is from genome assembly GCA_040752215.1 of Pseudomonadota bacterium. Classification (GTDB taxonomy): domain Bacteria; phylum Pseudomonadota; class Alphaproteobacteria; order Rhizobiales; family Hyphomicrobiaceae; genus JBFMEX01. The sequence continues at coordinate 28,204 of JBFMEX010000103.1, read as the reverse complement.
CGGGGCCGAAAGCGAGCAGCATCTCGCCGGGCTCCGCCGTGAGCGCGCCGAGCCTCAGTCGCGCCCGCGGCGCGTAATGGCTCTCAAGCTGTCCGGGCGCGCTCGGGGCGGCGCCGGCCGAGGGGGCAGGGTCGGCGAGCGGCTCGCCGATAATGCGCTCGATGTCGGCGCGCGGCACGGCGCCGGCGCGCAGCAGCGTCGGCGTGCCGTGCTCGAAGCCGACGATTGTCGACTCGAGCCCGATCGTGCAGGCGCCGCCGTCGAGAATCAGGGCCACCTTGTCACCGAGCCCCCTCTCCACGTGCTCGGCTTCCGTCGGGCTCAGGGCTCCCGAGGGATTGGCGCTCGGCGCGGCGATGGCGCGACCAAAGGCCTGGAGCAGCGCGCGAGCGACGGGGTGCGAGGGCACGCGCAGCGCGATCGTGTCGAGCCCGGCGGTGACGAGTTCCGAGATCGGGGCGCCAGCGCGCTTGGGCAGCACCAGCGTCAGGGCGCCGGGCCAGAATGTCTCGGCCAGGCGGCGGGCTCGTGCGTCCAGCATGGCCAGCCGGTCGGCGGCGGCGAGATCGGCGAGGTGGGCGATCAGCGGATTGAAGCGCGGCCGGCCCTTGGCCTCGAACACCGCGGCGACCGCGCGCCCATTGCCGGCGTCGGCGCCGAGGCCGTAGACGGTCTCGGTCGGGAACGCGACCAGGAGGCCCTGGCGGAGGAGATCCGCGGCCCGCGCAATGGCAGCGTCGTCGGCGGGTGCAATGGACACGAGGGCGGCTCTTCTGGACTATGCTCGGGGCGGGCTTGGGCCTAATCTCGCGAACGAATCCCCCGAATGGGGGGTGCGCAATCAGGGGACGGCACATGACCTACCGGGCTCCAGTAGACGACATCCTCGCGGCGCTCAAGACGGCGGTCGGGATCGACGGACTGATCGCGCAGGGGATCTACGACGGGCTCGACGTCGACACCGTGCGCGCGATCCTGGAGGAGGCCGGCCGGTTCGCCTCCGAGGTGCTCGATCCCTTGAACCGAGAAGGCGACAAGGCGGGCTCGCGACTTGTCGACGGCATGGTCGCAACCCCGCCCGGGTGGAAGGAGGCCTACCGGCAGTTCGCGGAGGCCGGCTGGAGTGCGCTGCCGTGCCCGGAGGCGTACGGCGGTCAGGGACTGCCCGGCCTGCTGTCGATGGCGGCGGGCGAGATCTGGAACGCCGCCAACCTGTCGTTCGGGCTCTGTCCGCTGCTCACCCAAGGGGCGATCGACGCGCTCTCGGCGCACGGCTCGGAGGAGCTGAAGCGCATCTACCTGCCGCGCATGATCTCGGGCGAGTGGACCGGGACGATGAACCTGACCGAGCCGCAGGCGGGCTCCGACCTTGCCGCGCTGAAGGCGCGCGCGGTGCCTGAGGCCGATGGGAGCTACCGCATCTTCGGCACCAAGATCTTCATCACCTATGGCGACCACGAGCTGACCGACAACATCGTGCACATGGTGCTGGCGAGGCTGCCCGACGCACCGCCCGGCACCAAGGGCATCTCGCTGTTCCTGGTGCCGAAGCGGCTCGTCAATGCCGATGGCTCGCTCGGGGCGCGCAACGACGTCGTGTGCGCCGGTCTCGAGGAGAAGCTCGGCATCCACGCCAGCCCGACCTGCGTGATGACCTTTGGCGAGAAGGACGGCGCGATCGGCTATCTGGTCGGAGAGCCGAACCGCGGGCTGGCCACCATGTTCATCATGATGAATGCGGCGCGGCTCGCGGTCGGCGTGCAGGGCGTGGCAGTCGCCGAGCGGGCGACGCAGCGCGCGCTCCACTATGCCAACGAGCGCCGCCAGGGCCGTGCGCTCAAGGCCCCTGCCGGCGACATGGTGCCGATCGTGGTGCATGCCGACGTCAAGCGGACGCTGCTGACGATGAAGGCGATGACCCAGGCCGCGCGCGCGATCTGTCTCGTCACCGCTGCCGAGATCGACATCTCGCACCGGGCCGGCGACGAGCGGGAGCGCCAGATCGCCGCTCACCGCGCGGCGCTGCTGACGCCGGTCGCCAAGGCGTTCTCGACCGATGTCGGCTGCGAGGTCGCCTCCCTCGGCGTGCAGGTCCATGGCGGCATGGGGTTCATCGAGGAGACCGGCGCCGCGCAGTACTACCGCGATGCGCGCATCCTGCCGATCTACGAAGGCACCAACGGCATCCAGGCAATCGATCTCGTCACGCGCAAGCTGCCGCTGGTCAACGGCGAGGTGGTGAAATCCTATATCGGCGGGCTCGCCGAGACGGCGGCCGAGATCGAGGCCTCGAACCGGCCACAGTGCGGCCAAATGGGCCGTCGCCTCGTGCAGGCAGTGGCCGCGCTCGAGGAGGCGACGCAGTGGATCGGGCGGATGCTGCTGTCGCGGCCCGAGGCGGCGCTCGCCAGCGCGACGCCGTATCTCAGGCTGTTCGGAATCGCGGCAGGCGGCATCTATCTCGCGCGCGGCGCGCTGGCCGCAGTCCGGCGCAGCGACGAGTCCGACAAAGCGATCCTGATGGCGCGCTTCTTCGCCGAGAACATCGCCACCGCGGCGCCCGGTCTCGGCGAGACGGTGATGGGCGGAGCAGAGGTGCTGCTCGGCGTGCGTGGCGAGCAGCTGGCACATTAAGGCCGATCGATGCCCAACCACATGAGCTTCGACCCATCTCTCGGCTGGCCGCGCGCGGTGGCCGGCGCTGAGACTGCGTTTCGCGGCGCGCAACCGAATAAGCGTGTCGGCCGGCCGGCTGGACATCCTGATTGTCGCGGTCTCGGCGGGCCGGCATGAGCGGCGCGATCTCGACCAGTCGGGCCAATGGCGTCGCGACGCTGCGCCTCACCCGGCCCGAGAAGAGGAACGCGCTCGACCGCGCCATGTACCGGGCGCTGAGCGCAGCGCTGATCGAGGGCGAGGCATCGTCCGGGGTGGCGGTGCACGTGCTCGTCGGCTCGGAGGGCGTGTTCACCGCCGGCAATGACATTGCCGATTTTCTCGCCGGCGGGGGCGACGCCGACCGGCTCGCCGACATTCTCGCCTTCGTGCGCTTGCTGCCCCGGCTCGAGAAGCCGCTGATCGCCGGCGTCGATGGCCCAGCGGTCGGCATCGGCACCACGCTGCTCATGCATTGCGATCTCGTCTATGCGAGCGACCGCGCGAGCTTCTCGACGCCGTTCCTCGCCCTCGGCCTGGTACCGGAGGCGGCCTCCAGCCTGCTGATGCCGCTGCGCATGGGGTATGCCCGCGCGTTCGAGATGCTGGCGCTGGGCGCGACGTTCTCGGCCGAGCGGATGTGCGAAGCGGGAGTCGTCAACGCGGTGGTGCCGGTCGAGAGCTTGGAGGCAACGGTGGCCGAGGCGGCGCGCGCGCTCGCGGCCAAGCCGCCGACGGCGCTCGCCGCGGCGCGCCGGCTGATGCGCGGCGACGTCGAGGCCGTTGCGGCGCACAGCGAGGCGGAGGCTCGCGTGTTCGCCGAGCGGCTGCGCTCGCCCGAGGCGGCGGAGGCGTTTCGCGCATTCATGGAGAAGCGTGCGCCGGATTTCTCGCGCGCCGGCTCCGGCTGAATTCGGCCGCAAGCGGAGCCTACCGTCTAGCGATGCCTGGGAAGCATATACGCTCGGCCGTCCGGGGCGCCGCATTGATGGTGGCGCTGTTCGCGCTGCTTGCGGGCTCCGCGACGCCGGCCGCAGCCAACTGGTTGACCAAGCTCGCACGCGAGGCGGGCGAGGCCGGCGGCAGGGGCGGCAAGCTCGGCCTCGGCGCGCTCGACAATCCGGCGGCGTTCGTCAGGGCGTTGCCGCCGGCCGAGAAGGGGGTCGCTCTCGCCGCGCATGCAACGCCCGAGGGGCACTGGCGCTTCGTCGACCGCGACGGCGCCGTCTTCACCGCCGCAACGCCGGACGAGATGGGGCGAGTGGTGCAGGCGCTGGCGCCGGAGGCCGGTCCCGAGAGCCGTCTCGCGCTCTATCTCTCCGAGGACGCGGTGCTTGCCGGGCGGGCGCATCTCGACAGCCTGCCGCACAATGCCGATCTCAATGTCGTCGTCGGCAGGCAGGCGTACCCGCTGAAGCGCAGCACGTCCGATGGCGGCAACCGGCTCTATGCCACGATCAAGCCGAACGTCGTCGCCGAGATCACCGACAAGGCCGCCTTCGAGGAAGCGCTGTGGCAGCTCGCGCGGCCGTTGAACAAGGCCGACGTCCGCGTCGTCGCGCTGGAGCCCGGCGGACCGCAGACGCTGGCGAGCGTGCCGCGGCGTGACCCCGCGACGGGGCGCGCTCTGGTCGATGCCGTCGATCCCTACAAGCTCGGCAAGGCGCTCGGCGCGCTTCGTGGCCAGACGGTGCTGGTCGGCGGCCGCATCGAGGGACGGTTCCTGCATTTCCAGCCGGCGAGCGGGCCCGAGCGGACACTCGTCGTCGCTGACCTGACCAAGGCGGCGGAGGCGGCCGACGTCAATCTGGTGATCCTGCAATCGGCGACCGCGCGCCAGCCGGGCGGGCGCAACTGGCTGTGGCAGCGGATCGAGGTCGACGGGCTCGAGGACGCCTTGCAGCGGGCGACCTTCGCCGACTTCCTCGATGCGCTCGGCCGGCGTCGCGGCAAGCTCGCCGTGAGTGCCGAGCCGGACGGCCTGAGCCGCGTCGTCGTCAGGGCCGAGCCGGCGGGAGCGCCGGCCGAGCCGGTTTCGGGCAAGGTCGCGGCGTGGACCGACGAGATCGTCTCGCAGGTCACCGGCAACGTCGTCACCAATGCGATCGAGGCGCATGCGCTGAGCAAGGAGCGCCGGGAGGAGCTCGACGCACGCATCGTGCCGGGCATCCCGGCCGCGATCCAGTACGGCTACATCGGCGCGCTCATCCTCGGGCTGATCGGCCTCCCCGTGGCGCGCGGGTGGTGGGCGCGGGTTTGGCCGCCCGAGCGGCGCGAGGAGTACGCGGGTGCGCTCGGCTATCACGCGGCGCGACTGGTGAAGGGCGTGGCGATGGTGCTGCTGTTCCTGCCGCTGGTCGCCCTGCCTGCGTTCGTCGTCATGCTCGCGCGGCAGGTCTGGGCGCTCGTCACCGCGCCGGTCCGCTTCCTTCGCTGGCTCGTCGGGCGGATCAGGGGCCCGCAGGCTGCGGCTTGAGATGGCGAGCGTTGGCCCGAACGGCGTTCCATCGTAGGCTGGAAGAAAATTGGCACGCTTGGGGGGAGGACGGGCATGGCGGGGCTTGCGGGCAAGACGTTGTTCATCACCGGGGCGAGCCGCGGCATCGGGCTGGCGATCGGGCTCAGGGCCGCGCGCGACGGCGCCAACGTCGCCATCGCCGCCAAGACCGCCGAACCGCACCCCAAGCTCGAGGGCACGATCCATACCGCCGCGGCCGAGATCGAGCGGGTCGGCGGCAAGGCGCTCGCGCTCGTCTGCGACATCCGCGACGAGGCGCAGGTGCAGGCGGCGGTCGGGCGCGCCGCGGAGACGTTCGGGGGCATCGACATCTGCGTCAACAACGCCTCGGCGATCCAGTTGTCGCCGATCGAGAAGACCGATCCCAAGCGCCTCGACCTGATGTTCCAGGTGAATACGCGCGGTACGTTCGTCACCACGCAGGCTTGCCTGCCTCATCTCGCCAAGGCCGCCAATCCGCACGTATTGATGCTGTCGCCGCCGCTGGACATGAAGGCGCAGTGGTTCGCCGGCCACGTCGCCTACTCGATCGCCAAGTACGGCATGAGTCTCTGCGTGCTCGGGCTCGCGGAGGAGCTGCGGCCGAAGGGAATCGCGGTCAACGCGCTGTGGCCGCGCACCACGATCGCCACCGCCGCGATCAAGAACGTGCTCGGCGGCGACCGGCTGATGCGCATGAGCCGCTCACCGGAGATCCTGGCCGATGCCGCGCATCTCGTCTTCCAGCAGCAGGCGCAGAGCTTCACCGGCCACTTCCTGATCGACGACACATTCCTTCACGAGGTCGGCGGTGTCGGAGACTTCAGCCGCTATCGGATGGATCCCGCCCAGCCGCTGGCGCCAGATTTCTTCGTTCCGGCCGACAGCCGGCCACCGCCGGGGGTCGAGATCGCCAGCGTCGCCATGCTGAAGCAGGGCTGAGCCGTCCGACCTTCCGGGCGGCGGCACGCGGATATGACAGGCCCCTCGCCGTCCGCTAACATGCTGGCCGAGTCCCTCCGCAAGCGCACCCGAGCCCTCCCCGCATGGCGACCCTGCTGATCACCCATCCCTCGTTCCTCGAGCACGATACCGGCCCATACCATCCCGAGCGACCCGATCGCATGCGGGCGATCGACAAGGTGCTCTCACACGAGCTGTTCCAGGGCCTGAAGCGCGAGGAGGCGCCGCTGCGCGACGACGTCGAGGAGGCGATCCTGCGCGCCCATCCGCAGTCCTATCTCGACCATATCAAGCGCGTGCGCCCGCCGGCCGGCGCCGACCCGATCCATCTCGACGGCGACACGGTGATGTCGCCCGGCTCCTGGGAAGCCGCCTTGCGTGCGGTCGGGGCGGGGCTCAGGGCGGTCGATCTTGTGCTCGACGACGGCTCGGGAATCAGGAACGCGTTCGCCCAGGTGCGCCCGTGCGGCCACCACGCGGAAAGCGAGCGGGCGATGGGCTTCTGCATCTTCGCCAATGTGGCGATCGCCGGGCTCTATGCGCGGGCCAAGTACGGTGCCGAGCGGATCGCGGTGGTCGATTTCGACGTCCATCACGGCAACGGCACGCAGGACATCTTCTGGTCCGACAAGGATCTGTTCTTCGCCTCGACGCACCAGATGCCGCTCTATCCGGGCACCGGCGCGCTGTCGGAGACCGGCGTCGGCAATATCTGGAATGCGCCGCTCAGGGCCGGCGACGGCGGTGACAGGTTCCAGCAGGCGTTCGAGGAGAGGGTGCTGCCGGCGCTCAACAACTTTGCGCCCGATCTCATTCTCGTCTCCGCCGGCTTCGACGCGCACGAGGCCGATCCGCTCGCCAACCTGCGCCTCGTCGAGAAGGACTTCATGTGGGCGACCGATAAGATTGTCGACATGGCCGAGCGCCATTGCCGCGGACGGGTGGTGTCGATGCTCGAAGGGGGCTATGACCTGACCGCGCTGGCGCGCTCGGTCGGCGTGCACGTGCGCGTGCTGATGGACGCGAGCGCCTGACGACGCCGGATGCAACTGCAACACGGGCCTGAAATGCGATGACCACGAGCGGCAAGGGACCGGCGAGGAGCCTCGCCGACATCAAGGAGATGAGCTTCGAGCGGGCATTGAAGGAGCTCGAGGGCATTGTCGCGCGGCTCGAGCGCGGCGACGTGGAGCTGGAGGAATCGATCGCCATCTACGAGCGCGGCGAGGCGCTGAAGGAGCAGTGCGACCGGCTGCTGAAGCAGGCCGAGGCCAAGGTCGAGAAGCTGACGCTCGGCGCCGACGGTCAGCCGAAGGGGTTGGTGCCGCTCGATCCGGAGCAGTAGGCTGCGGTCCGCCCGGAGCGCGCCGATGCGCAGCGAGAACGTGCAGGCTGCGGGAACCGGCGGCCCTGTCCGTACGATCGTCAAAATGTCCGGTTGAACCGCGCGTGTCCGTGCGCGATGCTTGGCCCGCCCGTGCCTGCGGGCAGCTCGCGGCCCGGCCGGCAAGCCGCTGCGAACTGGCGGAGCGAGGAAGGTTGGCGTGAGCAAGACCCCGCTACTCGATACCGTGAAGCTGCCCGCGGATCTGCGCGCGCTGCCCGAGAGTGCCCTGCCCCAACTCGCGGCCGAGTTGAGGCAGGAGACGATCGACGCCGTCTCCGTCACCGGCGGCCATCTCGGCGCCGGGCTCGGCGTGGTCGAGCTGACCATAGCGCTGCATTACGTGTTCGACACGCCGCACGACCGGCTGATCTGGGACGTCGGCCACCAGTCCTACCCGCACAAGATCGTTACCGGCCGGCGCGACCGCATCCGCACGCTGCGCCAGCCGGGCGGGCTCTCCGGCTTCACGCGGCGCGAGGAGAGCGCCTACGACCCGTTCGGGGCGGGTCACTCCTCGACGTCGATCTCCGCCGGCCTTGGCATGGCGGTGGCGCGCGATCTCACAGGCGGCAACAACAACGTCATCGCCGTGATCGGCGACGGGGCGATGTCGGCCGGCATGGCTTACGAGGCGCTGAACAATGCCGGTGCTCGCGACGAGCGGCTGATTGTCGTGCTGAACGACAACGACATGTCGATCGCGCCGCCGACCGGCGCGCTCTCGGCGTATCTTGCCCGTATCACCTCGAGCGGCACCTATCTCTACTGGCGCGACGTCGCCAAGCAGCTCGCCAAGCGGCTGCCGAAGAGCTGGGAGCGGCGCGCCGCGCGGGTCGAGGAGTACACCCGCCACCTGTGGCAGGGCGGGGCCTGGTTCGAGGAGCTCGGCTTCTATTACGTCGGTCCGATCGACGGGCACGACTTCAACCACCTGCTGCCCGTTCTGAAGAACGTTCGCGATGCGCGGCAGGGCCCGATCCTCGTGCACGTGGTGACCCAGAAGGGCAAGGGCTACGCGCCGGCGGAAGCCTCCGACGACAAGTACCACGGCGTCGCCCGCTTCAACGTGGTGACCGGCGCGCAGGTGAAGCCGAAGCCGAACGCGCCGAGCTACACGCGTGTATTCGCGGAGAGCCTGATCCGGGAAGCCGAGAAGGATCGGCGGATCGTCGCAATCACCGCGGCGATGCCCGACGGTACCGGTCTCGACGTGTTCGGCAAGGCGTTTCCAGAGCGCACGTTCGACGTCGGCATTGCCGAGCAGCACGCGGTGACGTTCGCTGCCGGCCTCGCCGCCGAGGGTTTGAAGCCGTTCGCCGCCCTCTACTCGACGTTTCTGCAGCGCGCCTATGACCAGGTGGTGCACGACGTCGCCGTCCAGCGCCTGCCGGTGCGATTTGCCATCGACCGCGCGGGGCTGGTCGGCGCCGACGGGGCGACCCACGCCGGATCGTTCGACCTCGCCTATCTCGGCTGCCTGCCCGAGATGGTGATCATGGCCGCGGCCGACGAGGCCGAGCTGGTGCACATGGTGGCGACAGCGGCGGCGATCGACGACCGTCCGTCGGCGTTCCGCTATCCGCGCGGCGAGGGTGTTGGCGTCGAGCTGCCGGCGGAAGGCATCCCGCTCGCGATCGGCAAGGGCCGCGTCGTGCGCGAGGGCTCCAAGGTGGCGCTGCTGTCGCTCGGCACGCGGCTCGCCGAGTGCCTCAAGGCCGCCGACCAGCTGGCATCGTTCGGGCTGTCGACCACGGTTGCCGATGCGCGCTTCCTGAAGCCGCTCGACAGGGATCTCGTCAAGCGGCTGGCGGCGAGCCACGAGGTTCTGATCACCATCGAGGAAGGCTCGGTCGGCGGCTTCGCCAGCCACGTTCTGCAATACCTCGCCGACGACGGTCTGCTGGACCGCGGCTTCAAGGTGCGCACCATGGTGCTGCCCGACCGCTTCATCGAGCACGGCAAGCCGGAGGTGATGTACGCGGCGGCGAGCCTCGCGTCGGACAGCATCGTCGGGACGGTGTTCAAGGCGCTCGGCCGCGACGTGCTGATGGGAAAGCTGGGCGATCGGGCGTGAGAGCGTGCTACTCGGCGGCGCGGGCCATGGCGGCGGCACATTCGGCCAGCCAGCCGTCGAGGTCGTGAAGAGCGCGCTGCGACACCGCGCGCTTCCTGGCGAACGACTTGTCTTTTCCCTTGATCCGCCGCCCCTCGGCATCGCGCTCCGGCACCGCGTCGGGTGGCGGCAGCAGGCCATAGTTGATGTTCATCGGCTGGAACGAGCGCGCCCGCGCTCCCTCGATCGGTGAAGGCCGGCCATCGTCTTCGGGGCTCTCCCCATCCTCGACCCCACCCCGCAAGGGGGAGGGGGCAAGAGGCGTCGCCGCCGCGGCGTCGGGGTCAGCCTGGTCGAGGTCGGCAACGAGATGCCCGCCGGTGACGTGGCCGATCAGGGCGCCGAGGGCGGTCGTTGCCGGTGGCGGCACGGGTATGCGGCCGAGCCGCTCGGCAGCGGCGAAGCGGCCGGCGAGCAGCCCGCAGGCCGCGCTCTCGACATAGCCCTCGACACCGGTGATCTGGCCGGCGAAGCGCAGGCGCGGCCGCGCCCTCAGCCGCAACAGCGGATCGAGCAGCCGGGGCGAGTTGAGGAACGTATTGCGATGCAGGCCACCGAGGCGCGCGAACTCCGCCTGCTCGAGGCCCGGGATCATGCGAAACACCCGCACCTGCTCGCCGTGCTTCAGCTTGGTCTGGAAGCCGACCATGTTCCACAGCGAGCCGAGCGCGTTGTCCTGGCGGAGCTGCACGACGGCATAGGGCCTGGCGCCGCCGCGGTGCGGGTCGGCGAGCCCGATCGGCTTCATGGGGCCGAACCGGAGGGTGTCGCGCCCGCGCTCGGCCATCACCTCGATCGGCAGGCAGCCGTCGAAATAGGGCGTCGAGGCCTCCCACTCCTTGAACGTGGTCTTCTCGCCGGCGAGCAAGGCGTCCACGAATGCCTCGTACTCCTCGCGCGTCAGCGGACAGTTGATGTAGTCGGCGCCGGTGCCGCCGGGGCCGGCCTTGTCGTAGCGCGACTGGCGCCACGCGCGGCTCATGTCGATGCTCTCGAAATGCACGATGGGGGCGATGGCGTCGAAGAAGGCGAGCGCGTCCTCGCCCGTAGCCGCGAGGATCGCTCGGCTCAAGGCGGGCGAGGTCAGCGGGCCGGTGGCGACGATCACGCTCGACCACTCGGCGGGCGGCAAGCCGGCAATCTCGCCGCGCTCGATCGCAACCAGCGGATGGGCCGCGAGCCGGCGCGTAACCTCGTCGGAGAAGCGATCGCGGTCGACGGCGAGCGCCCCGCCCGCCGGCAGCTTGTGGAGGTCGGCGGCGGCCATGATCAGCGATCCGGCGCGGCGCATCTCCTCGTGCAGCAGGCCAACGGCGTTGGTCTCCCAGTCGTCGGAGCGGAACGAGTTCGAGCATACGAGCTCGGCCAGGCCTTCGGTCTTGTGGGCGTCGGTCGCCTGCAGCGGGCGCATCTCGTGCAGCACGACGGGCACGCCGAAGGAGGCGATCTGCCAGGCGGCCTCCGAGCCGGCAAGACCGCCGCCGACGACGTGAACGGGCTCTGTTCCTGTCATGGGCGGAACGTATTCCATCGCCGGCGGCCGGACAACGTCGCCGGAGCCGGTGCGGCTACATCGGGTCCATCAGGCCGGAATCGATCAGGCGGCGATGGAAGGCGAGGATTTCGCCGTCGCGCGGGCAGCCGTCGTAATGGCCCTTGCACAGCGTCATGAGCCGCTTCCGCTCCCGGTAGCTCTCGGGCAATGGCAGGCGCGCCGCCTCCATGATGATGGTGCCGAGATAGGGCACGTCGACGACCTCGAGGCCGGGCAGTGGGGCGGCGCGGAAGTTCTGCGTCTCCATCGCATAGTAGGTGAGGAACGCCGGCGAGCCCTTGGTGCGGATCATCCGCGTCGCCTCCTCCGGGTTGCCGAGCATGCGCCGTGCGATGTCGGGCTGGTGGTCGCCGTAGCGGACGATGATGAAGGAGCGGTCGGGGAAGCGCCGCGCCAGCTCCGCCTTGAGGAAGCGATAATCGACCTCGGAGAGAGCGAGCCGGCGCAGATACTCGCTGACTTCCGGGTCGGTGCCGGGCCCGCCGCCCGGAACGCTCACCTCGGGCTTGTAGACGAAGTCGTAGCTGCCGTGCGTGGACTGGGTCTGCACGTAGAGGAACAGCGGGGAAGCGGACACGGCGAAATGCTGCGCCATCTCGTCGAGCGCACTGTGGTAGTAGAACTCGTCGCGCTCGTTGGGGGCAACCGCACCCTGTGCCTCGGCGTCGAGCACCGAGGTGATGCCGATCGAGTCGTAGAACGCCCCGTTGGAGACGAAGTTGCGCAGCATCGGGTAGACGAGCACGTTGCGATAGCCGCACAGCTCCAGCATCTGCGGCAGCGTATCGTGCAGCTTGCCGGCCATCACCGGCTGCACGAACGGGCGCATGCCGCCGAAGTGGTAGGTCGAGAGGCCGGTCAGCACCGAGAACTCGGTCAGCCACGACGCGCCGCCGAAGGTCTCGACGCGCAGCTTGTGCAGCTTCTTGTCCTCGGAGTGGAAGAAGGTATCGAGCCGGCGGTCGTAGTCGAGACCGGAGAACAGCGCCGGCGGCACCGCGCTCTCGTGGTGGATCAGGACGATGTTGGGTGGCGTGCGCACGGGCTTGCACGTGGCGGGGGCCGAGAGCTTGCGTCCGTCGCCGGTGTCGGCCGCCGTAATCAGCATGCCGCGCCAAAGCGTGTCCAGCGTCTCCGACCAGGACGAGAAGAACGAGGAGACATAGAGGTCGTCGAAGAAGAACTGCGCGTCGTTGCGATCCGACTTCGCCTGCGCTGCGACCCACGCGAACGAGGCGAACACGATCGCGGCGAGCGCCGCCGAGCGGCGCTCGATGCGGGTGTCGTCGATCCGGCAGGCGAACCAGACCGCGAGGCCGGTGACGACGAATGCGATGAGCAGGGCGACGACGTAGAAGCGATAGCTGTGCCAGAGGAACGTGAGCGTGGACCAGGACGCCGGGTAGAAGAACAGGTCGTAGGCGTGCAGCACCATGTTCATGGTCTGCTGCTTCTGGATCGAGACGGCGACGACGACGCCGAGCAGCGCGGTGACCAGCACCAGCGCCACCAGCACGCGGCGCGCGAGCAGCACGATCACGGCGCCGATGGTCGAGGCGACGAGCAGCGAGAACAGCACGTGCGCGGCGCTGCCCTCGTAGCGCGAGGCATAGACGGCGAGCAGGAACGCGGCCGCGGTGGCGAACCCCCAGGTCAGGCGGCGGACGACGACGGTCGGGACTTTGCCGGCGGTTGGTAGGCTCGTGGTCATCTCGGTCGTGGTCTCGAAGCGCGGGGTCCGGTCAACCGTCCGGGGTGCATCCAGTTTCATCATAGCCCATCGCGCGTCCGTTGCGGACGCCGCGCCGAAGCGATGGTTGCTCGCTTGCAGCCGGCCAGGATCGGGGTGTGCCGTGGCTTTGGTATGGCCGCGGAGCTTTCAGCCCGAGAGCAGAAACGCGAACGGCTCCTCGATGGTTCGCTTGAGCAGCTTCTTGTAGCGGGCGAAGGCGGTATGTCCGGGGTCGATGCGGCCGAACTCGGCGTGGCCGACGCTCGCGAGCGGCGCCAGAACGATCGGCGTGGCGACGGGGGTGAGCTGGGAGCCGCGCCCGGCGAGCAGGGTCGTCAGCACGCCATGCATCTCGCCGTTGATGGTCGGCCGCGAGACGATGATCAGCCGGTACTGACCGTGGCGGTTGGTGACGAGGTAGATGTGGCCGGACTGGTGCGGTGCGGAAACGAGGCCGTGCTGGGTGAAATCGGCATCGAGACGCTCGGATTCGCGGAACGCGAGTCCGGAGGAGGCTTCGTCCCAGCGGATCTCGGTGCGGTAGGCGTAGATCGCGCTCGGGGCGCTGAACGAGGGGCGCAAAGTCAGGTACTCGCCCTCGATCCACGCGACCGCGGGCCGGGAATAGGAGCCGAGCTCCTCCGGGGCGAGGCCCGGAATGCGGCCATTGACGGCCGGGGCAGCCGGCGCAGCGGCCCGCGGGCGCAGCTCCAGGCCCAACGCCTCCTCGAGGCGGACCAGGGTGGCGAGGGTGAAGGGCCGCTTGCCGGACAGCGCCTTCTCCAGCGTCGAGAGGCTGATCCTGGCGTGGTGGGCGAGCCCCTGGCGGGTCATCCGCCGGCGCGCGAGCTCCTCGCGCAGGCGCCCGGCGATGCGGTGGCTCTCGTCGTCGGCGAGCTTCTGGTCCGGGGAGAGGGCCATCGTGGCTCCGTGCGGGTCCATACGTACTGGGGCTCACTTATCCGCACAATGGGAAACGCCCGCAAGCGGCATGTGGCGGGCGGTGACGCTAGCGTCCGAATGAAGCGCGATTTCGACGCTCGCGGTGCCAGGGCGACATCTGGCTAGCTCCAGGAGGCCCATTCGAGGCCACTGGAGGACCCTCATGATGTCGATGATCCCGCGCTTCGAGCCGCCGAGTTCACCTTCGCGGCGGTCGCCCAATCGGCTTTGCCTGCTCGCAGCGAGTGCTCTGACCGGGCTCGTGCTGCCCGCGGCGCCAATTCTGGCCACCCCCGCTGCCGCTCCCGTCGCTCCGGCCGCCGCGGAGCCGGCACCAGCGGTTGTCGCCGGCGCGGCGCGGCGGGTGACACCGGGCGAGATGCAATCGGGCGCGCTGCTGCTTCGCGCCAACGAGGAGGGCGCCTATGTCGAGGCGCCGCGGCTCGGCACCGACGTAGAGATCGACGTCTCCGGCCCGACCGCGCGGGCGCGCGTCACCCAGCACTTCACCAACCCGAGCGAAGGCTGGGTCGAGGGTGTCTACGTCTATCCGCTGCCGGAGAGCGCCGTGGTCGATACGCTCAAAATGGTGATCGGCGAGCGCATCGTCGTCGGCGAGATCAAGGAGCGTGGCGAGGCGCGCCAGGTCTACGAGGCGGCCAAGCGTGAGGGCAGGAAGGCCGGGCTCGTCGAGCAGGAGCGGCCGAACATGTTCACCAACTCGGTCGCCAACATCGGCCCCGGCGAGACGGTCGTGATCCAGATCGAGTACCAGGAGAGCGTGCGCCAGTCGGGCGAGGAATTCTCGCTGCGCCTGCCGTTGGTGGTGGGCCCGCGCTATAACCCGCCGCCGACCGTTCAGGTGGTCGACCTCGGCCCCGAGGGGCAGGGCTGGGGCCGGCTCGCCGATCCCGTCCCGGACCGCGCCCGCATCGAGCCGCCGGTGCTCGATCCGCGGCTTCACCCGCCCGTCAACCCGGTGACGATCACAGTGCGTCTCGAGGCCGGCTTCGAGCTCGCCGGCGTCGCCAGCGCGCACCATCGGGTGGCGATCGAGGACAAGGGGCCCTCCTCGCGCATCGTCCGCCTCGCCGAGGGGGCGGTGGCGGGGAATCGCGACTTCGAGCTCACCTGGCGCGCCGCGCCGCGCCGTACCCCGTCCGTCGGTCTGTTCCGCGAGCGCGTCGGCAACGAGGACTACGTGCTCGCGTTCCTGACTCCGCCGGCCGGCGAGGCGCCGGTCGAGCGGCGTCCGCGCGAGGCGATCCTCGTCATCGACAACTCGGGCTCGATGGGCGGGCAGTCGATCCGCGAGGCCAAGGCGAGCCTCGATTTCGCGCTACGGCGTCTGAAGCCCGAGGATCGCTTCAACATCATCCGCTTCGACAACACCTTCGACGTGCTGTTCCCGGCGCCGGTGCCGGCCGACGCGGCAAACATCGCCCGCGCGCGCGGCTTCGTCTCGGCGCTCGAGGCGAGCGGCGGGACCGAGATGGTGCCGGCGATGGTGGCGGCGCTGGCCGACAGGGGCGGCGACGACGGGCGATACGTGCGGCAGGTCGTCTTCCTCACCGACGGGGCCATCGGCAACGAGCAGCAGCTGCTCGACGCCATAACGCGCAACCGGGGGCGCTCGCGCATCTTCATGGTCGGCATCGGCTCGGCACCGAACACCTACCTGATGACGCGGGCGGCCGAGCTCGGGCGCGGCACCTTCACCCACATCGGCTCGGCGAGCCAGGTCGAGGAGCGCATGCGGGCGCTGTTCGAGCGGCTGGAGAGCCCGGCGGTGACCGGTCTCAGTGCGCGCTTCAGCGCTGGCGGGGCCGACGTGACGCCCGAGGCGCTGCCGGATCTCTATCGCGGAGAGCCGCTGGTGGTCGCGGCGCGGCTCGGCCAGCTCGACGGCACGCTGGAGGTCGAGGGCCGGATCGGCGACCAGCCGTGGCGCGCGTCGCTGGCGCTCGCTGGCGCGGCCGAGGGCAAGGGTCTTTCGAAACTGTGGGCGCGACGCAAGATCACCGACGCCGAGGTCGGACTCACATTGCACGAGATCGACCGGCCGGAGGCCGACCGGCGCATCCTGCAACTGGCGCTCGCGCATCGTCTGGTGACGCGGCTGACCAGTCTGGTCGCGGTTGACGTGACGCCGAGCCGCCCCGAAGGCCGGACGCTGACGCGCACCGACATACCGCTCAACCTGCCGGCGGGGTGGGACTTCGACAAGGTGTTCGGCAGCGAGCGCCGCGATCCGCGGACCCGGGCCGATGCCGGCGGCACCAAGCTCGAGCGCACCGGTCTCGCTGGCGGCGGCGCATGGGCCAAGGTCGTCGCCACACGTGCGGCGCCGGCGGCGGTGGCGGCCAATCCGCAGCTGCAGCAGGTGGCGCTGCCGCAGGGCGCAACCGACGCCGAGCTCAGGATGATGATCGGTGCGGCGCTGATGCTGCTCGGCGCACTCATGGTGTGGCGCCTGCGGAGGCGGCCGACATGAGCACGCCGATCCCCGACTCATGCCCCCGCCCCACTGCTCCCTCTCCCCGCTTGCGGGGAGAGGGTCGGGGTGAGGGGCGGAAACCAGGGCTGCGGCAAGCAGCTGCCCCTCACCCTAACCCTCTCCCTATGCCGAGCGCAGGGGCATGGGGAGAGGGGACAGGTCGGCGATACCCGCGACGTGGGCCGTGCTCACGGCATCGGAAGATCGGCGCCTGCGTCGTGTCCAGCGATGCGGAGACGTAATCGACATGCGCCGCTCCCTCCCCCCCGTCCTGGCGCATGTCCGGCGGCTGCGATTTCCCCCGGTCGCAGCCGCCACCCTTCTCGCCCTCGCCGGTCTCCTCCTGTTCGGTCAAGGAGCCTACATGAACCTCAAAGCGATCCTCGCCCAGATTCTGCTCGACCGGGCGTTCGCCGAGACACTGGCGAGCGGCGCGGCGGTCAAGCCGTGGCGGTGGGCCGACACCTGGCCGGTGGCGCGCATCGACGTGCCGCGGCTCGGCGCGCGGCGCATCGCCCTCTCCGGCACCAGCGGGCAGGCGATGGCATTCGGTCCCGGCCACCACGAGGAGAGCGTGGAGCCGGGCGAGCCGGGCATCGCAATCTTCGCCGCCCACCGCGACACGCACTTCTCGTTCCTCGCCGACGTCGTGCCGGGCGACGAGATCCGTGTCACGCGCCGCGATGGCAAGCTGGCGCGATTTCGCGTCACCGGCACGAGGATCGTGCGCTGGGACCGATCGGGCCTCGATCCGCACCACGGCGGGCCGGCCATCGCACTCGTCACCTGCTGGCCGCTCGACGGCAGGCTGCAGGGGCCGCTGCGTTACGTGGTGCATGGCGAGCTGATCGCGGACCAATAGAAAAAGAAGAGGCCGGCACCGGACACGTGGGAGCATGTCCGGCGCCGGCGGGAGTCGGCCCTCCGGAGGGTCGAGGGCCATGTCCGCCGGGCGCCGCGAGCGCGCCATGGGCGGCAATCGGGTAGGGACTCTGCGCGGGTCAGGCGGCAGAGCTTGCGGCGGCGGCCATCTCCGCGCGGGCCCGACGCTCCAAGGCACGCTCGGCGGAGTTGATCGTGTTCTCCAACAGCATGGTCACTGTCATGGGCCCGACGCCGCCCGGCACCGGCGTGATCATGGCGGCGCGGCGTGACACGCTAGCGAAGTCGCAGTCGCCGACCAGCTTGCCGCTCGCCAACCGGTTGATGCCGACGTCGATGACCACCGCACCCGACCTGACCATCGGTCCGACAATGAGGCCAGGACAGCCGGCGGCGACGACGAGGATGTCGGCGAGGATCGTGAACTGGGCGAGGTCGCGCGTTTTGGCGTGGCAGACCGAGACCGTCGCCTCGCGCTGCATCAGCATCAGCGCCATCGGCTTGCCGACGATGTTGCTGGCACCAACCACGACCGCATTCTTGCCCGCGATGTCGATGCCGACGTGGTCGAGCAGCAGCATCACTCCATACGGAGTACAGGGTGGGAACACGGTGTCGCCGATGACCAGCCCGCCGACGTTATAGAGATGGAAGCCATCGACGTCCTTCTCGCGGTCGATGGCGGACAGCACGGCCTTGATCTCGAAGTGGCGGGGCAATGGAAGCTGGACCAGGATGCCGTGGACTTGGGGATCGGCGCCGAGCTCGGTAATTTGGTCGATCACCTGCTCCTGGCTGGCGTCGGCCGGGAACAGCAGCTTGCGCGAGCGGATCCCGACATCGGCGCAGGCCTGTATTTTCTTGCGAACGTAGACCGCGGAGGCCGGATCGTCGCCGACCATGATCACGGCCAGGCCAGGGGCGATGCCGTAGCGCGCCTCGAGCCGGTTGGCGCGCTCGCGACAGCGCGTGCGTATCCCGGTGGCGATCGCCGATCCGTCGATGATCCGTGCAGTCATAGTGGGCTCGGGCTTGCTGCTTTGTCGACAACGCGCGCGGCGCTACGCCGGGACGAGAGCAGGCTAGCCTCGGCGGGCGATTCTTTCCGTTCGAAAGTGTCAATGGGGCCATTGGCGGGAGCCGAACCCCGACGGCGGCCGCCGCCGGCTGGCTGGCCAACTCGGCGGCACTTTCGGCCGGCCGCAGCGTGGATGGTTGCGAGGCCACCGGCTCTGCGTTAACGAGGGCGCAAACCAGGAGCATTGCGATGCAGGACAAGGCCTCGGCGAAGAAAAACCTCATTCCGGGCGCGACCGGCGACTGGGAGGTGATCGTCGGCATGGAGGTGCACGCGCAGGTCAACTCGCGCGCCAAGCTGTTCTCGGGTGCCTCGACCGCGTTCGGCGGCGAGCCGAACAGCCATGTCTCGCTGGTGGATGCGGCGATGCCGGGCATGCTTCCCGTGATCAACGCCGAGTGTGTCGCCCAGGCAGTGCGCACCGGCCTCGGCCTCAAGGCGGCGATCAACTTGCGCAGCGTGTTCGACCGCAAGAACTACTTCTATCCCGATCTGCCGCAGGGCTACCAGATCAGCCAGTACAAGCAGCCGATCGTCGGCGAGGGCGAGGTCGAGATCGAGGTCGACGGCGAGACCAAGCGGGTCGGCATCGAGCGGCTGCATCTCGAGCAGGACGCCGGCAAGTCGATCCACGACCAGCACCCCGAGTACTCCTACGTCGATCTCAACCGGTCGGGCGTGGCGCTGATGGAGATCGTCTCCAGGCCGGACCTGCGCTCGGCCAGGGAGGCGCAGGCGTACGTGACGAAGCTCCGGACGATTCTGCGCTACCTCGGCACCTGCGACGGCGACATGGAGAAGGGCAACCTGCGCGCGGACGTCAACGTCTCGGTGCGCCGGCCGGGCGAGCCGCTAGGCACGCGCTGCGAGATCAAGAACGTCAATTCGATCCGCTTCATCGGCCAGGCGGTCGAGGTCGAGGCGCGCCGCCAGATCGACATCCTCGAGGACGGCGGCACGATCGAGCAGGAGACGCGGCTGTTCGATCCCGGCAAGGGCGAGACGCGCTCCATGCGGTCCAAGGAGGAGGCGCACGATTATCGCTACTTCCCCGATCCCGACTTGCTGCCGCTCGAGCTGACGCAGGACTACGTCGACGACCTCAGGCAGCACCTGCCGGAGCTGCCCGACGAGAAGCGGGCGCGCTTCATGAAGGGCTACGGACTGTCGGCGTATGACGCCGGCGTGCTGGTCGCCGAGCGCGAGAGCGCCGACTATTTCGAGTCGGTCGCCAAGGGCCGCGACGGCAAGCTCGCCGCCAACTGGGTCATCAACGAGCTGTTCGGACGCTTGAACAAGGAAGGCAAGGACATCGAGCACTCGCCAGTTTCCGCGGCGCAGCTGGGCGGCCTCGTCGACCTGATCGCCAACGGCACCATCTCCGGCAAGATCGCCAAGGATCTGTTCGAGATCCTGTGGACCGAAGGCGGCGACCCGGCAGCGATCGTGGAAGCCCGAGGCATGAAGCAGGTGACCGACTCTGGCGCGATCGAGAAGGCGGTCGACGAGATCATTGCCGCCAACCCGGACAAGGTCGAGCAGGTGAAGGCGAAGCCCAGCATGCTCGGCTGGTTCGTCGGCCAGGTGATGAAGGCCTCGGGCGGCAAGGCGAACCCGCAGGCGGTCAACGACATCCTGAAGCAGCGGCTCGGGATCTGAGCGCGCGGGCGGACCGCTACTCGTGGCGAGCCTGATCGGCGCGCCTGCGGCGGCTCGCCCGATCCTCGCGCAGCGCGAGGCGCTCCTCCTCGCGACGCTCGGCGACCAGCTGGCGCGAGGCTTCCGGGCTATGACCGAGGCTCGCCAGCACGACCTCGGCGAGGTCGAAGCTGGCCTCGATCGTCTCCGGAACGACGTCGGTCGCACCGAGCGCGAGCAGCCGTCGGGCATGCTTGATGTCGCGCGCCCTGGCGAGAATCGGCAGCTGTGGCCATGCACTGCGCGCGGCTGCGACGACCCGCTCGGCGGCGGCGGGCGCATCCATCGTGATGACCAGCGCGCTCGCGCGATCGATGCCGAGCCGGCGCAGCAACTCCGGCCGGCTGGCATCGCCGTAGTAGGCCGTCACGCCGTTGCGGCGCAGGCGCTCGACGATGTTGGGATCGACGTCGACGCCGACGTGCGGGATGCAGCGCGTATCGAGCAGCGAGCCGAGCAGCTGCCCGACGCGGCCGTAGCCGGCGACGATGACGTGGCCCGCGGTCTGCGCCACCGCCTCGCGCGCGCCCGCTCCATCGCGACGCTCGTTGTTCTCCAAACGCTTGCCGATGACGCGCGCCACCCGCGCCACGGCCGGCGTCGCCAGCATGCTGAGGCTGGTCACGATCAGCATGAACTGCACCGTGGATGCGGGCAGCAGGCCCTGGACGAGTGCCGCTGCCAGCACGACGAAGGCAAACTCGCCACCTTGTCCGAGCAAAAGCGAGCTTTCCGCCGAGACCGAAATCGAATGGCCGAACAGTCTCGCGAGCACAAAGGTAATCGCGGTCTTGATCGTGAGCAGGCCGATGACCGAGAGCGGGATCCACAGCGGCTCGTCGAGCACGGCGGTCACGTCGATCGTCATGCCGACGGACATGAAGAACAGCCCGAGCAGCAGGCCTTTGAACGGCTCGATGTCGATCTCGATCTGGTGACGATACTCGGTTTCGGCCAGGAGCAGTCCGGCGAGGAACGCTCCGAGCGAGAGGGAGAGCCCGGCCTCGGCGGTGATGGCAGCGGTGCCGATGACGATCAGCAGCACGGTGGCCATGAACAGCTCGCGGCTTTGGGTCTGGCCGACGAGGCGGAATACCGGGCGGACGACGGTTCGCCCGGCTGCCATGATGATCACGATCGCGACCGCCGCCTTGCCGATCGCCAGTGCCAAGGGAAGTGCCACCGAGCCGCCACTCTTGGCGCCGAGCACGCCGGTCATGAACAGGATCGGCACAACCGCCAGATCCTGAAACAGGAGAATGGCAAAGCTGGTCTGGCCGACCGGCGCGCTGAAGCGACGGCTCTCGATGAGAATCTGCATGACGATCGCCGTCGACGACAGGGCGAGGCAGGCGCCGATCACGAGCGATGCCGCTTCTGTGTTGCCGAACAGGTAGGCGATTGCGGCGATGACCGTCGCCGAGACCACGACCTGCGCGCCGCCGAGCCCGAACACCTGCTGGCGCATCGACATCAGCCGGGACAGCGACAGCTCCAGCCCGATCATGAACAGCAGAAACACGACGCCGAGCTCGGCCAGTGCGCGCACGCCCTCGATATCGGAGATGACGACGGTGCCGAGCCATGGCGCCTGCGAGGTCAGCCGGCCGAGGCCGTAAGGGCCGACCACCAGGCCGATGACCAGAAAGCCCAGTACCGCGGAGATGCGGAGCCGATGCATGATCGGGACCGCGATGCCGGCGGCGGCGAGAAAGACGACGACCTCTCGCGGGATGGGTATTTCAGGATGCACGCGCCCTCGCGACGGCCCGGGGGCCTCCATCGAGCCCCGTCCAGGCACATCGGCACCGACGCAGTTCCTGGCAGGGCAGAGCGGTACGCTAGCAGATCAGAGAGCGCCCGCCTTGCGTCGGAGCAAGCGACGGCCGGCCGTCGGTGGCCGGCATCGTGGCACGGGCAGGGGATTCCGTCACCCCTGGGCCTTGGCCTGGCGCGCCTTTCCGGCGTCCCTCTTCAGCCGCTTGCGCACGGCGGCGGTGTTGCCCTGGTTGCGGGTCACCTTGGCGCGCGGGATCTTGCGCTCGCGCTTCTTCTTGGAGGTCTCGACGTTGCGATCGCTGCGCTTGGTCATGGCTGGTTCCGCTCGGCTGGCGCGCTGGGCGCGTGAATTCGGCTGGCGCAGGGCGTACGAAGCCCGACGCGAGCGTCTCGTCTAGGCGAAGCGGCGGGCACTGGCAAGGGGCGAGGAGGCGTGACGGCCATGTCCGAAGCCGGCTATCCTGGCCCTCCAAAGCGGCGACAGGGGGACACATGCTGGAGATCTACGGTCGCGCCAACTCGCTCAACGTGCGCAAGGTGCTGTGGCTCTGCGACGAGATGGGGCTTGCCTACCGGCGCGAGGACTGGGGGCGGGGCTTCCGTCCGCTCGACGATCCCGAGTACCGGCGGCTCAATGCTTTTGCGCTCATCCCGACCGTGGTCGACGACGGCTTCGTGCTGCGCGAGTCGAACACCATCCTGCGCTATCTCGCCAGCAAGCATGGGCGCGACGATCTCTATCCGGTCGATCTGAGGCGCCGCGCCGAGGTCGAGGTATGGATGGACTGGGGCGCCAGTGATCTCTACACGGGGTGCCGGGTGGTGTTCCTGGGCCAGGTCGTTAAGGCGCGGCCTTACGACAACGAGGAGCAGCTCTCCTATCATCTGGCGCTGTGGAGCGAGCAGATGCGCCGGCTGGAGGCGTGGCTCGCTGCCGGGGGGCCCTACGTCGCCGGATCGGCGTTCACGCTCGGCGACATCCAGATCGGCCTCCTCGTGCACCGCTGGTTTGCGCTCGACATCGTCAGGCCCGAGCTGCCGGCGGTTGCCGCCTATTATGCGCGGCTGGCGGAGCGTCCCGCCTACCGCGCACACGGCTGCAACGTCTTTCCCTGATCGCTGCGGCCGATCGTCCGTCTTGCCAGCCACGATTTGCCGAGCCATCGTCGCGCGCATGAAGCGAATTGACCATCGCGAAGGCATGCGCCGCGGTGCGTGGTCCGCCTTGATCTTGACCGGCACGGCGATGCTCGTCCTGCCTGCGCAGGCGCTCGAGCACTGCGTCGTGTGTGCGGGACCCGATGCGGTCTATCGCTGCCAGATCGATGCGGTCGCATCCGGCCGGCGCGAGGCCGGGGCCCAGCTCGTGTGCATCACGACGCTGGCGAAGGAGGGCGGCCATCAGAGCTGCAGCGTGCGCCGGGCGGCGAGCGAGGTCTGCCCGGGACCGCTCAGGATCGTCGCGCTGCCGGAGGGCGAGGCGAATGGCGATGGCGCGGGGCCGGCCGCCCCAGTCGTCGGCAGCGGGCCGGCGCCGGCGGCGACCGGGGCGCAACAGCCGGCCGCGGATCAGAAGGGGGCGCCGCAGACCGTCGAGGCGCTGGCCAAGGATGCAGCGCAAGGCTCGGGCGCGGCGATCAAGTCGGTGGGGGAGACGGTTTCCGGCACGGCCAAAGCCGCTGGGCAGCAGATCGAGAAGGCGGGCGGCGCGATCGCCGGCGCGGCCAAGAAGACGTGGGGCTGCATCGCCTCACTGTTCAGCGACTGCAAGTAGCGATGGGCGCGACGCGAGCGCCGCCGTCACGGATCGTTCAATGAACCGATAGCCACTCGCGGGCGCGCTTCTGGGCGGTGGCGATCTGCTGCTTGGTCAGCTCACGCGAGATCTCGAGGCGGTAGTGCTTGGCCTCCTCGTTGCCGCGCAGTGCTGCGAGATTGAACCACTTGTGCGCCTCGACCAGGTCGAGCGCGACCTCGCGGCCGGCGCAGTACTTGAGGCCGAGCTCGAACAGTGCGTCGGGCGTACCGCCCTCGGCGGCGTGCTCGGCGAGCTCGAACGATCCCATATCCAGACGCGCCATGGCGCACCTCCATCAGTCCGCTTGTGATCGGGCGCGCATTTCTCCGCATTGCGCTGCCCTCGCGCCGAAGCGTGGCGCGACGAGGCAAACGATGTCAGCGAGCAGATGAAATCCGGTAAATTTCGCCGCGATCTCAAGGCGTCTTGGCGCCATCGTGCGTAAACGAGCCGGCGATCGACGCTCCATTCCGGAGCGATCCTCCTGCGCCGGCACACGCGCTAAGGACTGCGGTAAGGTCTCGCAAAGCGAGCGCTAACCACGTCGACAGATTGCGCGTCTTTTCTTGCGCCCGGGTGGCAGGTGCTCGGGGTGCCCGTCTACTCGAGGATCAGCACGCGCCAATCGGAGACCCGGTAGCCTTCCGGCTTCCAGAGGTGCTTCCAGGGGATGACGACCTGGCGCGCCTCGTCGAGCCGCCGGTCCGGCGGGATGAACTCGGCGAAGAAGCGATAGGCATAGCTCTCCGGCCACTCGCTGCTCCAAACCAGTGCCATCGGCCGGTCGGCCTTGTCGGCGCCGGCGGGGGTGAGGACCGGATAGCGCCGCGAGATGAACGTGGCCTCGGGCAGCAGCTGGCGCAGGTTGCCGCCGATCGGGTGCTCGAAGGTGACGATGGTGCCGCGCGACAAGCCGTGCCGGCGCAGATCGTCGGCGAGCGCCGGCCAGGGTACGCCCCAGCGGCAGGTGTTGCACACCGGATCGAGCACGAACATGTTGGCGAGGCGGACGACGAGCGCAAGCAGCGCGATGGCCCCGGCGAGGCGCGCGAAGCGGCTGATGCCGAGCTCGCCGCCGCCGCCGCGCTTTGCAGCACTGAACAGCCAGGCCACGGTCGAGACGTAGAGCGGCATCAGCGCGTGCACCGGATAGCCGCCGATGCCGAACGCGATCGCACCGAGCAGCGACATCAGAATCGCAAGATAGGCGCCGTGCAGGACGAGCTGGGCGAGATCGGGCTCGGCGGTGCGATTTGGCGCGCGGCGAAGGTCGGCGAGCGCGACGCGCAGGAAGCCGGGGAACACGAACGGCATGAACACGATCAGCGGCGACAGATAGAGGATGGGGCCGCGCAGCCCGTCGAACAGGCCGCGCACGACCTCGTGCCAGGGATCGCGCGGCGGCCGGAGCAGCTGCTTCAGCTGGATCGGATCGGAGATCAGCCAGTAGAGGAACGGCGAGGCGATGGCGAAACCGACCGCGAGCGTGGCGAGGAAGCCCGGGCGAAGAACGCGGGCGCGAATCGCCGGCTGCAGCAGGCCAGCCAGGAACAGGCAGAGCAGATAGACGCTGTAGCTCGGCTCGGTGAGCGCGCCGAGACCGCCGATCACGCCGAGCAGCACGAAGTCGCCGAGCCGCCCGTTGTCGACGACGCGCAGGTAGGCCCATAGCGTGGCGGCGACCGCCACCATCGCCAGCACCTCGTGGGTGAAACCCTCGTGATAGCGCCAGGCGATCTGGTAGATGAGCGCGAGCGACTCGACCGTCAGGAAGGCCCACACGCGCGAGCCGAGCACGCGCAACGCGGCAAGATAGAGAAACGCGGCGGTCGCAGTCAGCGCGATATACTTGATGAGCAGGAAGCTCGCGAGGCTCGGGCCGGTCAGGCGCTGCACGCCATAGAGCACCCAATCGTACAGCGGCGGCTGGCGCGCCTCCCACGCGAGGCGGAGCTCCTGCACCAGGATGTTGTCGTAGACGTCGTCCTCGCCGAGCGCCGAGGAGGCCCACACCCGGAAGCCGACGTGGATCGCCGAGTAGGCGAGCACGGCCAGAACGACGAGGCCGAGCCCCCCGCCGTCGTGGCGCACACCGGCGTCGGCGAAGTCGCCGGTGGCGCCGCGCATCTCGCCCGCTTCGCCCGACATCAGGGTATCAGCACCGTCGAGCCGGTGGTCTTGCGCGCCTCGAGGTCACGATGTGCGGTAGCGGTCTCGGCCAGCGGGTAGGTCTGGTTGACGGTGATCCTCACGATGCCGCGCGCGACAACGTCGAACAGATCCTCGGCGGCGGCGACGAGATCCTCGCGCCGGGCAATGTAGGTCATCAGCGTCGGCCGGGTCGCGAACAGCGAGCCCTTGGCGGACAGCAGCGCCATATCGAACGGCGGCACCGGACCCGAGGCATTGCCGAAGCTGACCCAGAGCCCGAGCGGCTTCAGGCAGTCGAGCGAGCCGGGGAAGGTGTCTTTGCCGATCGAATCGTAGACCACGTCGCAGCCCCGGCCGCCGGTGATCTCGCGCACGCGGGCGACGAAATCCTCGGTCTGGTAGTTGATGGTGTAGGCTGCGCCCGCGGCCTCGGCGAGGCGCGCCTTCTCCGCCGACCCCACGGTGCCGATGACGGTTGCACCGAGATGGCGCGCCCACTGGCAAGCGATGAGGCCGACGCCGCCGGCGGCGGCGTGGAGCAGCATCACCGTGCCGGGCCCGACCTTGAACGTGCGGCGCAGCAGGTAGTGCACCGTCATACCCCGCAGCATCATGCCGGCGGCGGTTCTGTCGTCGATCGTGGTCGGGAGCTTGACCACGCGGTCGGCGGGGATCAGGCGCTCCTCGGCATAGGCGCCGATCGGGCTCGCATAGGCGACGCGGTCACCGACAGCGAGATCGCGGACGCCGGCACCGACGGCGACGACCTCGCCAGCGCCCTCCATGCCGATCACCGCCGGCAGGCTCGGCAGCTTGTAGAGTCCGGCGCGATGATAGACGTCGATGTAGTTGAGGCCGATCGCTGCGTGACGCAGTCGCACCTCGCCCGGGCCCGGTGTGCCGACCTCGACCTCGTCCCACTGCAGAACCTCGGGACCGCCAGTGCGGTGGATCCGCATCGCATGGATCATGGTGCGCCTCTCCACCCCCTCGCGACAGCGCTCGAAGCTCGGTACCATCGTGGCGCATCTGCCACAGCCGCGCCTTGACCCCGCCACGCGAGACTTCTATTGGCTCCGGCGCGGGTTCACAAGAGGCGGGGCAATGACGGCATCGAGCGCAGCGGTAGAGGGCAAGCCGCGCCTACGTCGGATCATCCTGGTCGTCGCATTTCTCGCGGCGTGCGCGGGGCCCGAGCAGTCGCTGTCACCGCAGGCGGGGATGCGCTGCGTCGACGATTCAGCCGAATGCATCTCGCGCCGCCAGTCGGCGTTGCGCCAGCTGGTCGCCGAGCCGACCCGCAGCTGGGTGAAGCAGCCGGCTTCGGCGGAAGCCTACGCGTCGGGCGTCCGCCTGTTCGCTTTCAAGGCCAAGAAGAAGGACTTGAGCTGCGACGAGCTGAAGCACGGCAAGCACGAGGCCGATGCCGGCGCGTCCGTGCTGAGGGGACCGCAAGGTAAAAGCCTGACCCCGGCCCAGGTCTCACGCGGGGTGATGCTCGCCGGGGAGGTGTCGAAGGAGCTCTCGCGCGAGATCGCGCGCCGGTGCAAGGGCTGAATGGGCGCCCGCTCAACGCCGCTCGGCGACGAGGCGGGTGCGTGCCGGCAGCCGCACTACCGAGACCAGCGGCAGATGGTCGGAGCCGATGTAGGGCCCGGCGGCCTGGCGCTCGATGGTGAGGCCCGGCGTCGCGAGCAGATGGTCGATCTGGAATTGCGGCAGCGTCAACGGCCAAGCGGGCCAGGTCGGCAGGCGCGTCGGCGATGCGGCGAGCCCGGTCTCGGACATGAAGGTCGCGTGTGCCTTCGACCACGCGGTCATGTTGAGATCGCCGGCAACGATCACCTCGCCCTCGATCCCGGCAACGAAGCGGGCGAGGCCGGCGAGGTGGCGCTGGTGCAGGTCGTAGTCGCGCGTGGGACGGTAGAGGTGCGTGCCGACAACGGTCACGTCGGCGCGACCGCCGGAGCCGGCGAGGTGGGCCCACACGATCGGCGGCCCGCTGGCGTCGGGCAGGCGGGTGCCGGAGGCGGCGAGCGGCCGGCGCGACAGCAGCATCTGCGAGCACGGCCAGTACTCGGCGCAGCCGGCGACATGCGGGAAGCGCCGCGCCAGCCGGCCGACCAGCTCCTGCTTCTCCGGGCCGAACTCGGAGAGCAGCACGACATCGGCGTCGCTCGCCTCCAGGTAGGCGACGAGCCGATCGGGGGCGCGGTTCGAATGCCAGGTGTTGATCTGCAGCACGACGAGGCGATCGGCGCCGGCGAGCACCTCAGCGGTGTCGAGCGCGGCGGCCCGCAGCACGGCCGGAGCGGGCGGCGTGTCGAGTGCGGGAGCGGCATGAGCGAGCACAATGGCAAGGCATCCCGCGACCAGCACCGCCATGCGCGCCCGGCGCCAGGCGACCAGCGCTAGGCTGCCGACCACGAGCGCAGCCAGCGCGTGCCCGGCGAGCGGGGAGAGGACGTCGAGCCGGG
>JBFMEX010000102.1:0-15333 GCA_040752215.1 Pseudomonadota bacterium | reverse complement strand
TGCCCCGCAAAGCAAAACCGCAACAGCCAAAGGAGACGAAAGCCACACCCGAAACCCTACCCGCGCAACCCGCAATCTGATGCTCAACCGGCAGCGGCGAGTGTCAGGTGATTACCGTTCTTGTACAAGCAGTGGCTGTCGCAAGCCGTGTGCGATGGCACTCGCGACCGCAGGGTCGCAGTACATTGCCGCGTTGCCGTGCGCTGCCAATAGAGCATTTGCACCAGATGCATCAGACGGAGTCGAAGGCGCGGAATAATCGCGAATCGTCACGACTGGTCGGGATCGAGCAGTCGGCGACACGTGTGTCATTTCCTGCGCTCTGGCTCCCATCGCGGCCTTCCGCCTATTGCGCCGCCTCGAGCAGCCCTTCCTCGAACATTGGGTCGGACCTCAAGAAAGCTTCACGCATCGACTGGAATTGCATTGAGGCATCCTCGTAGTCCGTAGGCCGGCCGATATCGAGCCAGATATTGTCGCTCAGGAACACCTTCACCGGCCGCCGCTCCTCAATCAACCTTTGAACGACGGTCGGCAGGTCGATGTAGGTGCCGGATTTGAGGCCCTGGAGAGCCCGTCGATTGAACACATAGACGCCCATCGAAACGTCATAGGGTATGGTCGGCTTCTCACGATAGCCGGTGACCTCCATGCGCCCATCGAACTCGATCACACCGAGATCGACTTTGGTGTTGCATCGATGGCACGCAATCGTCAAATCGGCTTTTGATTTGACGTGGAAATTGAACAAATCCCTGTAGTTTAAAGTGGTCAGGATGTCGCCGTTCATCACCAGGAAGTTCTCGGGCAGATCCTGCATCAGCAAGAGTGGCCCTGTTGTGCCGAGTGGCGCATCCTCGCGCGAGTAGTCGATTTGCGATCCCCACCGCGATCCGTCCTGAAGGTAGGCCATGATCAACTCGGCCAGATGGCCGACGGCGAGAGTAATGTGGTTGAAGCCGGAGTTCTTCAGCTGCCTGATGACGATCTCGATGATCGGCATGTCACCGACCGGCACCATAGGCTTCGGAAATGTGATCGTATAAGGAGCCAGCCGCCGCCCCTTTCCGCCGGCCAGTATCACTGCCCGATTCATCACGCATCTCCTTTCTCTTCGAATTGCCGATAATGACCCCTGGTGACTCTTTCAGTTCATATGCCAATCGGCCCGAACGGCGGGGCGCTCCTGACTCCACTCCGAGACGACTGCCATCAGAGATCTGACAACCCAGTAGAGATCGCTCGCCAGCGTGGCCCTGCAATAATATTGAAGGTCGAGCTCGGCCTTTTTCTTGAACAGGCTGACTTCATAGAATCGGGATTTGTCGATCCCGACGGGATACATTTCGGTTTCATTGCGAAAGACAGTTTGGCTCGGTCCGAATATGCCAGGCGGGTAGCGCAGGAGATTCCGATACGCCCCATGATAACAGTGGAAAAACTCCGGAATTTCAGGTCGGGGGCCGACGAGCGACATATCCCCCTTCATTATGTTGAGAAGTTGCGGCAGTTCGTTCAGCTTGCTCGCGTCGAGAAACCGTCCGATGGTGGTGTAGCGCTCGTCTTCCGGCGTCACCACCAGTGGCGCGCTCTCATGGGGTCGATGCTTCAGCTTTCGGAACTTGTAAATCCAGAAGAGGCTCCCGCCCTTGCCA
This sequence comes from Pseudomonadota bacterium, assembly GCA_040752215.1. Classification (GTDB taxonomy): domain Bacteria; phylum Pseudomonadota; class Alphaproteobacteria; order Rhizobiales; family Hyphomicrobiaceae; genus JBFMEX01. The sequence continues at coordinate 13,678 of JBFMEX010000102.1, read as the reverse complement.
ATGCGCCGCTGCCGAAAAATGACCGGTGTCCCATCCTCGACAAGGATCGCCAAAGCAATGAGCAGCAAGAGTGGCGACACGATCGCGAATGCAATCGTCGAGATCACTACATCGAATGCGCGCTTGCCCGAGATCATCGGGCCCTCCATCACTGGAATGCATTATGGAAGCTCGAGATTTCTGCCGCCGTCCTCGGATTGCCGGTGGCGGGGTCTCGTCAGCACGTACGTCGGCGCTTGACCTGCAATATTCTTTCACGAACGCCTCGGCGCATCCACCACCCGGACGAGGAATACCACCATTGGGCAGAGTGGCCGCGAGGCTTGTGCCCACGTCGTGAGCATTCGGGGTACCGCATCCGATCGTCCTGGCTCATCCGGGAAGATGCCGGTCGCGGCGGTTCGGCGCACGTCGTGCAACGTCAGCCCATCGCTCCCCCGACATCCGATCGCGCTTCCACTTGCTGAAGCCGCGGATGGACCTGCCGCCAGTGCGGCCGGGCAAGACGCAAGCCGCTCGAACGACCGGGAGCATCCCTGACATTTCGAACCGGCAGCATGCCTGACACTACTCGCGATCCATGCTGGCCGATCTCGTTGCTGCCCGCAGCCGCCAGCGTGGCGGAGTGAAGGGCAGCAGCCAGCCAGCCAGCCGGATCGATCAGGCCGAGCTCGTCGCCGCGGCGGTGGACGATGTGGCCGCGCGCGCTCCGCCGAGCTACGCCTCCTCCCCGTTCAGCACGTAGCCGGCGCCGCGCACGGTGCGGACCGGGTCCGCCTCGTTGCCGCGGATCAGCGCCTTGCGCAGCCGGCCGATGTGCACATCGACGGTGCGCTCGTCGATCTCCGCCGTATTGCCCCAAACGCGATCGAGCAGCTGGCCGCGCGTCAACACCCGGCCGGGGCTTTCGAGCAGCGCCTCCAGCAGTCGGTACTCGGTCGGCCCGAGCTGAATTGTTCGCCCCGAGCGCGTCACACGATGAGCGGCGCGGTCGAGCACGATGTCGCCATGGCTCGCCGTATCGCTGACCCGCTCCGGCGCCGCGCGCCGAAGCAGCGCGCCGACCCGCGCCAGCAGCTCGGGCACCGAAAACGGCTTGACGACGTAGTCGTCGGCGCCTGTCGTCAGCCCTTTGACGCGGTCGGCCTCCTCGCTGCGCGCGGTCAGCATCAGGATCGGCAATGCAGGATGCTTGCCCGCGCGCCTCAGGCGGCCACATAGCTCGATTCCGGACATCTCCGGGAGCATCCAGTCCAGGATGACGAGATCGAAGCCGGACCCGGCGAGCAGTTGCTCACCATCCTCGGCACTCGTCGCCGAGGTCACATCGTATCCGGCGGCCTTCAGATTGTAGTCGAGCAGCGTGACCAGAGCCGCGTCGTCCTCGACGAGGAGAATTCGTGCCGCCATCGTTCATTCCGTAGCTGGCTTGCCGAGCAGCACCGAGCTGGTGTCGTCGCTCTTCTCGCGATCCTCGGTCAGCACCCGCCCCGTCACAAGGTAGTGAACCTTCTCCGCTATGTTGGTGGTGTGATCGCCGATCCGCTCGATGTTCTTGGCGCCGAACAAGAGATGCGTGCACAGGCTGATGTTGCGCGGATCCTCCATCATGTAGGTCAGCAGCTCGCGAAACACGGAGTTGTAGAGCGCGTCGAGGCTCGCGTCGCTGCGCCACACCGCGAGCGCCTTCTGATCGTCGTGGGCGCTGAACGCGTCGAGCACATCCTTGAGCTGACGCGCAGCCAGCTCCGCCATGTGCCCGAGTCCGGCCATCAGCTGCTTGGGGTGATGCTCGCCGGCGATCGCCAGCGCCCGTTTTGCGATGTTCTTGCCGAGATCGCCGATGCGCTCGAGATCACCGGCGATGTTGAGCACCGTCATGATGTGGCGAAGGTCGTTGGCCATCGGCTGGCGCTTGGCGATCATCACGATCACCTGGTTCTCGATGTCGCGCTCGAGCTGATCGATGGCCCGGTCCGCCTCGATCGCCTGCGAGGCGAGCCGCGGATCGTGCTTGTCGAGTGCCGAGAATGCCCGCCCGAGATTGTGCTCGGCGAGCCCCCCCATCTGGGCGATCCGCTTGTCGAGGAGCGCCAGCTCCTCCTCGTATGATTTGACGATGTGCTCGTTCACGTTTGTTGCCTCCTCTCGGGCTCCCATCAGCGCGAGGAGCTTGGCGAGTAGCATCAGTGCGCCTCAGCCGAACCGGCCGGTGATGTACTGCAGCGTACGATTGTCGCGTGGATTGGTGAAGATCTGCGTCGTCTCGCCTTCCTCGACCATCAGGCCGAGATGGAAGAACGCCGTGCGTTGCGAGACCCGCGCCGCCTGCTGCATCGAGTGGGTGACGATGATGATGCAGAAATTCTCTCTGAGTTCGTCGATCAGCTCCTCGATTTTCGCGGTCGCGATCGGATCGAGCGCCGAGCACGGCTCGTCCATCAGGATAACCTCCGGGCTGACCGCGATCGCGCGCGCTATGCACAGCCGCTGCTGCTGACCGCCGGAAAGGCCAGTGCCGGGATCGCCGAGCCGATCCTGCACCTCCTTCAATAGGCCCGCCTTCTGCAGGCTGGTCATGACGATCTCGTCGAGATCGCTCTTGGAGCGGGCCAGGCCGTGGATGCGCGGCCCATAAGCCACGTTCTCGTAGATCGACTTCGGGAACGGGTTCGGCTTCTGGAACACCATGCCAACGCGGGCCCTGAGCTGCACCACGTCGAGCCTCGGGTCGTGGATGTCCTGCCCGTCGATCCGGATGTCGCCGGTCACGCGGCACGACGGGATCGTGTCGTTCATCCGGTTGATGCACCGCAGAAACGTCGACTTGCCGCAGCCCGAAGGGCCGATGAAGGCCATCACGCCGCGATCTGGGATGTCGACCGTGACCTCCTTCAGCGCGTGCTTGTCGCCATAGAAGACGTTGACGTCGCGCGCCGTCACCTTGATCGGCATCGTAGTCGCCGGAGTCGGCACTTCTCGTTGCATGGTCTGAATGGGGGTTGCGTCCATCTTGTCCCTCAAGGATAGCACGAGACTACCACCGCCTCTCGAATCTCTTCCTGAGCCAGATCGCCGTCCCGTTCATGCCGAACAGGAACAGCAGCAATACGATGATGGCCCCTGCGGTCTTGGCCTGGAACGCCGCCTCGGGCAGGTCCGACCAGAGATAGATTTGCACCGGCAGCACGGTCGCGGCATCGGCGAAGCCCTTGGGCACGTCGACGATGAACGCGACCATTCCGATCATCAGCAGCGGTGCCGTTTCTCCGAGCGCATGCGCCATGCCGATGATGGTGCCGGTCATGATTCCGGGCATGGCGAGCGGCAGCACATGGTGGAAGATCGCCTGCTGGTGCGAGGCGCCGACGCCGAGCGCCGCCTCCTTGATCGATGGCGGCACCGCCTTCAACGCCGCCCGCGCGGCGATGATGATCGTCGGCAGCACCAGGAGGGCCAGTACCAGGCCGCCGACCAGCGGCGCCGAGCGCGGCAACCCGAAGAAATTGAGGAACACCGCGAGACCGAGCAGGCCGAACACGATCGACGGTACCGCAGCGAGATTGTTGATGTTGACCTCGATCAGATCGGTGAGGCGGTTCTTCGGCGCGAACTCCTCGAGGTAGATCGCCGCCATCACGCCGATCGGCAGGCAGAGCGCCAGCGTGACGAGCAGAGTCAGCGCCGAGCCGACCAGTGCGCCCAGAATGCCGGCCAGCTCCGGCTCGCGGCTGTCACCGAACGTGAAGAAGCGCCAGTTGAAGCCGTTCTGGACAACGCCCTTCTCTCGCAGCCGCTCGAGGAAGGCGACCTCCTGGTCGGTCACCTTGCGATCGGATTCGGCGGTCGCGAATTTGACGATCTGCCAGCTTCCGGGCTTCGCCTCCGCATCCGAGCCGAGCGGCAGCAGCACGTCGCCGGTGATCTTGCTGTCCTCGAGCTTGGTGACCTTGACCAGTCCGCCGTTGATGGCGACGAGCCTGCTTGGCATCCGGGCATCGAGATCCTCGCCCATCTTCGGCTGCTCGACCCTGACCTGCAGCGCGGCCGCTTCCTCGCGTAGCTCCTTCACGCGCGCAGTGCCGTCGGTCCTGGAGCGGCGCTCGATGCGTTCGGCCTGCGCGCCGAGATCGGCGGCGCGCTCACGTAGCGCCTTCTTGATAGCGACCAGCTCGTCAGCGAAATCGTTTGCGGAGCTGAGGATGGTGACTTCCCCGCTCGTACCGCTCGGTGTCGCCGTACCTCGCGCCGGCCGCGCCGCAATCGGCGTCCCTTCACCCTTGAAGTAGAGATCTGCGTCGTCGGATAGAAGCAGCGGAGCCTTGACGGTCTTGCCGATCAGGCTCGGGTCGGCGACGAGCCGCTCTCTCAGCCCGTCGGCGGCGCCCGAGCTCAACAGCCGCATCAGCTGCTTCTGCGCTGCCCGGCTCTCGATACCCGGAATGACGGCCTCCATCGCCGCCTTGGTCGTCGGGTAGTAGTCGGCAGCACGGATCGCCTGCACGTCCGCACGCAACTTCTCCTCGACCAGGTCCGCGGCCACCGGCACGTCGAGCACGATGGAGTGCTGGAAGAACGCAGGAAGTCCGCGGGCGAGGACGTCGACGATCAGAACGGCCAGGAACGCCGCCGTGATCGCCAGCGCAACGAGACCGTAGGCACGGAACCGGCTCTCCGACCGATAGCGCGCGCGCACCCGCGCGACCGCCTTATCGGAGGTGACATCAAGTCGTCGCGGCCCGGCGGCGGGTGCTGGAACGGTTGCGTCAGTCATACTGCTCTCGATAGCGGCGCACGATGGTGAGTGCGATGATGTTGAGGATCAGCGTGACGAAGAACAGCACGAAGCCAAGGGCGAATGCGGCAAGCGTCTTGGCGCTGTCGAATTCCTGGTCACCGACCAGGATGGTCTTGATCTGCACGGTGATCGTCGTCACCGCATCGAACGGATTGAGCGTCAGGTTGGCGGCAAGTCCGGCCGCCATGACGACGATCATCGTCTCGCCGATGGCGCGGCTGATCGCCAGCATGAACGCCGAGACGATGCCGGGCAGCGCCGCCGGCAGTACGACCTGCTTGATGGTCTCCGACCGCGTCGCGCCGAGCGCGTAGGCGCCGTCCCGCAGCGACTGCGGCACCGCATTGATCACGTCGTCGGACAGCGAGGAGATGAACGGAATGATCATCATGCCCATCACCAGGCCGGCCGCGAGTGCGCTCTCCGAAGCGATGTCGAGGCCGTAGTGCTCGCCCCAGCCCCGAATGAGAGGCGCGATGGTGAGCGCGGCGAAGAAGCCGAGCACGACCGTCGGGATGCCGGCCAGGATCTCGAGAATGGGCTTGGCAAATGCGCGGAACCGAGGCGACGCATACTCCGAGAGGTAGATCGCCGAGAAAAGGCCCAACGGCCCGGCGACGATGATCGCGATCAAGGTGATGAGCAGCGTGCCGGTCAGCAGCGGAATAAAGCCGAACGCGGTCTTTATCTCTCCCTGGTCCGCGCGTAGCGCGGCCTGCGGGTTCCACTCGGTGCCGAATAGGAAGTCCGGGATCGTCGGCTTGCCCTTGAGCGCCGGATCGAAGAAGAAGCGGATCGTCTCGTAGAGCACCGAGAAAACGATGCCGATCGTGGTCAGGATCGCGACCGTCGCTGAGATCACCAGCAGTCCGAGAACGATGCGCTCGAACAGGTTGCGTGCGCGGAACGTCGCTCCGACCCGCGAGAGGCTGAGCCACATCGCCACGAGGCCGGTCGCCACGCCAGCGAGATAGATGGCCCAGCGTCCAGATGTCAGCGTACCGGCGAGCCGGCCCGCAGCGGCGCTGAGCTCGGGGCTCGGCGTGCCGGAGTGCTGGCCGGCGATGACGTTGTAGATGTCCCTGAGCGCCGCGCCACGTTTCAGGACGTCGTTGGCCACCTCGGCGGGAAACGCGGCCAACGCGTGCGATTCCGCGACCCTCGAGAGAACCGGCGCCGCCACGACGAAGATCGCAAGCATCGGCACAAGGATAGCCGACGCGGTGAACAGTCCGTGATAGCTCGGCATCGAGTGCAGCACGCCGCGCCCCTGCAGCGCGAGGCCTTGAGCCTTCGACCGCGCGAGGTAGAATCCGGCCACTGCCAGGACGGCGAGCGTCAGAAAATAGTACCCGGCCATGACCACAGAACCCCGACTGGCGAGGCTGCCCCTGCCACGCGAGCAGAGGCAGCCGGGAGAGTAGCGAGCCTGAGCCGATCGAGATCAGCTCGAGGGAGCGTCCATCACCTTCAGCGCGGTCGCGGATTCGCGGACCTTCTCGGCCTCCGCTTTCGGCAGGGCGACGAGACCCTTGCGCGCCAGGTAGCCGTCGGCACCCATGGCCTTCGCGGAGACGTACTCGGCGACGAACTTGTCGATGCCGGGCACGACGCCGATGTGCTGCTTCTTGACATAGATGAACAGCGGGCGCGCGCCCTTGTACTTGCCGCCCGAGATCGCGTCGTAGTTCGGCTCGACACCGTCGACGGCGACGCCCTTCAGCTTTGCGGTGTTCTCATCGAGGAACGAGTAGCCGAAGATGCCGAAGGCGTTCTTGTTGGCCTCGAGCTTCTGCACGATCACGTTGTCGTTCTCGCCGGCCTCGACGTAGGCGCCGTCCTTGCGGAGCGACTTCCACACCTTGTCGAACGCCTTGCCGTCGGCCTTCTTCATGTCCTTGAGCGCAGGGAACTCCTCGGCGCCCTTCTCCATGAACAGCTCGTGGAAGCTGTCGCGCGTGCCGGAGGTCGGCGGCGGGCCCAGCACCTCGATCTTGATCGCCGGGAGCGACGGATCGATGTCCGACCAGTTCTTGTAGGGATTGGCGACGAGCTTGCCGTCCGCGCCGGGTACCTGCTCGGCCAGCGCCTGGAACACCTGCTTGCGGGTCAGCTTGATCGCTGGCCCAGCTTTCGATTGGGCAATCGTCAGCCCGTCGATGCCGACCTTGATTTCGACGATCTCCTTGACGCCGTTCTTCTGGCAGTCCTCGAACTCGCCCTTCTTCATCGCCCGCGAGGCGTTGGTGAGGTCGGGATGATCGACGCCGACGCCGGCGCAGAACAGCTTCATGCCGCCGCCGGTACCGGTCGATTCGACGACCGGCGTCTTGCCGCCGGCCTTGCCGAACTGCTCCGCAACCGCGGTGGTGAACGGATACACCGTCGACGAGCCGACGATGCGAATCTGGTCTCTCGCCGACGCCGAGCCGGCGAACGCGATGCTGCCCACGACGGCCGCCGCGGCCGAGAGGGCGATGACTTTGTTGTTCACGAGTAGCTCCCTGTATTCGGAGGGATTGCAGGAACGCTGTCCGTCGCGCCCCTCACCCGGCGCCCCACGCGCCGGCAGCACCCTATTAAGCCATTGTCACAATGCTTTTGTGACAACATATGCTATTGATATAGAACTATATTTTATTGATCGGCGTGCGCTGCGGGCAGCCGCACGGTGAACGTCGAGCCGCGGCCCGGAACGGACTCGATCCTGAGCTGCCCCTGGTGCCGGTTGACGATGTGCTTGACGATCGCGAGGCCGAGCCCGGTGCCGCCGCGCTCGCGGCTGTCCTTGGCGTTGACGCGATAGAACCGCTCGGTCAGCCGTGGCAGGTGGACCGGATCGATCCCGACCCCGTCGTCCTCGACCGCGAGCGAGACGCTGGCGTTGTCCCGACCGAGGCGAGCCCGCACCCTGCCGCCGGGCCGGCCATACTTGATCGCGTTCTGCATCAGGTTCTGCACAACCTGAAACAACTCGTCGCGATCACCGACGACCCTGAGCGGGCCGCGCGCCTGCTCGAGTTCGATCCGTACATCGGCCGATGCCGCGAGCGCGGCGAGATTGCGCGACACCTCCGACACGAGGCCGGCGAGATCGACCTCGCCCTTGGGCGGAACGTGCTCGCGCATCTCGATCCGGCCGAGCGACAAGAGGTCGTCGATCAGCCGCGACATCCGCTCGGCCTGCTGCTGCATGATCGCGAGGAACCGCTGCCGGGCCTCGGGGTCGTCCTTGGCCGCGCCCTGCATCGTCTCCAGGAAGCCCCTGAGCGAGGCCAGCGGCGTCCTGAGCTCGTGGCTGGCGTTGGCGACGAAGTCGGCGCGCATCTCGCCGAGCTGCTCGGCCTCGGTCCTGTCCCTCAGCACCACCAGCAGCAGCGAGCCTTGGGTCGACCTCGACCCCTGGCGCAGCGGCGTCGCCATGCCCGAGAGATGGCGCTCGATCGGCACCTTCACGTGCACGTCGAACGGTTGCGGCACCGCCTCGAGCCGCGCCCGCTCGACCGCGCCGAGCAGCTCCGGCGAGCGATGCAGGTGGGCGATGTGGCGCCCCGCCGTGACGGCGAGCAGTGCCGCCGCGCCGGCATTTGCCGCCAGCACGTGGTTGCCCTCGTCGAGCATCAGCGCAGGATCGGGAATGGCGTCGAGCATCTGCCGCCAGATCGGCTCCGCGGCCGTCTCTCCCCGGGGCCGGGTGACGGCCGACGGCTCATCCAGCGTCTCCTCACCGAGGCCATCGCGCGGCCACAGCGCGCCCCACAGACCGAGCGCGGCGAGCGCCGGCAAGGCCCACGCCCAGCCGAGCCAGTCGAGCGCCACCGCCAGCAGCACAGCGACCAGCCCCGCCGTCAGCAGTCCGCGCCGCGCCGAGAGCCGTCGCCGGACGTCGTCCATGTGCTTCCTGAGGTCCATGCGACCGTGTCCCGGCGATCCGCCGCAAAGCTCCTCGTGCCCTCGCCGTGGATATAGAAAGGGCCGCCCGCCCAACGCAAGGCGTGGCAGCGCGGCAAGTCATCGGCAATGGCCGATCCAAGCGCCTCGATTGCGACTCGCAGCCCACCGTCGTAGAGACAAGCACGCATTGTGACCCGACCGCGACTGGACCGCATCCGACCGGGCGACGGACCAGGCCGAAAAGAGCCAACCAGCCGACCCCGACGCCCCGCGTGACCACCCATTGGCTGCGTAAGTCAGGCGCAAGAATACGAAGCGTGGTCGCGTCAGGAGGGAAGGTCGCGAAACCATCTCACGCGCCGGGAAGCAATCACACGCGAATCACACGTAAGGCCTGCGACTGCGATGGACGTGTCGCGACCCCAAGAGGCACATCGATCCGGCCCTGCACCGATGTAGTGAGGCACCGGGATTCGAAGTTGAATTATAGCACTTTGTGCTATACATAATGTATGTGCGGCGAGAGAGGCTGAGCAGGTCTACAAGACGAATGGCTTCGCACGGTTTGCCAAGCGCGAACGGATCGAGGACGAGGCTTTATGCGAGGCTGTTGTTCGGGCGGGACGTGGCTTGCTGGACGCTGATCTCGGCAGTGGGGTGATCAAGCAGAGAGTGGCAAGGCCTGGACAGGGCAGGTCGGGTGGCTTCCGCACGATCGTGCTGTTTCGTGCCGGCAAGCGCGCGGTGTTTGTCGATGGCTTCGCAAAGTCCGACCAAGCCAACATCGATGATACTGACTTGACCATGTTTTGGGGATTGGCCTCGGAGTTCCTTCGCTACAGCGGGGAGCAAGTTGGAAGGCTGGTGGAGGCCGGTGCCTGGATAGAGGTGAATTGCGATGACTAGGAAATACACGAGCAGGATCGCGCGCGTTGTCCACGAGGCGGCGAGCGATGCCCGCAAGGCAGGCATCATGGACAAGACGACCATGCGCAAGTTCAATGCTCTGTGCCTCGCCAAGGTCGACGAGTTGTCGCCGAAGGAGATCCAGGCGTTGCGCGAGCGCGAGAAGGTCAGCCAAGCCGTTCTGGCGCGTCATCTCAATGTGACGACCGGGCTCATCAGCCAGTGGGAGCGCGGCGAGCGCCGCCCGAGCGGACCGGCACTGACACTGCTGTCGCTCATCAATCGCAAGGGCCTCGAGGTGCTGATGGAGCAAGATTGAAGAGGATGGCCAAAGCTCCCGCAATCGCTCCAACTGCCAGCCGCTGGCTCCTGAAATCCGAGCCCGGCGCGTTCTCGTGGGAGATGCAGAAGGCGCGCGGCAGGAAGGGCGAGCCGTGGACCGGCGTGCGCAACTACCTCGCCCGCAACCACATGCGCGCAATGAAAAAGGGCGACCTCGGCTTCTTCTATCACTCCAACGAGGGCCGCGAGATCGTCGGCATCGTCGAGGTTGCCAAGGAGGCCCACGCCGATCCGACCGACGACACCGGCACCTGGCAGTGCGTCACCGTGCGCGCCGTCGCCGACCTTCCGCAGCCGGTCACGCTCGCCGCCGTCAAAGCCAACCCCAAGCTGGCCAAGATGAGTCTCGTCACCTCGATGCGGCTCTCCGTGCAGCCGGTCACGGCCAGCGAATGGGACGAGGTCTGCCGCATGGGCGGCCTCGACCCGGCCAACGTGCGGGGATGAATGAACGATCCTGCCACCTTCATTCGCGCCAATACGCGCCTTCTCGCTCCGCCTCTCGTACCGGAGATCCGTCTCCACCTCGCCGAGGAGTCGTTGCCGATCTGGCAGAGGACCGAGGAGGAGCTCGGCAAGATGAACGTCCCGCCGCCCTATTGGGCCTTCGCCTGGGCCGGTGGGCAGGCGCTGGCGCGCTTCCTGCTCGACCACCCGGCAGAGGTCGCGGGTCGCACCGTCCTCGACCTCGGCTCCGGCTCCGGCCTGACCGCGATCGCCGCCATGCGCGCCGGTAGCGCCCGCGTGCTCGCCGCCGACATCGACCCGTTGGCGCTCGCCGCCGTGGCGCTCAATGCCGAGGCGAACGCGGTCGAGGTCGCCACCACCGCCGCGGACCTGCTCGCCGCGCCGCCGGAGCCATTCCAGGTAATCCTGGTCGGCGACCTGTTCTACGAGCGGACCTTGGCCGACAGGGTGACCGCCTACATCGATGCTGCAGGTGCGAACGGCGCCCCCATCCTGATCGGCGATCCCGGCCGCAATTACTTCCCGCGCGATCGTTTCGAGGCGGCGGCGCGCTACGAGGTGCCGGTCACCCGCGAGCTGGAGGATGCACTCTTCAAGCGAACGGCCGTCTGGCGCTGGCGTCCCGATCCGAGCAGATGACCTCGCGCCGATCTCTGCTAATCTCCGCCTCGGGAGAAGACGCCGAGGGGGCGCGCCAATGGCATTTGCAGGCATCAATCATCTGGCAGTCGTTCTGGCCGCCGCCGCCAGCTTCATTTTCGGCGGCATCTGGTACGGAGTGCTTTCGAGCGCATGGATGGAGGCCGCGGGCGTCCGGCCCGAGGATATGAAGCGCCCCGACGGCTCGCCCGTCTTCGCCCCATACATCACCACCTTCGTCGCCCTGCTGGTTATGGCCTATATGCTCGCCGGCATCATTGGCCACCTCGGCATGGGACAGGTTACGCTCAGAAACGGCCTCATATCGGCCGGCTTCATCTGGGGCGGCTTCGTGCTGACCGCGCTCGTCGTCAACCATGCCTTCCAGGGCCGAAGCAAGACGCTGACCCTGATCGATGGCGGCCACTGGCTCGGCGTGCTGCTGGTGCAGGGGGCGGTCATCGGGCTGATGTCGGTGTAGGCTTCAACCACCGCGGGTCCACCGCACCGGGTCGACCAAAGACCATCAGGCGTCCGGCGAAATGCCTGGATTCATTCGACGAAGGAGCAGCTTGCCGCTGACCATCTGGTCATCATAATCCCCACAACCAACGAGACGCTTGGGAGGAAAACGAGCATGTCGGATCAACATGTCTATCCGGTCTCCGCCGAATGGGCGGCCCGGGCCTGGATCGACGGCGCCAGGTACAAGGAGCTCTACGAGCGCTCCGTGAAGGACCCGAACGGGTTCTGGGGCGAGATGGGCAAGCGAGTCGACTGGATCAAGCCCTACACCAAGGTCAAGAGCACCTCGTTCGATCCCCACAACGTCTCCATCAAGTGGTTCGAGGACGGCACGCTCAACGTCTCCGCGAACTGCATCGACCGCCACCTCGCCACCCGCGGTGACCAGGTGGCGATCATCTGGGAGGGCGACGATCCGACCGAGGACGAGAAGATCACCTACCGCCAGCTGCACGAGCGCGTCTCGAAGCTCGCCAACGTGATGAAGGCCCACGGCGTCAAGAAGGGCGACCGCGTCACCATCTACCTGCCGATGATCCCCGAGACGGCCTACGCCATGCTCGCCTGCGCACGCATCGGCGCCATCCACTCGGTCGTGTTCGGCGGCTTCTCGCCCGACAGCCTCGCCGGCCGCATCGAGGACGCGGACTCGAAGTTCGTCATCACCGCCGACGAGGGTTTGCGCGGCGGCAAGGCCGTGCCGCTCAAGAAGAATGCCGACGAGGCCCTGGCCAAGGTCGGCAAGGGCGACGAGAAGGTGCTCGTCGTGCGCCGCACCGGCAATGCCGTCGCCTGGACGGCCGGTCGCGACATGTGGCTGCACGAGGAACTGGTCAAGGTCTCCGCGGACTGTGCACCGGTCGAGATGAACGCCGAGGATCCGCTGTTCATCCTCTACACCTCCGGCTCCACAGGCAAGCCGAAGGGTGTGCTGCACACCACCGGCGGCTACCTCGTGTACGCGTCGATGACGCACCAGTACGTGTTCGACTATCACGACGGCGACATCTACTGGTGCACCGCCGACGTCGGCTGGGTCACCGGCCACAGCTACATCCTCTACGGACCGCTCGCCAACGGTGCCACCACGCTGATGTTCGAGGGCGTGCCCAACTACCCGACTGCGTCGCGCTTCTGGCACGTCGTCGACAAGTGGGGCGTCAACACGTTCTACACCGCGCCGACTGCCATCCGCGCCCTGATGGGTGCCGGCGACGACCTCGTCAAGCGCACCAGCCGCGCTTCCCTCCGCCTGCTCGGCTCGGTCGGCGAGCCGATCAACCCCGAGGCGTGGGAGTGGTACCACAAGGTCGTCGGTGAGAGCCGCTGCCCGATCGTCGACACATGGTGGCAGACCGAGACCGGCGGCATTCTCATCACGCCACTGCCGGGCGCAACCAACCTGAAGCCTGGCTCCGCGACGCTGCCATTCTTCGGCGTTCAGCCCGCCCTCGTCGACGACAAGGGCACGCTGCTCGACGGAGCGGCCCAGGGCAACCTCGTCATAACCGATGCCTGGCCCGGCATGATGCGCACTATCTACCGCGATCACGAGCGCTTCGTGCAGACCTATTTCACCACCTACAAAGGCATGTATTTCACCGGTGACGGCTGCCGCCGCGACGAGGACGGCTTCTACTGGATTACCGGCCGCGTCGACGACGTGATCAACGTCTCCGGCCACCGCATGGGAACCGCCGAGGTCGAGAGCGCGCTCGTCTCGCACCCGAAGGTCGCCGAGGCCGCCGTCGTCGGCTACCCGCACGACATCAAGGGCCAGGGCATCTACTGCTACGTGACGCTCAATGCCGGCGAGAAGGGCGACGACGCGCTGAAGAAGGAACTCGTCGCCCACGTCAGGAAGGAGATCGGGCCAATCGCCTCGCCCGATCTCATCCAGTTCTCGCCCGGCCTGCCGAAGACGCGCTCGGGCAAGATCATGCGTCGCATCCTGCGCAAGATCGCCGAGGACGACTTCTCCAACCTCGGCGACACGACCACGCTCGCCGACCCGACCGTCGTCGAGAACCTGATCACCAACCGGCAGAACAAGCGGGCGGGTTGATCCTTACGACATGCCGGAAACGAAGCGGGCGGGGCCCCCCC
>JBFMEX010000101.1:0-40873 GCA_040752215.1 Pseudomonadota bacterium | reverse complement strand
CCGCCGGGGGGCGCGGCCTGGGGGGGGGGGGCGCCCGCCCCGCGACCGGAGTGGGCGCTCAGCGCGGCGCCGCGGGAGCCGCAGCTCTCGATGCCGCTCGCGCCGTCGCGGCTCGCACCCTACGAGGTCGACGAGGGCGGCGATCCGGTGAGCGAGGCCGGCGTCTCGCGCGTTGCAGAGGCCCCGCCGGCGCCGAGGCCCGTCATGCTGGCGAGCGAAGGTCGCTTCCTGCGCGGCACGCTGACGCACGTATTGCTGCAGCACCTGCCCGCGCTCGATCCGGCCGAGCGCCGGCGTGCGGCGCAAGGGCTCGTCGCAACCCGCGGTCGCTCTCTTTCCGTGCGCGTGCGCGAGAGCATCGTCGCCGAGACTTTGGCGATCATGGACGATCCGTCGTTCGCGCCGCTGTTCGGACCCGACAGCCGGGCCGAGGTGCCGATCGTGGCGCGCATTCCGCGACCGACGGGCCGCGGGCCGGCGCTCTCGATCAATGGCCAGATAGACCGCCTGGCCCTGATTGGCGGCGAGGTAAGGATGATCGACTACAAGACCAATCGGCCGCCGCCCGGCCGCGCCGAGGAGGTGGCCGAGGCCTACCTGCTGCAGCTCGCGGCCTATCGCCTCGCGCTTCGAGAGGTGTTTCCCGATTTGCCGATCAGGGCCGCCATCTTGTGGACGGACGGGCCGCGGATCATGCCGTTTCCCGACGTTGTGCTCGATCGCGCGACAGCACGGTTGTGGGATCTTCCGATGGCGCGACTTGACGCCTAGAGCCGCCCTTCCTACGTTCCGGCGGAACCTGTGCTACCGCTATGCGTGCGGCCCAAGAGGAGAAGTACCTTATGGCTACGTCCGTTACCGACAAGACCTTCGATGCCGAGGTGTTGAAGTCGTCCGAGCCGGTGCTCGTCGATTTCTTCGCCGAGTGGTGCGGACCGTGCAAGGCGATGGCGCCGGCACTGGAGCAGCTCGCCCAGGAGATGAAGGGCAAGGTCAAGGTCGTGAAGCTCGACGTCGACCAGAACCCGGGTGTCACCAGCAAGTACGGCATCCGCGCGATGCCGACGCTGATGCTGTTCAAGGGCGGCAAGGTGGCGGCCCAGCACGTCGGCGCGCTGGTGCAGAAGAAGCGCCTCGAGGACTGGGTCAACGGCTCGATCATGGCCTGACCGTCGCGCGATCGATCGACGAGATTATCGAACGGGCTGCGTTGCGCGCGGCCCGTTTCTCTTCATGCTTCAGCGTGGCGAAAGGCCCTGATGATGCGTCCGACTCCCGCTTCGGGGAACGGACCGGATGCGCGGCGCCGGCCGCCGCACGCCGCCGGTTGGAGTGCGGACCGGAGGTTGGGTTGGCGCGGCCACGAATGTCGCAAACGGCCGCGATGCGTGCAGTCGCGCGTAGCCGAACTCTTCACCACATCCCGCGCGATGCTGGGTTTCGGCCGCGAGTGCAGAGCGCCCCGACCCGGCCGACACATGCGACACATGCGGTTCGTTTCCGCCACGTTGCCGCTCAATTCGATTGAGGCACCACGCCTTCCTGCAGGCCGAGCACCTGCCCGGCGAGGTACAGCGAGCCGGTGATGAGGATGCGCTTCGGGCCCGGGAACGCGGCGTCGATGCGCTGCAGGCCGGCGCCGACGCTTTCGGCCGCCTCGGCGGGGAGGCCGGCCGCGTGCGCCGCCTTGACCAGCATCTCGGGCGCGTGCGGTGCCTCGTGCGCGCCGGGGATCGGCACGGCGACGACGTGACGGGCGAGGCCGCGGAAGGGAGCAAGGAACCCGGTTGCGTCCTTGAGCGCCATCATGCCGACGACGAGATGCAGGGGACGCGGGCTGCGCTCCTCGAGATCGGCCATGGTCTGGGCCAGCATCTGCCCTGCCGCCGGGTTGTGCCCGCCATCGAGCCACAGCTCCGAGCCCGGCTTCAGCAGCGACGGCAGCACGCCCCGGTCGAGCCGCTGCATGCGGGCCGGCCAGAGGACCTCGACCAGCCCGCGCTCGATCGCACGCTCGTTGGGCCCGCGCGGCCCGAGTTCCAGCGCGGCAGCGACCGCGGTTCCCGCGTTGCCGATCTGGTGGCGGCCGACCAGCGCCGGCAGCGGCAGGTCGAGCAACGAATCCCTATGTTGCACAACCAGCCGTCCGCGCTGCTCGTAGGCGTCGAAGTCCTCGCCCCAGGCGACGAGCGGCACCCGCAGCCGCGCGGCCTCGCGGCGGATGACGGCCAGCGCCGTCTCCTCCTGCGCCGATACGACCGCCTTCACACCCGGCTTCAGGATGCCGGCCTTCTCGGCGGCAATGCGCTCGATGGTGTCGCCGAGCTTGTCGGCATGATCCATCGAGATGGGCGTGATGACCGACAGCAGCGGCTGCGCAACGACGTTGGTGGCGTCGAGTCGACCGCCGAGTCCGACCTCGAGCAGGAGGATGTCGGCTGGATGCTCGGCGAAGGCGAGGAAAGCCGCGGCGGTGGTGATCTCGAACTGGGTGATGTCGTCGCCGCTGTTGACCGCGCGCGTGCGCATGAGCACGTCGATCAGCCCCGCCTCGGGTATGGGCGCCGCCCGCGGCCCGTCGCCGGCGAGCACGATGCGCTCGTGGAAGCGGACGAGGTGCGGCGAGGTGTAGACATGGACCTTGCGCCCGGCGGCCTCGAGCATCGCCTTCAGAAAGGCGGTGACGGAGCCCTTGCCGTTGGTGCCGGCAATGTGCACGACGGGCGGCAGGCGCTTTTGCGGATCGCCGAGCTTGGCCAGCAGCCGCTCGATGCGGCCGAGCGACAGGTCGATCAGCTTCGGATGCAGCAGCTTGAGCTCGGCGAGGAGCTCGTTGCTCGTCGGCATGCCCACTCCCACGCCATAGGCCAGCGGTCCGGCGCCAGCGAGGCCGGAAATGTTTACATTGTAGGACCTTTTGCGTCCGCGCTGAACATTCCGGCGCACCGTCCCCCGCGCTGCTGGAACGCCTCGTCCTCGGCCACGACGCCAGGGCGCGCAAGACGATACCGCTTATCTCCTGTTCGGCAGGGTCGATCGATCGGGCTGTGGATCAGGACCGCGGCGCACCCTTCGTGCCGCCGGTTCTGGCGTCGCCGGCATCGGCGCTCGGCTTGGCGCGCGCCTCGGCACGCTTGGGATCGAACCGCTCGGCCTCGGTGACGGGCTCGGCATCGACCACGTCCTCCGCGCCGCGGGCGGCGGCCTCGATCGCGAAGGGATCGGCCGCGCCGTTGCGGTAGGGAGCGCCGTTCATGCGCTTCGGTTTCTGGTCACGGCCCGCCTTGGTCAGCTCGGTCGAGGGCTTCAGCACCCGGCACAGGCGGGCCAGGGTCTCGCGCATCTTGTGGCGGTGCACGACCATGTCGATCATGCCGTGCGCGAGCAGGTACTCGGACCGCTGGAATCCGTCGGGCAGGTTCTCGCGGATGGTCTGCTGGATCACGCGCGGGCCGGCGAAGCAGATCAGTGCACCCGGCTCGGCGATCTGCACGTCGCCGAGCATGGCATATGAGGCGGTGACGCCGCCGGTCGTCGGATCGGTCAGCACCACAATGTAGGGCAGGCGCTCCTCGCGCAGGCGTTGGACTGCGATCGTCGTGCGCGGCATCTGCATCAGCGACATGATGCCTTCCTGCATGCGCGCGCCGCCGGAGGCCGCGAACAGAATGAACGGCACCTTGCGCTCGATCGCACGCAGCATGCCGGCGATCACCGCCTCGCCGGCGGCCATTCCGAGCGAGCCGGCCATGAAGCGGAAGTCCTGAGCCGCTACGACCACCAACTGGCCCTCGAGGCGGCCCTCGGCGACCAGCACCGCATCGTCGAGCTCGGTGTCGGTCTTGGCGTCCTTGAGGCGGTCGGTATAGCGGCGGCCGTCGCGGAACCGCAACGGATCCTGCACCACCGCCGGCACCGGTACTCGCTCGTACTGGCCCTCGTCGAAGACGTGCTTCAAGCGGGCCTGGGCGCCCATGCGCATATGATAGTCCGAGCCCGGGACGACGAACTGGTTCGCCTCGAGGTCCTTGTAGAAGACCATCTGCCCGGTCTCGGGGCATTTCACCCACAGATTGTCCGGCACCTCACGCTTGGTGGTGAGGAAGCTGCGGATCTTCGGCCGGACGACGTTGTTGATCCAGTTCACGCTTCAGACGCTCCTCGACGGCGGACGGGGCGACCTCGCCGGAGGCCGTTGGCGAGGCGTCCCGCCTCCAAGCCGTGCATTGTACACCTCGTCGGCCAAAACGCCCACTGGGCCTATCGGCCGCGCCTCTCGCCCGAGTCCGCCTCGGACCTGACAGCGCGCTTCTCGCGCGTGGCTAGCGGCCCCGCAAGGCCCGGCTCAGCGTTTCAACAAGATCTAGGACGGCGGGCACCGTCTTGCCAGAGGCTTTTCCTTTGTCGGTCAACGATTTCTCGACGGCCGTGACGAGCGCGGAGCCGACCACGACGCCGTCCGCCCCAGCGGCGATCTGGCGCGCCTGCTCGCCGGTCCGGACACCGAACCCAACGACGACCGGCAGCTTGGTCGATCGCTTGATCCGCTTGACCTGGTTGTGAACGTCATTAACGTCTGGCGCGGCGGCGCCGGTGATGCCGGTTATGGAGACGTAGTAGACGAAGCCCGAGGTGTTGGCGAGCACAGCCGGCAGACGCTTGGCGTCGGTCGTCGGGGTGGCGAGGCGGATGAAATTCAGACCACGCTCGATGGCCGGCAGGCACAGCTCGTCGTCGGCCTCCGGCGGCACGTCGACGACGATCAGGCCGTCGACGCCGGCCGCAGCCGCCTCGTCGAGGAAGCGCGCGTTCGGATAAACGTAGATCGGATTGTAATAGCCCATCAGCACGATCGGCGTCGTCGGGTCCTTGCGGCGGAACTCGGCCACCATGTCGAGCGTCATGCGCATCTTGTGGCCGGCTTTCAGCGCGCGCAGCGAGGAGGCCTGGATCGAGGGGCCGTCGGCCATCGGGTCGGAGAACGGCATGCCGATCTCGATGATGTCGGCGCCGGCCTTCGGCAGCCCGGCGAGGATCTTGCGGGAGGTCGCCAGGTCGGGATCGCCGGCGGTGATGAATGTCACCAGCGCCTTGCGGCCCTCCTGCCTCAAAGCGGCGAACGTCTTGTCGATGCGGGTGGCGGCAGGCATGGGCGCGTCGATCCTCGAGTTTGGCTGCCCGGTCCTAGGCGCCGAGACGCCGCCGGTCAAGGCCGACGCCCATGCTCGTCCGCTCAATCGTCGAGGCGGCGCTCGACCTCGGCGAGGATCTCGGTCCTGATCGGATAGAGCAGCGCGCCGAGCCGCGGTTGCTCGCGCAGCTCGATGCCCGCTACCCGGGCGGCGAGGGCAAGGCAGAACGACAGGGACGAAGGCCGATCCCGACGCGCGTCGTGATGCGCCCCGCCAGCAGCGACACCGGGTCGAAGCCGTCGCTCGCGGAAGCTACATCGCGCTCAGGTAGGACTTGGCCTCCTCGCCCGGATTGGGCAGGCCGGCAACGCGCCAAGCGACCAGACAATAGCCGAACAGAGCGTTGACCTCGCTGCGGTCGATGCCGGCTTGGTGGCATACGAGGCGCATCGCGGGAGGACCACTCAGGCGCTGGAACTCGGAACGCATGGCTCGGATGAGGCGCCAGTGCCGCTCGCCTAGTTCACCCAAACCCTCCTCGCGCGCCAGAGCGCGAGCCAGGTCCTCGGACCAGAGAGAGAAGTCCCTGACCAATCCGTCCTCGTCGAGCACGGCGGAAACCGAGGTTTGCAGTGTCACGTTGAGGTCTCCTCGATCCGGAGCATCGACAAAGATTGATACCACACCGGGCCGAAGCCTGCAGCTTTGGCGACCCGGCATGGTTCTCAGAACTTCATCCCCAGATACCCCGCGACCGCGAACACGTCCTTGTCGCCGCGGCCGCACATGTTCATGACCAGCAGGTTGTCCTTGGCCAGCGTCGGGGCGAGCTTCTGCACCCAGCCCAAGGCATGCGAGGGCTCGAGCGCGGGGATGATGCCCTCGAGGCGGGCGCACAGCTGGAACGCCTCCAGCGCCTCCTTGTCCGTGATCGGCACGTACTCCACGCGGCCGGTGTCCTTGAGCCACGAGTGCTCCGGCCCGACACCCGGATAGTCGAGGCCGGCGGAGATCGAATGGCCTTCGAGGATCTGCCCGTCGTCGTCCTGCAGCAGGTAGGTGCGATTGCCGTGCAGCACACCCGGCTTGCCACCCGACATCGACGCGGCGTGCCCGTTCTCGACTTCGAGGCCGTGGCCGCCAGCCTCGACGCCGTACATCTTGACGCCCTTGTCGTCGAGGAACGGGTGGAACAGGCCGATCGCATTCGAGCCGCCACCGATGCAGGCGACGAGCGTATCGGGGAGGCGTCCTTCGGCGGCCATCATCTGCTCGCGCGTCTCCTTGCCGATCACCGACTGGAAGTCGCGCACCATCGCCGGATAGGGATGCGGGCCGGCCGCCGTGCCGATGATGTAGTAGGTGTCCTTGACGTTGGTGACCCAGTCGCGCAGCGCCTCGTTCATGGCGTCCTTCAGGGTCATCGCGCCGGAGGTGACCGGATTGACCTTCGCGCCGAGCATGTGCATGCGCACGACGTTCGGCTTCTGCCGCTCGACATCGGTCTTGCCCATGTAGATCTCGCACGGCAGACCGAAACGCGCACACACGGTGGCCACCGCAACCCCGTGCTGGCCGGCGCCGGTCTCGGCGATGATGCGCGTCTTGCCCATGCGCCGTGCGAGCTGGATCTGGCCGAGGCAGTTGTTGATCTTGTGGCTGCCGGTGTGATTGAGCTCGTCGCGCTTGAAGTAGATCTTGGCGCCGCGCCGGCCGCCGGCCGCTTTGCGCAGATGGCCGGTCAGGCGCTCGGCGAAATAGAGTGGGCTCGGCCGGCCGCCATAGTGGGTCATGAGGCTCGCGAGCTCGGCGTGGAAAGCGGGGTCGGCCTTGGCCTCCTCGTAGGCGCGCTCGAGCTCGAGGATCAGCGGCATCAGCGTCTCGGCGACGAAGCGACCGCCGTAGAGGCCGAAATGGCCGCGCTCGTCCGGACCGGCCCGGTAGGTATTAAGCTTCGCCTCGCTCGTCTTGTGCTTCTTCGTCGCCATTGGGGCCGTTCCTCGGTGGGCGTGATGTATCGTCGCTCAGGACGCCTGATTAGCCGTCTTTGCCGCCTGAAGGAAGCGGCGGATGAGGGCCGCGTCCTTCTCGCCCGGCCGGCTCTCGACACCCGAGGAGACGTCGACCAGGCTGGCGCCGGTGAGACGGATGGCTGCGGCCACGTTGTCTGCCGTCAGTCCGCCGGCCAGCGCGAACGGCATCCGGTCCGCGAGCCCCTCCAGCATGCGCCAGTCGAAGGCGAGGCCGTTGCCGCCGGGCAGCGCGCCCGGGTCGGACGGGGGCTTCGCGTCAAACAGCACGATGTCGGCCAGCGCACCGGGCGCATAGTAGGCCTCGCCGGCCATGACGTCCGCCGCGCTGCCAACGCTCGCGGCCTTGATGATCCGCCGGCCGGCGCGGGCGCGGATCGCCGTCACCCGCTCGCGCGTCTCGCGACCGTGCAATTGCAGGAAGTCCGGATCGACAATGCGGCAGACGGCATCGACGAGGTCGTCATCGGGATCGACCAGCAGCGCGACCGAGGCAATGCGGCTGCGACTGCGCGCCGACGCGGCAAGGGCGGCGGCCGCGGCCGGCTCCAGGTGGCGCGGGCTCGGCGGGAAGATCACCAGGCCGAAATAGTCGGCGCCGGCCTCGATCGCCGCCGCCAGCGCCGGCTCGCTCCTGATGCCGCAGATCTTGACCTCGACCGTCATCGCACTCCTACCGCTGCTCGCCATCGCGCGCCGGACGCCCCGGGCGCCCCCGATAGGGCGGCAGCGACCAGCCATAGTAGAGTGCGAGGCCACGCACCAGGAAGCAGGCGAGGAACCCCGCCGCCATCGCCGGCAGGCCCGCCACCCCGCCAGTTGGCGCTGCGACGTAGACCGTGGCGCCGAGCAGCGCCGGAATGACGTAAATCTCGCGCCTCAGAATGACAGGACTCTCGCCGCCGAGGACGTCGCGGATGATGCCGCCGAACGCAGCGGTGATGACACCCATAACGACCGCGATGAAGGCGCCGGCGCCCGCTTCCAGGCCGCGTGCCGCGCCGGCGACGCACACGAGCGACAAGCCGACCGCATCCAGCCACAGCAGCACGCGGTAGCGCGATTCCGGGATGTGGGCGGTGAAGAACACGAGTGCCGAGGCGACGATGCAGATGGCGACGTAGGTCGGCTTCTCGACCCAGAACACCGGTAGCTTGCCGATCAGCACGTCGCGCACGGTGCCACCGCCGACGCCGGTAACGGTGCCGAGCAGCGCGAAGCCGAAGATGTCCATCTGCTTGCGGCTGGCGACCAGCGCGCCGGTGACCGCGAACACGGCGACGGCGAGCGCATCGAGTACGGCGAGCAGGGAGGAGAAGGCATCCTCGATCGGCATGGCCTCGGCATTCCGGCTCGAATGACGTCGCGAGCCCCGGCAGACGAAGCAATCGTCTGCCCGCATGCGGCCGGAGGCGCTACTCAGCGGCCGGCCAGCGCCAGCTGCTTGCCGCTCGCTACGCTGTCGTCGCGCTCGCGCGTCAGGCGATCGGCCTCGGCCCGCCAGCGGCGCGCCTCCTGGTTCTTGACGCGGGCGGCGTGGCGCCAGCTGCTCTGGCCGAGCCATGTGGCCAGGCCGCCGAGCAGCACGCCCAGGATCAGCGCCCCGAACAGATAGACATAGAACGGCAGCTCGAGCGAGAGCACCGGTGCCTCGGGCCGGAACGGATCGAGCACCATGCGCACGCCGTGGCGATTGGCGAGCGCCAGTGTCACCAGCAGCAAAGCGGCGGGAAAAGCGATCAGAAGAACCAAGATCCGCCTCAGCACACTCATGATCTGCCTCCGGGCTCAGTTGGATCCGGCGAGCCACCGGCGCGGGCCGCAGGCGCGCACGATGACCGCTCAGTGCTCTGCCTTGCCACCATTCAAACGGTCGCGAAGCTCCTTGCCGGTCTTGAAGAACGGCACGAACTTCTCGGCCACCGAGACGGTGACGCCGGTGCGCGGGTTGCGCCCTTCGCGCGCCGGGCGATGCTTGACGGTGAAGGCACCGAAGCCGCGCAACTCGACCCGGTCGCCGCGGGCCAGCGCATCGACGATCTCGTCGAAGATGACGTTGACGATCCGCTCCACGTCGCGATGGAAGAGGTGCGGATTGGCGTTGGCGATCTTTTGTATGAGCTCCGACTTGATCACGCCCACCCTCCCGGAAAGTGTTTGTAATGTCTCAGTTTTCCGAAGGGTGCCAAACCGAGACGAGGCCGTCAAGACTGAACCCTCTGAGCAGGGCCGTTTCGCCCGCCCGCTCGCTGAAGGCGGTGAGCGCGGCGGAGGTGGCGGCGCGCGAGATGTCGGCGGCGATGCTGGTCAGGCCGAAGCGCGAGCCGTCGGAGGGCTTCCAGTCGACGACCTTGAGCTTCTTGGCGATCTTGCGCTCGTCCTCGAGCCAGCGCACCGCCTCGGCCTCGCCGCCGATCTCGTCGATCAGCTTGTGGGCGAGCGCCTGGCGGCCGGAGAAGATGCGGCCCTCCATCAGGCCGGGCACGTTGTCGGCCTTGATGCCGCGCCGCTCCTCGACCAGGGACAGGAACCACCTGTAGCTGTCGGTGACCATCTCGCTGGTCACCTTGCGGCCCGGCTCGTCGAGCGGCTGGAACAGCGAGGGCGTGGCCTTCAAGAGACCGCTTTTCACCTCGTTGACCTTGACGCCGACCTTGTCGAGCAGGTCCGAAACCTCCGGCCACTGGACGATGACGCCGACCGAGCCGGTGATGGTGTTGCCGCGGGCGACTATGTGATCCGTGGCGAGGCCGACGATGTAGCCGGCCGAGGCGGCGATCGTCCCGAATTGAGCCACCACCGGCTTCTTCTTCGACACCTCGCGCAGCGCCTCGTAAATCGCTTCGCCGCCGGTCGTGGTGCCGCCGGGGCTGTTGACGAACACGATCAGCGCGGCGACGTGGTCGGCCTCGGCGATCTTGCCGAGCATCCTAAGCTTCTTGCGGTCCTCCGAGATGGTGCCCTCGAGGGTGACCCGGGCGATCTGCTTCTTTCCGGTGAGGCCGGCGAGCGTGTCGCCGTTGGAGAAATAGGCGCCGGCAGCGATCGCGATCGCGGCGATGGCCGCGAGCCGCCAGAAGCTCAGGTGGCGGCGAAGGCGGCGGCGGTCGAGGACGGTCTCGGTCTCGAACATGGAATGCTCCGCAAGGCTTGGACGTCAGCGGGCCGGACGACGCTCGGGGCGCCTGGCGCGCGGTTATCGTTGTCGAGACGGTAAGCAAGGATCGGGCCGGCTTCAACCGTCGCCTGCACGCCGACCCGAGTTGCACAGACGAAAGGGCGCACCACCCTGCGGCGGCGCGCCCTGTCGAGGCTCGGGCCCGGCGGGAGGCGGCCGGCTACTCCTCGTCGGACTCGTCGGCGTCCTTCTTCTTGATCGCCGCCTTGAAGATGTCGCCGAGCGAAGCGCCGCTGTCGGACGAGCCGTACTGGGCCACCGCCTGCTTCTCCTCGGCGATCTCCAGCGCCTTGATCGAGACGGTTATGCGGCGCGCCGCCTTGTCCATGTTGGTCACGGCGGCATCGACCTTCTGGCCGACGGTGAAACGCTCGGGCCGCTGCTCGGAACGGTCGCGCGAGAGGTCCGAGCGCTTGACGAAGGTGGTGATCTCGGTGTCGGCGATCTTCACCTCGATGCCGTTCTCCTGTACCGCGACCACCGTGCAGGTGACCGCGTCGCCCTTCTTGAAGCGGCCGAGGATGTCTGCCGGATCGCCGGCGAGCTGCTTGATGCCGAGGCTGATGCGCTCCTTGGTGCTGTCGACATCGAGCACCACGGCCTTCACCGTGTCGCCCTTCTTGTACTCCTTGATCAGCTCGTCGCCGGGCTTGTTCCAGTCGAGGTCGGAGAGGTGGACCATGCCGTCGACGCCACCGTCGAGGCCGACGAACAGGCCGAACTCGGTAATGTTGCGGATCGGGCCCTCGACCACGGAGCCCTTCGGGTGGGCGGAGAGGAACGAGTCCCACGGGTTGTCCTGGGTCTGCTTGAGCCCGAGGCTGATGCGCCGCTTCTGCGGGTCGACCTCGAGGATCTGCACCTCCACCTCCTGGCTGGTCGAGACGATCTTGCCGGGGTGGATGTTCTTCTTGGTCCAGCTCATCTCGGAGACGTGGATCAGGCCCTCGACGCCCGGCTCCAGCTCGACGAAGGCGCCGTAGTCGGCGATGTTGGTGACGTTGCCCTTGAAGCGGGCACCGACCGGGTACTTGGCCTCGATCGCCTGCCAGGGGTCGGACTGCAGCTGCTTCATGCCGAGGCTGATACGCTGCGTTTCCGGGTTGATGCGGATGATCTGCACTCTAACAGTGTCGCCGACGTTGAGGATCTCGGATGGATGATTGACACGGCGCCACGCCATGTCGGTGACGTGCAGCAGGCCGTCGATGCCGCCGAGGTCGATGAACGCGCCGTAGTCGGTGATGTTCTTGACCAGACCCTCGATGACCTGGCCCTCCTCGAGGCGGGCGACGATGTCGGCGCGCTGCTCGGCGCGCGTCTCCTCCAGCACAGAGCGGCGCGAGACGACGATGTTGCCGCGGCGGCGGTCCATCTTGAGGATCTGGAACGGCTGCGGCTGATGCATCAGCGGGCCGATGTCGCGCACCGGGCGGATATCGACCTGGGAGCCCGGCAGGAACGCCACCGCGCCGTCGAGGTCGACGGTGAAGCCGCCCTTGACCTTGTTGAAGATGACACCGGTCACCTTCTCGCCGGCCTCGAACTGCTTCTCGAGGCGGGTCCAGCTCTCCTCGCGGCGCGCCTTCTCACGGCTGAGAACCGCCTCGCCGAGCGCGTTCTCGATGCGCTCGAGATAGACCTCGACCGTATCACCGACCTTGAGGTCGGCCGGCTTGCCGCCGACGCCGAACTCCTTCAGGGCAACCCGGCCCTCCATCTTGAGGCCGACGTCGATGACGGCGAGATCCTTCTCGATGCTGACGATCTTGCCCTTGACGACGCTGCCCTCGAACACGTCGTCCTTGGCGAGGCTCTCGGCCAGCATGGCGGCGAAGTCGTCGCGGCTGGGGCTCATCTCTTTCGGCGTCGGGGTGGTCATGCTTACTCCTGGATCGATATCGGTGCCACCGCCGGCATCGGCCGCGGGCGGCGCCTTGGATTGCGGATGCCCGGTCGGAGTGGCGCACAGGCGGGCGCCTGCAGGCCATCGGCCGGCTTCATGGGTTGCTTGGATCGCGTGCCGCTGGATGGGGAAACGCCCCGCCAACTGGGTTTGGGGTGCGCCCCCGTCAACGGGTGCCGGCGCTCCCCTATTGGCCGATCTTCCTCTTGATCAATCCGACAGCGGCGTCGAATGCCGCCTCTATATCCAACTCCGTGGTATCGAGCAAGTCGGCATCCGGGGCCATTTTGAGGGGAGCGGCACCACGCCCGGAGTCGCGCGCATCGCGGGCCCGGATGTCGGCGAGCACGGTCTCGAAAGGCTCCGTCTCGCCACGGCCGGCGAGCTCGGCGTGGCGGCGGCGCGCCCGCTCCTCGGGCGTGGCGGTGACGAACAGCTTGGCGTCGGCGCCGGGGCAGACCACGGTCGCGATGTCGCGCCCGTCGAGCACGGCGCCCGGCGAGCGGGCGGCGAAGGCGCGCTGATAACCGAGGAGCGCGGCACGGACCTCGGGAATGCGGGCGACGATCGAGGCCGCCTCGCCGACGTGGGCCTCGCGCAGGCCGGGGTCGTCGAGGCTCGTGGGATCGAGGCCGCGGGCGCAGGCGACAGCGGCCCAGGTGTCGTCGAGGCGGAAGCCGGCCTTGGCGACGTCCCGCGCCACCGCCCGGTAGAGCGCGCCGGTGTCGAGGTGGGCGAGGCCGAAATGGGCGGCGATCCGCTTGGCGAGCGTGCCCTTGCCCGAGGCTGCCGGCCCGTCGACGGCGATGATCATGTGCCCCTGCCCTCTCCCCGCGCCGCCGAAGTGACGATGCGAGGCCTCATCTGCGCCAACCAAGTACATTGCGCAAGACCTGTCCCGAGGCGCGCCGGTAGACCTCGAAGTCGCGATCGAAGGTCGCAATCTCGGCGATCACCTCGCGCACGAGATCCGACACCGCGACGTTGTCTGCCGCGGCCCGGGCGCGGAGCTTGGCCTCGATGTCCTCGGGCAGTCGGAAGCCAATCGTCGCGGCCGCATCCTCGGGTGTATTGCGCATCGTAATGCAGCGGCCTTACCCCGCACACAAGACCCGCCGCCCACGGCACCCGGCCGCACGCGGCTTGTTTCTCCTGCGCTCGCATCGCTGACTATCCCCAAAAGGACGCCAGCGATCACGCTCGCGAAATTTGGCTCGATCCGCACGTTGCCTCGACAAAGCAAATTCGATGCCGCAACTCTTCACCGGACACATCTTAAAAAAAATCCGATCCGATTCCATTGGGCCCGAATCGACTTCGCGTTCATAAGCGGATCGAGTCGAATCCGAAAGTTGCCCGCACATCGAAAAAGGCCGTCCTGGCTGCTGCACCCTCTGCGACCGCCGAGTTGCAAGACAATCTCGAGGTGCACCGCCGGCGGCCACCAATGATTCCCCCGGTGCAAATAATGGCTTTGATGCCACAATCGATTGGAAACATGCAAATACTCGAATTCCCGTTCTGTCGGAGAATATTGAATTCGTGCTAGTTATTCGTCGCATCGCCGAAAATTCGAAGGCGACACCGAAATCATACGTCGAGTTTCCAAGTCTATTGGCCGCGGCAACGACTGTCGGCCGAGGTACCCCTTTTCGGGCTTGGCGCGGACAACCGGCATCCGCCCCGCTCGGCCTGTCTCCGTCGCGTGACGCAACCTGAAGATCATCCACCAGCGGGCTCTGAGGCCCCAGATCGACATTCCAGAGGAGAAGAGTGATGAGACGAACCGTTGCCGCCGCGATCGCGCTGATCGCCGCGACCGTAATAGCCCTGATGCATTCGGCCGAGGCCGGCGATGCCGAGCAGGCCTCCGCCACCATCGGGGCGATCGAGCGCGATCTCGGCAGCGCGCACATGCATGCCCGCCAGTCCTACGCGCAGCTGGACCAGGCCCAGATGGCGTTCCACTGGCACGCCCAGATGGAACAGCAGAAGGGCGCCGAGATGCATCGCGCGGGCTGTGCGCAGCCCGCCAACCCGATGGTCTGGAACTACTGCGCCGCGCTCTACCGCGACATCCAGGAGCACGCGCGGCATCGCCAGCATCTCGGCTCGGTGATTGAGGCCACCCGGGCGAGCCATCTGGCCGCGGTGCGTCATATCGAGGAGCTGAGCCGGGCCGGATACTGGTGGAAGACCAAGCTGGCGGCGCTGCAGGGGGGCCCCAACATGGTCATCGCCATGCAGCAGTAGCCACGACGGAACGACGGCCAGCGGGACCCGGCGTGCGCAACAGCGCCATCCGCCGGGTCCCGCTGGCGTGTTCCCGGGCGCTCGCTGCATCAGGAGCAAACGCGCGCAGCGGAGCCTTCGACCTCTCGCTCACTGGAGCAACGGCTTCCGGCTCAGGCGAGCACGAACCGCCCGCCCAGCCCCTCCATCAGGCCGCGGAACTCGGGGAAGCTGGTGGCGATCATGGCCGCATCGTCGACCGTGACCGGCGCCTCGCTGGCGAGCCCGAGCGTCAGGAACGCCATCGCGATGCGGTGATCGAGATGGGTGGCCACGCGCCCTCCCCCCGGCACAGCTCCGCCGGTCCCGTGCACGACGAGCGTGTCGCCGTCGACCGTCGCCCCGACACCGTTGGCGGCGAGCCCGGCGGCGGTGGCCGCGAGGCGGTCGCTCTCCTTGACCTTGAGCTCGGCCAGGCCGTGCATGACCGTGTCGCCGGCGGCGAATGCTGCGACCGCCGCCAGCACCGGATACTCGTCGATCATGCTCGGCGCCCGCTCTGCCGGCACGGTGACGCCCTTCAATCGCGAGGCGCGGGCGCGAATGTCGGCAATCGGCTCGCCGCCTTCCTCGCGCTCATCGAGGAACGCGACGTCGGCGCCCATCTCCTGCAAGGTCTGGTAGAAGCCGGTGCGGGTCGGGTTGACGAGCACGCCCTCGACCGTCACCTCGGAGCCCGGCACGATCACCGCCGCGGCGGCGAGGAATGCGGCCGAGGACGGGTCGCCCGGCACCGTGATGTCGCGGCCCTTCAACTCGGCATGGCCTTCGACCATGATGCGCGTCTTGCCGTCGCGACGCTCGCTCGACACGCGGGCGCCGAACGCGCTCAGCATGCGCTCGGTGTGGTCGCGGGTCGGCTCGGTCTCGATCACCGTCGTCGCCCCGGCCGCATGCAGCCCGGCGATCAGGATCGCGCTCTTCACCTGCGCCGAAGGCACGGGCAGCGCATACTCGATCGGGATCAGGCTCGCCGTACCGCGGATCGTCAGCGGCAGAGTCTCGCGGTCCTCATCGACGACGAGACCCATGGCCTTGAGGGGTGCCAGCACGCGGCGCATCGGCCGTCGCGACAGCGAGGCGTCGCCGGTGAGCGTCGCCCGCATCGAATGGCCGGCGATCACGCCCATCATCAACCGGGTGCCGGTGCCGGAGTTGCCGAAGTCGATCGGTCCGGCCGGCTCACGCAGCCCGCCGACGCCGCGGCCTTTGACCACCCACCGATCGCCTTCCTTGGCCACCGGGGCGCCTAGCGCGGTGACAGCCCTTGCCGTGTTCAAGACGTCCTCGGCCTCGAGCAGCCCGGAAATGCGCGTCGTGCCCGTGGCGAGCGCGCCGAGCAGCAGCGCCCGATGTGATATCGACTTGTCGCCGGGCACGCGGGCCGCGCCGCGGAGCGGACCGGCCTTGGCCGCGGCGAGCGGGCTCGGGGAGGCATGCGACACGGCGTCTGTCCAAGGGATCGGGAGGCGGCGTTGGCCCCGGCCGGAGCCGGAGCGGGGAGCGCGAGTTAGAGCAATGCCGGGCCGGCGCTGTCAATGTTCCCGCAAGCGGCCCTAATCGCGGCGGCAGGGAGGAGGGCAGGGGCGGCTCGAATTGCCTTTTGACACGGCCCCCTGCCTGTGGCAGAGGGCTCCCTTCCCACTTCGAGAGGCGAGGCAACCCCATGGCCAAGAAACAGGCCCGCGGCACCAAGCGCACATGCCAGAGCACCGAATGCGGCGCGCGGTTCTACGACCTCGACCGCGACCCGATCGTGTGCCCGATCTGCGGCTCGATCTACGAACTCGCGTCCTCGCCGCGGCTCACCGAGGCGATCGCCGAGGAGAAGGCGGCGGCGCGCAAGCCGAAGAAGGCCGAGATCGAGGAGGAGGTGGCGGCCGGCGAGGAGGCCGAGGCTGCCGACATCGAGGCCGACGAGACGATCGAGACCGACGCCGACGAGACCTTCCTCGAGGAGGAGGAGGAGGAAGGCGACATGTCCAACATCATCGGCGGCGTCAACGAGGGCGACGAGGAGCCGTAGGCAGGGAGCGGACCGGCGGGCGGGGCGGATGCGCCGAGCCGGCCGTGGACGGTCTCCGCGCCACGAAATTTCGGGCTTGCAGTTTTTCGAGCCCGAGCCTATTGAACCCGCTCCTGCGGGGGGCGCGCCGGTCCGGTACCACCCCGCATCCACCTTCCCAACACTCGGGGCCGTAGCTCAGTTGGGAGAGCGCTTGAATGGCATTCAAGAGGTCAGGGGTTCGATTCCCCTCGGCTCCACCAAGCTAAGTCATTGTTTTTGCAGTGTTTTTTAGACTTCTGGAAGCCGCGGGCGTTTCCGGAGGTTGGCGGCGGCACGAGCATCACCTGCACGGTCTCCTGTGCGTCTCTCGTGGTGCCGGCGCGGGCAAAATTCCCCGAAGTCCGTGGCCTCGAAATTCCTTTTTCGACGACAGCCAGCGCCCCCTTCGCCGAGACTCGGTTCGCAGCCCGACTGAGACCCGGCCACACTGAGACCGGTTCAAAGCGATCAAGATGGATGAGCTGCGATTCAATGCGAACCATCAGAGCCAGGTTGGCAATTCGACTCCTGGAAATATGAGGCGATCAGAATTCGCCTTCGCCCGCGCCACGAAGAATCTTCTCGAGCGCATCGCGGACCTTTATCGCTCCATCCTTGACGTTTTGCGGCAGAGGCTTCCCTCCGTATATGAACACGTCGAGGTCCATCATATGCAGCCACAACTTCCTGTTTCCGTCCTCCGCCAGCGCAATTCGACAAGGCATGAAGGCGCTATAGGCCGTATTGTACTCCAGCATCGCAACGCCAACTTGCGCGTCACAAAAAGAGTAGAAAGCGACGAAGCGGTAGGGCTGCCCGGTAATGGCCTCTACCTGCTTGTAGAACGGCGCCTCGCCAACGAATAGCATGTTGTGTTCGACGGCGAGATTTTTCAGGGAATCAACCACGTCTTTCGTTGTCAATCCGTCCTTGACCGGAATGCTCTTGACCATGGCTACCCCCGGATCCAGGGTCTCGAGGTAGCGCGCGCCGATGCGGGCGAAGACCTCCGCGGCACCGGGATCGAGGCGAGCGGCAATCGAGCGGACTTTCACGTAGCCAACGGCAGCTCCGATCAGCGCCAGAGCACCGATCAGGGCCAACACGTTGCGGAGCGCTGCACGCGCGCTCATGCCGGCCCTCCGAGCATGTCGTCGATGACGTTGTCGAGCCAGCTGTGGGCGTAGCTGACCTCGCGCTTGCGAATTTCCGGAGAAGCATTGGCAGGCGAGATGCCACCGGAATCCTTTATCGGCTCGATCATATTGCTGGCCGCGTCCAGATAGTAGATTCCGGCGACCGATATGCCGAACTCCTCCCCAACGATGCTGTAGCAGGTATTCACGTAGCTGGCCTCCCCGGGTTCCCGGCCTTTGAGCCTGGCGACGATCGCCGCGACCGCTACCTTGGCTTGCGAGTTGGCCGCGTAAGCGGACTTTGGCATCTTGGCTGCGTCACAGGCATCCCCCAACACATAAATTCCTCGATGGCGCTTCGACTCGAAGGTCTTCTTGTCGACGGGACACCAATCGCCATCGACCAGGTCCGCCTCGAAGGCGATCTTGCCGGCCTTTTGGGCGGGGATGATATTGACGACATTGCCCTGAAGCTTGTCGAACTCGGTCGTGACGGTTCGTGTCGTTGGGTCGAAAGCTGAGACCTTGCCGCCGTTGGCCGCACTGACCCACTCGATCATGCTCTTGTCCGTTCCGTAGCCGTACAATTTCGTCCATCCCTCCACGAACAAACCCTGCTTCGAGAACGTGTCCTTGGCGTCGAGAATCACGATCTTGGACTTCGGCTTGCGATGTCGGCAATACATCGCAATCTGCGAAGCGCGCTCGTATGGACCGGGCGGACATTTGAAAGGGTCACGAGGCGCGACAATAACAACCTTGCCCCCGTCGGGCATGGCCTCGATCTGCTTGCGCAAGGCAATCGTCTGAGGTCCAGCGCTCCAAGCGTGTGGCGCGATCTCGGAAGCCTTCTCGTCGTACCCCTCGATGCTGTTCCACTTGAAGTCCACACCGGGAGAAACCAGACACGCATCGAAATCGAGAATTGCACCGCTCGCCGTCCGCGCCTTCCTGGCCACGGGATCGAGGCCGACGACGCGGTCAATCAGCACCTGAACCCCAAGTTTCTTGAGGCCCTCGTAGCCGAACGTCAGCGAATCGAGTGTCCGCTCGCCGCTCAGCACCTCGTTGCTCATGAAGCATGCGGTGTAGCGGGGCTCGGCCGTTATCAGGGTGACCTCGACGCCCGGATCCATCCGGCGCAGATACCGAGCGGCCGTGCAACCACCCACGCCCCCGCCGACGACAACCACCCTGCGTCCCGCTCCGCGGACGACACCTGGAAAGCCAATCGTCAAACCGCAGGCGGCAGCGGCTCCCCCCAGACAAGCGAAATCTCTACGGTTGATTTTTTTCATCTCATTCGCTCCCCTGTTTTTGGCTGACATAAAAGTGAATGAGCGCGTCCACCACGTCGTCACTGTTCTCGCTCGTGGCGGCCTGGAGCTTTTTCTCCATTTTCTTCGTCATTCGTCGTGCACCAGACTTGAAGTCGGCCATCGAGAATTCGAGGTAGGGCATCCATTGACCCGCCAGCGTCCCCCCTTCACTTGCGTCGCGTCCTCCGTCTTCATGACAGTTCTCGCAATACTTCTCATGCAGCTCGGCGCCGCGCTTGGCCTTGACGGAATCGAACTTCTGGGAGGCCGTTCGCAGCTTTTGAGTGGCAAAATATTCAGCCATGGCGGTGATCTGCTCGTCAGTGTAGCCCTTGGCAATACGGTTCATGATTGTAGAGTTGCGCTCATTCGCCTTGTAGGCGGTCATCGAGTCGATGAAGTAGTCCTCCTTCAACCCGGCGATGTGAGGACTGGACGGACCGACGCTCGATCCGTCGGTTCCGTGACACCCCGCACACGTATAAGCCAGCGCCTCCACCGATGGCTCGTCGGCAGTGGCCAAGGACGGACCAACTACGAGCAACGCCAGCGCGCCAAAGCTCGCCGTTACCGCGCCTGTCTTCATCAGGGATCCCTCCGGACGATGGTGCTCGCCGCCTTGGCGGCCCACGAACAACTGGACGATCTTCTGCTCGCGCCCGAGACTGAGCGTCGAGGCAAGCCAGCCGACTTGCCTCGCAGCGCTCTCGATGGCTACTTCTCGAATACGAGCATCAATGGACGCTTGACGTAGGCATGGCGGACCTGGGCGTTGTCGAAGACCGAGACGCCGAACAAGTAGCCCTTGCTCAGGTCGTCGAACTGAACGTCGAACTTGCTGCCGGTGACGAGCTTGCGCGCGATCTCGATGGTCCACACGCCGTCCTTCCACAGGATCCCTGCACCGATATCGCCGGCATCGCCCTCGATTTTCGAGACCATGATCGAGGCGACTTCGTCGCCGGGCTGGAACTTGCTGTCGTCGAACGGTGACTTGTCTTCGACTTTGAGCCAGTAGGTTCCACCCTTGTTGGCGGCTTTGCCGTCCTTGTTCATGAACTCGGGCTTGCCGTCCTTGAGCTCGATATTCTTGTAGCCACCGCCGGACTTCGGGTCGCCATGACGGCCCGCGGTTTCCGCCTTCTGCGGCTCATAGCGCACGTGGTCGACATAACCATCGTCGACCTGGCCGACCGGTCCGGTGCGCACCGACTTGAAGTGCCAGAGATCGCCCAGCTCGCCCTCTTTCTCGGTGTACTTGTTGCCGTAGGGCTTCGGCGGTTGCTTGTCGTGACATGACATGAAGCAGCCGTCCTCGTCGAAGCCGGCGATCGAGTCCTTGATCGGCCACAGCAGCGCCGCCTTGTCTTCGTAGAATTTGTTCTCGTCGCCGCCCTTGTTCTCGGGGCTCTTGAGTTTCAGCCAGCTGCCGTCCGGCTGCTTGACAAACGGGAAGCGGCGCTGCGAGTAGGTCGCATCCTGGTACTGCAACAGCAGGTACAGCATATCGCCGACACGCGCCGCCTTGATGGTGCCGGTTGTTTTCTCAGTGCCGCCGAAATTCTCGCCCTTCACGAACTCCAACTCGACGGCTTTTGCTTTCTGCCAGGCGGGATCATTGGCAGTCCCGTCGAGAGCCGGCGCTTGGGCCGCGTTCACCGCAGTCAGCGCCTTCGGCTTTGGTGCGGCGTGCGCCAACTCGCCGAATGCCACGGCGGCGACGACGACGGACGGCAGCGTCGCAGCCAGGATGCTCTTGGCGTAGGTCATAGGACAGGCTCCTCCCGATTGTTGCTTTCCGAGTTGACTGCAGAGCAGGGTGCAGTTCGCGCCAGTTCGCGAGGCATCGATCTGGCGCGGTGCCTCGCCGAGGCACTCGCCATACGATGCGAAGAGATCGCGACCTTCCTCCCAGCCATGCTTAACGCACGAGTTGTGCCAACCGGGATCTTGGCGATGCCCGCGTTCAAGCCATTCGAATTGTGATGCTTTCCACGCCCGAGGTCGGCGAGGCGGGAGGTTGCAATCGTGCGATCGTCACGATTGGATGACAATCGTCACTCGATCATGACAGTCCCCAGCGCTTCATGCGCTCGTAGATATTCTGTCGTGCAATGCCGCTGATGCGGGCCGCCTCGCTGATGTTGCCGTCGGTCGCGCTGAGCAGGCGTTCCAGATAAGAGCGCTCGAACTGCGCACGCTCATCCTCGTAACGCAGAAGTCCATCCGGCATCAGTGGTGTCTCGGCAGGTCGGAGATGTTCGAGCTGGGCCGAGCTCACCGGACCATCGGGCTGCAACGCCACTAGCCGTTCGATGGCATGCTGCAGCTGGCGCACATTACCCGGCCAAGGCAGGTTCTCCAACAAGAGAACTGCGTCCGGCGTGAACGGCCCGACGACCTTGCCGAATTTTCGATTGTAGCGCTCGAGGAAGTAGAGCGTCAGCGCGAGGACGTCCTCACGACGCTCCCGCAGCGGCGGGATACGCAATGCGACCACGTTGATGCGATAGTACAGGTCTTCTCGAAAAGACCTGTTGCGCACCTGCTCGGCTAGCGATCGATTGCAGGCACAGATCAGGCGAAAATTGCTCGATCGTACGCTCGTCCCTCCGAGCCGGCAGAACTCTCGATCTTGCAGCACGCGCAGCAAGCTGCTCTGCAGCTTGGCGCTCATGTCCGCGACCTCGTCGAGGAACAGCGTGCCGCCATCGGCCTGCTCGAAATACCCGGGCGTGGTCTTTGCCGCCCCGGTGAAGGCACCCTTGTCATAGCCGAATAGGGTACTTTCCAGCAGCTGTTCCGACAGTGCACCGCAGTTGACCGCGAGCAGAGGCCCACTCGCGCGTGCGCTGCGGGCATGCAGAAGGCGAGATACCAATTCTTTGCCGGTTCCGCTTTCGCCCTCGAGCAAGACGGTGGTATCGAGAGCCGCGACTTGCTGAATTTGCTGTAGCAGTTGCTCGATCGCGCGAGACTGCCCAATCAGCGTCTGCCCGTCGTCACGACTGCCGAGCGTGCGCCGCAGATTATCGATCTCGCGGTACGCGCGGTCCAGCTCGAGTGCCTTGTTGATCGTCGTTTCAAGGCTGTCGATGTCGTCGAACGGCTTGGTGAGATAGTCGAACAGTCCCTCTCGTACCGCGCGCACGGCATCGCGCACATCGGCGTAACCGGTAATCATGATCGCGATCTGGTACGGTCGCTCGCGACGCATCTCCTGAACAAGATCAAGTCCGCGTCCATCCGGAAGCCGCTGATCCATGAGGATCAAGTTGTAATCGGCACCGCGAAACCGCCGCCGCGCACTGGCAATATCGGTCGCTACGTCAAGCGTTTCCGGTCGATTGCGAAACAGGTTCTCGAACAATTTGATCGTGTGGGAGTCGTCGTCTACGAGCAGGATCCTGCAGCTCACGCTGGCGCCTCCTGTATTGTCGGGTGCTCCGGAAACCACAGTGAGAAAACGGCCCCTCCACCTGATCGATTCTCGCCGGTGATGCGGCCATCATGCAGCATCGCCACATGCTGGACGACAGCAAGTCCGAGACCTGTCCCGTTCGGCTGGGTGGTGAAAAACGGCGTGAACAGCTTTTTCCTGACCTCCTTCGATAATCCCGGTCCCTGGTCGCATACCTCGAGCGCCCAACCGCGCCGCATTTCATAGTCGAAATTCTGTCTCAGCCGGACATCGATCCGACCATCTGGAGGATTGGCCTGGGCCGCATTCGATAGCAGGTTGAACAGCGCATGGCGCACAAGCACCGGGTCGACGTCGAGCATCAACGGCGAGGGCGGCAATTCGGCATCGACCGTGGGATGTTGCACACTGCTCTGTTGGAAAAGCTCGATGGTCTCACTGATCAAGTCGGTCATCTCGGTTGCCTTGCGCTCGAAGTGTGAGACCTTGGTCAAGGCCAGCATGCGCTGAAGGAAGGCACGGCTGTCGTTGCCCGCCTGCCGGATGTCCGCCAGCAACTCGCGCACGCGTATCGGATCGTCGGCCTCTCGCTCGGCCAGCTGCGCCATGTTGACCACACCCACGAGCGGATTGTTGATCTGGTGCGCGATCTCGCTGATCGTGCGACCGACCTCTGACAACTTTTCGATTTGCACGATGCGCTGATGTTCCGTGCTCAGCCGAGCGAACTGCGCCTCGATCTGCCGCTGCTGCCGGTAGTCGCGTTCGACACGATCGAGAATGACGTAGAAGAGCCCGAACACCAGGCCCCCGGCAGAAAGACTGAAGAGTCCGGCGACGCTCAGTGACTGGCGAAATCCGGCTTGCAACGAGCTGACGTCACGTATGACGACGATATCGCCGATCTCGCGCTCTGTCGTATCATTCAGGGCAAGAACGGCGGAATAAAGCACCTTGTTGCCGTGCTCGAACGCGTGGCTCTCATACT
The DNA here is from genome assembly GCA_040752215.1 of Pseudomonadota bacterium. Classification (GTDB taxonomy): domain Bacteria; phylum Pseudomonadota; class Alphaproteobacteria; order Rhizobiales; family Hyphomicrobiaceae; genus JBFMEX01. The sequence continues at coordinate 17,424 of JBFMEX010000101.1, read as the reverse complement.
TTGCATGACTGGTGCCATTGAGCTGTTCGGAAACGAACGGTGGTATCTCCTCGAGCGTGTTGCTCACGACGATGTAGTCGGAGCCTGCGGCGGATCGAACGGGACTGTCATCCGAGCCTAGGAAGCGACGATGCACCGCCACGATGAGATCCACGCCCAGTGTTTGACGAATCTCGTCTCCTATGTAGCTGACCTCCTCGCCCAACTCGAGATAGCCGATCAAGCGCCCTTCGACGAGCCACGGCTTGACTGCGCGAAGTGTGAGAGTCCGAAGCGGACCCAGCTCTATTCCTTGGGTCTCACGGCCACTCTGCTCCGCTCGCAGGGTCGTGGATCGATTGATGATGTCGCCTCGCATCTCCGGCTGATGAACTCGCAGGAATACACGGCGGTCCGCATCGAGAACATAAAAGTGGGTCACCCGATGAAGCTCGCGAAGCCGGTCGAAGAGCGGAGCCGTCTTGGCCAGCAGTGCTTCGGAATCACCGCCCAGAAACGCCTGCGTCACTGTTTCGTCGCGACTGATCGGGCACAGTGCCGCGTGCAACCGCGCCGCATCATTTTCGATCTGCAGTCGGAACAGGCGGTCGACGGCGCGAACGCTGGCTGCCAGGTCCTGCTGGCGGGCCTTCTCCTCGTACACGTATGCGATCAAGAAGAACGCGCTGACAACCAACACCAGCAGCGTGCTGAACGGGATCAGAATGGAGCCTTTGACCCTGTCCCGTGCCTTGAACAGCTTGTCGGTATATTTCCGAACGGTGTGGATCATTGGCATGGCTGTGCCTCTACGGCGGGTTCGTGCGACGCCCGGTTAGGCGGAGGAGACCGCGCGTGGTGAGTGAGCGGCGTTCCCTAAGGTGCACCCCACGCCATAGTACAAAGGCCAGCATCGTGAGCGCAACGTACCCCACGACCCGAGATCAGGGGAACAACATGACAATGTCCAGCTCGCATGCAGGATCGGGGCCGTTGGCCGAGATCGCAGGGTATGGCGCGCCCGGTCCTTTTCTCGCATGACCGCAGGCAGCCCTTCTCTTCGTTCGCGCGCATCGGATGGAGCGTGCCTGAACTCGACCGGCAGCCGTGCCGTGCCAACTCCTCCATGATCCGTTGCTCGTCGATTTCCTCCGCGGCCGCGTGATGCAGCAAGTGGAGGCGGGTGCTCGCCTCGCTGCTGGGCGTCGAGCCGGAAAGCCTGTCGCGTGCGTTCACGGAGCTGCGCTCGGCCGGCGTCGAGATCCACCACAACCGGGTCGCTGTCAGCGACCTCGCCGCGCTCGAGGAGATCGCCCACTCCAACCGACCGCTCGACGACCCACGCGGCTTAGCCACTGTCGGCGGCATCGCGGACGGCACGCTCGTGGCGGCGCATTCAAGTGCGCTCGCCAGAGCCGTCCCCGATTTTCGCTGCGTCGCGAGGCCGCCCGGCGCCATTCCAGCGTGCAACCACGCCGTCAATCTCGACGCCAGCCAGCTCGATCGCGCGCCCGGCGATCTGGGTCACGATCTGATCGACGGTCTCCGGGCGCGTGTAGAACGCCGGGACGGGCGGCATGACGATGGCCCCGAGCCGGGTCACCTTCAGCATGGCCTCGATGTGTCCGGCATGCAGCGGGGACTCTCTGGCCAGGAGCACGAGGCGGCGGCGCTCCTTCAGCGCTACGTCCGCGGCCCGCGTCAGGAGGTTGTCGGCAAGCCCGCAGGCCACCGCCGACAACGTTCGCAACGAGCACGGAGCCACGATCATGCCGTCGCAACGGAACGAGCCGCTCGCGATCGGCGCGGCGAGATCAGAGCACCTGTGGACGACGTGAGCCAGGCCTCGCGCGCGATCGAGTGCCTGCTCGTCGACCTCGATCGCGAGCGTCCGCCGAGCAGCCGGCGTGACGACGAGATGGATCTCGGCACTGGCGCTCTGCCTCAGGAGCTCCAGGACGCGAAGGCCGATGGCCGCACCGGAGGCGCCGCTGATGCCTACCACGAGCCGCCTCTCCCCGATCATGGCGCGCTCCTGGCCGTCGTCTCGCCGAGGAGATCCGGCAGCCGGCGGGCGAGATTGTCGATGCGCGCTCGGACCGCCGCGTCCATCTCCAGCGTCCGCCCCCAGACGCGGTTGGTCTCCGCCCCGATCTTGCACGTGGCGTCCAGCCCGAGCTTGCCGCCGAGCCCTTGAAGCGGGGACGCGAAATCGAGCGCGTCGATCGGCGTGCCGGTGATCACCAGCAGGTCTCGCCCCGGGTCCGACCGCGTGGCTACGGCCCACATGACGTCCTTCCAGTCCCTGACGTCGATGTCGTCGTCCACGACGATGACGAGCTTCGTGTACATGAACTGCGGCAGCATCGACCACAGCGCCAGCATCACGCGGCGTGCCTGCCCGGCGTAGCGCTTGGCAATGGAGACGACGGCTATGCGATAGGAGGCTGCCTCCGGTGGCAGCCAGCAATCGTGGATCTCGGGGAACTGCTGCTGCACCAGGGGAAGAAACACGTCGTTGAGCGCCTCGGAGAGGATGGCCGGCTCGTCGGGCGCTCGCCCCGTGAAGGTGGAGAGATATACCGGCTCGCGTCGCGTCGTGATCGCGGTCACTCGAATGACTGGGTACGGCTCGGCGGCGTTGTAGTAGCCCGTATGGTCGCCGTACGGTCCTTCAAGAGCCGTGGCGTCGGGGTCGACAAAGCCCTCGATCACGATCTCTGCCTCCGCTGGCACGAGCAGCGCAACGGTCGCTCCGCGAGCCAAGCTCGTTCTTTCTCCCCGCAGCAGGCCGGCGAAGCTGGCCTCCGACATCGTCTCCGGGACCGGCGTCACCGCTGCGAGTAGCGTCGCCGGATCGGCCCCGATCGCAACTGCGACCGGCATCGGCTCCTTCAGCGCCTGCCAGTCGCGGTAGTGGCGGGCGCCGCCGCGATGGGCGAGCCATCGCACGATGGCGCGGTCGCGCCCCAGCACCTGCATGCGATAGATGCCCCAATTGTGGGTCGCGGGATCGACCTGACCGGGCGGGCGCGTGACGACGATCGGCCAAGTGATGAGCGGCGCCGGCTCGCCAGGCCAGCAGGTCTGTACCGGCAGGCGGCCGAGATCGATCTCGCGGCCTCGGCGGATATCGCGTTGAACCGCGGGATTCGAGACGATACGCGGTCGTGCTGTCAGCGCTTGGCGAAGCATCGGCAGCTGACGGGCCGTCTCTCGCCACCCCGACGGCGGGGTTGGCTGCCGGAGCCGCGCGAGCAGCCTCCCGACCTCGAGTAGAGTCTCCCGTCCATCACCGCCGAGTGCCATCGCGACCCGCTGCACCGTTCCGAAGAGATTCGTCAGCAACGGCAGCTCGGAGCGCGATCGGTCGGCCTTGATCGGGTTCTCGATCAATAGCGCCGGCCCGCCGCGCGCAATGACCCGCCGGTGAAGCTCGGTCACCTCGAGCACGGTCGACACCGGCTCGGCAATGCGGGTGAGCTGCCCACGGCGTTCGAGCAGGTCCATGAAGTCCGAAAGGCAGCGGAGTGCCATGCGCCAGTCCGGGTCGGGCCATACTTCAGCTTCTATATCCGCTCATATCCACCCGGCGGCGCGACCCGGCTTGACTTGGGTCAAGCACCAGTGGCGCGGCCTCGATTATCTGACGTGTCATGGACCGACCGAATGCGCTTGACGACGCTGTGCCGCCGATCGGCAGAGGTGCCGTGCCGTGGATGGTCGCCGGCACCATGCAGGTCCTGCCGCTCGCACCTCTCCAGAGCATCGCTCAGCGCACGATGCGCGCCATACTCGCGCACAATCCAACACTGCTCACACGCCTCGGCGAGCACGCGGGCGCGCGTTTCGCAATCGATCCGGTCGATTGTCCATTCGTCTTTCTCCTCGAGCCACGCCCTGCGGAACCTCGGCTTGTGGTGGTCCGTCAGCTGCCGGCGAGCGCCTGGGACGCCCGCATCTCCGCCAATCTGGTCGTCCTGCTCGGCCTCCTCGAGGGAGCATACGACGGCGACGCGTTGTTCTTCTCGCGCGATCTGACGATCGAGGGCGACACGGCGGCCGTGCTCTCGCTGCGTAACGCGATCGAAGATGCCGATCTTGAAGCGGGACGGGTGCTGGGGTTTCCCGAGCATCTTGCGGAATCGGTCTCGTGGGGCGCAAATCGTCTCGCTGCAGGCATTCGCGTGCTACTCGGGGCCCCGGCCGCGACTGCGGGAATGAAACCGGATCCTCTCTGAGTGCCGCAGCGGACGCGAGGAGGCGGAGACATGGAACTCGTCTGTCCGGCGGGAACGCCCTCGGCACTCCGCACCGCGGTGGATGCCGGCGCGGACGCCGTCTACTGCGGCTTTCGCGACGAGACCAACGCGCGCAACTTTCCCGGCCTGAATTTCGACGCCGGCGAGATGTGCGAGGGCATCTCGTATGCCCACAAGCACGGCGCCAAGGTCCTCGTTGCCATCAATACATTCGCGAGAGCCGGAGCAACGGACGTTTGGCACCGCGCCGTCGAGGCCGCGGTGGCCGCCGGCGCCGATGCCCTCATCCTGGCGGATCTCGGGCTGCTCGCCTGGGCGCGCCGGGCCTTCCCCGAGCAGCGGCTCCACCTCTCGGTACAAGCCGCCGCCGCGACACCGCTCGCCATCCAGTTCTATGTCGAGCGGTTCGGCGTGAAGCGTGTGGTTCTGCCGCGCGTCCTCACGGTGACCGAGATCGCCGCCATCTCGGCTGCCGTCGGCTGCGAGACCGAGGTGTTTGCGTTCGGCGGGCTTTGCGTGATGGCGGAAGGACGCTGCCTGATGTCGTCCTATGCGACCGGGCAGTCGCCGAACATGCATGGCGTCTGCTCCCCGGCGGCGCATGTGCAATATCGCCAGGAGGGAACCGAGCTGGCGGCGCGACTCGGCGGCTTCGTCATCGACCGCTACCCCGCCGGCCGGCCCGCAGCCTATCCGACGCTGTGCAAGGGGCGCTTCAAGGTCTCCGGCCGGGCAATGCACATCTTCGAAGACCCGACGAGTCTCAATGCGCTCGCATTGTTGCCAGACTTGCAGAAGGCCGGAGTGAAGGCACTGAAGATCGAGGGCCGTCAGCGCGGCAAGGCCTATCTCGCGGCGACTGTGACAGCCTTCCGCGCCGCTCTCGATGCGCTGGCCGCCGGACGCGAGCCCTCGGCGAGCGCACTCGCCGCATTCACCGAAGGCGGCCGCGAGACTGCGGGGGCCTATCGCAAGACCTGGCGTTGAGGAAATGGCGCAAAGTGTCCGGGAGGAACGACGTGAAGCTCACCCTTGGGCCGGTGCTGTTCAACTGGCCAACGCCGATTTGGACCGACTTCTATGCGCGAATCGCCGACGAGGCGCCGGTCGAGCGCGTGGTTGTCGGAGAGGTCGTTTGCTCCAAGCGGTCGCCGTTCCGTACCGACGTGATCGCCGGCGTCGTCGAGCGGCTTGAGCGTGGCGGCAAGGAGGTCGCCCTGGCCACATTGGCGCTGCCCACGCTGAAGCGCGAGGTGGCGGAGATCGTCGAGACAGCCGAGGGTGGAGCAAGGCTCGTCGAGGTCAACGACGTCACGGCACTCGCAGCGATGGCCGGACGCCCGCATGTCGTCGGTCCGTTCCTCAACGTCTACAACGAGGACACCCTCGGCGAGCTGGCCGCCCTCGGTGCCTCTGCCGTCTGTCTGCCGCCCGAGCTGCCGCTCGGCTCCATCGCCGCCATCGCTGCACGTCGCGGCAATACCGACATCGAGGTGCTCGCCTTCGGCCGCGCGCCGCTGGCGGTATCGGCCCGCTGCTATCATGCGCGCGCCCACGGACTGTCCAAGGACTCATGCCGGTACGTCTGCGAGCTGGATCCCGACGGACTTCTGGTCGAGACTCTGGATGGCGAGGCGTTCCTGGCCGTCAACGGCATCGAGACGCTGGCTGCCGGTGTGAGCGTGCTCGGACCGGAAGTCGCCGACCTCGCTCGGGTCGGCGTCACGCGCCTGCGCCTCTCCCCGCACAGCTGCGATATGGTCGCGGTGATCGAGACCTATCGCGATCTGGCGGACGGCCGCATCGACGGCGCCCAGCTCATCGCGCGTGTCGCCGCACAGGCGCTGCCCGGCGCGATCGTCAACGGCTATGTGCATGGTCAGGCGGGTGCACAGCGGACACTCGACGCCGTCTGGGCCTGAGCGCCCGGTCTACCGGGGGGCAGCGATCGAGCAGCAAGGCGAGGCCCACATGAGCAATCCGGAATGGGCGATCGGAGCTGGCGAACGGGTCAACCTCGGCACGATCGTTCTCGGGCGTGGCGACATCATCGCCTTCGCGACCGAGTTCGATGCCCAGCCGTTCCACCTCGACGAGAGCGCCGCCGAGACGACACTGCTCGGCGGGTTGGCGGCGTCCGGCTGGCACACGTGCACGGCGGTCATGTCCCTCCTGCAGCGCGCGGCCAGCGAGCGCGGGCTGGCGCTCGAGCCGGCCGGCGCCGAGGAGATTCTCTGGCTGAGGCCGGTTCGTCCCGACGACGCGCTGACTGCCACTCTCGTCTGGGGGCCACGGGGCTGCCATGCGTGCAGCGAGCGCGTCGGCTCGTTCCCGATCGCAATCGAGACGATCAATCAAGGCGGTGACCCGGTGATGCGCTGTCGCATGGACTGCCTGGTGCGGCAGGCGCACGTCGACGCGCCATTGAGGGTCGGGGACTGCCCCATTCGGAGGGCACGTCCGGCCCGTGCCTCGCGGCGGGCTGGAGATCACGGCATCAAGTTCTTCGAGGACGTCGCTCCGGGAGACGAGATCGACCTCGGCGACTACGCGTTCGACCGAGAGCGGATTCGCAGCTTTCGTGCCACCTACGATGGCGCGCCAATCGCTGTGTCCAGCCGCAATGAGGCGCTCACGGCATCGGTCTGGCACGTGACAGCGGCTTGGATGCACTGCATCGTTCGCTATTACGCACACCATGCTCTGCAACTTTCCCAGCGAGGGCGGCCTGTTCCGATACTCGGTCCGGCCGCAGGCGTGAAACATCTCCGCTGGCACCGTCCCGTCGGCCCCGGCGAGACGATCTCATACCGGGCCTGGGCCGAGCGCAAGATCGAGATCGCCTCGCACGAGGACTGGGGCCTTCTAGTCGTCGGCGCCGAGGGCGTGAATGCGAACGGCGACCCCGTCGTGTCCTTCTACCCCCAGATGCTGCTCGAGCGAGCCGCCCGCGCGAGGCGCAAAGTCGGGTGATCCATGCCGCCACGGGACCATTGCGAGACGTGCCGGGTTCATCGCCACCCGATCTGCCGAGCCCTTTCGGCGATCGAAAGCGTGAGATCCGGACGCTTGTCGATGCATCGGCGTTACGCCAAGGGCACTGTGCTCATGGACGGCGGCGCCAAATTGGACTCATTCAGGATTCTGGTGTCCGGCGTGATCAAGCTGCTGCACGTCGAGCCGGATGGCCGCCAGCATATCGCCGGCCTGCTCTTTCCCGGCGACTACCTGTGCCCGACGCAGCCCCCCATCGCACGCCTCGTCGCGGAGACGGCGACACCCGTCGAGCTCTGCTGCTTCCCACAGCGGGTATTCGAGATCCTTCTCCGCAAGAGCGCCATGCTCGAGCCGGCCATTCTCGGTCACGCGCTGAACGAGCTCGACGACGTGCGCGGCTGGGCGCGCATACTTGCCCATCGGCCGGCGCTGGAGCGCGTCGCGATGTTCCTCGTGGTGCTCGAGCAGCGCACGAGGATCGCGAGCGAGGAGGCCCGTCGTGAAGTGCTGCACCTGCCACTGGCGCGGGGCGAGCTCGCGGACTACCTCGGCACCACCATCGAGACGGTCAGCCGTCAGCTCACCCAGCTTCGCGATCGGGGCATCGTCGAAACCAAGGGGCGCAGCCTGATCCGTATAAGGGACTGGGACGCCCTGCAATCGATCGCCGCGCCGTTGCCGGGCACCGACAGGAATGTCGACCGCTGATAACGGAGTGCGCGCCGCTGGCGCGCCTCACGGCCTCGTGAAGGGCCGTGAGCATCGAATTTCGACATGGATCAAATTTGCCTTTGTCGCTCGTGCGAGCCTCCGCTCGCGCGTGCCGGTCGAGGAATTCGCCGGCAGGCGCGCCTCATCGGCCCAGGAGAACGACAATGCAGACCACCACCGAAACCAGGAAAGAGGCATCGACGACGCAGTGGATCGAGCCCGCCTATTGCGATGTCCGCCTCGGATTCGAGGTCACCGCATACGTCTACGTGCGGTGACGAGGGGGGAGGAGCACATGGAGCCCGAGCGCCGGCTCACACTGGATGACGTCGTCGAGCTTCATCCGAGCTTTCATTTCCGCTGGGAGGAGCCCCAGCGGGCCTATGTGCTCCTTTATCCCGAAGGTATCGTCAAGCTGAACGAATCCGCTGCGGCCATTCTCGAGACGTGCACGGGCGGTCACTCCATCGCCGCAGGCGCTGCCGAGCTGGCCGCACGCTATGGCCGAAACGACCTCGACCACGAGGCCCTGAAATTCCTGGAAGTGGCGCATGCCAAAGGCTGGATCCGGGTTAAGTCTTGACGGACTCGGCATGCCGCTGTGGCTCGTTCTCGAGCTGACCTACAAATGCCCGTTGAAATGCCCCTGGTGCAGCAATCCCGTCGACTTCAACCGCTACCGCGACGAGCTCTCGACCGAGGAGTGGAAGGCGGTGCTGCGGGAGGGCCGCCGCCTCGGGTCATTGCAGCTCGGCTTCACCGGCGGCGAGCCGATGCTGCGCAAGGATCTCGAGGAGCTGGTCGGCTATGCGGACTCGATCGGCTACTACACGAACCTGATCACATCGGGCGTCGGCCTGAACGGCGAGCGGCTCAAGGCTCTCAAGAAGGCCGGGCTGAAGCAGGTCCAGCTCAGCATTCAGGCCTGTGACGGCGAGTTGAACGAGCGTCTCGTTGGATTGGACGTCTTCGACCACAAGATCGCCATCGCGCGCACCATCAAGGCGGAGGGACTGCCGATGGTGCTCAACGTGCCGGTCAGCCGCTACAACATCGACTTCACGGAACAGTTCATCGATCTGGCTGCCGATCTCGAGGTCGAGTACGTCGAGCTCGCCAATCTACAGTACTACAATTGGGCGCTGTTGAACCGCTCCGAGCTGCTGCCCACGCGGGAGCAGCTCGCGAGATCCGAGGCGGTCGTCAACGCGGCGCGCGAGCGGCTGGGCAAACGGATGACAATCTATTTCGTCGTTCCCGACTATTACGACAACCGCCCGAAGGCGTGCATGAATGGCTGGGGCTCCATTCATCTCACAATCGCGCCCGACGGCACCGCTCTTCCCTGCCAGGAATCGCGCCTCATCAGGAGTCTCGACTTTCCGAACGTGCGCGACCACGGCCTCGACTGGATCTGGCGCGAATCACCCGCCTTCAATGCGTTCCGGGGCGACGGCTGGATGAAGGATCCCTGCCGGAGCTGCGCCGAGCGCGAGAACGATTTCGGCGGCTGCCGCTGCCAGGCCTTCCTGCTCACGGGAGACGCCGCCAACACCGATCCGGTGTGCGCCAAGTCTCCCTACAGGCATCTGGTCGACGAGGTGGTGACATGTGCCGGGCGGCAGGTGTGCGGCGCCAAGCCCCTCGTCATGCGCGAGCACAGCCCGTCGCCACGCACGCCGGCCGAAGCGTGTTGACGGCTGGCCGGATCGGGATCACACGCCATGAACGCAGAGGTCCTCGACCTCGCCGCCCGCTGGCTGCACATCGCCGGCGTCATTGTCTGGATGGGCCACAACTGGAGCAATGTGGTACACAATCCCGTTTATCGCGGCGTGCTGCCGCAAGACCCCTCGGAGGCGGCCCGCGACCTCTTCGTCGCCGCCTCGAAACGCGAGCACGCCATCTTCCGCCACTCCTCCCTTGTCGTGCTGGCGACCGGTCTCTTCATGCTCTGGCGGCGCGACCTCCTGCTCGACGCCGTCGCTCTCGATGGTGCCGCGGCGACGCTCGGCCTCGGCATGTGGCTCGCAACCGCGATGGCGCTGAACCTGTGGCTCGTCATGTGGCCGCACCAGAAGAAGGTACTCGGCTTCGTGCCAGCCGATGCGACAGAGCGCGTGAGGTGCGCGCGCGTGACCTTCCTGTCGTCGCGCCTCAACACCGTGCTGTCGTTACCGACGCTACTTTTCATGATCGCAGGCGCACACGGCGTGACCATTATCTGACGAGACCTGCCCGATGGGCGTCTTCAGCTTCGGCTCCGGACCTTCGGCCCTACCGAGAGGCGTGATCGAGAACGTCCAGCGCGACGTCGCCGAATGGCGCGACAGCGGCCAATCTCTGTTGGAGCTGCCGTTCAGCGGATGCGAGTTCGAAGCGATCCTCGGTGAGGCCGAGCGTGATCTCAGACAGCTTCTGATGTTGCCGGAGAGCCACCGCGTATTGTTCCTGCAGGGTGGCGCGTTCACCCAGTTCGCCGTCTTGCCGATGAATTTGCTGGGGTCGCGCAAGGCCGCCGACTATGTGGAGACCGGTTATTGGTCCCGCCGTGCCATCACCGAGGCCGCTCCCTGGGCGCAGATCCGCTTGGCGGGTCGAGGAGATGGCGTGAGCTTGCCCGACTCCGGGACGTGGCGGATGTCGCCAACATCGGCCTATTGCCACTTCACGAGCAATGAGACAGCGGACGGCCTGCAATTCCAGACTATGCCCACCGGAGGCCCCATCCCGCTCGTCGCCGACATGAGTGCCGATTTCCTCTCGCGCCCGATTCCCATCGAGCGGTTCGGCATGATCTACGCCAGTGCCCAGAAGAGCCTCGGCGCCGCGGGGCTCACGGTCGTGGTGATACGCGAGGATCTACTCGGCGCCGCGAGCCCGTGCACGCCAGGCCCCCTCGACTACACGCGTCAGGCGCGCGAGCGCAGCAGAGTCAATACGCCGCCGACCGTGGCCATATCCATAGCGGCGCACATGCTGCGCTGGCTGCTCGACAGCGGCGGACTGACGGCCGCGGAGACCCGGAGCAAGGCGCGCAGTGCCGAGGTCTACGCGACCATCGATCGCGACGGCTTCTATTCCACACCGGTCGCAGTCGCCGACCGCTCTCGTGTGAGCGTCCGCTTCCATTTGCCGAGCCCCGCCCTCGAAGCCCTGTTTCGCGAGGAGGCGGAATCACAGGGCCTGCTGCACCTCGCCGGCCATCCTGCCGTCGGGGGATTCCGTGCCTCGCTCTACAACGGCATCAGCGAACGCGCGGTTGATGCGTTGGTGACCTTCATGAACGATTTCCGGCGTCGCAGGGGATGATGCCTGGAGAACACTCGCCAGGTTGATGGATCAGCGCTCGGACAGGACGAGGCTCTCCGCCGCGCCTCGCCGATGCTCGCGACAAGAGGAGGGGAGACGCATGACTCGGACACGCCACGCGCTCGACCACGAAACTCGCCCAGAACCCGGCCGGATCGTCAGGCGCGGTGGCCGGCGACCCGATGACATCGAGGTCATGGGGCTCCGGTTTGCCAATCGGTTGGGGCTCGCCGCTGGAGTGGACCGGACCGGAAGCCGGGTGGCCGAGCTGTCTGCCTGCGGCTTCGGCCACGTAGAGCTTGGTACGTTCGACCACGACATCGCCCCTAAGCTCGCGCGCCACGAGAGCGGCTGGCCGATCCGGATCGGCATCAGCATCGCAAGCCCCCGTACCGGTCTCGGCGAAGCCATATCGAAGGACTTTGTCGCCTTGTTGCGCGAGGCTCGCGAGCGGGGAGACTATGTCGTGGCGGCCCTCTCCTCGCCCCATCGGCTACGGGATGGCGGCTCGCCTGGCGTGGATTTGCTGATCAAGCGACTACGGCGGGCAGAGAATAGCTTCGCGCTGGAAACGACGCGACGGGTCCCACTGCTCGTCAAGGTTCTCGCCGGCGATCCGGGCTCGCCGATGCCACTTGCCGTGGTGGCCGCACGCGAGCATGGCCTCGACGGCGTCGTCCTCGTCTCTCGCTGTTGCCGTCGTCTGGCCGAGGTTGTCCGCTTCCTCGGTGATATACCTGTGATTTCCGTCGGCGGCATCGCCACCGCATGCGAGGCGCAGGCGAGGCTCGGAGCGGGCGCGGCGCTGTTGCAGGTTCACTCGGGCTTCGTTCGTCAGGGTAGCGCGCTCGTCGACGCGCTGCTTCGGGCAACCTCGCCCGCGTGATTTGCAATGTCGATGAACAGCCGCGCGCTCGGCAAGCGATGGAACATTGCATTCGCACTCGAGGTCCGCTTGCCCACAAGCCAGCATGTCCCCGCGTTTGGCTGGGCATTGTCACGGTTTGCCGCCGACCGTTGCTCCGTGCTGCTCATCCCCGCACTCGGAGCGGGTCCGATCGAGGAAGATCCAACGGCTACTGCTCGCGCATGGACCTGAACAGGAGGTCGGAGATCGGCCCCACCAAGTACTGCAGCAGAGTTCGCTCGCCAGTGATGATGAGGACGTCGGCAGGCATGCCAGGCACGAGCCGGTCATGGATCTCCTTGGGTATCGTCGCCATGTCGACGACCACACGCACAAGGAAATAGGGCTCACGCGTGTACTCGTCCATCATGGCATCGGCGCCGGCCGTCTCGACCGTGCCTAGAATGGTCGGCACGCGACGTGTCGAAAATGCAGGGAAGCGTATTTCCGCCCTCTGACCCACCGTCACGCTGTCGATGTCCAGCGGAGAGACACGGGCCGCCATGACAAGCTTGTCCCCGATTGGAACGAGCTCGGCCAGCACGTCGCCCGGCTTGACGACCGCCCCGGCCGCATGGACCTTGAGGCCCTGAACGATGCCGTTCTGCAGCGCGCGGATCTCGATCCGCGACATGACATCGTCCGCGACCGTCATCTTCTCGGCAAGGTCGGATAAGCGCGCACGCACCTCCGGCAACTGCTGGGCGGCCTCTTCAATCATGCGTTGCTCCACCTTCTCGATCTGCAGGCGCGCCTCTTTGATCCCTTCATCGGTCCGAGCCAGATCGCCCTCGATCGATCCTTGTTGGCCTTCGAGGCGGGAGCGCTCGCGGATGAGAGCATTGAGCTTGTTGCGGGGATACAGCCCCTTGTTGGCAAGGCTCGTGACATTGTCGATTTCAGCCGACAGGTTGTCGATCTGCTGCTTGATCGATATTGTCTGGCGTTCCAGTCCGGAGCGCTCTTTCTCGGCCTGTGCAAGACGCGTCTTCAGAATCCTGGTCTCGCTATCGAACAACTGCTGGCGATCCTTGAAGCGCTTTTCCTGATCGGCGATCGCTGCCGCCGTCTCCGGTACCGCCCGGCGCGCCACCAAGGCTTCGGGGAACTCGATCCTGTCGACCCGATCGCGCTCTGCGAGCAACCTCTTCTCGAGAGCCAGTGCTGCATCGAACTGCTTTACCAGCATGTCCTTGTTGGCCCGCGCCTGGGTCGGCTCGAGGCGGAAGAGAACGTCGCCCTTCCGCACCGGTGTCGATTCCTTCACCAGGACGTCCCGGACGATGCCGCCTTCGAGGTGCTGGATGGGCTTTGTCGCCGTCTCGGCAGCGACACGACCAGGCGCTATGGCAGCACTGTCGAGTGGGGCTAGCATTGCGAAGCAGCCGAACGCAGCAAAGACAAGTGCAATGCCGAGGTACCCCAGCCGGGCGAACGGCCAATGATCGCCAGAGATTTGATCCTCGTAGGCCATCGTGGTCATCCGATTCCTCCCTGATCAAGGTCCCGCTTGCCACTCACGCGACCATGATGGGCGCGGTGGCGGCTGCCTGCACTTGGGCTGAAGCAATGCGATCCGTGGTGCGCTTGCTCTTTTGCAGCGCCGGATGCAGTGCCGGCGTCGGCCCCTCCGATGCCGAGGCCTTTGCCGCTGCGACCTTCGCCAAGACGTCGTCGCGGTCGCCGAACGACCTTATGGTCCCGTTCGCAAGCACGAGGATCTTGTCCACGTGGCGAAGTATCTGCGGTTTGTGTGTGACAATGACGACCGTCCGGCCGGCAGACTTCATGGCCTGGATCGCTTCCGCCAGCGCCGCCTCACCTTCGGAATCGAGATTGGAGTTGGGCTCGTCGAGGATGATGAGTCGTGGATTGCCATAGAGCGCGCGGGCGAGCGCCAGCCGCTGTCGCTGGCCGCCGGAGAGGACTACACCACCTTCGCCGATTTCGGTCTCATAGCCTTTCGGCAGCCGCAGGATCGTCTCGTGCACCCCTGCCGACTTCGCGGCCGCAATGATTTCGGCGTCGTTCGCGTGACCGAGTCTCGCGATGTTCTGGGCGACCGTACCCGGCAGAAACTCGACCTCCTGCGGAAGGAAGCCGATCAACCTGCCGAGCGCGCTCGCGTTCCACTGGCTGAGAGGAGCCTGATCGAGCCGGACCGCGCCCTTGGCCGGCTGCCAAACCCCCGCCAACGCGCGGGCGAGCGAAGATTTCCCACCGCCCGAAGGGCCGATGACAGCGAGCGACGTGCCGGGAGCAACGGCGAAACTGACGTTCTTGAGGATCGGGGCGCCCCCCTTTGCGGGTACGAGTGCCAGGTCCTCGACCGCAAGGTCTCCTTTGGGCTCAGGGAGATCGGTGCCGGCTTGGCGGACAGGGAATGATGCGAACAGCGCCTCGAGGCGACGGTATGCCGAGCGGCACGCAATGATTCGCTTCCAGTGGGCGACGGCGTGCTCAACCGGTGCCAGCGCCCGCCCCATGATGATCATCGCGGCCATCATCGCGCCAGGTGAAATCTCGCGGTCGATGGCGAGCCATGCCCCCATCCCGAGGAGCGAGATCTGGACGCCCATACGAACGCTCTTCGACAGGCCGAGCAAGGCAGCCGAGCGCTCGCCCGTGGTCGTGTGGGAGACGATGAGCGTACGGTCCAGAACCTGCCAGTGGCGGCGAATGGCCTCTCCCATGCCGAGCCCCTGCACGGCTTCGGCGTTACGCAGTGAAGACTCGACGAAGCGGCCCTTCTCCGCCGTACGTCTGGTGATAGTCTCGATCTCCCTTCGCGTGGCGTACTCGGAGATCAATGCGCAGGAGAGGATAGCAATCGCGCCGATCAGGGCAACTTGGCCGAGCATCGGATGCAGCAGATAGCAAAGGCCGATGAACGCGATGCTCCAGGGCGTGTCGAGCAGCGACGTGATGATCCCACTCGAGATGCCCTCACGCAGGACCTCTGCATCCTTGAGCGACAAGCTCGCCTGCATCTCGCGACCACCAAGCCGGGCTCGAAGGACGGCATCGAACAGCGGACCGGAAAGCACCTCGTTGAAGCGAACTCCGGCGCGTGAGAGAACGCCATGGCGGACGTATTCCAAGAGCCCGTAAAGCGCCACGAACACGGCGGCGATCAGCGTGAGCATCAATAGCGTGCTCGTGTTCCGGCTCGAGAGCACGCGATCGTAGATCTGCATCGAGTAGATAGGTGCCACGAACAGCGTCAGGTTGATGAACACGCTCATGATGAATGCGGCGCGAAAAGCGGCTCTCAGCGCGCGGCGTGCGGCGGTCAGTGGTGTGTCGGCGTGGGACATGTGTCATTTCCCCGAGATCGCTCCTGAATCGGCACCCTACGGACGCCGAGCAGCGCAAGATGTTCCGGGAGTGACTCGGGGCGCCGTTTTTTCTGGTCCCTGCGCCTGATCAGTGGTGGGTGCTCGCAAGGGCGGCGCCGCTGGACGCGACGCCGTCGTGTGCGTGGTGAGGGGTAGGGCCTAGACGCCGAAATCACCCGTGTTGAGGTCCGCTACGTCCGTCCCGAGCTGCGGCCATCCCTGACCGAGGTCAGGCGCGGTGTCAAAGTCGAGCTTGGCCACGCTCTCCACGATGGAGTCCGCCAAAGAGTCCTCGAACTCCTCTTCTCCATGGCTCGCGGCAAACTCGTCTGCGGCGAGGAGAAGTGTCAAGGCGTCGGTCGGTAGCTCGAAACTGTTCATGGCGTCGAGCGGTTGACCAACATCATCGCTTTCGGGCGCGGTCGCAGTCTGGCTCGGTCGCTCCGGCTGGCTGCCGCGGCTCGGAATGTCCTCTTCTGGACCGCTGGTCTGCGGCGGACCGGACTCATCGGGGTTCGGATCGACGTCGCCGCCTGCCTCGGGATCGGGGCCGCCGGCGGTATAGACGGGTCCATCGGGGTCATGGGTATCGCCGCCGAGGTAGCGGTTCTTAGGGTCATCGAGCGACTCGGCAGCGTTGTCCACGCCGGCCGGTGCGCCCGTGCTGGTGTCGACGGGATCGGCGTCATCGCCGCTGTGATCGGGTTGCTAGGCTCTGAGACGGGCGAGGTCATTCTCGAGCAGCCACGCCATTTCCTCGGGATCTCAAAGTCCTCATCGAGCTTGTCTCCGGTGAGCGGAGGCGTCGTGCCCAGCGTCTTACCTTCCCACGTCGTCCTGGTGGAGCCGTCCGCGTTCATTTCTGTGCTTGTGCCGTTATTCCGGTCGACAATGATGACGCTCCCGTCGGCCGAGAAGGTCCACTTTGTGATCTGGCCGTCGGCAGACGTTGTTTTGGTGATCGTCTCATCACCAAGAACGGTCACTTCGGTCCTGGACGAGTGGCTCACGCCGTCCTGCTCGTCGAGGGCGGCCTGGAGCACCTCTGCAGCCGGTGACCCGGCGGGATAGGTCGGGGTGTCTGAACCGCCGGACGGGCTCTTTCCATCGTAGAGGATCCCCGTTCCCTCCTCGTAGACGACGATGGCGGGTGTGTTCATTGCAGCCAAAAAGACTTGCTTGTCAGCGGCCTTGTCAGCAGCAAACATGCCATCAAGGGGATTGTCCGGGCGATCATCCGGGCTGAGACCAGATTGCTGACCACCGGCAGATTCGGTCACGCCAGACTGACCGCCACTCGATCCCTGTTGGCCCTCTTTGCCCGCACTCATCATCCCACCATCGTCTTGCACAACCTCTTCGTGTGAAGGAAATGCCGTCGAGGCGGCCAGGTCTTCGAATGGACTAGGCGTCGCCCCGTCGTCCGCGGAATCGATCACCGACACGTTGCGCAGCGCGTCGTTTGCCGACAAACCCGCCGGGGCACCGTCGCTCTTGGCCTGATCGTCCACGCTGCTGCCTACCGATCTGTCGCGCAGGCTGTCCAGCTCGGACGTCCGGGCTCCGACTTCGACGACCGGCAACGCCGCATTCAGCAGAGTGGGATCGATAGTGGACGTGCTCCCGGATGCCGGAGATAGCGCAACGATCGGCTCGATCGGCTGACCAGCTTCATCTGAATGGGGGTCAATGAAGTGGAACTCAGCTCGGAGCCGTTTGACTACTTGGTAGACATTGCTTTCTCCATTATCGGGACACTGTCGCACAGTCGATTGGCCGATCAGCAAATAGAGTCGTGGCGGCGCCCTCACCGGCTCGTCATGAGAAGCGAGCTCCTCACGAGGGCAGTAGCCAGCGAGGGCGCTATTGCAGACCTCATCCAAAGATGAAGTCGCTTTCGGTGAGCTCGCTTGCCTCG
>JBFMEX010000100.1:0-27935 GCA_040752215.1 Pseudomonadota bacterium | reverse complement strand
CGGCCGCCGCCCTGCGCCGCGCTCAGGAGGAGGAGGCCCAGGCGGCACGCAAGCGGGCCGAGGAGGCCGAGCGCCAGCGCAAGTCGGAGTCGGCGGCAATCGAGACCCGCAAGCGGGCGGAGGCCGACGCTTGCCAGCAGCGCATGCGGGACGTCGCGCAACGCGGCGAGATTCGCTTCGGCTGGGCGAGCGCGACACTCGAGAACGAGAGCCTCCCGACGCTCAAGGAGCTGGCCAGCGTCGCCAACGCGTGCCCGCTGGCGCGGATCGAGATCGAGGGACACACCGACGCCGAGGGCACGCCCGAGCGCAACAGCAAGCTGTCCGAGCGCCGGGCGCAGGCCGTGGTCGGCTATCTCACGAGCGTCGGTGTCGACGCGAGCCGGCTCACCGCGGTCGGCTATGGGGCGACCCGCCCGGTCGCGCCGAACGACACGCCCGAGAGCCGGGCGAGGAACCGCCGCATCGAGTTCAAGGTGGTGCCGAATTGATGCCGGCCCGGGGGCGGCGCCAAGCCAAGGGGATCGAGGGATGGACTACCTGTTCGTGAAGCTGTTCTGGTACATCGTCGTCGCGTTCGCGATCGGGCTGGTGGTCGGATGGCTGTCCTGCTCGCGGGCCGAGGACTGAGCCGCTCCTTCGCCTCGCGTTTGCGTTTGGTCGTCGTTCCGGGTTGGGAGACGTAGCTCATGACTGTCGCGTTCGGCTGGTGGTTCCTGCTGCTGCAGACGTTCTTGCTCATGCTCGCGGCGTTCCTGATCGGCGCCATGTTCGCCTGCGTGGCGCGACGCGCCTTCTACGACCTGCCCGAGGGCGAGCAGGTGCAGGTGAAGCCTTCAGCGGAACGCCCCCCGGCCCCCCCGGCATCGGCTCCCGCGGCAGCAGCCGTGAAGCCGCAGCCTGCAGCCGTAACGAGCAGCGTGCCGCCAGTGACGCCTCGCTCCACGGTGCCGCCGCCGAAGCCTGCGCCGCCGGCGCCGCCCGTCGGGGCCCCGGTCGCTGCTGCCGCCACTCGCGCTGCTCCGGCGCCATCCGCCGCGCCGCCCGCAACTGCGCCGCCGCCGCCGGCCTCGCCGCTTCCGTCCGGCCGCCAGCTCGACACCGCGCGCTTCGAGCGTGCGCTGACCGGACAGGGGACCGCGCAGCCATCGGTATCGCCTGCGAAGCTGGCCGAGCCGCAGCCCGCCGACGCCGCCAAGGCGGCAGCCGCGGCCGTCGCCGCGAGCACGGCCACGGTGGTGACGAGCGTGCCGGCGGTTGCCAAGCCGGCACCCGCAACGACCTCCGCGATGGCACCCGGATCGGCTCCGGCGCCGTCGCGGCCGATCACCGTGCAGGCGCCGAGCGCTGGCGGCAGCGGCGGTCCGGCGAGCGTGGCGGCGGAGGTGGTCACCGCACCGCCGGCCGACGATCTCACCCGCATCCGCACGATCGATGCGATGCTGGCGCGTACGCTCGCCGCCGCCGGCATCACCCGCTATCAGCAGATCGCCGATTGGACCGCCGCCGACGTCGCCGCGACGACGTCGAGGCTCGGTCTCGGCCAGCGGATCAGCCGCGAGAACTGGATCGAGCAGGCGCAGGTGCTGGCCAAGGGGCAGGAGACCGCTTATGCACGCCGCCGCCGCCGCGGCGAGGCCGCCGTCGCCGCACCGACGCCCGCACCGGCGCCCGCGCCGACGCCGATGGCGGCCCGCGTCGGCAAGCCCGCCGCCGCTGCAACAGCGGCAGCGCCGCCCGCGGCGAGGCCGTCCGCGCCGACGGCGGCTGCGGCAGTTGCTGGTGTCGCAGCTCCGGTTGTGCAGGCGGCTCCGCCTCCGGCGGGGACCGCGGCGCCGAAGCCGGCGGCCGAGGCGACCCCACCGCGGGCGCCCGACGATCTGCAGCGCATCCGCGGCATCACGCCCGACATCATGCGCGTGCTCGCGGCCAGCGGCGTCACGCGCTTTGCCGACATCGCGGCGTGGACGGCGGGCGATGTGGCACGGTTCGACCAGTTGCTCGGGCAGCGCGGGCAGATCGCGCGCGGCAACTGGATTGAGCAGGCGCACATCCTCGCGCGCGGCAGCACGACGACCTATTCGCGCTCGGCCGAGGCGCGCCAGCGCGTCGCCGCATCGGTGCCGGCCGAGCCCGAGCCGTCGCGCCCGGCCCGGCTCTCCGATGCGATCAAGGAGCAGTCGGAGCGCACGCCTGCGGAGGCGCGCGCCGGCCGGCCGGATGTTGCGGGCTTGCGATCGGTGCGCTCGGAGCTGCTGGTGGGGGACGGCGGGGAAACCCAGGCCCGCGTCCCGATCGGACGTGTCGGCGCCGGCAATGCCGTCGACGATCTGAAGCGCATTCGCGGCATCGGTGTGCTGATCGAGAAGAAGCTCAACTCGCTCGGCGTCGCCCGCTATGACCAGATTGCGAACTGGACCGGCGCCGACATCGACCGCATGAGCCAGCTGCTGGACTTCCGCGGCCGCATCGAGCGGGAGAACTGGGTGGAGCAGGCGCGCATTCTCGCCTCCGGCGGGCAGACCGAGTTCTCGCGCCGCGTCGACAAGGGCGACGTCGAATCGAGCCGGGATCCCTCGCGCGGCTGAGCGCCGGCGGTCTGCCTCGGACAGCCGTCGCCGGCCGGCCGAAGGGTCAGCGCGGGACCTCGTCCCGGCGGTAACGGGGACGCTGCGCCGGCATCACGTGGATCGCCTCGGCCAGCAGCGAGACGGAGATCCGCACCCCGGCCGCGAGCCCGTTGCGCTCGGCCGCGTGGCGGGCGACATGGAGCGTCAGCCGCCGCGGCTCGCCGCCGTCGAGGACGATCGCCGAGATGGTCGTGTCGCCGAGGGCGACGAAGCTCGAGATGGTTCCCGCAACCGGGTTCTCGGCCTCTCCGCGCGAGGGCCGGTCGCGGCGGTGGAGCACGACCTTCGACGGCGGTATCAGCCAGGACACCTCGGCGCCGACGCTCCACGCCGGCTGAAGTGCGGCCTCGATTCTGCGCCCGCGCCAGTCGAGCAGCGTAGCCGGCGGATCGAGCCGATGGCCGGCGACGCGGGCCGGGAAGATGTTGCGATGTCCGACGACGCGCGCCGCCTCGGGCGTGGTCGGGCGGTTGACGACGTCGAGCGGCCTGCCTTGCTGGAGGATGCGCCCTCGCTGCACGAGGCACAGCCGGTCGGCCAGCATCAGCGCCTCGTCGAGGTCGTGGGTGACGAGCAGGATCGGCATGGCGAGGCTGCGGCGCATGCCGGCCAGTTCCTCGTAGAGGCGCCCGCGCGTCAACTTGTCGACGGCGGAGAACGGCTCGTCGAGCAGCAGCACCTTGGGCTCGCGCGCGAGGGCGCGAGCGACTGCCACGCGCTGCTGCTGGCCGCCGGAGAGCTGGTCCGGCCGGCGCTGCTCGAGGCCGCCGAGGTTGACTTGGTCCAGTAACGCGGCGGCGCGTCGTCTGCGCTCCGCTGGATCGGGGGTTGCCAGGGCTGCCTCGACGTTGCCGATGGCCGACATGTGCGGGAACAGGCCGTAGCTCTGAAAGACCATGCCGACGTGCCGCATCCAGGTCGCCACGCGAATGCCGGCCGAGGTATCGGTCCAAATCTCGTCATCAACCGCCACCTTGGCGACGCGTGGACGATAGAGACCGGCGATCGAGCGCAGGATCGTCGACTTGCCACACCCGGAGGGACCGACCAGCGCAAGCAGTTCGCCCGGTGCACAGGTGAGCGCAATATCGAGCGGGATTGGCGCCTCCTGGCGCAACTCGAGGCTCAATCCGCGCATTCGCTATCCTAGCCGCCGACCGACGCGGCGTGAGAAGTGGAAGGTGGCGGCGATGGTGACGAGCGAGATCGCCAGCAGCAGCGCCGACATTCGGGCCGCGGCGACATCGTCGAAGGCCTGGACACGATCGTATATCGAGACGGCAATGGTCCGCGTCTCTCCCGGGATGCTGCCGCCGACCATGAGCACGACGCCGAACTCGCCGAGCGTATGGGCAAAGCCGAGGACGAGGGCGGTCAGCACGCCGGGCCAGGCCAGCGGCAGCTCGACCCGCCCGAGCGCGCTCCACGGCGACATGCCGCAACACGCGGCGGCATCACGCACCTCGACCGGGATCGCCTCGAAGCTGCGCTGGATGGGCTGTATGGCGAATGGCAGGTTGAAGATGATCGAGGCCACGAGCAGCCCCTCGAACGTGAACACCAGCTGGCTACCGAAGGCGGCGTGCCACAGCTGTCCGACCGGCGAGGCGTGCCCGAGCGCGACCAGGAGGTAGTAGCCGAGCACCGTCGGCGGCAGCACGAGCGGCAGGGCGACCAGCGCCTCGACGATCTCCTTGCCGCGGAAGCTCCGGTAGGCCAGCACGCGGCCGAGGCCGATGCCGATGGGCAGCAGGGCGAGCACCGTCAGGACGGCGAGGCTCATCGACAGCCAAAGCGCATCCCAGTCCATCGCGCACCTCGCTCTCGTACAACCCGGATCAGGATGCCTCGCCCGGCAGCACGAACCCATGCTTGCGGAAGATCGTGCGTGCCTCCGGCGACTTGGCGAAATCGTAGAAGGCCCGGGCCACGGCGTCAGCGTCCTTGGTCAATCCCATAGCTTGCCGGAGGGGCTTGTGCATCCCGGCCGGGATGAGCTGGTACGTCCCGAGCGAGGCGACCCTGGGCGACAATGCGAGGGAGTAGGCGATGATGCCGCCTTGCGTATTGCCCGACATCGCGAACTGTGCGGCCTGCGACACGGTCTCGCCGAGAACGAGCTTGTCCTCGATCGCATCCCACAGGCCGGCATGCATCAGGGCCTCGCGAGCTCGCGCGCCATAGGGCGCGTGCTCGGGGTTGGCGATGGCAAGCTTTTTCAACCGACCGTCGGCGAGCGCGGCGGCAAGATCGGCGAGCGTTCCGTCCGCTTTCAGCGGCGAGTTTGCGGGAACGAACAGGACCACGCGCCCGACCCCATAGAGATCGCCGGGATCACGCATGAGTCCGTCTTTCGCCAAGTCCTTGACGAAGTCCTCGTTGGCCGAAAAGAACACCTGGAAAGGCGCACGCTGCCGGATCTGGCGCGCGAGGTTGCCCGACGATCCGAACGTCAGCCTGACGCTCTGGCCGGTCGTTCTCCTGAAGGCGTCCGCGACCTCGATGAGTGCGAGCTGAAGGTCGGAGGCAGCGGCGACGACGGGCGCCTCGGTCGCTCGGGCATGCGATGATGCGGACAGTCCCGAAGCCAGGAGCAGCGCGCCGAGAAGCCGTGCTGCCGACGAGCGTAGCGTGGACATGCCCCAGACCCATATAGCCAACGTGTTATATCGAAACGTGCCCGTGCGGGGTGGTCAAGCGATATTTTCATTCTGGGATATCGGTCGTGAGCTTGCGCCTGAGGCGCCGCAGAATGGGTGCGATAGCCTTGTCAGTGGCGGCTTCCATCTCGCGGAACGCGCCGAGCACGGCCTCGCCGAGGGGCGTGAGGCTGGCGCCGCCGCCGGTCTTGCCGCCCTTGGTCGCCGCGACCAGAGGCCGGCCGAAGTGGCCATTCAGCGTCTCGACCAGGTACCAGGCCCGCTTGTAGCTCATGCCGAGGCTGCGGCCGGCGGCCGAGATCGAGCCGGTTTCCTGGATCGCCGCGAGCAGGTCGGCCTTGCCGGGACCGATGCCGACGCCGGGGGCGACGACGACTCTGAGCCGGGCACCGAGTGGAGGTTTGCGAGTGGTCATCGCCGAAGTATGCGCCGACGATGTGCGGGCGCGCTACTCCGCCTTCATGACGAAGCAGTCGAGCGCGCGGCGGCGCAGCTCGAGACACGCTTGCGCGGCCTTGCCGGAGCTGAAGCCGGCGAAGCGGGCGCGATAGAACGCGCGGTTGCCCTTCTCGACCCGCGGCGTCTCGGCGTCGTGGCCTTGGAGCAGGCCGGCCGCCTTGGTACGGACGAACGCCACCTGCCGCGCGGCCTCGTCCTGGCTGGCGTAGGCACCGACCTGGATCAGGAAGCTGCTCGACGCAGCTTCCGTCGGCAGGGCGGCTGCGGGGGAGGCGCGCGGCTGCTCGGCCCGCACTGGGGCCTCGGCGCGCCGGGACGTTTGCTCCCTGCTCGCGGCGGCGAGCGCGACCGGCTGCGGCGCGGGAGCGGACGGCGTCCCGTCGCGGGCGAGCAGCCACGCCACCTGATCGTCCAATGTCGAGGGTGGTCGGGCCAACGCCTGGGTTGCATGCGTTTCAACGGCGACCGGCGCCAGCGCGCCACCGGCGAACGCGAGGCGGGGGTTGTCGGTGGGCGGCGCGGGCGTCGCCGGCGCGGCGACCGGCGGCTCCGGTGTGCGGGACGACTCGCTCATGCTCGGGGCCGGCGGCGAGGCCGCACCCTGCTCGGGAGCCGCCGGGCGACGCTCGCGCGGGGCGACCATGACGCGGCGCACCTGTGCCAGCTCGATCCGCGGCTCGACGCTCGCCTCGGGTGTGGGGGCCGCGGCGGCGACCTGCGACAGCTCGGGCGCGCGATCCGGCTTCAGGGCGACCGCGGGAGGCATGGCGGGCGGCGTCGGGTGCTGGGCCGCCTCGGCGACCACGGCGGGCTTCGGCCGGACTGCCGGCTTCGGAGCGGCAACCAGCATCGGCTTGCGGGTCTTCGCGGTCGAGGCTTTGGCCAGTGCGCGGGTCAGCAGCACCCGCATCTCGGCGTTGCGCGAGGCGGCGCTCGATCCGCCGAACACGGCGCCGACGACGTGCTTGCCGTCCTGGCGCACGGACGAGACCAGATTGAACCCGGAGGCGCGCGTGTAGCCCGTCTTGATCCCGTCCGAGCCGCGCATGCCGAGCATCAGCGTATTGTGGTTGCGGTAGGTGGACCCGTTATAGGTGAAGGCGCGGGTCGAGAAGTGCTTGTAGTGTTCGGGGAAGTCGTCGATCAGGCGCAGCGCCAGCGTGACCATGTCGCGCGCGGTGGTGGTCTGCTCACTGTCGGGCAGGCCGGAGGCGTTCTTGAAAGTCGTCTTGGTCATGCCGATCTGGCGCGCCTTGTTCGTCATCAGGCGGGCGAAATTGGCCTCCGAGCCCCCGATGTGCTCGGCCAGCGCGACGGCGACGTCATTGGCGGACTTGGTGACGAGGGCTTTGACCGCGTCGATGACGCGGATCTGCTCGCCGGGATCGAGGTCGAGCTTGGAGGGGGCCGCGTTGGCCGCCTCCTGGCTGATCTTGATCCTGCTGTCGTAGGAAAGGCGGCCCTTCTCGATCAGATCGAAGGCCATGTAGAGGGTCATCATCTTGGTCAGTGAGGCCGGGTAGCGCGGCTCGTCGGCGGCGGCGCTGTCCAGCACCTTGCCGGTGTTGACGTCGACCACCAGTGCCGCATGGCGCGCTTCGGCCCAGGCCGGCGCTGGCCAAAGCGCGAGCAAGCCGGCGAGCGCCAGCGCGCCGGCAATCGCAATGGCGGACCTGTCGAGCTGCGGCTTTCCCGAGCGTACGCGAACCATGACCGTCGCAACGGCGAGCCCGCTGCCGCTTGCCTGCCGCCATGCGTCGCTGTCGACGTGGCGGAGCGGTGCGGCGAGGCTCGACCCCCTGTTTCAGCACCCGTCCCTGTGCTTCGGTTTGAAGCATCGTTTTTGGGCGGCTTTACGGCCCGCGCCCAGGTGGGTGCGCGCCTGCCGCCTGGGTGCGAAGTGTAGCGTTCCCGGGCTGCTTTCTGGTTAACGGGACAAGAGACGTTGGCGGACCATTGTTGCACTGCAAAAGAATTCTTGATTTCTTTGTGCGCTGCGATTATGTTGTTTGAAGTAGCCGCACGATGGGCTCGCAAGCACCGCCCATCCCTGATCGGCTCGCTGCAGGATTGAAACCCGCACATTCAAGCAAGGAAGCCCCCCATGATGAAGAATTTCGATGATTTCCAGAAGCTCGGCCAGACCAACGTCGATGCGACCATGAAGATGCTCGGCGAGTGGAGCAAGGGCTGGCAGGCGATCGCCACCGAGATGAGCGACTACACCAAGCGCTCGTTCGAGGAGGGCACGGCGACCTTCGAGAAGCTGATGGGTGCCAAGTCGCTCGAGCAGGCGGTCGAGATCCAGTCGAGCTACGCCAAGCGCGCCTACGAGAGCTACATCCAGCAGATGAGCAAGCTCTCCAACATGTACGTCGACCTCGCCAAGGAGGCCTATCGGCCGGTCGAGAAGGCGCTGCACAACGGCCGCTGAGCGCCGACCAGACAATCGAGCCCGCGCGGCTCTCGAAAGGCCCGGCCGATGCCGGGCCTTTTTTGTGTCGTCAACAATCCCCATCATACTGCGGTTGGTCACACTGCCACGTGGCGTGGGGCTTGCCGTCGCGTCCAGGTGCGGCATGATCGGATCGGTGCGGCCGGTGATTTGCAGCGATGGCGTCGTTGCGCAACAATGGCCGGTGTCGGGTAGCCAAGAGCCGACAGCCGCAGGCAGCGAGTGAGACACGAGCCGGGTTCGGGATGAGAGGGATCGAGATCGAGATGGCCGGCAAGAAGGGGCCAGGCGGAGACCGCGACGAGGACGGACGCACCGACCTCGTGACCAAGACGCGGCCGAAGACCAAGCGACCCAGTCTCTACAAGGTGCTGCTCCTCAATGACGACTACACGCCAATGGAGTTCGTCGTGCACGTGCTGGAGCGGTTCTTCAACAAGGGGCGCCAGGAGGCGACCCGGATCATGCTACACGTGCACCACAAGGGCGTGGGTGTGTGTGGCGTCTACACCTTCGAGGTGGCCGAGACCAAGGTCACGCAAGTGATGGACTTCGCGCAAAAGCACCAGCATCCTCTACGGTGCACCATGGAGAAGGAGTAGGATCCCCTTGCCGTCTTTCTCGAAAAGCCTCGAATCCGCCCTGCACCGCGCGCTCGAGTATGCCAACGAGCGCAGCCACGAGCAGGCTACCCTCGAGCATCTGCTGCTGGCGCTGATCGACGACCGCGACGCGGCCGCCGTGATGCGCGCGTGCAGCGTCGATCTCGACGTGTTGCGCGCCCGGCTGACCGAGTTCGTCGACAACGAGCTCGGCGCGCTGGTCTCCGCCGCCGCCGCCGAGGCACAGCCGACGCAGGGTTTCCAGCGCGTCATTCATCGTGCCGTCGTGCATGTGCAGTCCTCCGGCCGCGAGGAGGTGACCGGCGCCAACGTGCTGGTCGCGATCTTCGCCGAGCGCGAGAGCCACGCCGCCTACTTCCTGCAGGAGCAGGACATGACGCGGTTCGACGCAGTGCAGTACATCAGCCACGGCCTCGCCAAGCGTCCGGGCATGTCCGAGCCGCGCCCGGTGACGGGTGTCGACGAGGACCAGGCGCGCGAGGGCGAGGAGAAGAAGGGCGGGCAGGATGCTCTCAACACCTACTGCGTCAACCTCAACAAGAAGGCCCGCGACGGCAAGATCGATCCGCTGATCGGCCGCGAGCAGGAGGTGCTGCGCACGATCCAGGTGTTGTGCCGCCGGCAGAAGAACAATCCGCTGTTCGTCGGCGATCCGGGCGTCGGCAAGACGGCGATCGCCGAGGGACTGGCGCGCAAGATCATCCGCGGCGAGGTGCCCGAGGTGCTGAAAGGCGCGACCATCTTCGCCCTCGACATGGGCTCGCTGCTCGCAGGGACGCGCTACCGCGGCGACTTCGAGGAACGCCTCAAGGCGGTGATGAAGGAGGTCGAGAACTATCCGGGCGCGATCCTGTTCATCGACGAAATCCACACCGTGATCGGCGCCGGCGCCACCTCGGGCGGGGCGATGGACGCCTCCAACCTGCTGAAGCCGGCATTGCAGTCGGGGACCGTGCGCTGCATCGGCTCGACCACCTACAAGGAGTACCGTCAGCACTTCGAGAAGGACCGCGCGCTCGTGCGCCGGTTCCAGAAGATCGACGTGAAGGAGCCGACGGTCGAGGACTCGATCGAGATCCTGAAGGGGCTCAAGCCCTACTTCGAGGAGTTCCACAAGCTCAAGTACACCGGCGAGGCGATCAAGGCCGCGGTCGAGCTGTCGGCGAAGTACATCCACGACCGCAAGCTGCCGGACAAGGCGATCGACGTCATCGACGAGACCGGCGCCTCGCAGATGCTGGTGCCGGAAGGCAAGCGCAAGAAGAAGATCACCGTGAAGGAGGTCGAGGCGACGGTGGCGACGATGGCGCGCATCCCGCCGAAGACGGTCACCAAATCCGACGCCGAGGTGCTCTCCAACCTGGAGAAGGACCTGAAGCGGCTGGTGTTCGGGCAGGACAAGGCGATCGAGTCGCTGGCTTCCGCGATCAAGCTCGCACGCGCGGGCCTGCGCGAGCCGGAGAAGCCAATCGGCTGCTATCTGTTCACCGGTCCGACCGGCGTCGGCAAGACCGAGGTCGCCAAGCAGCTGGCGGCGCTGATGGGCGTCGAGCTGCTGCGCTTCGACATGTCCGAGTACATGGAGAAGCACACCGTCTCGCGGCTGATCGGCGCGCCGCCGGGCTACGTCGGCTTCGACCAGGGCGGATTGTTGACCGACGGCATCGACCAGCATCCGCATTCGGTGCTGCTGCTCGACGAGATCGAGAAGGCGCACCCGGATCTGTTCAACATCCTGTTGCAGGTGATGGATCACGGCAAGCTGACCGATCACAACGGCAAGCAGGTCGACTTCCGCAACGTGGTGCTGATCATGACCTCGAACGCGGGCGCCTCCGATCTCGCGCGACCGCCGATGGGCTTCAACCGCGCCAAGCGCGAGGGTGACGACACGGAGGCGGTCAACCGGATGTTCTCGCCCGAGTTCCGCAACCGGCTCGACGCGGTGATCGGCTTTGCCGGCCTGCCGCCGGAGATCATCACCAAGGTGGTTGAGAAGTTCATCTTCCAGCTCGAGGCACAGCTCGCAGACCGCGGCGTGACGATCGAGCTGACCGAGATGGCGGCCAAGTGGATCGGCGAGAAGGGCTATGACGAGCGGTTCGGTGCGCGTCCGCTGGCGCGCGTGATCCAGGAGCACATCAAGAAGCCGCTCGCCGACGAGCTGTTGTTCGGCAAGCTCGAGCACGGCGGCACCGTCAAGGTGATCGTCGAGGGCGAGGGCGCGGAAAGCAGGATCGGCTTCGAGCTGTTCCCGATGGATCCGGCCAAGAAGCCGCGCTCCAAGGAGGAGGACGAGGACGACGAGGACGACGGCGAGGAGGAGGCGGTGCTCGCCGAGGCCGAGCCGAGGAAGGTGCTGCCGGCGCCGAGGGAGAAGAAGGACAAAGGCCGTCCGCCGTCCGGGACGGTGCCGAGCGTGCCGCGCAAGAAGGGCGAATGAGAAGTCACACGGCGGGCACGATCGAGGCCCCCATCGTCATGACGACGCGTCGGAGCAGATTGCTCGGCGCGTCGTCGGCGTTCATGGCCGCTGATCGCCCTTCGCCGGAGCGATGGTCCTGCGCGCGCCATGCCGCTCCGGCAGCGGTGCCCGGCGCGGGATGGGCTGCAATCGCATGCGTCCCGGCGTACATTGGCAAAAAAAAAGCTGGTCCCGCCCACGTGTCCCGAGCCCCGCCCGAGCTGCCGCCCCCCGACGATACGCGCGTCCCCGCCTGGAGCCGGGGCGCCGATTGGCGTCGCGCGCTCGTGCGCGGGCTGAGCTCGGCGTGGAGCGTGCCGGGGATCATCCTCGCCGGTTCGTCCGCCGGCTACGGGGCGCTGGCACAGGATGCCGGCGTCTCGCTGTTCAACACCGTGTTCATGATGGGGGTGTTCTTCGCCCTCCCCGCGCAGGTGGTGCTGACCGATCAGATTGCGCGCGGGGCCTCGCTCGCGGCCGGCGCGCTGGCCGTCACGCTGACCGGAATCCGGCTGCTGCCCATGACGGTGTCGCTGATGCCGTATCTCGCCGGGCGCCATGCGTCGCGCACGCGTCTCGTCTTGGCGGTTCATTTCATCGCCGTCACCGCCTGGCTCGAGGGCTGGCGTCGACTGCCATCGCTCCCGGCGGCGCTGCGCCTGCCGCATTTCCTCGGCATCGGCGCCGGCATGCTTTCGGCGACGCTTCTCGGCTCGGCGCTCGGTTTCGCGCTCGCGGGCGCAGTGCCGCGGATGGTGGCGGCGACGCTGCTGTTTCTGACCCCAATCTACTTTCTGCTGTCGCTGATGGCGGCGGCAGCCGTGCGCTCCGACCGGCTGGCGATCCTGCTCGGCGTCGTGCTGGGGCCGGTCTTCTATTCTCTGGTCCCGGGCTTCGACCTCCTGGCGACGGGTTTCGTCGGCGGGTCTCTGGCGCATTGGCTCGCACGCCGGGAGCCGTCATGACGATCCTCGGCGACGGATCGACGACGACGCTGGTCCTGCTTGTGATCGCGCTTCTCGCACACGAGCCCTGGCGCTGGCTTGGGCTCTACCTCGGCCGTGATCTCGATGTCGAGAGCGAGCTGTTCCTGTGGGTCAGGGCGGTCGCCACTGCGCTGGTTGCCGGCCTCGTGATGCGCATGACGCTGTTTCCCGCCGGCGATCTCGCCGCGGTGCCGCTGTGGCTGCGCGGCCTCGCGTTCGTGGTCGGTATCGCTGCCTATCTCGCGTGGCGGCGCAATCTCGCCGTGGGGGTGGCGGCCGGTGCCGCGGCGCTCCTGCTGGTCGGGCTGGCTATTGGATGACGAGGGGCGTGCGGCCGACGTGGCGTCCCTCGGCGAGCTCGGCCGCGATCACGCGTGCCACGTCGGCGCGGGAGACGCGGCCGCCGGTCCAATCCTTCGGATCGACGAGCACGCGCGCGGTGCCGGTCGCAGGCCCATCGGTCAAGAGGCCCGGCCGCAGGATCGTCCACTCGAGCCCCGAGGCGCGGATGATCTGCTCCTGCACGTCCTTGTCGTCGTAGATGCGCTTCAGGAGCAGCGGGAACAGGACCAGATCATAAAGGGCGCCGCCGCGGCCGCGACTGTCGCCGGCGCCGAGGCCGGTGACGGCGACGAGGCGGCGGACGCCCTTAGCCTTCATCGCGTCGACGAGCACTCGTGTCGACTTGGAGAACAGCGTGGTGCCGGTGATCAGCACCGGGCCGGCCGCGACACCGACCGCCTGGACCACGGCGTCGACGCCGTCGAGGGCCGTTTCGATGTCGGCGGGCCTCAATGCGTCGCCGTCGCGCTTGTCGAGCCGGGGATCATCGATCGCAATCGCGTGCGCGCTGCGGGCGAGGGCGCGGACCTCGTGGCCGGCGGCGAGCAGCGCCGCGACGGTCGCAAGGCCGATGCCGCGGCTGGCGCCGATGACGAGGACGCGGGACATTCTGCGAGTTCCTGTCGGACGAGAGGCACCAGCTCGGGATATCGGGTCCAGCGGCCCGAATTGCCAGTAGGGGCTGGCGCGGCACGGCGCCGGATTGACGCGAGCCGGCCGGCGGCGGGAGTCTGCGGCTCCCCCTCCCCACTCCCTCAGCGGGCAGAGGGAGTCGGTGATCAAAGCAGGAAGCGATCATGACGAGAGCGAGCTACAAGTCACTGGCCGAGGCGGCGGCGAAGCAGGTCGAGGAGGTCGAGCCGTGGGATCTGCCGGACCTGCTGAAGGAGCGCCCCGAGACGCTGATCCTCGACGTGCGCGAGCGCTCCGAGTTCGACGCCGCGCACATAAGAGGCGCGCTCAACGTGCCGCGCGGCATTCTCGAGGCGGCGTGCGAGTGGGACTACTTCGAGACCGAGCCGGAGCTGGTAGAGGCCCGCCAGCGGCCGGTGGTGGTCGTGTGCCGATCGGGCCACCGCAGTGCGCTCGCGGCGCTGGTGATGGGGCTTATCGGCTACGAGCAGGTCTACTCGCTGAAGCTCGGTATCAAGGGTTGGAACGACAGCGACTTGCCGCTGGTCGACGGGCGCGGGCTCGCGGTCGATGCCGACGATGCTCAGCATGTGCTGGAGCCACGCATCCCGCGCGAGCAGCTGGACCCGGCGCGGCGGCGCTGAGTGCCGCCATCACCTCGACCGGCGGCCGGCTCGGGCCGTCGTTGAGCCGCAGCCCCTTGACGGTCAGCGTGCCGGCGGCGAGCCCGCGCACCTCGATCGGCTTGCCGGCTCGTGTCGTGATCGCGAAATTCGTTCGCTGCCCGCTGCACAATGGGACGAATTTTGCGATCTGAACGACACTAAGCTCCGGTGCCGGGGCTTGCGTCCCCACCGTGAGCTTGCCATGTGGACCCGTGAAGCTTCGGCGCCGTTCGATCACGCGAGGGCCTCTTGGCGAAGGTCGCTTTCACCGAGAACATCCAGCGGCACGTGCCATGCCCCGAGACCGAGGCGGAGGGGGCTACCGTGCGCGAGGTGCTGGAGCAGGTCTTTGCGGGCAACCCGCGCGCGCGCCACTACGTGCTCGACGACCAGTCGGCGCTGCGCAAGCACATGATCGTGTTCGTCGACGGCAAGGCGATCGCCGACCGGACGGGGCTCAGCGATCCCGTCGGCGCGGAGAGCCGCGTCTACGTGTTCCAGGCGCTGTCAGGAGGCTGATCCCCATGAGTGATACGCTGCTCGTCTCGACCCGCAAGGGGCTGTTCACGGTTGCGCGCACGGCGGCGGGCTGGGAGATCGACCGCGTCGACTTCCTCGGCGACAACGTCTCGCTCACCTTGACCGATCCGCGCGACGGGGTGCGCTACGCAGCGCTCGATCACGGCCACTTCGGCGTCAAGCTGCATCGCTCGAGCGGGGACGGGTGGGAGGAGATCGCCGCGCCGCAATACCCGGAGAAGCCCGAGGGCTACGAGGAGCATGACATGTGGGGCCGCCCGCTCGCCTGGAGCACGGCGCGGATCTGGGCGCTGGCAGCGGGCGGCGCCGACGAGCCGGGGGTCGTGTGGTGCGGCACGTTGCCGGGCGGGCTGTTCCGCTCGGCCGACCACGGCGCGAGCTGGCAGATGGCGCGCGCATTGTGGGATCATCCCAAGCGCAAGCAGTGGATGGGCGGGGGTGCCGACCTGCCGGGCATTCATTCGATCATCGTCGATCCGAACAATTCCCGGCGGGTCTTCATCGCGGTCTCGACCGGCGGCATCTGGCTGACGGAGGATGGCGGCGAGAGCTGGGTGCAGCGCGGAGAGGGGATGCGCGCCGACCATGTGCCGCCGGAGCTGACGCACGATCCGATCGCCCAGGATGTGCATTGCCTGGTGCAGTGCCCGGCGGCGACGCAGCGCATGTGGGTGCAGCATCACAACGGCATCTTCGTCTCCTCCGACGAGGGGCGAAATTTCACCGAGATCACAAACGTCGAGCCGTCGGTGTTCGGATTTCCGGTGGTGGTGCATCCGAGCGATCCCGATACCGCCTGGTTCGTGCCGGAGATCAAGGACGAGAAGCGTATCCCGCGTGATGGCAAGCTGGTGGTCACGCGCACGCGCGACGGCGGCAGGAGCTTCGAGATTTTGAGCCGCGGGTTGCCGCAGTCGCACGCCTACGACGTCGTCTACCGGCACGCGCTGGCGCTGGACGCGAAGGGCGAGCGGCTCGCTTTCGGCTCGACCACCGGCGGACTTTGGGTCAGCGAGGACCAGGGCGAGAGCTGGCGCGAGGTCACGCACACCCTGCCGCCGGTGTATGCCGTGCGGTTTGGGTGAGCTCGCGCTTCGCGACGGGAACAATGGTAGCGGGACCCGGACTTGAACCGGGGACCTACGGATTATGATTCCGCCGCTCTAACCAGCTGAGCTATCCCGCCAATTCCGCTCGTCTATAAGGACGCCCCGCGCGCGCTGTCAAGGCGCGGGATCGAGGCGCGCGCCGGTCCGGGGCCTAGCCATCGGCGAGCCGACACCGCGCCGGCGAGCGGCGCGGCCGGCAACGTGTCCTCACTCCGCCGCGACCTGGCGCTTGGCGGCGTCGAGGCTCTTGGTGAATCGCATCAGGGTGAAGAGGCCGAGCGGGCGCAGCGAGCGCTGCTCGACGAGGCGGAGGTCCTCGCAGCCCATGACGCGACCGACGTCGAACACGGGACGCCAGCCGAGCCGGTCGGCGAACGGGGCCATGCGCCGCTCGACCCAGCCGCGGACGCCTTCCTCCTGGCTGAAGTGGTTGACCAGCATGACCTCGCCGCCCGGCTTGGCGACGCGGGCGAGCTCGCGCATGACGATCTCGGGGTCCGGCACCACGGTCATCACGTACATGGCGACGACGGTATCGAATGAGTTGTCGGGGAACTGCAGGTTGCCGGCGTCCATCTCATGGAGGCCGGTGACGTGGGTCAGGCCCTCCTCGTCGACTCGCTCGTGCGCCTTCTCCAGCATCTCCGGCGACAGGTCGATGCCGACGATGTCCAGGTGGCGGGCATAGGCGGGCAGCGACAGGCCGGTGCCGACGCCGACCTCCAGCACGCGGCCCTGGCGGCGGTTGATCAGCTCGACGGCGTGCTTGCGGCCCTCGGCGGCGACGCGACCGAACGTGTGGTCATAGACGGGAGCCCACCGGCGGTATGCGCTCTTGACGACGTCCTCGTCGATGCGGCCGATGCCGACGATGCGGCCGCCCGCTCGCTCGATGAAGCTCCGGCGCTGCCGCTCAGCCGAACGCAGGTTGGTGGTCATGCTCGGTACTTGCTCCTCTCTCGACCGCCCGCCGTGTCCGGCGAGGCCCGGCCGGAACCGGCCGTATCCATTCGCACCTTGCCCGGCGCGGGACGCGCGCCCGCTCGCAAGGCACCCGACACGATGCCGCCGCCGAGAACGCGGGCGCCCGCGCTGTCGTCGGCGTAGAACACACAGGCCTGACCCGCGGCGATCCCTTCGATCCCCCCGTGCAGGACGACATGAGCCCTGCCGTCCGAGCCTGCGTAAAGCGTCGCAGGCTGGGGCGGCTGGGTCGACCTCAGGCGCGCGTGGATCGGCAAGCCGTCCGCGGCGACCTGGTCGAACGGCTCGTCGCCGAGCCAATTGACGTTTCTAAGATCGACGCCTTCCGTGCGCAAGGCGCCACGTGGTCCCACCACCACGCGCTGGCGCTCGGCGTCGAGGGCGACCACGAACAGCGGCTCGGTGCCGGCGATGCCGAGCCCGCGGCGCTGGCCGATCGTGTAGTTGATGATTCCGGCGTGGCGGCCGAGCAGGCGGCCGTCGACGTGGACGATGTCGCCCGCCTGCAGGGCGCCCGGCTTCAGCTTCTCGATCACCTCGGTGTAGCGGCCCGAAGGCACGAAGCAGATGTCCTGGCTGTCGGCCTTGTCGGCGACCGGGAGCTCGAGCCGGCGCGCGAGCCCGCGCACCTCCTCCTTGGTCATGTCGCCCAACGGGAACCACAAGTGGGTGAGCTGCTCGCGGGTGGTGGCGAACAGGAAATAGCTCTGGTCGCGGCTGGAATCGGCGGCCCGGTACAACTCGGGCCCCGCCGGCCCCTGCCGAAGCGCGATGTAATGGCCGGTCGCCAGCACGTCGGCGTCGAGCTCGCGTGCGGTGGCCAAGAGGTCGCCGAACTTGATGTCGCTGTTACAGGTCACACAGGGAATGGGCGTCTCCCCGGCGACGTAGCTTTCGGCGAACTGGTCCATCACCGTCTCGGCGAACCGCGTCTCGTAGTCGAGCACATAGTGGGGGATGGCAAGCTTCTCTGCCACGCGACGCGCATCGTGAATATCCTGGCCCGCGCAGCAGCTCCCGGCCCGGCCCGTCGCCTCCCCGTTGTCGTACAACTGCAATGTAATTCCGACGACATCGTGGCCGGCCGCCTTGAGCAGGGCGGCGACGACCGAGGAATCGACGCCACCCGACATGGCGACGACGACGCGGCGTGGCACGGTGGCCGGCTTGTCCGATACTGCGCTCGAGGCGTTGCGCGTCACTTCGCGGATCCGTAATGGGGCAGTGGTGGCGTCGGCCGCCCCGGGGCCCGTCCAGCTTCGGACGGCAGGCACGCACGATGCCGGGCCCTGCTCGGGGCGGCGCCCGGCCGCACACTGTCGCGCCGCCACAGATACTGTCTGGAGCGAGATGGGGCAACCGTGATGGAGCCTTAACGGGCCACGAGGCGATTTTGTCTCGCTTTGACGGCGCGCGTCCCGTTTTGAAGCAATTGTCAAGTCGAACGGAAGTCGAATAAAGGTTAAACTTGGAGCAATCTTAAGCTGAACATGGCTTCATGCTAAGTTTACCCAGTCACTTAGGTCAACCTTAAGCCAGCTGGTTTATCAAGAACATCTGGTCAGGCAGAGTGTATCGAGTAAAATGACCGACAAGAGCATGAGAGGGCGGGTGCGGTACGTCATTGGGCCCGATGGGAGCCCACTGACGATTGCCGATCTCCCCCCCAAAGATACCAAACGCTGGGTGATCCGTCGCAAGGCCGAGGTCGTGGCCGCGGTCAGGGGCGGACTGATCAGCATCGAGGAGGCGTGCGAGCGCTACAAGCTGACCGTGGACGAGTTCCTGTCCTGGCAGCGCTCCATCGACAAGCATGGCCTCCCGGGGCTGCGGGCAACGCGCATCCAGGATTATCGCGACTGAGCCCAGGGCGGCGCCGTCAGCGGCGCGCCGATCCGCTCGCTTCGGGTGGTCCCGCATGCGGGCCACCCGCCGGGCCGGCCGTGGGCGCGGGCGCAGCGGCCGTCCAGGCCGGCGCGGCCTCCCGACAGCCGATCTCGCCGACCCCCCATCGCCGCACGTCCTGCTCCATGGCGTCGCCGAGCGGCTTCGCCAGCTTCAGGTTCTCGACCGCAATCGTCGTCCGCTCGCCGTCGGGTGCGATCTGGACTCGATAAGCCTTGAGGCCGCGCGGGCTGGGCGCCGTCAGATCCTTCTCGTGGATGACGATCTGCGCTCGGCCGCCCTTGTGGGGCGGCTCGGCCTCGGCGTGGAAAATGTGGGTGGCCTTGAGCGGGCCATTGGCGCCGAACCAGCAGGACAGCGCCCCACGGGCGATGCGCGTGTAGACCTCGGTCGGCGTGCCGACGACGGGTGGGGTGGCCTCGGGCAGCTCGATCTTCGGCAGCTCGGGCACCTGCAACTTGGCGAGCGAGGCTGTCTCGAGGCTGTTGCTGCAGGCGGCGATCGCCGCGGCGGCGAGCACAACGGGCGCAAGCCGCGCCGTCGCGCGCGGTGCGTCGGCAAGACGCATTTCAAAGCCAAAACGGGACATGCCCAGACGATCGGCTCGCTCGGGGCCCGGAAAGGGACAGGGAATGATTCGTGCGCGGGCCCTGGCCCACTCGATGGCATGCAGGGCGGCGGGACACAAGTGCGCGCCGGACGCAGTCGACGACCGATCCGGCAGCGGAGCGGAGCAGAGCGGCGAGCCGATCAGGCGCTCAGGGCGGCGCGCCGCTCGTTGCGCCGATGGGGCCGTCCCGGCCGGCTGTCGGCGACGGCGCTGCGCGTCATTTGCTCGTTGGCTTCCTCGAGCTCGCGGACCGCGGACTCGAGCCTCGTGCGCAGCTCGGCGACCGAGGCGCGCAGGTTGTCACGGCGCTGGGAGGCTGACTTGGCGAATGTCGAGTAGGCGAAATGGGCCTTGTCCTTGATGCCGGTCTGCTCCTCCTCGGCCTGAATCTGGCGGTCGAGGTCGCTGGCCATGGTCTCGAAATCGCGGATCATGTGCTCGAGATCGGTAACCTTGCGGGCCTTCTCGTCGACGTCGAAGCGCTTCACGCGCTGAGCCGTTTCGGGAGACTTCATCGTTCGATACCCCTGACACACTCGAACTGGACGCGGCTGGACAAACAAGAACCGTGCCATGCAACATGGCAGCCGCACCGAAACTCCCCGCACGAGGCGCCAATCTGCGTTGTGCCCGCTACGAGGTCAAGCCGACGAAGGGCTCCCCGTCAACTGGCCGCAGTGTGGCATATCCCTCTTAAGTTGCGGTAAAGCAACGGGTTTAGTCTCGTCTCGCAGGATCGCGAATCGGGCCGAGATTTTGCCCGCTTCGGACCTAGGGCAAGGGCGCGAATTCTGTTACCTGTTGATTCGTGTCACGTTTGGCGGCGCTGCGTCGAGCCGGTGGTGGGTGCCGGCGGGTCGGGTGCGGCGTCGCCGAGGCGCGGGGCGGGGGTCCCAAGACATTCCGTGTGCTGGTCTGACGGCGTCTCGCCGGCGGCAGGGCCGGCGTGTGTCCGCAAGTATCTGTAGGAAGCGTGAAGGAGACGACCGTGATGGATCAAAAAAATGACAGTCGAGCCGAGCTGGATTAGGGTTTGTTAACTTCTCGGCGGCTAAATTCCTAATGATGACTTAGCTTCAGGTGGGTCGCGTTCTCTCGAGGATCGGGGCAGACATCCTGGCGGGCCGCCAGGGAAAAGAGGAACGAGCATGCGGGTTCTACTGATCGAGGACGATAGCGCTACCGCGCAAAGCATCGAGCTGATGCTTCAGTCCGAAGGCTTCAACGTCTACACGACGGATCTTGGCGAGGAAGGGGTCGATCTCGGCAAGCTCTACGACTACGACATCATTCTGCTGGACCTCAACTTGCCCGACATGTCGGGCTACGAGGTATTGAAGACGCTGCGCGTCTCCAAGGTGCAGACGCCGATCCTGATCCTGTCCGGTCTCGCCGGCATCGAGGACAAGGTGCGCGGTCTCGGCTTCGGCGCCGACGACTACCTGACCAAGCCGTTCCACAAGGACGAGCTCGTCGCGCGCATCCACGCGATCGTGCGCCGCTCGAAGGGGCACGCGCAGTCGGTCATCGAGACCGGCGACCTGCGTGTCAACCTCGACACCAAGACCGTCGAGGTGAATGGGCAACGCGTGCATCTGACCGGCAAGGAATACCAGATGCTCGAGCTGCTCTCGCTCAGGAAGGGCACTACGCTCACCAAGGAGATGTTCCTCAATCACCTCTACGGCGGCATGGACGAGCCGGAGCTGAAGATCATCGACGTCTTCATCTGCAAGCTCAGGAAAAAGCTGCAAGCCGCGACCGGCGGTCAGCATTACATCGAGACGGTTTGGGGTCGCGGCTACGTACTGCGCGATCCGAACGACGAGACGGCGGCCGCCTGAGCCCGCGGCGCCGACGGCCCCGATCGACAAGAATCCGCAAGACTTGGGGGGCTCGCGCCCCCCTTTCTCTTTGGCGGTGGGCTCGCTCAAGGGTGCAGCGGCAGCGGTTGGCGGGACCACCGCTCGGCGAGCCACACCGTATGCTCGTAAATATCACGATCTGTGGCGCGGGCCTCGCGCACGAACATTTGCAGCTTCTTAGTGACCCAGATTACCGTGTCGCAGAGCATCTCCCGGGCGAGAAGCTCGTCGATGCGTCGCTGCCGGATCAGGAGCGCCAGCCACTCGAGCTGGTCGAGGTAGCGGCCGATCGCGTAGATGCGGCACATCGCATCCAGCTTTAGCGACTCGGCTTGGTCGAGGCTCGGGCGCGCTCCCGACAAAAAGTAGCTCACGGTGTCGCGGTAGTGGTCTTGCTGATGCAGCGTGCAGTACGTCTCGTACATGCCGGCATCGACGATGGGGCCGCTGATGCGGGCAGCGATCTCGACCTCGGCCCGCAGTCGTGTGTGGATTGGATCCTCGATCACCTTCTCGATCGTCTCGACCGAAAACCTGCGGATCTCGGCGCGGCGGTTCTCGTAGGCCGTATAGTTCCATCCGATCGTGGCCAGTGCTCCCGTCAGCAGGATGATCAGCGGATTGAACGCCGCCGGGCAGCGGCTCGCGTGAGAGAGCGAGGCGGCACTGCCGAGCGCCGCGCTCCGGGGGGTCGCGGCGGCGTCACATGAGACCTCGACGATCAGAAATGCGACGAGCAGGCAAAACAGGATGATGAGAGTGAGCTTGGCGGTGAAGGAGTAGAGCGGACCTTCGAAGTAGAACCAAAAGGCCTTCTCGCGCTTCTTGGCGACGGTCAGGAAGCCAAACACCAAGGACCAGACGACGAGGAGGATCACGCAAAGTATGACGGCAGCGCGATGGTTCAGAGTACCGAACCAACCGTTCCCATCAGTGATGTAGAGGAGGAAAATGGAGACGAGGTAGAACCCGAAGGCCAGGAGCATGACAATCTGGATTGGCCAGAACACATTGGCCCAGTTCGCACGGTTCGTACCCAGCTACATGTTCGAGGTGCCACCTTCGGATTGCCCAAGATTCGCATCAGATAAGGGGCTTGCCGGGCTTTCGCATGTCACGCCTTCCTGGTGCGG
The DNA here is from genome assembly GCA_040752215.1 of Pseudomonadota bacterium. Taxonomy (GTDB): domain Bacteria; phylum Pseudomonadota; class Alphaproteobacteria; order Rhizobiales; family Hyphomicrobiaceae; genus JBFMEX01. The sequence goes on along the minus strand of JBFMEX010000100.1, from coordinate 5,872 downwards.
AACCCATTCATCTGCCGCGATAGGAACCGCTCGCTCCAAATAGCATCGCCACCAGCCCGGTACAAGCTCGGCGATCCGGTGTGCCTCGGGTGTGGCAGAGGTGCAACGCAGATCACCCCTGCTCCTCGAGCCGGTCGGTGGCGAGCGGCGGGGCGCGGGAGAGTGCGGAGATCGCGTTGCGCAGCTCGGGCGTCATGGCGATTGCCGGCGCGTCGAGCGAAGGCCCGAGCTGCTCGAGACTGCGCGCACCGATGATCGGGCAGGTGACCGCGGGATGCGCGGCGGCCCAGGCAACGGCGGCGCTGACCGGATGCAGGCCGCGCTCGCGGCAGAACTGGGTGAAACGGCCGGCAACGTCGTAGTACCACTTCTCGCCGTAGCGCGCCGCATACTCTTTGTTGGCGATCAGCCGGCCGACGTCGGGCTTGGCGCCGGGACCATACTTGCCGCTCAGCAGCCCGCCTCCGACCGGGCCATAGGTGATGACGCCGATGCGCTCGGCTTCGGCCATCGGCAGGATCTCGCTCTCGGCCTGCCGCTTGACGAGGTTGTACATGGGCTGGATCACGTCGAGCCGCGGCCAGCCGTGCCGCTCAGCGACGCCGTTGGCCTTGGCCACCTGCCAGGCGGCATAGTTGGAGGCGCCGAGATAGAGCACCTTGCCGTCGGCGACGAGACGCTCCAGGGCGCGCAGCGTCTCCTCGATCCCCGTGTCGGGGTCCCAGCGGTGCATGAACAGCACGTCGAGCCGGTCGGTGGCGAGCCGAGCAAGGCTCGCCTCGACTGCGCGGGCGATGTGGCGGCGGTTGGCGCCGCGCGCGTTGAGGTCGTCGCCGAGCGGAAGGAAACATTTCGAGGTGAGCACGATCTCGTCACGATGGCCCGCGACGAGCTTGCCGAGGATCGTCTCCGCCGCGCCCTTCGAGTAGGCGTCGGCGCAATCGAAGAAGTTGATTCCCGCATCGCGGCAGGCGGCGTACATGCGCGCCGCCTCGCCGGCGTCCGCATCGCCGCCGAACGACATCGTACCGAAGCACAGCTCGGAGACTTTGACGCCTGTCGTGCCGAGCAGCTTCAATTTCATGCGGGCTCCACGCGGCTGATGAAGTGCGACTCGAATCCGAGTAGGCTTGGACGAGGAAGCGGTCAAGCGGACTGACAAGACGCCATGGCGTCGCACCAGAGAGGGGCGATGCAGCGTCTCGTTACGAAGCGCCTGTTACGCTCGCGTCGGAGTTCCCTGGGGGACAGCGCGGGGCGGGTCCTCCGGCGATAGTGGGTACATCGACCCGCTGGAGAGCCACAGGAGACCCCCCGATGTTCCCGTCGATCCCGAACGCAAAGTCCACGAGCCGCAGTCTGCTGAAGCTGGCCGCCGTTCTCGGCGCGCTCGGCCTCGGCATCGCCGACGCCTCGGCCGTCAGCTTCAAGGTCAAACTGGCGTGCGCGAGCGACTACTACTCCTATTGCAGCCAGCATGCGCCCGATACTCCGGGTGTGCGCAAGTGCATGCGGGCCAATGGCCCCAAGCTTTCGAAGACGTGCATCAACGCGCTGATCGGTGCCGGCGAGGTCTCGCAGGCCGAAGTGGCGCGCCGGGCGGCCGCGCTGCGCTGACGGCAGTCGGGGCTCTCATTTCCCACGGTCTACACCGGGGCCGGCGCCGATGGTCGTTCTGGCCATCGTCGCCGGCCTCGGCTATTGAGCCTGCTCAATCCGCTTCGAACGGGGAAAGCCGTTGTCGCAGGCCAGCACCAAGTCCGCGCTGAAGGCGGCCATCGTCCAGGTGACGCCGTTCCAGCAGAACTGCTCGCTTCTGTGGGACGAGGTGAGCATGGTCGGCGCCATCGTCGATCCGGGCGGGGACGTCGACCGCATCCAGGCGGCGATCCAAGAGGTCGGCGTGCGCCCCGAAAAGATTGTTCTGACGCACGGACACATCGATCACGCGGGCGGCGCCAAGGAGCTGGCACGGCGGCTCGGCGTCGCAATCGAGGGGCCGCACCGGGCCGACAAGTTCCTGCTCGACGGGCTCGCCGCGCAGGGACGCCGATATGGCTTTGCCGCCGACGACGTCGCGCCCGACCGCTGGCTCGCGGAAGGCGACACGGTGACGATCGGCGGCCATGTGTTCGAGGTGCTGCATTGCCCGGGGCATTCGCCGGGCTCGGTTGTGCTGCTCAACCGGGGACAGAAATTCCTGCTGGTCGGCGACGTGCTGTTCCGCGGCTCGATCGGCCGCACCGATTTCCCCTATGGCGATCACGAGGCGCTGATCGAGGCGATTCGCACCAAGCTGCTCGTGCTCGGCGACGAGTACGCCTTCATCTGCGGCCACGGCCCCGGCAGCACTATCGGCCTCGAGCGGCGGACCAACCCGTTCCTCGGGTAATCGCGCGGTGCGCGGTGCCCGGCGAGTGGCGCTCGCTCAGGCGGCTTCCGCCTCGGCTTCGGCGGCCGTCACCACCTCGACCTCGGACTCGCGCTCCGCCACGCGGGCGGTCTCCGGATAGAGGTCATAGTGGGCGTCGAGGGTGTCGAGCAGCATCGCCACCACGTCCATCAGCACGCCGAGCGGGGCCAGCCCAGCGACCAGGAAGGTGTCGTCGATCGCCAGCACGGCGTCATCGGCGAGGCTCGCCGTCTCGTCGTCGACGAGGCCGCGGCTGCGCCAGTAGGCGAGCAGGCTGTCGCCGGTGGCGAAGTCCTGTTCGGCTGCGTCACCGCAGGCGGGAACCGCATCGGCGAGCACGGCGGTGCCGGCGGCGAACAGACGGACCAGCGGCTTGAACGGGCTGGCGAGCCGGGCCAACTCCGCGGCGCGCTCTCGCGCCTTGAGCACGCGGCCGACGAGACGCATCTCGGCGGCGCGCACGGCCTCGATGGTCGCCCGTTGGGCATGGCGTAGGCGGGTGATGTCGGCGGACGTGGCTTGCCGGCGCGGTGCCGCGGCGGGGGGCCAGGCACTCGCGACCGCGACCAGATCCTCGCCAGCCGCCAGCGCGGCATCGAGATGATCGGCGAGCATGGTCACCGCTGGGGGTAGCGGGGTCGGCGTGGACGTCATGGCGGTCTCCCGCTCGGGGTGCAGCTCACTCGGCACCGAGCGGCTCAATTGTCGCCCGATTCGCGGCAAGCACACGGCCGAGGGTGCAACTCGCCCACAGCGAGTAGTCGGAGTGTGGTTGCAACTCGCGCCTGGGCGCTGGGGGATGTGCTCGCGCGGGGTGCGCGACGCTCAGCGCCGGCTTGGTGGCAGCAGCGCCAGCAGCGTATTCAGCGCGGCGTCGAGATCGGGCTTGTAGAGCACCAGATAGAGACCGAGCGTGGACTTGAACGCGGCCCGCCAGCGCCGCTGCGGGTCCTTCTCGCGTGCGATCTCCTCCAGGCTTTCCAGGATCGCCGCGTCGTCGATGCTGGCCGCCAAATCGAGGCGATGGCGCACGATCGGCACCAGACGGGCGAGGCGCGCGGTGGCATCGTCGGCGCGCTCGGGCGGCAAGGTCATGGCGTGGGCAAGGGACCGGCGGACGGGTGGCGATTGAGGATCGGCGGGTGTAGCCGGCACCGCGCGTCGGAGACTTGTGATCGCGATCTCGGTCGCGCCGAAGCCGCCGCCGGAATGCTCCGACCTGCGGATCAGTCTCCATACCGCTAATGTCATGGGTGTTCCCATCCCACCATCCGACCCGCGAGCGATTCGCGGTTCCCCCCGACAAACGGATGATGCGCTATTATGACACTATTCCCCGCGACCGTGTCATCCCTGTGGCGATGACGATCCACAGCGAATTTCTAGCGTGAGTCGGGACGTGATGGGATAGGGATGATGCGAGCGCGCGTGCTCGCAAGCAATGCCGCCGTGGGCCCGGGCGCAGGTCGCCGGGGGCGATGCGTGTCGGCTTATCGTGCCGGGGAGCGGGCGCCCGGATGCCGGTGGCGCGGTCCGAGAAGGCGCGAGGCAGAGACTCCGCCTCGCGCGTCGTCGCATGTGGCCGACCCCGCCGCTACCGGTCGGCGTGGCAGCCGTAATAGCGGCTCGCGACGTAGATGATTCCCATCGCGGCGAGCAGACCGAGCGGGACGACCATGGTTCCGATGACGGTAGTGATGCTCATGGCTCATCTCCTTCTCAGAGGTGCCTCACTTGACGGAGGCTGGTCACGTCACGAGGCGGCACCTCGTGAGACATTCGGTTGTGCGCTCGCGGCTCAGGCAGCCTTGGCGCTCGACTTGGCGTCGGCCTGCTGGCGGCGGGCGCGCTCCTGCTCGGCCGCCTCGCGGGTGGCGAAGGTGTCGCCTTCGAAGCCACCGTCCATGTCGAGGCGCACGTCGGCGTCGTCGTTGACGGTGGCGATCAGGGCGAAGCGGCCCGACGGCAGCTCGCAGACCTCGTAGGTGCGGCGTCTCATGATCCATGCTCCTCGCATCGGAGGGGCTTGCGCCCCGGTTCGGCCGGGCCTGTCATCGATATCGGTGATCGACCCGACTCATATTCGAATGTTTGAATGCAAGAATATGCGTGTGCGTTTGCAATTCAATGAAGGCGGCGATTTTGCCGCACCGCGGATGAAAACTAGAGGCATGATCTGCAACGCTAAAACGTCGCTCAATTGCTGATCTGGATCAGCATCGACGAGCGCTTTCCCGCGTAATTTGGGCTTCTCGTAACTCCGACTGGTTTGGTTATGAAATGGGAGCCCGTAGCGACGCGCAGCTCAGGGTCGCGTCTGGTGCAAGGCTGGGCGCGGGGTCCGGGTTCGCAGAGCGTGCCGGAGGCGTTGGCGAACGAGGTGCAGAACGCAAAAGCGAGGCGGTGGCCGCCTCGCGTTACGATCGTCCGGTGGTCGCGGGCCGCGCTTCAGCGCGCGCAGCAACCATCCCGGCGGATGGCGACGGCCAGGAGGCCGATCGAGGCGACGATGCCGAGGCCGGCCGCAAGCAGGCCGGCAAGGGTGATCATGGTCATGGTGGTGTCCACTCCTCGCGTGTCGGGCCGCTTGGCGCCGCCGTCCGGGACAGCCGCTGCGGCTCTGCTATGTTCCAGTATGCGAAGATTAGAAGATGAGCGTCTTGCCCAAAATCAAGGCTTCGGCGTCTTGGGTCGCCCCTGCGGAATGCGCCTAGTCGCATGATCTACAAGGCGAATCGTCCCGCGCGTGAGGGCCCGGAACTGAGTCGGCCGCGTGGAGCGCGGGTTCCCCCTCCCCCTTGTGGGGAGGGGTCAGGGGTGGGGGGAATCCCGGCGCGGGCGTTCTGCCATCCCCCCCTAGCCTCCCCCACCAGGGGGAAGGGACGCGCGAGGCGAGTAGCGGACCGAGGTGGGGGTGCCCGGCGCGCGGCGTTCGACGTAGGCTCTCACCATGTCAATTCAGCGCGCCCGCGATTTGCGCCGGACCATGAGCCACACCGAGCGTCGGCTGTGGCACCGTTTGCGCGGCGGCCAGATCGAGGGCTACCGGTTCCGCAGGCAGCATCCGATCGGGTCTTATTTCGCGGATCTCATCTGTCTGGAGGCGCGACTGATCGTGGAGGTCGACGGCCCGCAGCATGGCGAGGCGGCACAGCAGGCGCACGATGCTGCGCGGACGGCCTGGCTCGCGCATGAAGGCTATCGCGTGCTGCGGTTCTGGGCACACGAGATCGACGACGACCTCGACGGGGTACTGACGGCGATCCGGCGCGCGCTTTTGGAGTGGCCGGCGGTGCGAGATCGGCCACCCCCACCTCGGCGACGCGCAATCACTTAGCCCCTCGCCGTCGTCGCGTGGCGAGCCCACGTCGTGGAGGCCGGGGCCAAGTGAAGCGCGCGCCGTCCTCCCCCCTCGAGGGGGAGGAAGCCCGGTGCCAATTGCGCGACCTGCTCCTCGCG
>JBFMEX010000099.1:0-9435 GCA_040752215.1 Pseudomonadota bacterium | reverse complement strand
CTCGTAGAAGAGCTTGCCTTGATCCCGCTTCCGCCGCCCCATCATGCCGCGCCCTCCGTCTCCGAACATCACTCCGGCAACGGAATCAGCATTCGACGGCCCTCACAAGCCCTTTTTCGACAGCATCGGCCGCCTCCTACCCACCGAACGCCACCACCTTCTGCCTTTGCTCTCCCAGCCCATCTATCCCCAACCGCATCTCGTCGCCGACCTGCAGCCATTTGGGCGGCTTCATGCCGAGTGCGACGCCGGGCGGTGTGCCGGTGGTGACGACGTCGCCCGGCTCCAGCACCATGAACTGCGTCACGTAGGAGAGGATGAACGGGATCTTGAAGATCATCGTCGCCGTCGAGCCGCGCTGGCGCTTCTCGCCGTTGACGTCGAGCCACATCGAGAGCGCGTGCACGTCGGCGATCTCGTCCGGCGTGACCAGCCACGGCCCCAGCGGTCCGAACGTCTCGCAGCACTTGCCCTTGACCCACTGCCCCGAGCGCTCGGTCTGGAAATGGCGCTCGGAGACGTCGTTGCAGATCGTGTAGCCGGCGATGTAGCCGGCCGCCTCCGCCTCCTCGACGTAGCGGGCGCGGCTGCCGATCACGAACGCGATCTCGACCTCGTAGTCGAGCTGGCTCGCGCCCTTCGGCATCATCACGTCGTCGCTCGCGCCGACGATGCAATTGCCGATCTTGTTGAAGATCACCGGTTCGCGCGGAATTCTCAGCCCCGCCTCTGCGGCGTGGTCGGCATAGTTGAGCCCGATGCCGATGAAATTCCTGACATTGCCGACCGGCGCGCCGAGCCGCACGCCGTTCGGCGCCAGCGGCAGCCCCATGGGATCGAGCGCGCGCAGCCGCGCCAATGTCTCGGGCCCGAGCGTCGTGCCGTCGATGTCGCGAATGTGCTCGGAGAGATCGCGCAGGCGGCCTTGCGCATCCACGAGACCGGGCTTCTCCGCACCCGCCGCGCCGAACCGTACGAGCTTCACCTCGCGCTCCTCCCTGTTGTCGTTGCCGGCCGCGCCCGGAAGCCCGCGGTGCTACTCCCGCCGCAGCACCGTATCGACCACCCGGTTCGCCCACCCTTGCGATTGGAACGAGCGCTTGACCTCGTCGGGATCGTAGACCGTCTCGACCCACTCGAAGAAGGGTATCGGCCGGCGTGCATTGTCGGCGAGGTAGCGCTCGAAGAAATAGTCGAGCACGCCGGTCTCCGCCTGGCGGATGTGCCCATAGCGCAGCGAGAGCTCCTGCCGGGCGATCTCGAGTGGCACGCCCTCCTTGACAAAGCGATAGAGCACGCTCATCAGCCCGGCCCGGTCGGCGCCCGACTTGCAGTGCATCAGCATCGGGTACTCGATCGAGTTGAAGAGGTCGCGGGCGCGCAGCAATTCCTCGCGCGAAGGCGCGGCGCGCGAGCGCACCTGGAAGTTGACGAGATCGACGCCGTAGCGCCGGCACGCCTCCCGCTCCAGCCAGTAGCTGCCGCACACCCGCTCGCCGCGCAGATTGACGATCGTGCGGATGCCTTCGCCAGCGATGCGACGGATCTGGTGCGGGGCCGGCTGAGCGGCCCGCCACGCCTTCTCCGACAGGCGATGCCGATTGAGATAGACGATCCGGAAAATTCCGTGATCCACGAACAACATGTCGAAATAGCGCGCGGCCGGGCCGAGCGTCTCTGCGAGCCACGGCGGCGAGCTTTCGATCAAGCCGCTCCGGATCGACGTCGTGACGCGCTTGACCGCGCGCCGTGCCGATTTTGCGAATCCCGCCATCGACTCGCTTCGAGGCCTCTCAAAAAACGCGCAGAAGACCGCGCGGTGAATGAGCCTCGAACGCCGAAGCCGCCCACCACTCGATCCCGTTTGCTTTCGCTAGATATGCGCTATAGGAACCCTCTGCAAGAGTCCAGGCCGGGGGGCTGGCGGACCCACTGGATTCCACTTGCGAGAGCGGAGCTTGGCGGCTCCGTGCTGGCCCCGGCCCGAGGGCGGAGAGCCCTTGCGAGCTTGCGGCCGACAGCCCCAGGGGCACCACCAAGCATGGCGCAATCGCCGGATCACAGGTCTCCCATCAAGCGGCTCGCCGGCCGCTCGCTGGCACGCGTGATCGGGCTCGTCGAGCGCACCTCGACCATGCGCACCGATCCACCCGATCTGCTCCAGCGCCTCGCCGCCGACCATCCGCTGATCCTCGCCTGCTGGCACGGCCAGTTCATGATGCTCTCGGTGCTGAGGCCGAAGGGTGCGCGCGTCAAGGCGATGGTCGCCCGTCACGGCGACGCCGACCTGATCGGCGAGGCGATGCAGGCGCTCGGCGTCGAGCTGATCCGCGGCGCCGGCGCAGGTGGCCGGCGCAAGGACCGCGGCGGAGCGGCGGCGCTGCGCGGCGCGGTCGGCGCGCTCGAGGAAGGCGCGAGCGTCGTCATGACCGCCGACGTGCCGCCCGGCCCCGCGCGCCGCGCCGGCGAGGGCATCATCGCAATCGCCCGCCTGTCGGGTCGCCCGATCGTCCCCGTCGCCGCCGCCACGAGCCGCTTCAAGGCACTCGACACCTGGAGCCGGATGACGATCAATCTCCCGTATTCGAAGCTCGCCTATGCGGCCGGCCCGCCGCTTCTCGTGCCGCGCGACCTCGACGCCGACGGTGTGGAGCGCTACCGCCTCGCGCTCGAGCAGTCGTTGAATGCCGCCACCGAGCGCGCCTATGCGCTCGCCGGCGCCGACGTCGCCCGCATCGCGCCGCGTGGCCTGCCGTGCCCCGATGCGCCGGTCACCGAGCCGGGCCTCGGCCTCAAGGTCTACCGGGCGGCGACCCGTGCCTTCGAGCCCGCGGCGACGCTGCTGCTCAAGCTGCGTGAGCGCCAGGGAAAGGAGGATCCGGGCCGCCGCGGCGAGCGGTTCGGCATCGCCGGCGCGGCGCGGCCCGAGGGCCGGCTGGTGTGGTGCCATGCGGCAAGCGTCGGCGAGGCAAACGCCGTGCTGCCGCTGATCGACGCGCTCACCGCGCGCCGGCCCGAGCTCAGCTTCCTGCTTACCACCGGCACCGTCACCTCGGCCGGGCTCGCCGCACGCCGCCTCGGCGCCAACGCCATCCACCAGTACGTGCCGCTCGACGTCGCCCGCTACGCCGCCCGCTTTCTCGATCACTGGAGGCCCGATCTCGCCGTCTTCACCGAGTCCGAGATCTGGCCCAATCTCGTGCTGGAGACCGCCCGGCGCGGCGTCCCGCTCGCACTCGTCAACGCGCGCATGTCGCCGCGGAGTTACAAGCGCTGGCGCAAACGGCCCCGTCTCGCCGCGCCGCTGTTCGCCCGTTTCGACCTCGTGCTGGCCCAGAACGACAAGCTGGCACGCTGGTTCCAGGAGCTCGGCGCGCGGCGCGTGCTCGCCGTCGGCAACCTCAAGATCGACGCCCCGCCGCCGCCTGTCGACCTCGCCGAGCTGGAGGCGCTGCGCGCCGCGATCGCCGGTCGGCCGACGTTCGTCGCCGCAAGCACCCACGAGGGCGAGGAGCTGATCGTCGCCGCCGCCCATCGCCGCCTGGCCCGCGACCTCCCCGGGCTGCTGACCATCGTCGCCCCGCGCCATCCCGAGCGCGGCACCCAGATCTCCGAGCAGCTGAAAGCCGAAGGCTTCAAGATCGTGCAGCGCTCGCTGCATCGCACGCCCGCCGCCGACACCGACATCTACGTTGCCGATACCATCGGCGAGCTCGGCACGCTCTACTCGCTCGCCGGAGTCGCATTTCTCGGCGGCTCGCTGATCGACCGCGGTGGGCAGAACCCGATCGAGGCCGTCCGTCACGGCGCTGCCGTGCTGACCGGCCCGAGCTGGAGCAATTTCAAGGACGCCTATGCCGCGCTAATCCGCCACGGCGGCGCGATCGAGGTCAAGGATGCGGCCGAGATGGCCGCCGCACTGGCCCGGCTCGCCGGCGACCGGGGCGAGCTGACCCGAATGCAGTCCGGCGCCGAGGCTGCACTGGCAACGCTCGCCGGCGCCCTCGAGCGCACCGCCGACGCGCTCGATGCGCTGCTGCCCGGTGACGACGAGAGGCTGAGGCGTGCGTCTTGAGGAGCCAAGCTGGTGGTATGCGCCGTCGGACGATGTGCGTGCCCGCCTGCTGGCACCGCTCGCAGCGGTGTACGCCTGGGCCGGCGAGCGGCGCATTCGGCGGACGCAGGCCTATCGCTCGCGCCTGCCGGTCGTCTGCGTCGGCAACTTCACCGCCGGCGGCACCGGCAAAACGCCGCTCGCACTCGCCATCGCCCGCCATCTCGTCGACGAGGGCGAGCACCCGGTCTTTCTGACCCGCGGCTTCAAGGGCAGCCACAAAGGCCCGCGTTGGGTCGATGCCGATCATGATACCGCGGCCGAGGTCGGGGACGAGCCGCTGTTGCTCGCCCGCGCCGCGCCGGTGATGGTTGCCCGCGACCGCCGCCTCGGCGCCATCGCCATCGAGGAGGGCGACCGCGCCGCGAGCGTGATCGTAATGGACGACGGGTTGCAGAACCCGGCCCTGGCGAAGGATCTGGCGATCGCCGTCGTCGACGGCCGCCGCGGGCTCGGCAATGGCGCGGTGATCCCGGCCGGACCGCTGCGGGCGCCACTCGAGCTGCAGATGGCGCTCGCCGATGCGATCGTCGTCAACCAGCCGCCCGCGACGGCCGGAGCGCCGCTAGCGGCCGCTAGCACCGTGCTCGAGGATCTCCGCCGCCACTTCCCCGGCCCGGTGCTCGCCGCAACACCGATGCCGGCCGGCGACGTTGCCTGGCTCGCCGGCGCGGCAGTCATCGCCTATGCGGGGATCGCAAATCCAGGCCGCTTCTTTGGCCTGCTGGAGGATCTGGGCGCGACGATCACCGCCCGCCACGCCTTCCCCGACCACCATCCCTTCACCGAGGCCGATGCCCACCGGCTGCTGGCCGACGCGGCGCACCGCTCGGCGCGTTTGGTCACCACGGAGAAGGATCTCGTGCGGCTCATGGGTCTCGGCCGGCGCCGCAAGGAGCTGATGCAGGCCTCGACGGCGGTGCCGATCGCGCTCGCTTTGGAGGACGCCCACGGATCGCGCCTCGCCGACTTGATCGCAAGTGCGGTTCGCTCCGGCGGCTACCGCTCGGGACTGGCCCCGCGTCGCCCGCCGCCGCGCACGACCTCGAGGTAGCGTTTGAAAGAGGCCTCGGGCGTCGCATACGCCTCCTGCAGCTCGACGCTCCAGTAGCGCAGATCGGTGAGCGGGATCGGCCGGCCGGTGACCGCACAGCGCACGAAATCGCCGGCCGAGAGCACCTGGAACTCCCCGTCGAGGTAGCGCACTCTCGCCTCGCCGCGGAGGCCGAACAGCTTTTCGAACCGGTTCATGATCACCCGCGGTCATGCCGCCTTCGAGCGGGCTCGGCCCCGCCCATCGCCTCGCCATCAGATCGCCAATCGCGACCGCGCCGTCAAGGCGGCGCAAAGACAATCATCTCCCTGCCTCAGAACAAAGTGCCCTGGCCGGAGCCCTTGGCCTTGCCGGCCGTCCGCCCCGGCCGCCCTGCCCCTCCCGCCGGGCCGTGCGCGCCGGGATCGGAGCTGCCGCGCGCTTCGGCCCTCACCCGCCCGTCGTGGAGCTCGATCTCGAGCGGGTCGCCGGCTGCAATACCGCGCACCGAGCGGATCATCGCCCCGTCCGCGCCTCGGACCACCGCGAAGCCACGCGCCAGCACGCTCTGGTAGCTGAGCGAGGCGAGCAGCTTGGCGCTGCCGTCGAGCAGCCGGCGGCGCTGCAGCACGCGGTTGGCGAGCGCCTGGCGGGCCCGTGCGTCGAGACCGTCGGCCCGCTCGGCGGCGCGGGCGATGCGATCGGCGAGCGCCGCCGGCCGCAAGCGGACCGACACCCGCGCCAGCCGCAGGGTATGCGCCCGCGTGTTGGCGAGCAGCGCCTGCCCGACGCGCGCGCTGGTCTCGCCGAGCCGCTGGCGCTGGCGCACGAGGCGCTCGGCGATCGTGCCGACCCTGAGCCGGCCGGCGACCCGCGCCAACCCGAGCGCGTGCGCCCGCGTGTTGGCGACCAGCCCTCTCGACAGCCGCTTCTCGGCCGCGTCGAAGCGCTGGCGCGGCAGGGCGAGGATATCGGTCGGCCGCGGCAGCCCACGCGCGGCGGCCTTCAGCTCGGTCCGCCGCGTTTCGATCGCGCGGCGGATGCCGGCGGCGAGGCGGGTCGCGAGGTCTCCCGTCTGCAGGATCAACTCGGAGTGCTTCGGCACCGCCCACTCGGCGGCCTTGGTCGGCGTCGGCGCGCGCGCGTCGGCGACGAGATCGATCAGCGTCCAGTCGGTCTCGTGACCGACGGCGGAGATCAGCGGAATGCGGCTCTCGGCCGCCGCCCGCGCCACGATCTCCTCGTTGAATCCCCACAGGTCCTCGAGACTGCCGCCGCCACGGGCGACGATCAGCACGTCCGGGCGCGGGATGCGGCCTCCCTCGGCGAGCGAGTTGAAGCCGCGGATGGCGGCGGCGACCTCGGCGGCGCAGGTGTCGCCCTGCACGCGCACCGGCCACACGATCACGCGGGTCGGAAAGCGCTCGGTGAAACCGTGCAGCATGTCGCGGATCACGGCCCCGGTCGGGCTGGTGACGATGCCGACCACGCGCGGCAGGAAGGGAAGCGGGCGTTTGCGCTCGGGGGCGAGCAGTCCCTCGGCGGCGAGCCGCTTCTTGCGCTCCTCGAGCAGCGCCATCAGCGCGCCGGCGCCTGCGGGCTCCAGCGCCTCGATCACGATCTGGTACTTGGACGAGCCGGGGAACGACGACACCTTTCCGGTGACGACGACCTCCATGCCCTCCTCGGGCTTCACTTTCAGCTTGCCCCACACCCCGCGCCAAACGACGGCATCGATGCGTGCCTTGTCGTCCTTGAGCGCGAAGTAGCAGTGGCCCGAGGAATGCGGGCCGCGGTAGCCCGACACCTCGCCCCTGAGCCGCACGTAGCCGAACCCGTCCTCCAGCGCGCGCTTGATCGCGCCAGCGAGCTCGGAGACGGTAAGCTCCGGCACGTTGGCGAGCGGTTTCTGCGGCGTGAGGTCGGCCATGGCGGCTCCGCTGGTGGCGTCTTCGCCTCAGTATACCGAACAGAACCCTGGTGTCGTGATCGCGAAATTCGTCTCATTGTGCAGCCGGCGGCGAACGAGTTTCGCGATCTGAACGACACTAGCCAACTATGTGATTCTAGTGTGGCTCAGATCGAGAAGTCTGCCTCGCCACCAAGCCGAGAGGTCTGTTGCGGACTTCTCAATCACCACACCAGAGCGAGGGGAATGGGCGCGTTGTGCCCATCGCGGGGACTTCGTCTACTCGCGGCAAGGCCGTCATCCGGCGGAGTGCCGATCGCCTGCCGCGCCCAGAGCCGTGCGGGCTGGCCAGCGGGGGACGAAGCCGGCAAACTGGCAGCGTTGCAGGAATTGCTCTCGGAGTACGTGTCGTGCCGCGCTCTCGCTGTTTCTGCGTCCAGACTGCACTCCGCATCGCCTTGCTGTTCCTCGCGCTTCTGCTCGCCGTCCGATCGGGCCGCCTGGAGGCACAGCCGGCCGATTTCGCGACCGCGCGGCAGCGACTCGTCGAGCTCAGTCTAGGCGGCGACTACAAGGGCGCGCTGGCGATGGCGCGACACGCGCTGGCGCTCGCCGCACGCGATCACGGCCCGAGATCGGCCGAGGCCGCGAGCGCGCATCTGGCGATCGCGATCCAACATCAAAGTCTCGGCCAGCTTCCCGAGGCGGAGGCACACTTCCGCGAGGGAATGGCGTTGCAGAAGCGGCTCGTATCCGCTGACGACACCTCACTCGCCGAGTTCACGTCCGGTCTGGGCGCCCTGCTGCACGGCCAGGGTCGATACGAGGAAGCCGAGCCGCTGATGCGCGAAGGCCTCCGCCTGCACGAGATCGACAGCCGCCGGACCGGCAACGAGACCGGGCTCGCCGTGGCGCTGTTCATGCTCGGCTCGACCTACACCGCCATGTCGCGGCTCGACGAGGGGCTTCGGCTGTTCGAGCGCTCGCTCGCCGCCTTCCAGCGGCTGGCACCGCAGGGGAGCATGCAAACCGGGATCGTGCTCAACAACATCGCCACCAACCGCCAGCTCGCGGAGGACTACAAGGCCGCGCTCGACAACCAGCTCGGCGCGCTCGCCATGTTCGAGCGGCACTCGCCCGGCAACCTTCCCGGCCTCGCCAAGATCAACAACAACCTCGGCTTCCTGTTCCAGAAGGCGGGTGCGCCGGACAAGGCCGCCGAGCATTACCGCGAGGCGATCGACCAACTCACGCGCGCGTTCCCCGGCGGGCACCCGGACCTTGCAACCGCGCGGATGAACCATGGCAGCCTGCTGCTCGAGCTCGGTCGCCCCGCCGAGGCGGAGAGCCTGCTGGTCGCCGCGCTCGCCGAGAGCCGGCGCTTTCTCCCGCCCGAGCACCCCGACATCGCCGTCGCCCACGGCGAGCTCGCCAACCTCCGCATTCGCGCCGACGACTGGGAGCGAGCGGCCGGCGAGCTCGACGCGGCCGCGCGCATCCATCTGGCGCAGGCGGCACGGCAGGATGTCGGTCGCGGGAGCGACACCCGCAGCGATGTCCGCCGGAACGCGTTCACCTTCACCAAGCTGGTCAAGGTCGAGCACCGCCGCCTCGCCGCGGATGCCGACCGCGCTTTCGTGATGGCGCAGCACGCGCTCGGATCGTCCGCGGCGGCGTCGCTGGCGCAAATGGCGGTCCGCAACGCCAAGGGCGACGCGCGGCTTTCTGCGCTCGTGCGCGCGCGGCAGGACCTCGTCGCCGAGTGGCACACGCTCGATCGCGATCTCGTCGCCACGCTGTCCAACCCGACCGCAGCGCCGGAGACCGGCGAGCAGCTCCGCAGCCAGCTGGCGACGATCGATCAGCGCATCGCAGCCATCGATCGCAACATCGCCGAGCGCTTCCCCGACTACACCGCACTGGCCAATCCCAAGCCGCTGACCCTCGGCGAGGTCCAGCGCGAGCTCGGCGGCGACGAGGCGCTGGTGCTGGTGGTCGACACGCCGGCGCACCTCGTAATGGGCGAGGAGACCTTCGTGTGGGTCGTCACCAGCAATGCGAGCCGCTGGGTGAGGTCTACGCTCGGCAGCGAGGCGCTGAAGCGCGAGGTGGCGGCGCTGCGCTGCGGCCTCGACGAGGCGGCGTGGACCGGCAGCGCCTGCCTCGACCTGACCGGGCAGTTCCGCACCGACGCCGACCGCCGCAAGGGCAAGCCGCTGCCCTTCGACACCGGACGCGCGCACCGGCTCTATGCCGCGCTGCTCGGCGACGTCGGCGACCTCATCGATGGCAAGCATCTGCTCGTCGTTCCGTCTGGCGCCATCACGCAGCTGCCGCTTCAGGTGCTGGTGACCCGGCCTGTCGCTACGCCGGTGGCGG
>JBFMEX010000098.1:0-12456 GCA_040752215.1 Pseudomonadota bacterium | reverse complement strand
CCAGCCAATCAGCCCTCCCCCCGGACTTCCCCCGCGAGGGGCTGGTCTGTCGCATGAGGCGATCGGCGTCCCCTCTCCCCGCAAGCGAGGAGCGGCAGATTTCGGCCGCATGCGACAGCCCTGCATGAGGGGTGGCGCGGTGGCGCAGGCGGTGTGGACTGCAGAGCAGGAGCGTCAAGGGCCAGGTGATCGCAGCCGGGCGAGGGCGCGCGCGCGGCCGATCAGGGGCAGCAGCGTTTTGAGCTCGGGGCCGGCTTCACACCCGGTGAGCGCGAGCCGCAGCGGGTGGAACAGTGCCTTGCCCTTGGCCCCCGTCGCCTGCTTGACCGCATCCGTCCACACGCCCCAGGTCGCCGCGTCCCAGGGCTCCGGCGGCAGCAGCTGGGCAGCCCTGTCGGTCAGAGCGCGGTCCTCGATCACGGGCGCGATGTCGCCGGCGACGACAGCCCACCATTGCCGCGCGTCGGCGAGCACCGCCAGATTGCCCCTGACCGCCGACCAGAATGCCTCGCCGCCCGTGATCCCCATCGGCTCCAGACGATGCGCGACCGCCGAATAGGGCAGCGCGTGCAGGAGCTTGGCGTTGAGGCTCTCGAGCTCGGCGACGTCGAAGCGAGCAGCGGCGGTCGAAATCTTGTCGAGCGCGAACAGGCCGACCAGCTCGTCCAACCGCTGATGCGGCTCGATCGGCTCAGAGGTGCCGACGAGAGCCGCGTGGCTCGCCACCGCCATCGGCTCGAAGCCCTTCTCCCGCAGGCTCGCGATCGACAAGGCGCCGAGACGCTTCGACAGCGCCTCGCCATCGGCGCCGACCAATAGGCTGTGATGGGCGAACACCGGCGCCTCGCCGCCGAGCGCCTCGAACAGCTGGATCTGCACGCCCGTGTTGGTGACATGGTCCTCGCCGCGGATGACGTGCGTGACGGCGAGATCGATGTCGTCGACCACACTGGTGAACGTATAGAGGTACGTGCCGTCGGCGCGGATCAGCACCGGGTCCGACAGCGAGCCGACATCGACGGTCTGGTCGCCCCGGATGGCATCGTTCCAACTGACGATCGTCGGCAACGGGGTGTCGCTCCCGGGCTCCGAGTTGTCGAGGCGGAAGCGCCAATGGGGGGCGCGGCCCTCGGCCTCGAGCCGCCGGCGTTCCTCGGAAGTCAGCCTCAGCCCGGCGCGATCGTAGATCGGCGGCAAGCCCCGCCCGAGCTGGCGCTTGCGCTTGCGGTCGAGCTCGTCCTCGCTCTCGTAGCAGGGATAGAGCCGGCCGGCGGCGACCAGCGCCTGCGCGACCTGCCGGTAGCGCTCGAACCGGTCGGACTGGCGCTCCTCCCGGTCCCACACGAGGCCGAGCCACAGCAGATCCTCGCGGATCGCGGCGGCGAACTCCTCCTTGGAGCGCTCGGCGTCGGTGTCGTCGAGGCGCAGGATGAAGCACCCGTGCGAGCGGCGCGCGAACAGCCAGTTGAGGATCGCGGTGCGGATGTTGCCGACGTGCAGGAGGCCGGTCGGGCTCGGCGCGAAGCGGACAGTGACGGTCATGCGGGTGCGCTCCGGGTGGATGTCGGCTTCGCCGGCCGGCGCCGCGCGGTGATCACGCGGGCCTCTGGCTGCCGGTTAGCAGATTTCATGGCTCAGCCGAAGCGCGGAAAATGTCCGTCGAATGCGCGCCGCCAATGAGCGAGCGCCGCGTTCAAATCGCCAGCGGATTCGTCGGCGACCGCCGCGGCCGCGCGATCCGCCGCGCCTGCGACCGCTGCGAAGGCGGCGGTGTGGTCGGCCAGCGCGCAGGCCTCGATCGGCGCCCCCGCGTCGAGCGGATCGGGCATGGCGTGGGCATACGCGAGCATGTGGCGCAGCACGCCCGACACCGCCACAGGATAGCGGATCACGGCCTGCTCGCTCGCCCATTGCGTGGTGCGCAGCTCGATCCACAGCGAGCGGAGGCCGGTTGCGTCGGCGTGCGACCATGCCTTGAGGATGCGAACCAGCGGCTTCAGGCGGCCATCGAGACGGCGATCCTCCGCATCGACCCAGTCCCGGTACGCCTGGGGACCGGATCGCATCCAGCCGCCGGCGCGATCGGGGATATGGTAGACGACCGCGCCGTGAACGCTGCGGCCGGTCGGCTCGGCGGGTATGAGCGCGCAGGCGTCGGCGGCGCCGGCAGTGCGGTGGACGACGACCGCGGGCGGTGAGATCGCCACACCCACAGTCGGCAGGCGCTCGCGCAGCTCGGCGGCGATGGCCCGCAGCATTGCGACGGAATCGATCTTCAACCGATCGGCCGGC
Source organism: Pseudomonadota bacterium (assembly GCA_040752215.1). Lineage (GTDB taxonomy): Bacteria > Pseudomonadota > Alphaproteobacteria > Rhizobiales > Hyphomicrobiaceae > JBFMEX01. Next base: position 10,164 of record JBFMEX010000098.1, on the reverse strand, counting down.
AGGACCACGAGTGCGTCGAGGACGGTGTGGCCGGGCAGCGACGTGCCGTGGCCGAGCGAGCCGATCGGCTCGAGGCGCACGGGTGCGTAGCGGTGCGCGAGAGCATCGGCGAGCGGTGCGAGGCGGGCTTCGGCGCAGCACTGGTCGGCGGCGCTCGGCGTCAGATCATCCACCAGCAGATCGAAACAGCGATCGACGGAGACGGGCATCGGGCCTCGCTCAGAACGGGTCGCCGCCGTCGCTGCGCGGGGCGACGAGGCGCGGGCTGGCGCCGGGCGGCGCCGCTGTCGGCGCGGGATCGAGCGCCTCGCGGAACCGATTGGTGATCGGATAACGTCGGTCGCGGCCGAAGTTGCGGGCCGAGATCTTGACCCCCGGCGCGGCCTGTCGACGCTTGTACTCGGAAATGGTCAGCAGCCGCTCGACCTTGCGCACGACCTCCGGCGCGTGCCCGCGCGCGACGATCTCGGCGAGGCTCATCTCCTGCTCGACCAGCAGGGCGAGGATGTCGTCCAGCACTTCGTAGGGCGGCAGGCTGTCCTGGTCGGTCTGGTTCGGCTTCAGCTCCGCCGACGGCGCCTTGGTCAGGATGCGCTCGGGAATGACGCGGCCAGCCGGCCCCCTGCCTCCTGCCGGCACATGAGCGTTGCGCCAGCGCGCGAGCCGGTAGACCTCCATCTTGTAGAGGTCCTTGATCGGATTGAAGCCGCCGTTCATATCGCCGTAGAGCGTCGCATAACCGACGCTCATTTCGCTCTTGTTGCCGGTGGTCAGCACCATCGATCCGAATTTGTTCGAGATCGCCATCAGCGTGGTGCCGCGGGCGCGGCTCTGGATGTTCTCCTCGGTGACGCCCGGCTCGGTGCCGGCGAGCATCGGCGCCAGCGCCTTCATGAAGCCCTCGACAGGATCGGCGATCGGCACGATGTCGTAGCGCACGCCCAAGGCCTCGGCGCACGCGGCCGCATCGGCAAGGCTCTCGTTCGACGTGTAGCGATAGGGCAACATCAAGCAGTGGACGCGCCCGGCGCCGAGCGCATCGACGGCCATTGCCGCGACCAGCGCGGAATCGATGCCGCCCGAGAGGCCGAGCACCACGCCGGGAAAGCCGTTCTTATCGACGTAGTCGCTGAGGCCCAGCACGCAGCCATGATAGGCGGCGGCGGCGCCCTCGGCGAGCACCGCCCGTTCCCCCGGACGGCAGCGCCAGCCCTCGCCGATCCGCTCCCACTCGGTGACGGTGATGCACTCCTGCCACGCCGGCATCTGCACCGCGAGACTGCGATCCGCATTGAGCACGAACGAGGCGCCGTCGAAAACGAGCTCGTCCTGGCCGCCGATCTGGTTGAGGTAGGCGATCGGCAGCCCGCTCTCGGTGACGCGCGCGACGGCAACGTTGAGGCGCACGTCCGGCTTCTTCCAGTCGAAGGGTGAGCCGTTCGGCACGAGCAGCAGCTCGGCCCCGCACTCGGCGAGGCACTCCACCACCTCCTCCTTCCAGATGTCCTCGCAGATCGGCACGCCGATGCGCACGCCGCGCACCGCAATCGGCCCCGGCAGCGGGCCCGCCTCGAACACGCGCTTCTCGTCGAACACGCCGTAGTTCGGCAGGTCGACCTTGTAGCGCACCGCCTGCACGGCGCCCTCGTCGAGCAGCGCCACGGCATTGTAGAGCCGGCCCTCGTCCGGCCAGATGGTGCCGACGATCACCGCCGGGCCGTCGCCCATCTCGGCAGCGAGCCGCTCGACGCGCGCGCGGGCAGCGCGCTGGAACGCCGGCTTCAGCACCAGGTCCTCCGGCGGATAGCCGGTGATGAAGAGCTCCGGCAGCAGCATGAGGTCGGCACCGAGCCGCGCCGCCTCCGCGCGGGCTGCGACGAGCTTGGCCACATTCCCGTCGAGATCGCCGACGGTCGGGTTCAACTGAGCGAGGGCGATTTTCATCGGATCGAGCGCCGGAGCTGCCCGCGCCTCACGCGAGCGCCGAGGTCGCCGCCGCCGCCACCCCGCGGCCCTCGCGCAGGCGCTTCAGGCGCTCGGCGACGAGGAAAGCGAGTTCCAGGGACTGCTCGGCGTTGAGGCGGGGATCGCACAGCGTCTCGTAGCGCTTGGAGAGATCGGCATCGACGATGCACGCTGCGCCGCCGGTGCACTCGGTGACGTTCTGGCCGGTCATCTCGAGATGCACGCCGCCGGCATGGGTGCCTTCGGCATGGTGGATGTCGAAGAAGCGCTCGACCTCCTCCTTGATGCGGCCGAGCGGGCGCGTCTTCTCGCCCGTCGACGCGGTGATGGTGTTGCCGTGCATCGGATCGCACATCCAGATCACCTTGCGCCCCTCGCGCGCGACCGCGCGCACGAGCTTCGGCAGGTGCTTCTCGATTCGGTCGGAGCCGAACCGGCCGATCAGCGTCAGCTTGCCCGGCTCGTTCCTGGCGTCGAGGATGTCGATCAGCCGCAAGAGCCCGTCCGGCTCCAGCGTCGGTCCGATCTTGATGCCGATCGGATTGTAGATCCCGCGCAGGTACTCGACATGGGCGTGGTCCGGCTGACGCGTGCGGTCGCCGACCCACAGGAAGTGAGCCGAGGTGGCGAGCACGTTGCCGCTACCCATCAGGTTGTCGCGCCGCGTCAGCGCCTGCTCGTAGCAGAGCAGCAGCGCCTCGTGGCTGGTGTAGAAGTTTACGCGCCGATATTCGGCAGAATTGCTGTCGGTGGAAATTCCGCTTGTCTTCATGAACCGGATCGAGTCTGCGATACGCCCCGCCAACTCCCTGTATCTGGCGTAGGCCTCGACAGAAGCGTTGCGCTTCTCGAAGTCGAGCATCCACAGGCCAACATTGTCCAGGCTCGAATAGCCACCCGAGATAAGTGCTCGCAATAGATTGAGCGTCGCCGCCGACTGGCGGTAGGCCTGCAGCATGCGCTGCGGATCGGGCCGCCGCGCGTCCTCGGTGAACTCGGCGCCGTTGATGATGTCGCCGCGGTAGCTCGGCAGCTCGCGGCCGTCGACGCGCTCGATCGGAGACGAGCGCGGCTTGGCGAACTGGCCGGCGATGCGCCCGATCTTCACAACCGGCAGATCGCCAGCGAACGTCATCACAACCGCGCTCTGCAAGAAGACGCGGAAGCTGTCGACGATATTGTTGGCGTTGTGCTCCTTGAAGCTCTCGGCGCAATCGCCGCCCTGGAACACGAACCCCTGCCCTGCCGCCACGCCGGCGAGCTTCTCCCGGAGCCGCGCGACTTCGTTGTAGAACACGAGCGGCGGGAATTTCTCGAGCTTGCCCAGCACCTCGGCAAGAGCCGCTTCGTCCTCGTAGTCGGGCACCTGCACGATCGGTTTCGACCGCCAGCTGTCGGGTGACCAGGTTGCCGCCATCGTCGCGTCTCCAGAGCCTCGCGTGTGCCGCGCCTCGGGCGAGGTGCGGCCGGGAGCCATTGATGTAATGTAGCACAGGCGGGTTGCCATATAGGCCATCCGGCCGGCGGTGGCCAGCGATGCGCCCGCAATTGGTTGCAGCGCCTCCCCTGCGCTTCTCCGGGCCGGGATTTGACGTGGCGCACTGGCGCCGCCGGCGGGCCTGTGCCAGCTTCCGCGCATGAGCGTCAGCCAACCGAGCTTCACCTTCGGCATCGAGGAGGAGTACCACCTCGTCGACCTCGTCACCCGCGACCTGGCCCCGGCACCCGAAAGGCTGATGGGCGCCTGCGAGGCGGAGCTCGGCAAACAGGTGGCGCCGGAGTTCTTCCGCTCGCAGATCGAGATCGGCACGCGGGTCTGCCATAACCCGGCCGAGGCCCGCGCCGAGCTGGCGCGGCTGCGGCGCACGGTGGCCGGCGAGGCGCGCCGGTTCGGGCTCGCCCCGATCGCCGCCTCGACCCATCCATTCGCCCGCAAGGCCCACCTGCAGACGACCGACAAGGAGCGCTACCAGCGCCTCGCCAAGGACTTCGGCGGCATCGGCCGGCGGCTGTCGATCTGCGGCATGCACGTGCACGTGGCGATCGAGGACCCGGAGCTCCGCATCGATCTCATGAATCAGGTGCGCTATTTCCTGCCGCACCTGCTGATGCTCTCGACCTCGTCCCCGTTCTGGGAGGGCGACGACACCGGCCTCAAGAGCTATCGGCTCGCAGTATTCCACGAGCTGCCGCGCACCGGCCTGCCGCAGAGGTTCGAGAGCTATGGCGAGTTCGAGCGCACCGTCGACGTGCTGGTACGCGCCGGGATCATCGAGGACGGAACCAAGATCTGGTGGGACCTACGCCCCTCCGCGCGGTTTCCGACCCTCGAGATGCGGGTCACCGACGTCACCCCGCGGATGGAGGACGCGCTCGCCATCGCCGCGATGTTCCGCTGCCTGCTCCGGATGCTCTACCGGCTCCGGCGCTCGAACCAGTCGTGGCGCAGCTATCCGGCATTCCTGATCGAGGAGAACCGCTGGCGGGCGCAGCGCTATGGCGTCGGCGACCGGCTGTTCGATTTCGGCAAGGGCGAGCTGGTGCCGTTCACCGGGCTGGTCGAGGAGATGATCGCGCTCGTCGCCGAGGACGCCGCCGCGCTCGGTTGCGAGGCGGAGGTCGCGCACCTGAGGACCATCGCGCGGGACGGCACCAGCGCCGACCGCCAGGTCGCCGAGCTCGAGCGGCGGCTGGCCATCGGCGAGGCCCGAGAGCACGCGCTGGCCAGCGTCGTCGACATGCTCGTTGCCGAGACGGTCGCCGGGACCCAGGTCTAGGCCGGTGCCGGCTGATCGAGCGTCGTTCAGCCGTCGGCCCCGATCACGGCGAGCTTTCGTTTTGCGCGTGGCGACTCTCGTTCCGTGATCCCCGCCTTCGCGGGAACGCCGCCACGCGCGACCAGCAGTACACGCGTCAGCTGTCGGCCTCGATCACCGCGATGCGTGCGCCCGCACGGACGCTGTTCAACTGCCGCACGTCGTCGAGCGCGTCGGCCCATACGTTGCACGGGCTGGCGAGGCGGATCTCGTCGCCGCGGCTCATCGGCGTCGGGCCGAAACCGATCGCGATCGCATCGCCGTCCGGCCAGAACGCGATCTCCCCCGGCTCGATGACGTCGCGTGCCTCATCCTCGCGCTCGACGGACACACCGGCCGCAAAGTAAACCTCGTCGCCCCATCTGCTGGCACTGGCGTAGATCGGCAACGTCTGCCAGATGCGGTTCGCGGTCGGCGTGTCGCGCAAGCGGGCCCGGATCGCCACCTCGCCCGCCCGGATCAGCACCTCGCGCATCGCCATCTCCCGTCCCTCACCCTTGCCCCTGTACGGCCTCCAACGACACCTTCTCGCCCGGACGCACGGCGCGCAGCACAGTGACGTCGTCGAGGGCACGCGCGAGCAGGTTACAGGGGCGTGGCAGCCTGATCTCACCCGCGCCCGAGATCGGCGTCGGCCCGTAGCCGATGACGACCCGGTCGTCCTCGCTCCAATAGAAGACCTCGCCCGGCTCGGCGATCATGCGCGCGCCGCGCTCGCGCCCGCTCTCGACCGGAAGCTCGAAGTGCACGCTCTCGCCCCAGGTCTCGGCGGTCGAGTAGAGCGGCAGGGCGCGCCAGATGCGCTCGGCGGTCGCGGTTTCGAGCAGCGCGATGCGGATGCGCACCCGCCCGGCCGTCAGCAGGACGACGCGCTGGGAGGCTCCGGCGGCTCGCGGCTGCCCGGCAGGCTTGGCGGCAGGCTTGGGCCGGCTACGCAGGATATTGGTCGGCATCAGCTGGCAGTGGAGCCGACGCGCAGGGCCCGGTCAAGATGGGCTGGCCACGGCTTCAGGCCGGCGGGCGGCCGAACACCAGCACCGCATTGAGGCCACCGAACGCGAACGAGTTCGACATCGCGTAGCGGACCGGCTTGTCGCGGCCGACGTTCGGCACGTAATCGAGGTCGCATTTGGGGTCCCGCTCGGCGTAGTTGACCGTCGGCGGCACGAAGCCCTCCTCGATCGCCTTGATGCAGCAGATCGCCTCGACTCCGCCGCCGGCGCCGAGCAGGTGGCCATGCATCGACTTGGTCGAGGAGATGGCGAGCTTGCTCGCATACTCGCCGAACACCAGCTTGATGGCGTTGGTCTCGTTGGCGTCGTTCAAGGAGGTCGCGGTGCCGTGAGCATTGAGGTAGTCGATCTCGGAGGGATCGAGGCTCGAGTCGTCCAGCGCCATCTGCATCGCCGTGCGCGGGCCCTCGATGTCCGGATTGACCATGTCCTTGGCGTCCGACGACATGCCGAAGCCAAGGATCTCGGCCAGAATCTTGGCGCCGCGCCGCTTGGCGTGCTCAAGCTCCTCCAGCACCAGGATGCCCGAGCCTTCGGCCAGCACGGTGCCGTTGCGGTTCTTGGAGAACGGGAAGCAGCCGTCGGGCGAGAGCACGCGCATCGCCTGCCAGGTCCGCATCGAGCCGTAGGTGAGCACCGCTTCCGAGGCGCCGGCGACGCCGACGTCGACGAGCCCGTTGCGGATGTAGTCGAGCACGATGCCGATGGCATGGGTCGCGGTCGAGCAGGCCGAGCAGGTGGCGAACGTCGGCCCCTTGATGCCGTACTCGATGCCGACGTGGGAGGCGGCCGAGGAGCCGATGATCCGGAGCAGCGTCAACGGATGGGTGGCGCGCTTGTTGTTGATGAAGAGATCGCGATAAGCGGTCTCCACCGTCGAGTAGCCGCCGGCGCCGGTGCCGATGATGCACGCCGAGCGGTAAGGATTGGCGTAGGGCGTCGGCAGGCCGCTCTGGGTCCACGCCTCGTCGGCAGCACGGCCGGCAAACCACGAGTAGCGCTCACCGTACTGGATCTTCTTGCTCTTTACGTGCTTAGCGGGGTCGAAGCCCTTCACCTCGCCGGCGATATGGATATAGAGATCGTCGAGCGGGAAGTTCTCGATACGGCCGACGCCGCACTTGCCGGCGCGGATCGATGCCCAGAATTCCGGCACGTCGAGGCCGATCGGCGTCACCGCGCCCATGCCTGTGACGACCACGCGCCGACGCGTACCAACCGCAGCTATCATCGCCGTCGATCCTCATGCAAAGGGGCCCGGTCGTCCCGGACCCCTGCCCAGGCCCGATGGGCCACCTCGGGTTAAAGTCATGCCTCGCTCAGGCCTTGGCGCCTGCCGCCTGCGGCCCGCTGGCGATGAGCTGCTTGACGCGATCGACGACCGAGCCGACGGTCTTGAAGTCCTCGACTTCCTCGTTCGCGTTGTAAGGGATCTCGATACCGAAGGAGTCCTCGATGTCGAAAACAATCATCGCCAAATCGAGCGACTCGATCTTGAGATCCGTGAGGGCCGTCGAGAGATCGATGTCGTCTCTCGGCTCCTTCATATGCTTCCTCAGAATCTCGATGATCTTGGTTGCAACTTCGTCCATCTCGATCTTTCACCCCCGCTTTTCGAAGTCGAGGGAGCCCTTGTTACTTGGTTCCACCTAAGTCTAGGCCCGCAGCGATCACAAGCTGTCGCGTCACATATCCTTAAACGCCAAGCAAGTAAAGCTGCCGGTCGAACAGTGCTGAACAGGCTCTGACGCCCGGTCCACCTGCCGCCGCCGCCCCCGATCCGGAGGCCGGATTCGGCCTCGCGAGCCGTCGCCGGCATGCGGACGCCTGCGTCGAAGCCCGCGCACGCACTGTGCGCAAGCTTCATGCCGTCCATGCCCCTCCCCCACCGCCATCTCCTGGCGATCGGCCAAGGGACGAGCAAGCCGGCCGACGAGCGTGTCGGCACTGGCTTAACACACTGGAGTCGTGTTCAATAGTGACGCAGGTGACACCCCCGGATCCGGCACCTACGTGGAACGGATTGGGACGTTCTGCCACACTGCCAAAGTCGAGGCGACCGCATTCGCCGCAGCGGTTGCCACTCCGGGAGGGCAGAAAGCCATGACCGATACCGGCGCACCCGCGCCCGCCCAGTCGGCCCGCGTGCATCGCTGGCTCGTTGCCTACCCGCGCAAGGTCGATTGGTACACGCGGTTCGCACCCGCCCCGCTGTTTACCCTGCTCGACGAGGCTGTCGACCGTTACCCCCGCAACGTGTGCACCTCATTTCTCGGCAAGACGCTGACCTACGGCGAGATCGGCCGGCTGGTCGACAAGGCGGCCGTGGGGCTCCAGCGGCTCGGGGTCGGCAAGGGCACCAGGGTCGGCTTGTTCCTGCCGAATAGTCCGACGTTCGTCGTCTACTACTTCGCGGTGCTGAAAGTCGGCGGCACGGTTGTCAACTACAACCCCCTCTACACGGTCGAGGAGCTGGCGTTCCAGGTCAAGGACAGCGGCACCGAGATCATGGTCACGCTGGACCTCAAGGTCCTGTTCGACAAGGTCGAGGCGCTGATCGCCGGCGGCTCGCTGAAACGCGCCATCGTCGCCTCGTTTCCGGCGCTGCTGCCGGGCGCCAAATCGGTGCTGTTCAAGCTGCTCAAGGGCCGCGAGCTCGCCCGCCCCGCCGCGTCCCGCGTCAAGGACCGGCTGGTGCTCGACAGCGAGGTGATGGCGGAAGGTGGGGCTCTGAAGCCGGTTGCGATAGATCCTGTCGAAGACATTGCCGTGCTGCAATACACCGGCGGCACGACCGGTACGCCGAAGGGCGCCATGCTGACCCATGCGAACGTCTACATCAACGTGCGCCAAGTGGTGTCTTGGGCACCCGATCTCGTCGACGGCGAGGAGCGGGTGATGGGGGTGCTGCCGTTCTTCCACGTATTCGCGATGACGGTGGTCATGAACTTCGGCATCGCCAAGGCATCCGAGATCATCATCATGCCGCGGTTCGTGCTCGACGATGCCTTGAAGCTCATCACGACCACCCGGCCGACGGTGATGCCGGGCGTGCCAACGCTGTTCAATGCCCTGATCAACCACCCCAAGCTCAAGAGCTTCGACCTTTCGAGCCTCAGATTCTGCCTCTCGGGCGGTGCCCCGCTGCCGGTCGAGGTCAAGCACCGATTCGAGGAGCTCACGGGCTGCAAGCTGGTCGAGGGCTACGGACTCTCGGAGACCTCCCCCGTCGCCACCTGCAATCCGCTCGAGGGACCGATCAAGGAGGGCTCGATCGGCCTGCCGCTGCCAGGCACGATCCTGTCGCTGCGCGCGCTCGACGACCCTGCGCGCGAGGTGCCCGTGGGCGATAAGGGCGAGATCTGCATTTCCGGCCCGCAGGTGATGGTCGGCTACTGGAACAAGCCCGAGGAGACGGCGGGGCAGTTCACGCCCGACCGGTATCTGCGCACCGGCGACGTCGCGCGCATGGACGAGGAGGGCTTCTTCTTCATCGAGGACCGGATCAAGGATCTCATCATCTGCTCCGGGTTCAACGTCTATCCGCGCCGCATCGAGGAGGCGATCTACGAGCATCCGGCGGTCGAGGAGGTGACGGTGATCGGCATCAAGGACGAGTACCGCGGCGAGGCGCCGAAGGCATTCGTCAAGTTGAAGCCTGGAGCCAGCGCGAGCGAGGCCGACATCATGCGGCACCTGGAGCCCAAGCTCTCCAGGATCGAGCTTCCGGCGAAGATCGAGTTCCGCGATGCTCTGCCGAAGACGATGATCGGCAAGCTATCGAAGAAGGAGCTGAAGCAGGAGGAAGCCGAGCGGCGCGCCTCGAGATGAGTCCACGCCCTTCCCATACGCCCCCTGCCGGGGCGGCGGATGCCGCGACCGAACCGACCTATACGATCGGTGCGCTCGCCGAGGAGTTCCGGATCACCACGCGCGCAATCCGTTTCTACGAGGCGCGCGGGCTGATCAAGCCATCGCGCAAGGGGGCGAACCGCACCTACGGCCGCCGCGACCGCGCCCGGCTGATGCTGATCCTGCGCGGCAAGAACCTCGGCTTCAGCCTGGAGGACATCGCCGAGTACCTCGCGCTCTACGACACCGATCCCGGCCAGGAGGCACAGACGCGGCTGCTGCTCGACAAGGTCGAGGCGGCGATCGGCGACCTGCAGGGCAAGCGCGCCGACATCGATCGCTCGCTGAAAGAGCTCAAGGACATTCGCGCCAAGTGCGTCGTGCATCTCGCGCGGAAGTGAGGCGCGATAGTCCCCTCCCCGTTGCGGAGAGGGGGGCGGGGGGCGCCCGACAGTCGTGGTGGTGGGAGGCCCGACGCCGCTGGGGTGGGACCCCGCCGGGGGGAAACCCGGGGCCAC
>JBFMEX010000097.1:0-16309 GCA_040752215.1 Pseudomonadota bacterium | reverse complement strand
CATGGGCCGGCCCGGCGGGGGGCGTACCCCCCGGGGGGTGTCACCGCGCGCGGAGGCACCAGCGCCGAGCCGCCACCCCACCTCAATACGCCTGCTGGACCTTCGATTTGTGCTGGTCCTGGCGCATGGATTTGCGGGTTTTCTCCCACTGGCCGGGGTCGAGGTTGGCGGCGGCCTCGCGGTTCTTCTTCTCGAGGTCGTCGAGGCGGCCGACAGACGAGGGGGCGGCGGCGCCGGCGCCGGTGCCATAGCGCTCTTTGGCGCCTTTCAGGTAGGCGGCATTGTCCTCGAGCGTCTTCCTGGCGGCCGCCAAGTCGCCCTTGTCGCGCAGCTCGACCGCCATCTCGTTGGCCTCGGTGGCGATCTGCTCGCTGACCTGGCTCATGACCGACTTGTCGAGGCTCGCCTCGGCCTCCTCCTTCGATGCCGTGAAGCGCGCGCTGACCGTCTTGTGGGCGCTGGCCCGCGTGCCACTGTCGAGATCGAGATAATCGACAGAAACGCTCGCGATCTCGGCCTCGCCGGGTGACTGGCCGGCGGGCGCCCCCAGCTCGACGACGACGTAGCGCTCGTTCGCCCCTTGCAGCTGGTTGAGCTTCAGACTGATGCGGTTGCCGGAGATCTCGGCGCTGCGGCCGAGCACGCGCAGCGGCTTGAATTCGATCCGGCACTCGATCGTAATCTCGACGTCCTTGGCGGCGATCGACAAGGCGTCGCCGAACTCGGCGTTGAAGATTTTCGAGAGATCCTCGGCGTGCTCGACGAAGGCGTGGTTGCCGTCGCTCGCAGCGGCGAGGCGCTGCATCAGGTCCTCGTTGTAGTCGAGGCCGAGTCCGATCGTCGTCACCGAGATGCCCTTGGCGCCGAGCTCTCGGCCCAAGTCGGCGAGCTCCTTCGGCGTCGACGGGCCGACGTTGGCGAGGCCGTCGGACAACAGGATCACGCGGTTGACGCGCTTTTCGGAGAGCTCGCGCGCGACCTCCTTCGACCCGGCGACGACGCCGGCGTAGAGCGCGGTGCGGCCGTCGGCGGTGAGCTTGCCGATCTTGGCGGAGAGGCCGTCCTGGGCGCCGAGCCGGCGGGCGGGGGCGAGCACGTCGACCTCGTGGTTGTAGGCGACGAGAGCGACGATGTCGTCGCGTGCGAGGCGGCCGAGCGCCATGTTGGCGGCCTCCTTGGCGGCGGCGATGCGCGGGCCGGCCATGCTGCCCGAGCGGTCGAGGACCAGCGCCACGTTGACGGGCGTGCGCCGCTCGGCCTTGCGCTCGGCGATGGCCTGCAGCGAGAGACGCAGATACACCTTGCCGCCGCTGGTCGGCAGCGCGCGTTGGCCGAGATCGGCCTCGAGCCTCACGCTGCCGGCTTGCGCCGGAGCGGCAGGCGGGGGAAGAAACGGCAGCAGTCCGGCGAGGGCTGCGGCGAGAATGGGGCGGAACGTCCTCATGGCGGAACAACTCCTCGATCGAGCGACGAGGAGACGATAGGGGCAGGCGGCGGCGGAATGGCGAGCGCAGGGTGACGGATTTGCGGCGGCGGAATGGGAGCCCGGGGCAGGGCGGATGAACGACCTCCTGTTCATCTACGGGACGCTGATGGCCGCGGCGGGCGACAAGATGGGCCGCGTCGAGCGCACGCGGCTGGCCCGGGAATCGCGCCCGCTCGGTCCCGCCACCACGGCCGGCTTTCTCTATGATCTCGGCCGCTATCCCGGTCTGGTGGTCGGCGCCGGGCCGGCGGGCACCGTCGAAGGCGAGCTGGTGCGGCTCGCCGATCCCGCGCGCTCGCTGCGCTGGCTCGACGCCTACGAGGGGATCGTTCCCGGCGAGCATGATCAGGGCGAGTACCGCCGGGCCGAGATCGACGTACGATTGCCGTCGGGTGCGTCGGTGTGCGCCTGGAGCTACCTCTACGTGAAGTCGATCGAGCGCGCGCGGCTGGTCGCCGGCGGCTCGTGGCTGCAGCGGATCGTCCGCTCGTGAGCGATCGCAGGAGACCCACGTGCACGATCAGCGCGGCGAGCGGGATGGAGTGGCAGGGCGCTTGTCGCCGCTGTGGATGGTGGTGCTGGCGGCGGCAACCGTAGCCGCCATCAGCATGGGGTTGCGTCAGGTCGTCGGCCTCTACATGGTGCCGGTGACGGAGACGATCGGCGTCGGGCGCACTGCGTTCGGTCTCGCGATCGCGGTGGCCAACATCGTGTGGGGGCTGACGGCGCCGATCGCGGGCGCCATCGCCGACAAGAGTGGCACCGGACGCATCGTGGTGTTCGGTGCGGCGACGACGATTACCGGCCTGCTGGTGCTCTACGGGGCGCGAAGCGAGGCGCACCTGCTGCTGTCGGGGGTGTTCCTCGGGCTCGGCGTCGCCGGCTCCGGCACCGGGGCGATGGTCGGCGCGGTCGGCAGGCGCGCACCGCCGGAGCGGCGTACGCAGGCGATTGCCGCGGTCGGTATCGGCGGTGGCTTCGGCATGCTGATCGCGCTCCCCTACACGCACCTGCTGATGGAGTCGCTCGGCTGGCAGGCGAGCCTCGTCGTGCTGGCGGCGACGGCGGCGCTGATGCTGGCGCTGGCGGTGCCGTTGGCGGGCCGGCCTGTCGCGAGCCCGCACGAGTCGCAGCGGCTCGGCGAGGCCCTGCACGAGGCGGCGCGTCACCCGAGCTTCTGGCTGCTCAACGCCGGTTTCTTCGTGTGCGGGTTCCATATCGTGTTCTATGCCACCCATCTGCCGGCGTTCGTCGCCGACAAGGGCCTCGGACCCGAGGTCGGTGTGGTCGGCCTCGCACTCATCGGCGTCGGCAACCTGATCGGCACCTGGCTCGCCGGCGAGTGGGGCCGCTACTGGCCGCAACGCTTTGGCCTCAGCCTGATCTACGGCTTGCGCGCGGTGATGTTCCTCGGCTTCCTGTCGCTGCCGATAACCATGACGACGGTTGCCGTGCTGAGCTTCGCGTTCGGCATGCTGTGGCTGTCGACGGTGCCGCTCACCAGCGGTCTCGTGGCGACGTTTTTCGGCACGAAATGGATGACCATGCTGTATGGCATCGTATTCTTGTCGCATCAGGCCGGCGCGTTTCTCGGCGCTTGGCTGGGCGGGGTGATCTTCGATAGACTGCAATCCTACGACGCGATGTGGTGGATCTCGGTCGCGCTTGGCATCCTCGCCGCGCTGGTCAACGTGCCGATCGTCGAGAAGCCCGTCGCGCGGCTCGCCAGACCGACCCCGAGCGCATGACCCCGAGCATGACGGACGAGAGCACATCGATCGGCACGACAGGACGGCGGCAATCGCCCGCCGGCGCAGTCATGCCGATGGGCGTGCGCCGGGCATTGCTGGGACTGTTGGCGGCGCTCGGTACCGGAGCGCTCTACCTCACTGTCATACGCGGCGAGGCGCTGCTCTACGATCTCGGGGCGCTGGGCCGCCTCGTCCTGTGCCTGTGACGAGGAGGGGCGGTGGGGGAGGAGCAGCACGCGCCGACGCCCGACCCGCCACGGGCCGACGCAGGTCGCGACGTCTCCCCGTGGCCGCGCTTGCTGGTGATCCTGATGCCGGCGGCACTGCTGGCGACCGGTCTCTATCTCGTCGCTCACTCGCAGCTGCTGTCGTTGCCGGCGCGTGTCGCGGAGCAGCGGGAGGCGCCGCCGCCAGCCGCGCCGCGACCGAAGGGCAAGGAGTTGCCGCGGTCGGATGAGCTCGACCGTCCAGCGCCGCGCGGCCCGCGCGGGGACATGCCGCCGCGATCGGATCTTCCACGAGCACCGGCGCCGGGTGATGCCGTCGAGTCGCCGCTGCCGGGGCCAGTCATGCCGAAGACCGACGAGCGGCCCCGTCCCGAGTCGCCGGCCGCTGGGCCCCCTACAGGCGTGGGCAACGTACCATTCCCCGATCTCCGCCTGCCCGAGGTCGCGCCGCCGCCTCCGCCGCCTCCGGACCAGCCGCCGGTGCCGCCACCGAGGCCCGCCTCCACGATTCCGAGCGCGGTGCCGGCGACCCCGTGGATCGGATTGGAGCCGCAGGCCCGGCTGACGCGGATCGGATTCGGCTCCTGCCTCAGCCAGCGCCACCCGCAGCCGGTCTGGCGCGCGATTCTGGCGGAGCGGCTCGATCTCTTCCTGATGCTCGGCGACAACGTCTATGGCGACGTGAAGAGCCCCGATCTCGCCGAGCTGGCAGAGGCCTATCAGGCGCAGCTTGCGCATCCCGAGTTCTCGAAGGCGCGGCGCTCGCTGCCGATGCTCGGCATCTGGGACGATCACGACTACGGGCTCAACGACGGCGGCGGCGCCTTCGTGCATCGCTTCGGTGCGGCGCGGCTGTTCCGCGAGTACTGGGCGCTCGACGGTGGGCCGGGGCAGGAGGACGGCGTCTATTATGCGCGCACGTTCGGTCCCGCCGGCAAGCGGGTGCAGATCATCATGCTCGACACCCGCTCGCAACGCTCGCCATTCCGCCTCAAAGGGGCGAGCTTCCCATACTGGGGAAAATACGAGCCCGACGGCGATCCGGCGAAGACCATGCTCGGGGCGCGGCAATGGGCGTGGCTCGGCGCCGAGCTCGCCAAGCCGGCCGACATCCGGCTGATCGTCAGCTCGATCCAGGTGCTGGCCGAAGGTCACGGCTTCGAGCGCTGGGGCAACCTGCCACGCGAGCGCGAACGGCTGATCGGGCTCGTCAAGAGCAGCGGCGCCAAGGGCGTCGTGCTGCTGTCGGGCGATCGCCACATGGGCGCCTTGTACAACCGCAGCCTCGGTGCCGGCCGCATCCTGCCGGAGATCACGTCGAGCTCGCTCAATCGCTCCTACGGCCCGTCCCAGGATGGGCAGACCCCGGAGCTGCTGACCGCGCCGTATCATCCGGAGAACTATGGCGTGGTCGAGATCGACTGGGACAAGCGGGTGTTGCGGCTGTCCCTCAAGGGGCTCGACGGTGGCACGGTCGAGAGCCTCACCATCAAGCTGGTCGACCTCGGGCTGCCGGGCTGAGACGGCATGATCCGCATCAATGCGGAGGCCCGCGCGCGGTCTGACACTTTGCCGATCAGCGCGTATTCTGTTTATTCTTCAGGCTCCGCGTGCCGAGCCGTCCCTGCGGCCGCGACAACCTCGTGAGGAACTCCCATGGCCTACTCCAGATCCGCCGGTCTGCTCTCCGTCGCAGTGCTCGGGCTCGCTTCGGCACTCGCCATGACTGCTCCGTCGCGCGCCGACGACAGCATCAAGACCTTCTCGAAGAAGGGCGCCTTCGCCGACGTGAAGACGGATCTGACGGAGACGATCGTCAACCGCGGGCTCAAGATCGACTACAACGGCAACATCGGCGCAATGCTGGAGCGGACCGGGGCGGACGTCGGCTCGACCAAGCCGGTCTACAAGGGGGCCGAGTTCTTCACCTTCTGCTCGGCCAAGTTGTCACGCGTCATGATGGAGGCCGACCCGATGAACCTGGGCTCGTGCCCGTACGTGATGTTCATTTACGAGTCGGTGGCAAAGCCCGGCGAGGTGACGGTCGGCTACCGCGTGCCGGGATCGCGCGGCGACGACGCCTCCAAGAAGTCGCTGGCCGAGGTCGAGGCGCTGCTCGACGGCATCGCCAAGGAGGTCGTGAAGTAGCCCTCGGCGACGTCCGATCAGACCAGCCGGATGAGAAGGCCCGTGGCGTCGTCACGGGCCTTCGCGCGTGGATAGGTCCGGCAATCGGCGTCGGCGGCCTCGATGGCGCGCAGCTCGGCGAGTATTGCTCGCAGGCCTTTTCGGCGCGCCATCTCCAGCAGCTCGGCGGCGGTGCGTCGGCGGTAGACATCGACGAGCCGCATCAGGCCGTCGGAGGCGAGCAGCAGCGTTGTTCCGGGCGCGACGCGGAGCGTGCCGCTGACGACGAAGCGCGGCGGCGTCGGCGTGATGGAGAAGCTGCCATAGCCGTCCTCCATGTTCATGCGCGCGCGGTTGGCGGAGATGACCGAGGTGATCTTGCCCCAGGTGCTGGCGGGGGTCGCAGCGGTATCGTCGGCCTGGATCGAGCCGATGACGGTCGCGAGCCACTGGTCGCCGGCGTCGTCGTGATCGATGCCGATGCGTTCGACCGGTCCGCGCGTGTCGTGCAGCAGCGTGCAGTCGCCTATGGCCAGGTAGTCGAGCTGGCGCTCGTAGGCGCGCACCACGATGCCGGTGGCGGAGGGGTGCTCGTGGCGGCCGGCAGGGACGCGGCGTTTAGCACGATCGAACGCGGCGGCCATCTGGCGGCAGAGCAGGTCCGGCAACATGTCGATCTGGGCCGGCGGGGCCGCCGCAATTCGCCGCAGCTCCGTGTCGAGGCGATCGGCGAGCCAGTCGGCATCGGTGGACGCGCCGACCAGCGGCGGCGCGACGATGTCGGTCGCGCCATCGAGGACCCAGGCGAGGGATGCGGCGAAGCCCGCCCTGTCCTCGTTGACGGCGCCGGACGGGTCGGTGAGGGAGTCCACGGTCTCGATCTGCACGGGGTCTCGTCTCGCTTTCGTGGCGGTGTGGATCAGGCGGCGCACCACTTCGCAAATCGGCGATCGGCGCACAGATGTCCATTCGCCGCGCTTGACAATGGGCATCACGATCTGGTCACGTCGTCGGCGTGCCGGTTTCACCGTCGGCGAGCCGACGGCGATGAAAAGGGAACACGGTAGAGAGCGCAAGCCCTCGAGTCCGTGGCTGCCCCCGCAACTGTAAGCGGCGAGCCTCTTTCGCATATGCCACTGCCGATGCTCTCCGGAGCGAGGCGGGAAGGTCGAAGCGAGGCGCCCGAGCCGCGAGCCAGGAGACCTGCCGGCACAAGTCGCCCATCCTCCGTGCGGGGCGCGCGGTGGAGCGTGAACCGTAGCGGCGACTGATGTGCAACCGGTGGGGAGCAACGTCAGGCATGCCGTTCGAGTTCACTCTTTCCTGATCCGTCGTTTCGCCGCGCGCACCGAGAGGTGTGCGGGTGTGGTTGCTCGGAAAGAGCGCGTGCAAGGCGTCCTTCTCACCCATCGTCTCGTCGTACGGGGGTGTGGACCATGACAATCGAGATACGGCAATGGCGCGGGCATGGGCTCGCGGTGGCTCTTCTGGCAACGGCGGCGATGCGGCCGTCGCTGGTGTGGGCGCAGACGGCGGACGTGCTGCCGCCGGTGATCATCGACGGAGCCTCGCTGGCGAAGCCCAAGGCGAAGCCATCATACCAGGGCGCGCAGGAGAAGGAGGCCGAGCCAGAGCCGGCGGCGAAGGCCGAGAAGAAGCCCAAGCCGGCACCGGGCGGTGAGGTGGGGTCGCCCGCAAGTGACGGCGCCGGCGATGTCGCGGGCTCTGCTGCCCCCGACGAGGTGACGAGCGGCGTGCCGGCCGATCGTATCGGCACGTCGGTGTCGGTCGTCACCCGCGCCGATCTCGAGGCGCGCCAGATCCGCCACGCAGCGGACGCTCTGCGCAGCTTGCCCGGCGTCCACGTTGGCACGCAGGGCACGCGCTCCAACGTGTCGGTGGTGCGCATCCGTGGCGCGGAAAGCAACCACACGCTGGTGCTGATCGACGGCGTCGAGGTCAACTCGTCGGGCGGCGACGGCTTCTTCGATTTCTCGCTGCTGACGACGGACGACATCGAGCGTATCGAGGTGCTGCGCGGGCCGCAGAGCGGGCTCTACGGCTCGGGTGCGATCGGCGGCGTCGTCAACATCATCACCAAGGCCGGGAAAGGGCCGCCGACGATCCGCGCCTTCGCCGAGGCCGGCTCGTTCGGCACACTGGCAGGGGCGGTGCAGGCCTCGGGCGGCAGCGACAGGGCGCACGGCGCCATCACGCTCTCGGGCCGGCGCTTCGACGGATTCAACATCTCGCGCTTCGGCGAGGAGGACGACGGCGGGCGCATCTCGACGTTCTCCGTCGGTGGCGGGGTGATGGTGGTCGACGGCCTCAAGGTCGAAGGCACGCTGAGGATGGCCAACAACACCGGCGAGCGCGACGCCTTCGGCGGTCTCGACGGCTCGCTGCTGATCCCGTCCGACGACCGCTCTGAGTTCGACACGCGGCTGTGGGTCGGCCGCCTGCAGGCGACGCTCGACATGTTTGGCGGCCACTGGCAGCACAAGGTGTTCGTCAACCGCGCCGAGACCGACAGCGAGGATCGCGACGAGCTGTTCGGGTCGACGCGCACGCGCAGCACCAACTTGAAGTATGGATATCTCTCGACCGTGCGTCTCGATACGCCGGGCTTCGCCGCCGTGCGCCACTACGTGACCGGCCTCGTCGAGCAGGAGGAGGAGGGATTCGTTCAGCCGACGTTCGATGCCGACGACCACCGCCGCGATCGCACGAGTATCGCGGGCGAGGTACGGGGCGAGTACTTCGACACGCTGTTCCTCGCTGGCACCGTGCGCCAGGACAACAACTCCGACGTCGACGACTACACAACGTGGCGCGTCTCCGGCGCGCTCAAGGTGCCTGAGACGCCGTTCCGTCTGCACGCGAGCTACGGCACCGGCGTCAAGTACGCGAGCTTCTCCGAGCAGCTCGGCTTCTTCTTCGGCTTCGTGCCCAATCCGGATCTCGTGCCGGAGGAATCCGAAGGCTGGGATGCCGGCATCGAGACACGCCTTTTCGGCGGGCGGGCGCTGGTCGACGTGACCTACTTCGACACCACGCTCGAGAACGAGATCGACACCAAGTTCGTGCCGCCGGGCGTGTTCACGGCCTTCAACCGCGACGGCGAAAGCCGCAGGAAGGGCATCGAGGTGGCGAGCCGGCTGGCGCTCGGCTACGGCCTTTCGCTCGGCCTCTCCTACACCTGGCTCGACGCGACCGAGGAGACCGGCGAGCAGGAGATCCGGCGCCCACCGCATTCCGGCCGGGTCGACGTCAACTATGCGTTCGCCGGCGGGCGGGGCAATTTCAACCTCGCCGCCGCCTACAATGGCGAGATGAACGACATCGCCTTCGATGCGCTCACCTTCTCCCAGGTCAAGGTTGATCTCGACGAGTACTGGCTGGTGACCGCGGCGGCGTCCTACAAGGTGCTCGACGGGGTCGAGCTGTTCGGCCGGGTCGAGAACCTCTTCGATGCAAAGTACGAGGAGGTTTTCGGCTACGAGACGGCCGGAATCGCCGCGTATGCCGGTGTCAGGTTGACTTACGGCGGCGAGCCGGTACGGCCGGCGATGAAATAGGAGCAAGGAGTTGGCACGGCCCTGGTTATGGCCCTCGGTGCATGGATCTGCACAACCTGCGGCCTCTCCCCGCTTGCGGGGAGAGAGCCTGCCCCGGACTTGGTCCGGGGGTCGGGGTGAGGTGAGACCGCCTGCCGCAGCGTCTGTTGCCGCCCCTCGCCCCCACGCACTCCTCATCGCAAGGGCAGGGCGATGGACAAAGGGAGTCCATCGGCGACTGGCGCGATCGACGCGGCGCTTGGCCGGTGCGTGCCTCGCGCTCGTGTGCTCGCTGGCCCCGCTCGCGGCCGAGCCTCCCAAGCGCATCGTCTCGCTCAATCTCTGCACCGACCAACTGCTCGTCGATCTGGTGGCGCCGCAGCGCATCGGTGCACTCAGTCACCTCGCCGCCGATCCGGCCCTGTCCTCGATTTCCGACCGGATCGGCGGACTACGGCTGGTTCGCGGTGCGGCGGAGGAGGTGCTGGCGCTCGAGCCCGATCTCGTCATCGCCGGCGAGCATTCGACGCCGGCGACGGTCGCCATGCTGCGCCGGCTCGGACTCGACGTGCTGGTGGTGCCGATGGCGAGCGACTTTGCCGGCATCCGCGCTGCGATCCGCGGCGTCGCCGAGAAGGTCGGCGAGACGGCGCGCGGAGAGCAGCTGATCGCCGACTTCGATGCCCGTCTCGCCGCAGCACGACCGAGCGGGACGGCGCGGCCGACGGCGCTCGCCTACCAGATCAACAGCCTGACCGCGGGCGCGGGCTCGCTGCTCGATCTGGCGCTCGAGGCGGCCGGCTACCATAATCTCGCGCGCAGCCTGACGCTCGGTCCTGGTGGTCGGCTGCCGCTCGAGAGCCTCGTCACCCGGCCGCCCGATCTCGTGGTGCTCGCCAACTCGCCGGAGGCCTTCCACACCGTCTCCGCGGACAATCTGCGTCATCCGGCGCTCGGCGATCTGCTGAGGCGGCGCGCGCATGTGGCGCTCGAGATGCCGCTGTGGCTGTGCGGCACGCCGCGCATCGCCGAGGCAGTCGAGCGGCTCAGCGCTTCGCGCGGTGCGATCACCGTCGGCGAGGCGGGTCGATGAGCGAGGGCGGCTACGCGCGTCTCCTGGCTGCGCTCGCCGGGCTCACGCTGATGATGCTGATCGTCTCGCTGCTGACCGGGCCAGACGGCTTCGGGCTGCCGGCAGAGGGGCGCGCGCAGCGCTTGGTTCTGGTCGAGATCCGCCTGCCGCGGGCCTTGCTGGCGGCGCTGATCGGCGCCGCGCTGGCGCTTTCAGGCGCGGCGCTGCAGGGCTATCTCGGCAATCCGCTGGCCGAGCCTGGCCTGCTCGGCGTCTCCTCCGGGGCGGCGCTCGGTGCCGTGGTGGCGATCCATTCCGGCGCGGCAGCGGCGTTCGCGCTTGCGCTGCCGCTCGGCGGACTTGCCGGCGCGGCGCTGGCGACGATCGCGATCCTGCTGCTCGCTGGGCGCGAGAGTGGCCCCGTCACGCTGATTCTCGCCGGTGTCGCGATCTCGAGCGTGGCTTCCGCGCTCACCTCGCTGGCGCTCAATCTGACGCCCAATCCGTTCGCCTCGGTGGAGATCGTGTTCTGGCTGATGGGCTCGCTCGCCGACCGCAGCCTCGTGCACCTGTGGCTCGCGCTGCCGCTGATCGTCGTCGGTGGCGCGTTGCTCCTTGCCACCGGTCCGGCGCTCGATGCGCTGGCGCTCGGCGAGGAGGTGGCGGCCAATCTCGGCTTCTCGCTCGACCGCGTGCGCATGCTGGTCGTCGCCGGCACCGCGCTCGCCATCGGTGCGGCGACGGCGATCGCCGGGACGATCGCGTTCGTCGGCCTGGTCGTGCCGCATCTGGTGCGACCGCTGGTCGGACAGCAGCCGAGCCGCGTGCTGCCGGCGAGCGCGCTCGCGGGCGCGGCGCTGGTGCTGGCCGCCGACGTGGCACTGCGTCTCGTCTCGCCCGCCGGCGACATCAAACTCGGCGTGCTGACGGCGATGCTCGGTGCGCCGTTCTTCCTGTGGCTGGTGCTGGCGACAAGGCGGGAGCTCGGACCATGACGCTGGCGGCGGAAGCGGTGCGGGTCGAGCTCGGCGGGCGCCGGGTTCTCGACGGCGTCGACCTCACGCTGCGGCCAGGCGAGCTGGTCGCGATCCTCGGCGCCAACGGGGCCGGCAAGTCGACGCTGCTCAAGGCACTGGCCGGGCAGGTGGCGCTCGCGGGCGGCTCGGTCACGCTCGACGGTCGCCGCCTCGAGACCTGGAATGCGCGCGAGCGGGCGCGGCGCATCGCCTATCTGCCGCAGGCCCGTCACGTGGCGTGGCCGCTCAGCGTCGCCGCAGTGGTGGCGCTCGGCCGGCTGCCGCATCGCGGGCGATTCGCGGGGGTCTCGGCGGAAGATCAGGCAGCGGTGACGGCGGCGCTCGCAGCGATGGATGTCGCAGCGCTCGCGGAGCGGCCGGTCGGTGCGCTTTCGGGCGGCGAACTCGGCCGAGTGCTGGTGGCGCGCGCGCTGGCGCAGGGGACCGACCACCTGGTTGCCGACGAGCCGACCGCCGGGCTCGACCCGGCGCATGCGCTCGGTCTGTTCGCCCACCTTGCGCAGCTGGCCTCGGCAGGTCGCTCGGTGGCGGTCGCAACCCACGATCTTTCGCTCGCCGCGCGCTATGCGAGCCGGATCCTGCTGTTGAAGGCCGGGCGCACACTGGCGCTCGACAGCCCTGCGGCGGCGCTGAGCGAGGCGCGGCTGGCCGAGGCGTTCGCTATCCGCGCCACGACTACGACCATCGACGGGGTTTCCATCGTCGTGCCGCTCGCGCCGCTGACATGATCTGGCCTTTCGCGCTATGCATGGTCGGCTCGAACTAGGAATGTGCTCCGACGGCCGGGGGGCTGGCTGCAGAGGGCGGAGCGCAGGCAGCGGGGCGGCGTGCGGCTCTTCAGGCGAAAGTCACGGATCAATCTCGCACTTCAGGGCGGCGGCGCACACGGCGCCTTCACCTGGGGCGTGCTCGACCGGCTGCTCGAGGACGAGAGCCTGGAGATCGCCTGGGTGAGCGCGACCAGCGCCGGCGCGGTCAACGCGGTGGCGCTCGCCGCCGGCCTCGCCGAGGGAGGACGGCAGCGCGCACGCGAGAAGCTGCGCGAATTGTGGTACGGCGTCTACAAGGCGGGCGTGCCGGACCTCTTGCGCATGAACCCGTTCCTCTATGGGCTGACGCGGTCGAGCACGATGGCGCAGGTGGCGAGCCTGTGGTCGCCCTACGAGCTCAATCCGCTCGGATTCGATCCCTTGCGCCGCCTGATCGAGGAGACAATCGACTTCGATCTGGTGCGCCGCTCCTCGCCGGTGGAGTTGATGATTGCGGCAACCGAGGTGTCGACGGGGCGCGCGCGGCTGTTCCGGCGCTCCGGGCTCGGCGTCGATGCGGTGCTCGCCTCGGCGTGCCTGCCCACGCTGCATCATGCGGTCCGCATCGACGGCATGGCGTATTGGGACGGCGGCTTCTCCGCCAACCCGGATCTCGTCACGCTGGCGATCGAGAGTCCGGTGCGCGACACGCTGATCGTGCAGCTCAATCCGCTGACCAAGGAGGGTCTGCCGACCGGCGTGCGTGAGATCACCGCCCATGCCAACCGGCTGACGTTCAACGCGCCGCTGCTGCGTGACATCGAGATCATCGAGACGGTGCGCGAAACAACCCGGGGGCTGTTCGGCACGCGCCGCGGAAGGCTCGCGCCGCTCGCCCGCCATCGCTTCCATCTGGTCGACGCGGCGCGCTACACGAGCCTGCTCAGCCCCGAGAGCAAGATGAAGCCGGATTGGGGTCTGTTCACCTACCTGCACGGAGCCGGACGCACGGAGACCCACAAGTGGCTCGACCGCAACCGGCGCCATGTCGGCAAGCGCGAGAGCGTCGACCTCAGGGCCCGCTTCCTCGAGGGGCGTGCCGACGCAGCGGGTGGCCCGCTGGCGAGTGTCGGGCCGGTGATGGCGGCCGAGACCGCCGAAGCGGTCGGCGTCGGCAAGGCGTAGGCCGCGCGCCGCTCAGGAGGGAGAACCGTGGCGCGAACCGGGCTGGCCCGGGCAACGGCGGCGCGCCCGAACGGCATTGGTGCCGGGCGGTCGCCGAACATGGGCGGTTTGAAGGAGGTCTGCGGTTCGGCCCAGGCCAACCGGCCTCGCGCACCGCTCCGAGGGCGGCGTCATCTGGCTACGCGAGACACACCACTCCTGAAACACTGCGGCTTGTGAGCCACAGCCGCGGCCGGACTCTGAGCGGGAGGAACGTGCAATCGCGTGCAGATCATTCAGCTTGAAATTGACCGAAATGCAGTTGGTGCTACTCGGGATAGAAGTTCAGGGGCTGCACAAACGGGCATAGCCCTCGCCGATGGTCGCTCGCAACATGGCGGCGTAGGCGCCATGATCGGGATGACCTGCCGCGATCTCGCCGAGCGCGTTCGGCCGGAAGCCCTCGCGCCGCGCGTAGACGATCGGCGCAGCGACCGGCGTCAGCACCGCGCCGTGCTTGTGCAGGGTGGTGATGATGCCGCGCATCTCGCCGAGCCGGTCGAGCTGCGAGACGACGACCATGCGCATCGCACCCTTGGTCAGCGAGACGAGGTGGATGAACATCGACGAGGCTGGGATGTAGAGCCGGCCGCGATGGGCGTAGGTCTCGTCGGGGCGGTTGCGCTCCTCGAACAACAGGCTCGGCCACTTCGGATCCCAGCCGATGTCGGTGCGGTAGGCGACGATCGTGCCCGGCTGCGAGAACGAGGGTCTCAGCGTGAGATAAGTGCCGATGTACTGGTCGACGGCCTCGCGGGTGTAGGCGCCCATGTAGACCGGCGCCATGAGCCCCCCGGCGCCCTGGAGCTCGACCGGCGAGGCCTGGCCCGGCGATGCGCCAGCCCAAGTGTCGCGGATGCGGGCGAAATCCAGTCCGAGCACCATGCACACATCGAACAGCGTCTGGTCGCGCACCGCGCGGCCGCCCATCAGGTTCTGGATCGTCTTCTCGTGACAGTCGGCGGCGTCGGCGAGCTCGGCCTGGGTCAGCTTCTTCTCGATCATCGCCTTGCGGATGAGGGCGATCGCGGTGTCGCGCTCGGGGTGCCCGTTCGTGTCTCGCATAGGGTGTCGCCCGTATCCGCGTTCCGGTTGGCGGTGCCCCGGGTCGGAGTCGCCGGGCCGGCGATGAAACTACCGGCACTTGCCGTCGGGGTGCAAACGACAATCCTGGCTGCTCGCGGCCGCCTCGACAGAACGGGGCGGCGTCCGCATATAATCGAGTTGGGCGTGCGGGACGATCGGGATCGGCGCCGCGCCGGGCGATCGCAGGGGAGCACATGACGTCGAGACGCGAGCAGCCGGCGGTGTGTGGCGCAAGTCCACCGGCTCGCCGGCCGACGATCGGGCTGGCGCTCGGCGGGGGCGGAGCGCGTGGACTCGCCCATCTTCTGGTGATCGAGGCCTTCGAGGAGCTCGGCTTGAAGCCGGCGGCGATCGCGGGCACCTCGATCGGCGCCATCTTCGGCGCCGCCTACGCCTCGGGGCTCTCCGCGCGCGAGATCAGGGCCGAGACCGAGGACGTGCTGACGCGGCGCTTCTCGCTGGTGCGCGATCTGTTCGCCGCGCGGGCGCCGCGGCTGACGCAGATCTTCAACCTGTTCTCGGTGCGCTCCGCGCTGCTCGACCCGCATGCGCTGCTCGATCTGGTCCTGCCGGGCGGCGTCGCACACGACTTCGAGCGCCTCGCGGTGCCGCTGCAGATCGTCGCCACCGACTTCTACAACCAGGAGCCGGTCGTCTTCTCGAGCGGCGCGCTGCGCCCGGCGATTGCGGCTAGCATGGCGCTGCCGCTGGTGTTCCAGCCGGTGATGCATGAGGGCCGCGCTCTGATCGACGGTGGTCTCGTCAATCCGCTGCCTTTCGACCTGCTGATGGGAAAGGTCGACATCGTGGTCGCGATCGACGTCGCCGGAGCGCCGACACCGGCGGCGAGCCGTGACCATCCGACCGGCGTCGAGGCGCTGATCGCGAGTCCGTTCATTTTCGAGCGCACGATCATCCGCGAGAAGCTGAGATCGGTGCAGCCCGATATCTATGTCGAAGGCGGCACCAGCCGTTTCCAGGTGCTCGACTTCCTGCGCCTCGACGAGATCCTTGCCGCCGCGGCGCCGGCCAAGGAGCGGCTGAAAGCGCAGCTCGCGCGCGTGCTCGGTGCGGAGACGCTCGACGCGGTGGAGGCGGCAGAGACCGCCAAGCCCGTCCTGCCGAAGCCGCCGCACAGGCGCCGCCTGCTCGGGCCGCGTCGCGGCGAATAGTTCCGACCCCGGCCGGCGTCTGGCTACAGCCAGCCCTTGCGGCGGAAATAGAGGAACGGGACCACCGCGGCGGCGAGCATGACGAGCAGCGCCAGCGGATAGCCCCACGGCCATTCGAGCTCCGGCATGTGGCGGAAGTTCATGCCATAGATCGAGGCGACCAGCGTCGGCGGCATCAGCATCACTGCCATCACCGAGAACAGCTTGATGATCTGGTTCTGCTCGATGTTGATCATGCCGAGGGTGGCCTCGAGCAGGAACTCGGTGCGGTCGGAGAGAAACCGCACGTGCTCGGCGAGCGCGCGGATGTCGCGATGGACGCTTTCGATGCGCTCGATCAGTCGCGCGTCCTCGTTGCGGTCGCGCGCCGCCTGCAGGAAGAACAGCAGCACGCGGTCGAGCGAGGCCGCGCTCTCCTGGGCACGGGAGGCAACCTCGCCCTGCTTGCCGATCGATCTCAGCATTACGTCGAGGCGCTTGTGGCGGGTCTGTGCACCACCTTTGATGTCGAAGATGGTGCCGGCGAGTCGCTCGACCTCGTCCTGGACACGCTCGATCAGGTCGGCCTTGCGCTGGATGAGCGCCTCGATGAGGCCAGCCATGATGACGGCCCCGCGGCCGCACGGCGCGTCGCCCTTCTCGACGCTCGCGAGGAACAGCGGGAAGCCGCGCGGCTCGGCGTAGCGGACGGTGACGAGGCGCTCGCCTGTCAGGATGAACGTGATGTTTGAGAAGATCGGCCGGTGGGCCTCGATGTCGTGGACCAGCAGTGCGGTCATCACGTGGGCGCCGCCCTCGGTGTAGAGACGGCTCGATGCCTC
>JBFMEX010000096.1:0-24664 GCA_040752215.1 Pseudomonadota bacterium | reverse complement strand
TCAATGGTCACCGGACGGCTCCCTCGAGCGCCTGACGCTTGCTAGAAAAGGTGGGCAGTAGACCGGGTTTTCAGCACGGCGGCAACTGCTGGAGCTAGCTGGATGTCGGGTAGTGCCCCGCACCTGTCGCTGACCCTTGCCACCTCTCGGGTCGAGCGAACAGCCGAGTCCCATCCGTCGGGCCGGCTGGCGCAAGCCTGCTCAGCCCTCGAGCATCTGCCGGATGAAATGTGACCCGCCGGCTACAGGCGAGACGCCGCACCGCCTGCTAAACCGTCCCGGCTCGCCACTGCCGGGAACCATGCCATGCCATCCGCCGCTTCGCGCCTGCTCGCAGCCTCGCTGCTGCTGGCCCTCGCCGCGACCTTGCCGCTCGCCGCCGCGGCCCATCACACCTACGTCGCCAAGTACGATGCTCAGAAGCTGATCAAGCTCGCCGGCACGATCACCGCGGTGCGCTACGCCAACCCGCACATCTTCTTCGACCTCGACGTCTCCGGCACGACCTGGACCATCGAGACCGAGAGCATCCCCGTGGCGCAGACGAACGGACTGACGCAAGCCCTGCTCGTCGCCGGCGCCAAGGTCACCGTCAGCGGCTGGCCATCGCGCGAGAAGGGCGCCGAGCTCGGCCTCAACACGATCTCCTTCGCCGGCGGCAAGACGATCGTCATGCGCAAGACAGCGCGCTGAGCGGAGCGCCGGATCATGAGTGCCGAAGCGCTCTGGCAATGGCTGGTGGACACGCCCGTCGCCGCCTTCGTGCGCGAGGCGGCGTGGGCCTACCCGCTGCTGGAGACCGTGCACATCCTCGGCCTCGCCCTCGTCGTCGGGCCGATCCTCGCCTTCGACCTGCGCCTCCTCGGCTGGCACCGCGACCTCGCCGTCGACCGGCTCGCCGCGTATCTGCTGCCGCTGGTGATGACCGGCATCGTCGGCAATCTCGTCAGCGGCGGGCTGCTGTTCGCCTCCGACGCGGTCGAGTTCGCCGCCAATCCGGCCCTGCAGGTGAAGCTCGCCCTGATCGTCGTCGCGGTGCTCAATGCCCTGTGGTTCCAGAGCCGCGTTTTTCCGGATCACTATGCGTGGCGTCAGGGCACGCCGGCACCTCCCGCGGCGCGGGTCGCCGCCGCCGTCTCGATCGCAGTCTGGCTGTTGGTGCTGACTGCCGGGCGCATGATGGCCTACGTCAAGTAGGCGCCCGCACCGGCCGATCTACTTGCAGATCCGCATCAGACCGTCGCGGCCGTGGCGCGCGAGATCGAGATGGAAGTGGTCGCGGTGATAGGCGTCCGCGTTCGGCCCGAGCACGGTCGTGAACTCGCCGCACGCACCCTGGTGCACGCTGTGCAGGAACGCCTGCTCCGCCTCGCTGCCGTTCCAGCCGCCCCTGACCGTCACCGTGCGTCCATCGGCGAGCACGAATGCGGCGACGTCGAGCGCATTGGCATGGCCGTGCTCGGACAGCCGCCCGCCCCACTTGTGATTGATCGGCCGGCACGAGTAGGAAGCCGCGACCTTGATCTCGGCGATGCTGGTGCCGAGGTGGCGGCGCGCGGCGGGATCGACGCTCGTCGCCACCCAGCGGTCGACCTGCGGGATCATCGGGCAGCGCAGCAGCGCCGCCGGTTGCAGCCCTACCCGCCCGCCGGCAACTGCCGCGACCTCGAACGGGCGCTCTGCGCCGCACGGGGCCGGACCGCCGAGACTGGATCGGGTGCGGATGAACGGGCTTTCGCGGACCACGCCGGAGCCGAGGCAGGCGCGCTCCTCGGCGCCGCGCCAGGGATCGTCCTTGGCCACGAATTGCGGCGTCGTCGAGCAGCCGGAGACCAGCAGCACAGCCGCCGCAGTGGGCGCGAGGACTCTGACGATACGCGAGAACATGGGACGGAGAGGCTACCCGAGGTAACCCTAACGATTGGTGAACGCCCCATGCCCGGCATGCTTGTCGCCGGTCTTTCCGGCCGATTTGGGAAGCGGTCGCGACGGGATCGTGGCGGCGGGTGTGGATCGACTCGCACCGGTGCTCGCAAGTGCAAGATCACTTTATCCACAGCGGCGAAGGGGCGATGTCGGACTGATCCGGGACTCGGGCCATCGGATTTGATATGTTGAGAGCAGATGAGAGAGCGTTGCGTATCTGGTGTTGGCAGAACTCTCGTCGAGCCGCCGGTTCCCTCGAATTGTCTCGCGTATCGAGCGACACGACGGCACCAACAAGTGCGGATGCGTCCCCTGTGCCCAGCTTCCGAGGAGTCCCGTCCCGCCCCCCCAGCCCCTCGAAGCGCGCGTAACGTATCGCACTGAGAAACGTAACGGCTCCGGCTGTTCGCCCTGCCCGATCCGACGGCTCCCCCCGAGTAGTCTTTACGGATCTGGCAGCGGCCTGCCGGGGCCTTACGATTCTTGGCTCCGTCCGATCGCCTGCCGCGCAGGCAGCGGGCCTCACGGCCGCCGCCGCAGAAACGCCAGCACCGCCTCCTTGTGACTGCGGTCGCCGACCGACTTCATGTGGTCCCGGCCAGGGATCACGAACGCCTCGGCGCCGGGGATCAGTGCCGCCAGCTCCTCCGCCGATCCGCCGACGACGTCCTCGCTGCCGACCGCGACCAGCACCGGACATCGTAGCCCGGCCAGCGCCTCGGCGGTGATCGGCTCGCGCGACGAGCGGATGCACGCGGCGAGCGCCTTCAGGTCGCTCTTGGTCTGCTCGGCGAAGGCGCGGAACGTGCGCGCTGTCGGGTTGACGACGTCGTCGATCGAGTCCGCCTCGAGCGCACGGGCAATCGGCCCGGTGCCGGCCATGCCGCGCACCATGTTGATGCCGAGCCCGCCGAAGATCGCGCTCCTGACTCGCTCGGGATGACGCAGAGCGAGAAACGCCGTGATCCGTGCACCCATCGAGAACCCCATCACGTCGGCCCGCGCGATGGCGAGGTGATCCATCAGCCGCCGCGCGTCCTCCGCCATCAGCGGCGCCCCGTATTGCGCCGTATCGTAGAGCTTGGCGCTGTGTCCATGGCCGCGGTTGTCGAGCGCGACGACGCGGAACCCGGCCTTGGTCAGGAATCCGGTCCAGGTCGGCACGACCCAATTGGTCGAGGCGTTGGAGGCGAAGCCGTGGATCAGCAGCACCGGATCGCCCACGCCCTCGTCGATGAACGCGATCTCGACCCCGTCCGAGGAGAAAGTCTGCCAATTGGCCATGGTCTCTATCCGGTCACGCCGCACCGCTCGCGCTCGACAACCGGCATTCCACAAGTCGCTCCGAGGCCGCAAGTCGAAAGCCGCCGTAGCCCGGCGGCCCGAGCCGGTTTCACGCCCGCTCGCCCCGCACCGCGAGGATCGGGTCCGAGATCGCGTCGGCGCCGATATGCGGGCCGTCGTCGGGCCGCATGAGGCCGTCGCCGTCCCAGGTCAGATCGAGTACGAGGTGGGCGACGGAATTGTCGGTCAGAGCCGGTTTCGAGAATTGATCCTCCCCTGTGATCCAAGCCGGCGCATGCCGGCGAATACACCAGACGGTAAGCTCGCGATCTCGATTGGACCACCCGCGCGTTTGCCGCAACTTGCTCGGGCGGCTAGCCTTCACCGCAGCAGCCTCCCACAATGATCGAGCAGGAGCACGAATGGCCGTCCCCTCCAAGAGCGCCGAACCCATCGTCTCATTGATCGCCACCGTCGACGAGAACGGCAGCATCGAGGCTCGCGACGCGAACTTCTGGCGCCGCACCGGCAGCGCCGAGCGGCTCGATGCACTGACCCGCAACCGCGCGATAGTGCTCGGGCGGCGCACCTATGCCTCGCTGAGCTTCCTCTCGCCGGACCGCTGGTTCTTCGTCCTGACCCGCGATCCGGACCTGCTCGAGGAGGGCGGTGCGCGCTACCTTTCCGGCTACGGCTTTTGGTTCATGCCCGACCTTGGCGCCGGGATCGAGGCGGCCCGCCATATCGCGCAGCGGGTCAGCGCGCCCGAGCTGTTCGTGCTCGGCGGCGCCGGCGTGCTGGCGGAGGCCTATCCCGCGGCGCAGCGCGTCTATCGCACGCTGGCGCGTGGCCAGCGCTCCTGCACCGAGCGGCTTGCCGGGCTCGGAGACGGCGGCTGGCGCTCGGTCCACGCCGAGCGCAGCGTGCGCAACGCCGACGGCAGCGAGCACCAGTTCGCGGTGCTGGAGCGCTTGCCCTGACCGCGGCAACTAGCGCCAACGTATTGTCGCAACGAGCCTTTCTGGAAGCGCTCGGCAGCCGCTGGAGGTCGGGAATTTTCTTGGCACTCCCCTCTTGAAACTGCCAGAGACGTTGCCAAAATCGACGCCGGAGCCGACTGCCCGACGGGGGGTTGGCTCCCATGTGCACATCGCTGGTTAGGGCAACAAAGGAGGTTAGACCCATGAAGTTTCGCCCCCTGCATGACCGCGTCGTGGTTCGCCGCATCGATGCCGAGGAGCGCAGCCAAGGCGGAATAATCATCCCCGACACTGCCAAGGAGAAGCCCCAGCAGGGCGAGGTCGTCGCCGTCGGGCCGGGCGCCCGCGACGACCAGGGTCGGCTGGTCGCGCTCGACGTCCAGGTCGGCGACACCGTTCTGTTCGGCAAATGGTCCGGAACCGAAGTCAAGATCGACGGCGAAGAGCTGTTGATCATGAAAGAGAGCGACATCATGGGCGTTCTCGAGACGGGCAAGACGTTGAAGGCGGCCGCCTGAACCCTCTCGCCCCGTAATCGAACCCACGCAATCTGGATCAACCACGGCCGGCGCCTTGCGGCGCGCGGCGCGGTGAGCCTGCGAGCGCGACCTCGCCAAAGCCCGGCCGAGAATTTCGGAGAATGACGATCATGTCCGCCAAGGAAGTGAAGTTCGCCCACGACGCGCGCGAGCGCATGCTGCGCGGCGTCGACGTGCTGGCCGATGCCGTGAAGGTGACGCTCGGTCCCAAGGGCCGCAACGTGGTCATCGAGAAGTCGTTCGGCGCGCCACGCACCACCAAGGATGGTGTCACCGTCGCCAAGGAGATCGAGCTCGAGGACAAGTTCGAGAACATGGGTGCGCAGATGCTGCGCGAGGTGGCGAGCAAGACCGCCGACCTCGCCGGCGACGGCACCACCACCGCCACGGTGCTGGCCCAGGCGATCGTCCGCGAAGGCGCCCGCTCGGTCGCCGCGGGCTCCAATCCGATGGACCTGAAACGCGGCATCGACCTCGCAGTCACAACCGTGGTCGAGGCATTGCGGAGCCACTCGCGCCCGGTGACCAACGACGACGAGATCGCCCAGGTCGGCACCATCTCGGCCAACGGCGACAAGGAGATCGGCAAGATGATCGCCGAGGCCATGCGCCGCGTCGGCAAGGAGGGCGTCATCACCGTCGAGGAGGCCAAGGGCCTCGACACCGAGCTCGAAGTCGTCGAGGGCATGCAGTTCGACCGCGGCTACGTCTCGCCCTATTTCGTCACCAACGCCGAGAAGATGACCGTCGAGCTGGATGACCCCCACATTCTGATCCATGAGAAGAAGCTTTCGAGTCTGCAGCCGATGCTGCCGATCCTCGAGGCCGTCGTGCAGACCGGCAAGCCGTTGCTGATCGTCGCCGAGGAGGTCGAGAACGAGGCGCTCGCGACGCTCGTCGTCAACAAGCTGCGCGGCGGTCTCAAGGTCGCCGCCGTCAAGGCTCCGGGCTTCGGCGACCGCCGCAAGGCAATGCTCGAGGACATCGCGGTGCTGAGCGGCGGCAACGTCATCTCCGAGGATCTCGGCATCAAGCTCGAGACCGTGACGCTCGCCATGCTCGGCCGCGCCAAGAAGGTGATGATCGACAAGGACACCACCACGATCGTCGACGGTGCCGGCAACAAGTCCGATATCGAGGCGCGGGTCAAGCAGATCAAGCAGCAGATCGAGGAGACGAACTCGGACTACGATCGCGAGAAGCTGCAGGAGCGCCTCGCCAAGCTCGCCGGCGGCGTCGCGGTCATCAAAGTCGGCGGCGCGACCGAGATCGAGGTCAAGGAGCGCAAGGACCGCGTCGACGACGCATTGCATGCAACCCGTGCCGCCGTCGAGGAAGGCATCGTCCCGGGCGGCGGCGTGGCGTTGCTGCGCACGCTGAAGACGCTCGATGGGCTCGCCTGCCAGAACGAGGACCAGAAGGTCGGCGCCAACATCGTGCGCCGCGCGATCCAGGCGCCCGCCCGCCAGATCGTGCAGAACGCCGGTGACGACGGCTCGGTCATCGTCGGCAAGATCCTCGAGAGCAATCTTTACGGCTGGGGCTACAACGCCCAGAGGGGCGAATATTGCGACATGATGGCCGAGGGCATTATCGATCCGGCTAAGGTCGTGCGCTGCGCGCTGCAGGACGCGGCCTCCGTCGCCGGCCTGCTGATCACCACCGAGGCGATGGTGGCCGAGAAGCCGAAACACGCAGCAGCCGCCCCGCTGCCGGGTGGCGGCATGGACTTCTGATCCGACGCCGAGCCATCGGGGAAGAGCCGGGGCACCTGCCTCGGCTCTCCCTGGCGCCACTAACGACATCTCAACCGCCTCGTGCCATGACCATTGAAAGCGCCTATCTCGTCGTGCCCTTCCAGCGCATCGGCAAGCGCCTCGGACCGGTCCAAGCCTTCATGTTCGATGCACCCGCCCCAGCTCGACTCGCCGCCTGGCAACTCGCCCCTCGCGTCGCCGGCGTCGCTATCCTCGAGCGCCGCTTCGATCCCGAGACCGGCGACAAGGATACCGTCGTGGCCGAGATCGGACTTGTTCCGCCGGCCTTCGTCGAGCACGCCGACTGGTCTGTGCGATTGCACTGAGCCGGCCGCACCGCTGAGGCCGCGCCGCCTCCTCACGCCCCCGGCATTTGCCGCCCGAGATATCGCGTCGCCGAGACGAGCTCGTGGACGATGCCGGGCTCGGTCATCGCATGCCCGGCGTCGGGTACTATTCTCAGCTCGGCCCGCGGCCACGCCTGCTTCAGGTCGTAGGCATTGCGCGCCGGCGTCACGACATCGTAGCGACCGTGCACGATCACGCCCGGGATGTCGGCGATCCGCCACGCATCGGCGAGCAGCTGTCCGTCGCGCTCGAAGAATCCGCCGTTGACGAAATAGTGGCACTCGATGCGCGCGAACGCGAGCGCGTAGGCCTCGGCACCGAACAGCCGCACCCGCTCGGGATCCTGGATCAGCGACAGCGTGGTGCCTTCCCACACGCTCCAGGCGCGCGCCGCGCCGAGCCGGGCCTTCACATCGGCGCCGGTCAGCCGACGGTGGTAGGCGGCGATCATGTCGGCGCGCTCGGCCGGCGGGATCTCGGCCTCGAACGCCGCGAACGCCTCCGGAAAGATCCAGCTACAGCCCTCCTGGTAGAACCAATCGAGCTCGGCTCGGCGAAGCAGGAAGATGCCGCGCAGGATCAGCCCGGTGACCCGCTCCGGGTGCGTCTCGGCATAGGCGAGCGACAGCGTCGAGCCCCACGAGCCGCCGAACAGCTGCCAACGCGCAATACCGAGCGCCTCGCGCAGCCGCTCCATGTCGGCAACCAGGTGCCAGGTCGTGTTGTCCTCGAGCGAGGCGTTGGGCGTCGAGCGCCCGCAGCCGCGCTGGTCGAGCAGCACGATGCGATAATGCGCCGGATCGTGATATCGCCGCATGGTCGGATTGCAGCCGCCGCCCGGCCCGCCATGCACCACCAGCACCGGCATGCCCTGGGGATTGCCGCACTCCTCGTAGTAGATGCGGTGCCCACCGTCGACGTCGAGCCAGCCGCAGCGGTTGGGCTCGATTGGTGGATAGAGTGCAAGGCGCTCGCGTATCGACATAATGCCCGTTGTCAGAACTGTTCCGCGGATCGCCCGCCGATCGCATCGAAGAGACGACGTCTTGAATAGGAGGCGCCGCCGCCAGGCGCAAGAACGTGCCGCCCCGCTGCGTCAGGCGGGTGAGCGCCGCTTCAGCCGCTGCAGCCGCATCTCGCGATCATAGATAATCTCGCCACCGGGAATGCGCGTGTCGCGCACCAGCTCGAGCACGTGCCGGCTCGGAGCCGGCGTGACCACGCTGACAGCGAGCGCCACCACGACCGCCACCGGCAGCCCGATGATCCCGGCGAGCAGGCTGGAGATCGGCAGCCAGCCCGCCTCCGCGGCGAGGATCCCGAGCACCGCCAGGCCGAACCCCGAGGCGAGGCTCGCCGCCGCCCCGTAGGCGTTGAGACGCTTCCACCAGATCGACAGCACGAGCACCGGAAATCCGGTTGCCCCGGTGATGGCGAACGCCCACAGCAGCAACTTCAGCGGATCTCCGTCCGCGGCCGTGGCCACGAGCCCGCCGAGTGTGGCCGCAATCACCAGGAAAACGCGTGCCGAGAGCAGCCGCGGACCCGGCGCCTGCGTCTCCCAGCTGAGGCCGTGGAACACGTCCTCGGACAGAGCATTGCCGAGCGCCACCCCCGCCGCCGCCGCGCTCGCCACCGCTGCCGCGACCACGCCGGCCGCTGCAAGCTGCACCAATGCCGCCGGCAGCCCGGCCGCGATCGGCAACGCCAGGACGACGCCGTCGCGGGTGAAGCGGAGATCGTCGATGGCGACGCGCCCGGTATCGGGAATGGCACCGGCGAGGCCCAGCGTCTGCAGCTCGGAGAGCCACGCGGGCAGCGTGCTGGCGCGGCTGCCGGCCAGCTCCATCACCTCGCTGCGCATGTAGACCGCGATCGCGGTGGCGGTGAGCATCACGATGCCGAACAGCACCGTCGCCCAGCCGAGCGACTTGCGCGCCTCGTAGACACCGGGCGAGGAGGCAACGCGCGGCAGCAGCCACGGCGCGCTCGCTACGCCGACCATGAGCGTCAGGATCGCGAGCACGAAACCGACGCTGCCGACCTCGCCGAACGGCATCGCGTAGCGCTTGGCGACCGCCATCGGCTCGAGCCCGGGCAGGTTGAAGTCGAGTGGCGCCGCGCGCACGATCTCCAGGGCCCTGACGGCCTCCTCGCGCCCGATGGCTCTGAGCAGAGGGCCATGTCCGAGCTGGACGAGCGGGAGGTCACCCCTCAGCACGGCGACGATCGCCACCGGCACCACAAACGCGATCAGCGCTGCGATCGCCGCCGCCACGCTCGACCACGTCAGCGAGCGCACGCCGCCGGCGACCAGCATCACGACGACGACGAGCAGGACGAGGCTCGCCATCGCCCCCTGCGAGCGCCCAGTGAGCAGCGCCGCGGCGAACGCCCCCATGC
The DNA here is from genome assembly GCA_040752215.1 of Pseudomonadota bacterium. Lineage (GTDB taxonomy): Bacteria > Pseudomonadota > Alphaproteobacteria > Rhizobiales > Hyphomicrobiaceae > JBFMEX01. The sequence continues at coordinate 15,427 of JBFMEX010000096.1, read as the reverse complement.
GCACCTCGGCCGCCAGAACCAAGAGCATCGGCACCGCGAGCAGCGCCGCCGCGACGACGCGGACCATCCGGCTGTCGAACCGCCGTCCGAGATAGCTCGGGATCGTGAACGCGCCGAACTTGCGCAGGAACGGCGCCAGCAGCACCGCCATCACCACGAACCCGGCCAGCACGCCGATCATCAGGCAGAGCCCGTCGAAGCCGAGGTGGAAGAACGTTCCGGTGAACGCCAGCAGACCCGTCGCTCCGGTGGCGGTAACCGCCATGCCGGCGCCGGAATAGGCGGCCGGCACGCGCCGTCCAGCGGCGAAGTAGTCGAGCGGCTCGCGCGTGAAGGTCGCGAGACCGATCGCCGCGTAGAGCACCAGCGGCACGGTCATCATCAAGAGGCTCAGCAATGCGCTCGAGACGCCGAGCTGCTCGAGGATCAGCGACAGCAGCGCGATCGCGACGAAAGTCGACGTGAAGATTCCGAAATAGGTTCCAAGGCGCGGATTGATGAGGCGCGTGCGCGGCGTGAACATCGTGCTCGATCCATTGTGGCTGCCGGCCCGTGATCGGCAGCGTCAGCTGTCCTCGTGCGCGCCGTGCCAGTGGTCGATCGCATCCTGCCGGTTGACGAAGCTCGCCACCGTCACGACGGCGATCAGCACGATACCGTGCGCGGCGAGGAAGTAGCCGAGCGGGAAGCCGAGGAACTTGTCGTGGTTCATGTGGCCGGCGTAGAGCGGCAGCACCAGAATGACGAACAGGAACGGCACTAGGCTCGCCACCATCTGCCACTTGGTGTGCCGCCAGTACGGCTTGCGCTCCTTGCGCTCCATCATCGCCTTGCCTCCTCCCTACCCGGGTTGTAGCCGCGTCCTGGCTCGCCCGCCCGTCCACCCCCGCCGGCTCGGCCGTGGTCCAGGCCATCTGTGGTGGCATTTTGACCGATTTCGGCACATTGGTATGCCAGCGCATCGCCATCGCCGGCAACCGTCTCGAATCCAGCAAGCTTGCCACAAGATGAGGCTTGCTGCTTTATTTGCATCACCGTCAAGTCGCCGAGGGCGTCCGCCCAACCGGCGGGCGCCATGCCCGCGAGCCCGACCCGGCATGTGCCACCACGGCCAGCGGCGACAAGATGCCTCGGAGGATCAGTGTCGTCCTATCGCATCATCATCGTCGACGACCATCCGCTGTTCCGCGGCGCGTTGAGCCAAGCGTTGTCGGCCTCGCTCGGCACCGCCGAAATCCTCGAGGCGGGCTCGCTGGACCAGCTGACGGACCGCCTGGCCGAGGGCCGCGAGATCGACCTCGTTCTGCTCGACCTCACCATGCCGGGCGTGCAGGGACTTTCCGGGCTGCTCTACCTCAGGGCCCAGCACCCGGAGATTCCGGTCGTTGTGGTCTCCGCCAACGAGGATCCGGCAACGATCCGGCGCTGCATCGAGTTCGGCGCCTCGGGCTTCGTGCCCAAGTCGGAGCCGGTCGAGCGCATCCGCGCCGCCGTGCGCGAGGTGCTCGACGGGGAGATCTGGACCCCGGAGGGCATCGACCTCACCCAGCCGGCCGACAAGGAGACTGCCGATCTCCTGCCGCGGCTCTCGACGCTGACGCCGCAGCAGGTGCGCGTGCTCATGATGCTGAGCGAGGGACTGCTCAACAAGCAGATCGCCTACAAGCTCGGTGTCTCCGAGGCGACCATCAAGGCGCACGTCTCGGCGATCCTGCAGAAGCTCGGCGTCGACAGCCGCACGCAAGCCGTGATCGCGATCAACAAGATCGACACCGGCAGCTGGCAGAAGCCAGCGGTGTGACCTCGACTGCCGCGAGCGGACGCGGAAACCTGCACGCCTACTCCGCCGCCTGCGAGCGCCCGAGCGTCATCTGCGCCAGCATCGCCCTGAGTGCCGCCGCCTTGACCGGCTTGCGCAGGATCGAGAGGCCGTGCGCGCGCGCCCGCGCCGCCACCTCCTCGGTCTGATCGGCGGTGATCAGCGCCGCCGGCACCTCCGCGCCGATCGCCGCACGCAGCATCACCACCGCGTCTAGACCGGTGCCCGTATCGAGGTGATAGTCGGCGAGGATCGCATCCGGCGCGTTCCCCGTTCCCACAGCCAGCGCCAGCGCCGCGTGGCCGCTGCGCGCCGCCGTCACCGTGCAGCCCCAGCCCGACAACAGGCCCTCCATGCCGGCCAGCACCGCCGGCTCGTTGTCGATGCACAGCACCCGCACGCCGTCGAAGCGACCGGCCTGCGGCAGGCTCGCCACCTCGGCGCGCGGGCGCACCCGCTGGGCGGCACGCGGCACCGCGACCATGAATGTCGAGCCGCGCCCCGGCGTCGAGACGAGCCGCACCGGATGGCCTAGCAGGCGGCCGATGCGCTCGACGATCGAGAGCCCGAGCCCGACGCCCGGCACCGTGCTGCCGGCGCCTTCCAGCCGGTGAAACTCCTTGAACACGATGGCCTGCTGGTCGGGCGGAATACCCGGCCCCGTGTCGGAAACCGTGATGACGACCTCGCCACCGCGCCGGCGCACGCCGAGCAGCACGCCGCCCCGGCGAGTGTACTTGATCGCATTGCCGAGCAGGTTCTGCAGCACCCGGCGCAGCATCCGCCGGTCCGATCGCACCCAAGCCTCGGTGGCGAGCACGCGCAGATCGAGCCCCTTCTCCTTGGCCAGCGGCCTGAACTCGACCGCCAGCTGGTCGAAGATCTCGGCCAGCGGCAGCTCCTGGATGTCGGGCTCCAGCCGGCCGGAATCCATGCGGCTGATCTCGATCAGCGCGGCGAAGATCTCCTCGACTGCCGACAGCGACGCGTCGACGTTCTTGGCGAGCAAGGCTTCGCCCTCCGCCAGCGGCCGCTCGGCGAGGCTGGCCGCGTAGAGGCGGGCGGCGTTGAGCGGCTGCAGGATGTCGTGACTGGCGGCGGCGAGGAAGCGCGTCTTGTCGAGGTTGGCGAGATCGGCCTTCGCCTTCGCCTCCTCGAGCGCGGCATTGACCTCGAGCAGCTCGGCCGTGCGCTCGCGCACGCGGCGCTCGAGCGTCTCGTTGGCGCGCGCCAGCGCATTGGCGGCCGACACCCGCTCGGTGATGTCGGAGTACGTCGTCACGATGCCCCCCTGCGGCATCGGGCTGGTGCGGATCTCGAGAATCCGCTCGCCGCCCATCATCCGCTCCTGGAACGTCTCCTTGGTGACCGCAAGCTGCATCAGGCGGCCGGCGACCAGCTGGTCGATGTCGCCGGGACCGAAATCGCCGCGGGCGGCGCAGACCTTGAGGATCCGGTCGATCGGCACGCCGACCCGACCGAGCTCCGCCGGAAGATTGAGCAGCTCGCGGAACTGGCGGTTCCAGCAGATCAGCCGCATGTCCTTGTCGAACACCGAGAGGCCGTGGCGCACCTGGTCGAGCGCCGATTGCAGCAGGTCGCGATTGTATTGCAGCGCCTCGGAGGCATCGTCGAGCAGCTTGATCGCCGACTGGCCGGAGACGTTCCCGCGCCTGAGCAGCAGCGACAGTACCAATCGCGCCGAGGCGGCGCCGATCGCGCTCGCCAGCACGTGCTCGGCGAAGCGGATCGCCTGCACGTCCGCCTCGGCATGAGCCGAGAGCACGAGATTTCGCCCCTGCGCATACTCGCGGAACGAGCGCTCCGCGCGCTCGGTGCCGAGATAGCGCGCCACCGTGTGCTTGAGGTCGCCGACCGTGATCGTCGTCCGCCACAGGCGGAATGCCGGCGTCGGCGGTGCACGTTGCGGATCATCGGCGATGAAGGAGTGCGCCTGCAGACGCTCGACCGGCTCCGGCGCCCTCAGCAGCGACACCGTGATAAAAGCGGCGATGTTGCAGGCGATGCTCCACAGCACGCCATGCGTCAGCGGCTCGAAGTGGAGATAGAAGAGCGCCTGCGGCTTCAGCATGCCGAGCCCGAGCGGCCCCTCCTCGACGAGGCTCATGTCGAGCCAGCCCGACTTGGCGATCCACGGCAGCAGCAGCGTGTAGGCCCAAACGAGAGAGCCGGCGCCGATGCCGGCGATCGCACCGCGCGCGGTGCCCTTGCGCCACACGAGGCCGCCGAAGAACGCCGGCGCGAGCTGGGCGATTGCCGCGAACGACACCAGCCCGATTGCCGCCAACCCCTGCGACTTGCCGAGCGCCTGATAGACGAGATAGCCGAGCAGCAGCAGCGCCAGGATGGCGATGCGGCGGATGACGAGCAGCAGCTTGGTCATGTCCTCCTGCGGGCCGGCATCCGCCAGCCGGTGGCGCAACAGCGCCGGAATGACGAGACCGTTGCAGACCATGATCGCGAGCGCGATCGATTCGACGATCACCATCGCCGTCGCCGCCGACAGGCCGCCGACGAAGGCGACCAGCGCCAGCCCGCTGTGCCCGGCCGAGAGCGGCAGCGTCAGCATGTAGAAATCGGGATCAGCGGTGCCGCTCGGCAGCACCATGATGCCGGCCGCCGCGATCGGCACCACGAACAGGTTGATGAGCACGAGGTAGAGCGGGAACAGCCATGCCGCGCGGCGCACCTCGGTCTCCGAGTTGTTCTCGACCACCGTGACGTGGAACTGGCGCGGCAGCAGAATGATGCTGACGAAGCTGAGCAACGTCACCGTCAGCCACATGCCGCCGTTGAAGCTGCGCCCGAACACGTCCTCGATCCCCGCGCTCTCACGCGCTCGGGCGAGAAACCCCTCCGGGCTGCCGAACAGGGCGAGCGTCACGAACAGCCCGACGGCGACGAACGCCGCCAGCTTTACGAGCGATTCCGCCGCCACCGCGAGCATCAGCCCATCCTGGTGCTCGGTGGCGTCGATGTGGCGGGTGCCGAACAGGATGGCGAAGCCTGCGAGCGTCAGCGTGATCACGAGGGAGGTGTCGAGGAAGCCGAGCCGTGGCAGCTCGATCGGCACCAGCGGGCTGCCGCCAATCAGCGTCTCGATCGCCACGTCGACGGCTTTGAGCTGCAGCGCGATGTAGGGCAGGAGGCCGACGACGGCAACGAGCGTCACCACCGCCGCCACCGCCTGGCTCTTGCCGTAGCGCGCGGCGACGAAGTCGGCGACCGAGGTGATGTTCTGGCTCTTGGCCACGCGCACGATCCTGAGCACCAGCGGCCAGGCGAGCGCGAACATCAGGATCGGACCGAGGTAGACGGGGATGAAGTCGTAGCCGGTGCGGGCGGCGAGCCCGACGCTGCCGAAGAACGTCCACGAAGTGCAGTAGACCGCGAGCGAGAGCGCGTAGACGAGCGGCCGGCCGGCGCCGCCGGAGCGCAACCCGATGGTGCGATCGCCGACCCACGCGATGGCGAACAGCGCGCTGACGTAGACGAGCGCGACGGCGATGATCGACCAGCTTTCGAACATGGCGAGTCGGACCTCAGCAGCGGCGGCGCCGGACCTCGAGGCCCGTCGCGACATGGCGGCGCTCGGCGCGCTGCGCCTCCCCCGCACTGTTGAAAGTATAGTGCTGGAACCACACGAGGTTGTCCAACTCCATAACGAGCAACGGTTTTCTGGCTGTGCGGGGGCCGGGTACCAGGTCCGTTGTGGGCAGTCCGGACTGATTGCCGGCGCACATGGCCTCGCCTAGCATGGCGCGGGGTTGAGTCGCTGCGAGCGAATGGGAAGGACCGGAGCTATGGGAATCCTGCAAGAGTTCAAAGAGTTTGCCATCAAGGGCAACATGATCGACATGGCCGTCGGCATCATCATCGGCGGCGCCTTCGGCACGATCGTCAAGTCGCTGGTCGAGGACGTGATCATGCCGCCGATCGGCATGATGCTCGGCGGCGTCGACTTCTCCGACATCAAGATCCCGCTCAAGGCCGCCGAGGCGGGCAAGGACGCGGTGACGATGAACATCGGCACGTTCTTCAACAACGTGATCAGCTTCCTGATCGTCGCCTGGGCGGTGTTCATGCTCGTCAAGGCGATCAACGAGCTGAAGAAGCGCTTCGAGAAGGAGCAGGCCGCCGCCCCACCGCCGGGCCCGAGCTCCACCGACAAGCTGCTGATGGAGATCCGCGACTCGCTGAAGAGGTAGCAAGGCGGACGGATCGGGCCCGCAGGGTCGCGCGGCGCCCGCCGAGTGCGCGCCGGCCAGCCTTCCCCACCCAACTGGAGGTGTGGCTGGCGGCGGCAGCGACGGCTGTGGTGTCGTATGCAATAAAAGCCATTGAAATCCGGCAGGCCTGCTATGCGTATTGCGCCGGGCTTCAACCGCAGCCTGGCCAGCGGGAGTATCATGTTGGTTTTTCGACCTGCTCCAAGGAGGAGGTTCAACCATGAAACCCGATTTTCGCGATTCGGCGACGCAGACCCGCGAAGCCGAGCTTCGTGAGCGCGTTCACCGGCTCGGCTTCGAGCTCAGACGCTCACCCGTCAGCGATCCCTCGCATCCCTCGTACGGCCGCTACGAGATCGTCGATGCGCCGCACCATATCGTGGTGGCGGGCTACGACCCGTTCGCGTTCTCCCTCGATCTCGACGCGGTCGCAGAATGGGTGAACGCGGCCACACCCGGGCACTGAGCGAGATCGCGCGGTCGCCCGCACCATCGCGGATCCGGACCAAGGTGCGTTGCGGCGAGCAGCCGCGCAACCGCGCCGTACCGGCGACGCGACCACAGAAGGTCGCCGCGGCCGAGCGGGGCCGGTGCGCCGTCGTGTCAATTGAGGTCGCGCCGGCCGATGGGTGGCTCCGGGCTGCCCCAAAACAAGAAGGGCCGGAGCAGCGGCAGCTCCGGCCCTTCTCTCACGCATGTCGGAGCCGCTCGTCGCCGGTTGCTCAGACCGTCGGGAGCCGCCCGGATGAAACCCGAGTGCCAAGCCTCGCCGCCTGTCGCATGGAGAGAGGCGAGCCCCCGCACCCCTACTTGCTCGATGGCCGCCCGCCCTCGTCACGCGGGGCGGCGGCTTTGGACGCGGCACGCCCTTCCGGCACGCTCGGCGGTCCTTTGACGTCTCGCGTCACTGGCCGGCCGCTCAGGGCTCGGGCCCTCGTATCCGTTTCGAGGACCGGAAGTGTCCCGGCGCACAGGGTCGAGTGGCCTCGAGCGCACGGGAATCACGCGGCACATTCTGCACAGTTAATGTGCGTCGGCGCGCCTTGTCATCCGATTTGGCCCGCCCCCGGCTTGCCCGCGACGCCGCGCCTCCCTAAGAGTGATCGCAAGCACACACCCCGGCGCTCTGAGTTGCAGCGCCATGCGCTCGCCGCAAGGCGTCCCGGAGCCCGCCGCGCCCCATGTCCCACAACACCTTCGGCCACCTGTTCCGTGTGACCACCTGGGGCGAGAGCCACGGCCCGGCGATCGGCTGCGTGATCGACGGCTGCCCGCCTGGAATTGCGATCGAGGCGGCGGAGATCCAGGCGTTCCTCGACAAGCGCCGCCCCGGCCAGTCGCGCTTCACCACCCAGAGGAAGGAGCCGGACACGGTCGAAATCCTGTCCGGCGTCTACACCGGCGCCGACGGCCGCCAGGTGACGACCGGCACGCCGATCGCACTGGAGATCGAGAACGTCGATCAGCGCTCGAAGGATTACGGCGACATCGCCGACAAGTTCCGCCCCGGCCACGCCGATTACACCTACTGGGCCAAGTACGGAATCCGCGATCCGCGCGGCGGCGGGCGTTCCTCGGCGCGCGAGACGGCGATGCGGGTCGCCGCCGGCGCCATCGCCCGCAAGGTGGTGCCGGGACTCGTCGTGCGCGGCGCGCTGGTGCAGATGGGCCCGCACCGCATCGACCGCGCACGGTGGGACTGGGACGAGGTCGACCGCAACCCGTTCTTCACGCCCGACGCCGAGGCGGCGCGCTTCTTCGAGGGCTACCTCGACGGCATCCGCAAGGCCGGCTCGTCGATCGGCGCAGTGATCGAGGTGGTGGCCGACGGCGTGCCGGCCGGCCTCGGTGCGCCGATCTACGGCAAGCTCGACGCCGAGCTCGCCTCGGCGCTGATGTCGATCAACGCGGTCAAGGGCGTCGAGATCGGCGACGGCTTCAAGGCGGCGGAATTGACCGGCGAAGAGAACGCCGACGAGATGCGCCCCAGCGCCTCCCCGCATGGCAACCATTTCGGCCCCGTATTCATGTCGAACCATGCCGGCGGCATCCTCGGCGGGATCTCGACCGGCCAGCAGGTCGTCGCCCGCTTCGCCGTCAAGCCGACCTCCTCGATCCTCACCCCTCGCCGCACGGTGACCGTGCGCGGCGAGCCGGCGGAGATCGTCACCAAGGGCCGTCACGACCCCTGCGTCGGCATTCGCGCGGTGCCGGTCGGCGAGGCGATGGTCGCGCTCGTGATCGCCGACCACTACCTGCGCCACCGTGGCCAGATCGGCGCCCCCGCCATCAGTTGACCGGCCCGGTTTCACGCCATTTTCAGCCGGCGCTTGCCGACGCGGCCCGTCGCGCTAAAAAGTCGTCGCCGGAGCAATTCGAGCGTAAGGGGTGTGGCATGAGCGCGGAGACTTCGAGCAGCACTATCAAAACGGCGGTGATCACCTTCTTCCCGATGTTCATCGCCACCCTGTCGCTCGTCACCTCGATCTACAACGGCTTCCTGAACGCCCGCTTCGTCGACATCATCCAAGGCAACGTCGGCCGCACAGAATACATGCGCACCTGCAAGGAGATCATCGACGCCTACTTCGAGGTCAAATTCCGTGCCGGCCTGGTCGGAACCGAGGGCGATCCCATGACTGTGGGGACCCGCAACGAGGCCCGCCACGCCGTCCACAAGCTGGGAGCGCTCGGCACCTACCTCGCCAACCTGCGCGACGAGGCGATCCGCGTGCGCTACACCGAGCTGACGCGCGAGGCGGCGCGCGTCGTCGAGACACCCCTTCCCGCCGCGCCTCCGGCCATCGATGCCCGCTTCTCTGCCGCCGACGGGATCTTCGCCGCCCTCAACGACGATTGCGTCAAGGCAGCCAAGAACCTGCCGCTGCCATGAGCTCTACGCCTCGACGCCGCTCGAAGGCTTCGCGGGGCTTCCGCCGGACGCAGTGGCCGACCTTTGCAACGCGAGCCGTCGCGCGCGATCAACCGACCTTCCGGCGCACCATCACCTTGGACAGGAACGCATGCGAGGTCTCGACGGCGGCGAGGCCCGCAGCGTCGAAGAGCGCATCGAGATCGTCGACCGCGTAATGGCGATAGTAGGGCTCGTGGAACCGGTGCGGAAAGGCCTCGATCAGGCCGTCCCACTCCGGCCGGTCGCCGAACTGAAGGCTGTCGACGAAAACGAGCAAGCCGCCGGGCTTCAGCACCCGTGCCATCTCTGCAGCGACGCGCCGGCGCACGTCGCCCGGCAGCTCGTGGAACAGGAACACACTCGTCACGATGTCCTGGCTCGCGTCCGCGAGCGGGATCGCCTCGGCATTGGCGGCGATCCAGGTAACGGGCCGCAACCCGCCGAGGTGGCGCTCGGCCTCGGCAAGGTAGGGACGCGACAGGTCGAGCCCGGCCAGATTGAGCGCCGGAAAGGCGAGACGGATATCGCGCAGCAAGCGTCCCGTCCCGCATGCGACGTCAAGCAGAGCCGCGCGTCGCTGGTCGTGACCGGTGAGATGTCGGGCAATCGGGCGCAGCGCGGCGCGACGCATCGCGGCCGCGGCACCGTAGAACAGCGTCTCGACCTGCACGTCGTAGAGCCGCGCGGAGTCCTCCGACAGGTAGCCGCCGGTCTGGAAATGGAAGTCCTGAGTGAAATAGCCCGGCAGCGCCGCCGCATCGGCCTGATCTGCTGCGGTCGCGACCTCGCGCATCGCGCGCCGGCGCACCGTCCCCGGAAGGTCGCGGAACATGGCGCGGAGCCGGTCGAGGTGGTCGGCGAGATTTTCCGGCGGCTCGAGGGTCACCGGCAGGATCCGATCGCGCACCAGCTCCGCGTCACCGCGAAACAGCACGGCGAGATCCGCGAACAGCTCGCGCTGGCTCGGCACCGGCCGCTCGGGCCGATAGCGCGGTGGCGAGCCGTGACGGCGCCCCTCGCGCGAGAGCAGCCAGTTGACACCGGTGTACCAGCCAAATCGCGCGGCATTGCCGGCGAGTTGCAAACCGAGGCCGAGATTGTCCGCTGCCATTCTCCACGCTCCACTCGCGCACGGCCCGATCCCGGGATGATGGCGGCAGCTCTCGACGGCTTCAAGACCCGACGACGGCTCTCAGGCCGGAAGGACATCCTGAAACACGAGGCCGTCGCGCTCCACCACCTCGCCGAGCACGATGGCGATTGGATTGGCGAGCATCGGCCCGGCCGAGACGAAGGTGTGGAACTCGCCGTTCTCCCCGCACGGGTCGGCGCTCGCCGGCAGCTCGGCGAGTAGCCGCTCGTCGAAGCGGCGCCCGACGAATCGGGTTTCGATTTGTGCCGGGTCGACGGCGGTGAGGTGCGCGACGAGCCCACCGGCGATCGTCTCGTGGGCGAGCCGGCGGGTATCGCGACCCCAAAGTGGGAACAAGGGCTCGAGCCCCGTGCCGGCGAGCCGCGCCTCCCGATAGGCCCTGACGTCGCCGAGAAACAGGTCGCCGAACGCCATCGCCTCGACGCCCTCATCCTTCGCCGCGCCAACCAGATCGGCCATCGCCTGCTCGTACGCGCCGTTTGGGCAGGGATAGGGGATCTTGGCGACGCGAAGCGGCAACCCGGCCGCCGCCGCCTGCGCCTCGACCAGCGCCCTGCGCACTCCGTGCATCGCCACCCGGTCCGCAACACCGTTGATGGCCGTGAAGAGCCCCGTCACCTCCGTGCCCGGCGTTGCTCGCAACACCTCGAGTGCCCACGCCGAATCCTTGCCTGAGCTCCAAGACAGCCACACCTTCACCTCGGCCTCCCCTCTGTTGCTCTCGCCCCGTGCCGACGCTAAGCACGTTGCAGCCATCATGCGAGCCGTAGCAGCCATGCCGCAATACCAGCGCATTGTCGTCCTCACCGGCGCCGGCCTCTCCGCCGAATCCGGCCTTTCCACGTTCCGCGATCCCGACGGCGTCTGGGCCAGGTACGACTACCGCGAGGTTGCCACACCCGAGGGCTTCGCCCGCAATCCCGCCCGCGTGCACGAGTTCTACAATGCGCGTCGGCGCGCGCTTGGCTCGGTGGCGCCGAATGCGGCCCATCTCGCCCTTGCCCGCCTCGAGCGCGAGCATACGGGCGAGGTGCTGACGGTCACCCAGAACGTCGACAATCTGCACGAGGCCGCCGGCAGTGCGCGCCTGATCCACATGCACGGCGAACTCATGAAGGCGCTGTGCGCCAACTGCGGTCAGCGCCGCCCATGGGACAAGGATCTCGCCGTCTCCACCCCCTGTCCGAGTTGCGGCGCGAGCGGCGGCATGCGCCCCGACGTCGTCTGGTTCGGCGAGATGCCCTACGAGATGGAGCGGATATACGAGGCACTTGCGCGCTGCGATCTCTTCCTTTCCATCGGCACCTCCGGCCACGTTTACCCGGCCGCGGGCTTCGTCGCCGAGGCGGCGGCCGCCGGCGCAACGACGGTCGAGCTCAACCTCGAGCCGTCGCAAAGCGCAAGCCTGTTCGCCGAGGCGATCCACGGCCGCGCGAGCGAGATCGTGCCGGCCTACGTCTGGCGTCTGCTCGCCGGGGGCTGAGGCCGACCGAACACGACCACTGCCTCGACGTGCGCCGAGAACAGGAACTGGTCGATCGGCGTCACCGGCCCCATGCCATAGCCGCCGTCGACGAGAATGCGCGCGTCGCGGGCCAGCGTCGCCGGATTGCACGACACCGCGACCACCACCGGCACGTCCGACTTCGCCAGTGCCTCCGCCTGCGCCTTGGCGCCGGCTCGTGGCGGATCGAGCACCACCATGTCGAAGCCATCGATCTCCTTGCGCGACAGCGGCTCGCGAAACAGGTCGCGCTGGCGTGCGGCGACAGGCTTCAGGCCTTGCGCGTGCCGCAATGCCTCGGTCAGGGCCGCGATCGCACGCCTGTCGCCGTCGAATGCCGAAACCTCGACCTGCCGCGCGAGCGGGAACGTGAAGGTACCGACGCCGGAGAAGAGGTCGCCGACGCGCCTCGCCTTCCGCGGCAACGCCGCCATCACCAGCTCGACGAGCCGCTGCTCGGCCTCGGCCGCCGCCTGCAGGAACAGGCCCTGCGCGTACGAGACGGCAACCCCGCCGATGGTCAGCGTCGGCGACGCCCACTCGGCGACCGGCTCGCCGGCAACTGTCAGCCGGGCGAGCCCCGCGCCCCCGGCCAATGCCGCGAGTTGGGCCAACGCCTCCGGCGCCAGGTTCTTCCGACCGTTGTCGAACGCGACGTCGAGACCGGCGTCGAGCCGCGTGACGACGAGCCGCCCGCCCTCTTCTTCGCGCATCGCGACTGCGGCCATCTCCCTAAGCCGCGGCAGCGCCGCCACGATCTCTGGTGCCAGCACCGGGCACTCGGCAATGTCGACCAGGGTGTGCCGGCTTTCCTCGCGGAAGCCGATCGTCACCGCGCCGGCGTGACGCTCGACGCCGAGGAAGGCACGCCGGCGCGAGCCGAGCGGCACCGTGAAAAGCGGTGCGATCTCCACCTCGAGACCACGATGACGGAATGCCTCCGCGATCGTCTCGCGTCGCCAGCGGGCGATTGTCTCGGCCGACATGTGCTGGGCGGCGCAACCGCCGCACGCCTGGAAGTGGCGACAAATCGGCTGCACGCGATCGTCACTCGCACGCCGCACCGAGACGAGGCGACCACGATCACCCTCGACGATCGCCGCAACGCGCTCGCCCGGTAGCGTGAACGGCACGAACAGCGGTCCCTCCGGCGTCTCTGCGATGCCGTCACCCTCGGCGCCGAGACGCACGATCTCCAGCTCGACCTCGTCAGCACTCATGCACGGCCCCGATCAGCACCTCGGCATTCCCGTCGCCGCCGGTGATCGGTGAGGCTACCGTGCCGACGACACACCAACCGGGCACGCCTCCGAGCCACGCCGCAATGCGTGCGACCGCCGACTCCCGCGCCGCCGCGTCGCGCACGATGCCGCCCTTACCGATCGAGCGGCGGCCGACCTCGAACTGCGGCTTGACGAGCGCGACGAGCCACGCTCCCGGAGCCGCGCAGCCGAGCGCCGCCGGCAGCGCCTTCTCCAGCGAGATGAAGCTGACGTCGGCGACGATCGCCCCGACCAGCCCGCCGAGCAACGCCGGCGTGATCGCGCGCGCGTCCGTCCGCTCCAGCGATACGACCCGGGGATCCTCCCGGAGTCGCGGGTGCAGCTGCCCTTCGCCGACATCGACCGCGATCACCTTCGCCGCGCCTTTGGCCAGCAGTACCTCGGTGAAGCCGCCGGTCGAGGTGCCGACGTCGAGCGCGGTGCGCCCCATGACCTCGAAGCCGAATGTGGCGAGACCGGCGACCAGCTTCTCCGCCCCGCGCGACACCCAGCGCGCCGCGTCGCCGGCAATCTCGATCCTCGCATCCGATCCGACTATCGCGCCGGGCTTCGTCACCACCTCACCGTCGACGCGGACGAGCCCGCGCCGCACGAGGTCGCCCGCCCGCGACCGGCTCGGAGCCATGGCCCGCACGAGCAATGCGTGATCCAACCTGTGGCGATCCAACGTCACAAAATCCCGAGCATATTCGTAGGAGAATGATCTATGATCATCCCCGGGCCGGCCACTCGTCGGCCGAGCGCCGAGCCGATCAACTGTCGCGAAAGGAGAAGCCATGTTCAAGCGTCTGATAGCCACCGCCGCCGTCGTGCTGCCGATGGTGTCCACCGCCCTGGCGCAGACGCCGGCCCCCGCAGGCGCCAAGGTCTACTTCATCGCGCCGCAGAACGGCGCCGAGGTCTCCGGCCCGGTGACGGTGAAGTTCGGCCTCTCTGGTCTCGGCGTCGCGCCAGCCGGCGTCGAGAAGGCCAACACCGGCCATCACCATGTGCTGATCGACCAGAAGCTCGCCGACTACAAGTCGCCGATACCCGCCGACGACAAGCACAAGCACTTCGGCGGCGGACAGACCGAGACCACGCTGACGCTGCCCGCTGGCAAGCACACGCTGCAGCTCATCCTCGGCGACCACAACCATATCCCGCACGCGCCGCCGATCGAGAGCGAGGTCATCACCATCACGGTGAAATAAGCGCCCACTTTCCGCACGGCTGCCAGTCGAATTGTCAGCGGCTACTTGTGTGCAACACACCACTCGATGTCGAGCACCACGCCACTCAAGTAATTGTCGAGCCTGTAGTAGCAAGTCGCCAGCTGAGAGGCTTTTTGAAGCGTGAGGAGAACAGCATCAACGTCAAGCTTACCCGCCACTCTGGATGCCACATCCTGCGGCATGATGGCGACGTTCCTTATCTCGTAGCCCTCCGTGAGGGAGCTATCGCCAAATCTTGGTGACGGTCGGGGCGGTCAGGCGGCGGCGGTTTCGGGCTGATTGGCGACCTTCTTCGGCACAAATTCCAGGCCCTTCTCCCTCGGCGCCATCCAGATGGCATGGATTCCCGCCGCGCGCCGCATAGCACCCTCTGTGCGACCGATCGTGCCACTACCGGGCGGCAGCTCCAATATCGGCAATCTTTCGCTGAGAGGGCATCGGGTTCGATCGGTGCTGCACCACGTGCATGCTGGAAGCTTGGCCACCGAGTCGGATCCGGAGGTCCTGCCGCTGGTGCCGGGCTGGGACGGCTGGGCCGTGGCCGGGAGCGCGGCGAGCAACATGAGAAGCATTATTGACACGAGCCGTAGATGCATCGGACACCTCGCGGTCTCGCCTGGTGCAATCGGCGGCAAGGCTCTCAACGCCCAAGATGCTCCCCGCACACCCGGTCCTCGGCAGCAGCGTCGAGTGGTTCCGGGGACGCAGCCGGAGTTCCGGAGTTGTGCGGAGTTGCGGTGACGTAATAATTGATTCTACATCGGACCACATCGGAGCGCGAGCACACCGACACGTGGATCGTCAGCGGTCGTTGACCGCGATGCGTCCGGGGCCATTGGCGGCGAGCAGCAGCAGCCCGCCGGCAATGGCCACGTTCTTCATGAAGTGGATCAGCTGCATGCGATCGCCGACCTCGCTGTGGAACATCACCGCGGCGGCGATCGTGAAGAGCGCCAGCGCCAGCCCCGCCAGCCGCGCGTAGAGCCCGACCAGGATGGCGACGCCGCCGGCGATCTCCAGCGCGATCACGAGCGGGAGAAGCTCGCCCGGCACGCCGGACTTGGCCATGTAGGCCTGGGTCCCGGCGTAGCCCGGGATCTTTCCCGCCCCGGCCTGGATGAAGATCGCGGCCATAAAAATCCTGGCCACCAGGCTGAGCGGGGCATGAAGCGCGTTCATCAATCGTCTCCCTCGAGGTGGCTGAGGCAATAGCAGCTGCAGTAGCGGGCAAATCTCCGCTGACGGTGCAGCCCTCTCAAGTCACCTTCTCGCGAGGTCGGCGCGTCGAGG
>JBFMEX010000095.1:0-48634 GCA_040752215.1 Pseudomonadota bacterium | reverse complement strand
TGACCCCGGTGACAGCCGGTCTGCCTTTCCCTCCCCGGCCCACCCCCACCAGCGGGGAGGGAGAAGCGAGCACGCTCTCGGGGATACCGATGTCGGCCAGCACGACCTCGCCACAGAGCGTGCGACCGGGCAGCAGCAGATGGCCGGGCTTGCGGCGGAAGAACGTCACTGTTCGCACGGCGGCAACGACGCTGCCCAGCGCCGCGCCGGTCGATCCATCGAGCCCGCTCGGCACGTCGACCGCCAGCACCGGACGCCCCGAGGCGTCGATCGCCTCGACCACCTCGCGCGCCAGCCCTTCGAGCGCGCGCGACAGGCCGGCGCCGAACAGCGCGTCCACGATCAGGTCCGCGGTCGCGAGGTGCGCAAGCGCAGCGGCGGCCGGCTCGGTCGATCCGCTCCACCGCCGCGCCATCTCGGCCGCGTCACCTTTCAGCGCGTCGATCGGCACGAGGCACCCCACGCGCACGCCGTAGCCGCGCTCCGCGAGCAGCCGTGCAGCGACGAAGCCGTCGCCGCCGTTGTTGCCGGGCCCGCACAGCACGGCGATCGCGGCACCCGGCGCCACCATCCTTTCCGCCTCGTCGGCGACGGCGCCGCCGGCGTTCTCCATCAGCGCCAGGCTCGTCGCCACGCCGGCGGCAACCGCGCGCCGGTCCGCCTCCGCCATCTCTGCGCTCGTGAGTAGCTCCAGCCGGGCCTGCATCCCTCGTACCTCACCTGATCGACGCCACGTTGTTCACCACGGGGAGCCCCAGCTTGGCCGTAGCCAAGACAGCGTCAATGCGCCAGCTCATGCCGCCCAATCGTTGTGCGCAATGCCTAATTATT
This sequence comes from Pseudomonadota bacterium, assembly GCA_040752215.1. Taxonomy (GTDB): domain Bacteria; phylum Pseudomonadota; class Alphaproteobacteria; order Rhizobiales; family Hyphomicrobiaceae; genus JBFMEX01. The sequence goes on along the minus strand of JBFMEX010000095.1, from coordinate 47,803 downwards.
CAGCATGCTGGGCGCGCATCTCCGCCCACCAATTTGGCAGCACCCGCTCAACCCATTGAGCACGCGTGCCTTAAGTCGATGCTAACCAACTGGCACGGGGCGTGCTATGGAGCCTCGCGCACGAGGCGCGCCGTCACGGCACGCCGCGACGGCGCCGATTCTTTGCCAACGCCGGGGAGGCTCGAGGACGCATGAAAAAGATCGAGGCGATCATCAAGCCGTTCAAGCTCGACGAGGTGAAGGAGGCGTTGCAGGAAATCGGCCTTCAGGGCATCACCGTCATCGAGGCCAAGGGCTTCGGCCGCCAGAAGGGTCATACCGAGCTCTATCGCGGCGCCGAGTACGTCGTCGACTTCCTGCCCAAGGTGAAGATCGAGGTGGTGCTCGCCGACGAGATGCTAGAGAAAGCGGTCGAGGCGATCCAGAAGGCCGCCAAGACGGGTCGTATCGGCGACGGAAAGATCTTCGTTTCGACCATCGAGGAGGCTATCCGCATCCGCACCGGCGAGACCGGCGGCGACGCGGTCTGATCTCGCGGCGCGATCCACCTCATCACTGGAACCTGACCAACGAATTGCTCAACAGGGGAGCTCAAATGAAGACTGTCAACGATGTCCTGAAGCTCATCAAGGACAAGGACGTGAAGTTCGTCGACCTGCGCTTCACCGATACCAAGGGCAAGATGCAGCACGTGACCGCAGACGTGACGTGCGTCGACGAGGCGATGTTCTCCGACGGCTACGCCTTCGACGGCTCCTCGATCGCCGGCTGGAAGGGCATCGAGGCCTCCGACATGCTGCTGATGGCGGACCCCGCCTCGGCGCACATCGATCCGTTCTTCGCCCAGTCGACGCTGGCCCTCTTCTGCGACATCCTCGAGCCCTCGACCGGCCAGCCCTACGAGCGCGACCCGCGCTCGATCGCCAAGAAGGCCGAGGCCTACATGATGTCGTTGGGGATCGGCGACGCGGTCTATTTCGGCCCCGAGGCCGAGTTCTTCATCTTCGACGACGTCAAGTTCTCCTCCGACATGTATCAGGTCGGCTTCAAGGTCGACAGCTCCGAGCTGCCGTCGAACTCCAACACCGACTACGAGATGGGCAACCTCGCCCACCGTCCGCGCGTCAAGGGCGGCTACTTCCCGGTCCCGCCGGTCGACAGCTGCCAGGACATCCGTTCCGAGATGCTCTCGGTGATGGCGGAGATGGGCGTCGTGGTCGAGAAACACCACCACGAGGTGGCAAGCGCCCAGCACGAGCTCGGCATCAAGTTCGGCCCGATGATCCGCATGGCCGACCACTTGCAGATCTACAAGTACGTCGTGCACCAGGTCTCCCAGGCTTACGGCAAGACCGCGACCTTCATGCCGAAGCCGATCTTCGGCGACAACGGCTCGGGCATGCACGTGCACCAGTCGATCTGGAAGGGCGGCCAGCCGATGTTCGCCGGCAACAAGTACGCCGACCTCTCCGACCTGTGCCTCTACTACATCGGCGGCATCCTCAAGCACGCCAAGGCCATCAACGCCTTCACCAACCCGCTGACCAACTCCTACAAGCGCCTGGTGCCGGGCTACGAGGCGCCCGTGCTGCTCGCCTACTCGGCGAGGAACCGCTCCGCCTCGTGCCGCATCCCGCACGTGTCGAGCCCGAAGGGGAAGCGCATCGAGATCCGCTTCCCGGATCCGGGCGCCAACCCCTACCTCGCGTTCACGGCGATGCTGATGGCGGGCCTCGACGGCATCACCAACAAGATCCATCCGGGCGATCCGATGGACAAGAACCTCTACGACCTGCCGCCGGCCGAGCTGGCCCAGATCCCGACCGTCGCCGGCTCTCTGCGCGAGGCGCTCGACAACCTCGACAAGGACCGCGCGTTCCTGAAGGCCGGCGGCGTCATGAACGACGACATGATCGACGCCTACATCGAGCTCAGGATGAGCGAGAACATGCGCTACGAGATGACCCCGCACCCGGTCGAGTACGACATGTACTACTCGGTGTGATCTCTCGTCCGTGCGTGGCGGCCGGCTTCGCGGAGCTGTGTCGCCACGCACCACCAGGAACAAGGCCCGGGCGCAATCCCGGGCCTTTTCGATTCGACAGTGATTGACGCTCCGTGCCGTTCAATAGAACAGCAGCACGCCGAGGCACATGACGGCGAAGCCGATGCGGTAGAAGTTGCGCTCGTTGATCAGCAGCCAGTGGATCGCGCGCCGGGGGAGCTCGCCCCAGGCGATGCCGGTCAGCGAGGTCACGAAGATGCCGAGCGCCAAACCGAGCAGGAGCGAGGGGTAATGCAGGCCGAGCGCATTGCCGTCCGCGTTCGATCGCAGCCACGCGAGCGCCTCGTTGCCGCTCGCCGCGCCGCCGAGCATCACCGCCGCAATGAGGCCGACTGCGACCAGCGAGGCAAATCCGATCACGATGTGCATCGAGGGCTCCCGATACCAAGTTTTGATCTGAACGATACTAGCGCCGCTGCCGTCAACATCCGGTTAACCATGCGCGACCGCCTCCTTGGGCGGAGCAAGCCATTCTTCTCCGCGACCGCATTCCTTCTCGCGCGTGGAGAGGAGCTTGCCCCGATGGGGCGGATGAGGCTGCGCCCCCACTGGCCGGCTCGTATGCGGCAGAGCCCTCCTCCGCGCCGAGCACCCTCTCCCTGCCCGGAGGAGGCAAGCGCCGGCGGTCGCGGGTGGATTTGCCGGGGCATCATGCCACCGAGTGAGACTTCCGACCCGTTCCGCCGCTGGCCGCGCGCCAGCACGTGAGATGCCGACGCGCGGGACGCCCCCGGATCGAGGTCGAAACTTTCGTGCACCGGTATTACCCCCGCGCGCCCCATGTGCTACATGGCGGGCCACCTTCCCGCATCCGGCCAAAGGGCCCGACAGTCCATGACCCTGACCTCCGGCCGCGAGGCCACCACGCCCGTGGTGCGCTTCGCGCCCTCGCCAACCGGCTTCCTGCACATCGGCGGCGCGCGCACGGCGCTGTTCAACTGGCTTTACGCGCGCGGGCGCGGCGGCAAGTTCCTGCTGCGCATCGAGGACACCGACCGCGAGCGCAACAGCGAGGCCGCCGTCGCCGCAATCCTCGACGGGCTCACCTGGCTCGGTCTCGCCTGGGACGGCGCGGTGGTGTCGCAATTCTCGCGCGCCGCCCGCCACCGGGAGGTCGCGGCGGAGCTGCTCGCGCGCGGTGCCGCCTACCACTGCTACAGCCAGCCGGCCGAGATCGAGGCCGCACGCGAGGCAGCGAAGGCCGAAGGCCGGCCGCAGATCTTCCTCTCGCCGTGGCGCGACCGGGCGGCGGCCGACGCCCCGGCGGGCGTCAGGCCGGCCGTGCGCCTCAAGGCGCCCCGCAGCGGCGAGACGACGATCGAGGATCACGTGCAGGGCCGCGTCACGTTCCCGAACAAGGATCTCGACGACCTCGTCATTCTGCGCTCGGACGGCACGCCGACCTACAATCTCGCGGTCGTGGTCGACGACCACGACATGGCCGTCACCCACATCATCCGCGGCGTCGACCACCTGACCAACGCGGCGCGGCAGACGCAGATCTACGAGGGCCTAGGCTGGACGGTGCCCGAGTTCGCACATGTGCCGCTGATCCACGGACCCGACGGTGCCAAGCTGTCGAAGCGCCATGGCGCGCAGGGCGTCGAGGAGTATCGCGCAATGGGCTATCTGCCGGCCGCGCTGCGCAACTACCTCGTGCGGCTGGGCTGGAGCCACGGCGACGACGAGATCTTCTCGACCGAGCAACTGCTCGAGTGGTTCGACATCGACGCCATCAACAAGTCGGCGGCGCGGTTCGACTGGAAGAAGCTGGACGACCTCAATGGGCACTACATCCGCCACAGCTCCGACGCCGAGCTGATGGCGGCAATCCGATCGATGCTGCCACACCTCGACATTGCCACTCTGGCGCGCCTCGCCGAGGATCCGAAGGCCCCGCCGCGACCCGACGCGATGCTGGCGCGCGAGGTATTGGCGCTGCGCGGCGACATTGCGAGCGGAGCCGAGCTGCTGGCGGCATTCGACGCCCAGGGGCGCGAGCGGCTCGAGCTGGCGCTGCCTTCGCTCAAGGAGCGCGCGCGCACGCTCTGCGAGCTCGTCTCCGGCGCACTCTACATCGTCGCGGCGCGTCCGTTGCCGCTGGACGACAAGGCGGCCAGGCTGCTCGACGCCGAGGCCCGCAAGACCATCGCCGCGCTCGTCGAGAAAATGGCGAAGGTCGATTCGTGGACGGCGGCGGCGCTCGAGAGCGAGGTCAGGAGCTTCGCCGAGGCAACCGGCGCCAAGCTCGGAAGAATCGCCCAGCCGCTGCGTGCGGCGCTGACCGGGCGGACGGTCTCGCCGCCGGTGTTCGACGTGATGGCCGTGCTCGGCCGCGAGGAGGCGCTGGCGCGGCTCGCCGACCAGGCCCAGGGGTGACCAGAGCGCCGGCACGCGCCATGGCTGCTCAACCGAACGGCCATATTGCCGCAGCCGCCGGAGTGGGCTACCAGGAGCGATGACTGCCCGGTCCGGACGGCAGAGTTAAACCATTCCCGCGCCAGCCGAATCCGAGCCAGCTCCACCGCCGCCGCTAGCGAAAGGTTGGATCATGAACGCGCACGACTCCGGCTCCTCGAAGGGCCCCACGTCCGCCAACGCGGCCCTCACGCTCAACGGCAAGTCGACCGAGATGCCTGTCCGCTCGGGCACGCTCGGACCCGACGTGATCGACGTAAGCCGCCTTTACCGCGACACCGGCTGCTTCACCTATGATCCGGGCTTCACCTCGACCGCCAACTGCGTCTCGCGCATCACCTACATCGACGGTGACGAGGGCGTCCTGCTCTACCGCGGCTACCCCATCGACCAGCTGGCCGAGCGCTCCAATTTCCTCGAGGTCTGCTACCTGCTCTTGAACGGCGAGTTGCCGACGCGCGAGCAGTACAAGGCGTTCGACGGGGCGATCTCGCGCCATACCATGGTGCACGAGCAGATGAACCGGTTCTTCACCGGCTTCCGCCGCGACGCGCACCCGATGGCGGTGATGGTCGGCGTGGTCGGCGCGCTGTCGGCGTTCTATCACGACTCGACCGACATCAACGATCCCGAGCAGCGCCGCATCGCCGCCAACCGCATGATCGCCAAGATGCCGACCATCGCGGCTATGGCCTACAAGTACTCGATCGGCCAGCCGTTCATCTATCCGCGGAACGACCTCGACTACGCGTCGAACTTCCTGCAGATGTGCTTCGCGGTGCCGTGCGAGCCCTATGTCGTCAACCCGGTTCTGGCGCGCGCGCTCGACCGCATCTTCATCCTGCACGCCGACCACGAGCAGAACGCCTCGACCTCGACCGTGCGCCTCGCCGGCTCCTCGGGCGCCAATCCGTTCGCCTGCATCGCCGCCGGCATTGCCTGCCTGTGGGGCCCTGCGCACGGCGGCGCCAACGAGGCTGCGCTCAACATGCTGACCGAGATCGGCAGCGTCGAGCGCATCCCCGAGTACATCAAGATGGCCAAGGACAAGTCCTCGGGCTTCCGCCTGATGGGCTTCGGCCATCGCGTCTACAAGAACTACGATCCGCGCGCCAAGGTGATGCAGAAGACCTGCCACGAGGTGCTCGATGCGCTCGGCGTACGCGACGAGCCGCTGCTGAAGGTGGCGATGGAGCTGGAGCGGATCGCGCTCCAGGACGAGTACTTCGTCGAGAAGCGGCTCTATCCGAACATCGACTTCTACTCCGGCATCACGCTCAAGGCGATGGGCTTCCCGGTTTCGATGTTCACGGTGCTGTTCGCCGTCGCGCGGACCGTCGGCTGGATCGCCCAGTGGCGCGAGATGATCGAGGATCCCGAGCAGCGCATCGGCCGCCCGCGCCAGCTCTACATCGGCGCCGCCAACCGCGACTTCGTCGACATGGACCGGCGCGGCTGAGGGCACGCCTCATCCCGCCGGCGGCGGCTTGCGTCCCCCTTCGACATAGCGCGCGACGATCGCAGCTGCGGCATCGCTCGGGCTCGCCCCTTGGTAGCGCATGAGGAGCGGGAATCGGGCCAGGGCGGCGAGCTGGCGATCGCGCACAGGGCCGTCGCGCATCACTGCCGCCAGCTCGGTCGCGAGCTTCTGGGGCTCGCAGTCCTCCTGCAGCAGCTCGGGGAACGCGTTCTCGCCCAGAACCAGATTGGCGAGCACCACCGAGTGCACCTTGAGCAGGAACCGGAGCTGCGCCGCGAGTGCGTCGACGCGATAGGCGACGACCATCGGCGTGCCGGCGAGCGCGAGCTCGAGCGTCACGGTGCCCGAGGCGGCGAGCGCGGCCCGCGCCAGCTTGAAGGCGGCAACCTTGTCCTCCTCGCCCTCGACCAGATGCACGGGGCGCTGCCAGGCCGCGAGCGCCGCCTCGATCTCGCGCCTGACGGAGGCGACCGCCGGCAACACGATCTCGACCGCCGGCCCGCTCGCCTCGAGCCGGCACACGGTCTCGCCGAATGGGGCCATCAGTCGGGTCACCTCCGAGCGGCGGCTGCCGGGCAGCACCACCAGCACCGGCTTGTCGGGATCGAGGCCGAGGCGGGCGGCGAGCGGAGCGGGGTCGACCTCCGCGAACCATTGCCGGCGCTCGGCGAGCGGGTGGCCGACGTAGGTGCATGGCGGGCCGCCGAGCCGCTCGTGCGCGGCCGGCTCGAACGGAAGCAGTCCAAGCACGTGATCGACATAGGCGCGCATGCGCCGTGCCCGCCCCGGCCGCCACGCCCACACGCTCGGGCTCACGTAGTCGACGATCGGTATCGACGGCCGGCGCTTGCGGATGCGCTTGGCGATCGGATGGGTGAACTCGGGGCTGTCGATGATGACGACGACATCGGGCTCGGCGGCGATTGCCGCATCGACGGTCTCGTGGACGCGCCGCACGATGTGCGGCAGGCGCTTCAAGATCGCAAGCGGCCCCATCACCGCGACGTCCTCGAGCGGGAACAGGGATGTGAGGCCGGCGCGCTGCATCCTCGCGCCGCCGACGCCAGCGAAGCGCGTGCCCGGCCCGAGCCGCGCCGCAAGCGCGCTCATCAGCGGTCCGCCGAGCGCATCGCCCGAGTGCTCGCCGGCGACGAGAAACACGGTGCGGCCCCCCAATTCGTCCGATCGCCCCATCACACGCCACCCCGACCGGCCGCGATAGCGAGCGCGATGCCCCGACCGCGCGCCGCTGCGGCGAGCTCTGCCAGCCGGCCGCGATCGCCTTCTTGCTCGACGACGGCGATGCCGGCGAGCCCGGCAGCAGCAGCGGCGACGTCGTCATCGGTCAAGGACAGGGCATCCGGCAGAACCAGCATGCCGTCGCGCCGCCGCCAGCGCCGCGAGCCCCATTGACGGAGCCCCGAGGCACGCCGAAGCAAGGCCGCAATGCCCTCTCCGGTCTCGATTCCCAGAACGTGGCCGCGCACCACGACAACACCGCCGCTCGCAACATTCGGCGCCAGCGCAGCCAGCACGCCGACGCCCTTCGCCGCGTCGCGCAGGAGCATGGCGGGAAGCTCGGCGCCGTCGAACGCGCCGACGCGCGCCGCGGCTGCACGGGCGGCCGCACCGACCGGCGCGACATCGCACGCGATGACGAACAGGCCCGATGCGTCGGCGCGGGCGGCCATCTCCCGGCGCTCGAGCAGCAGCGTGCGCCCCGCCTCCACCGCTATGCCGGCAAGACGAGCCTCGGAGGCACGCGTGACCGTCGCCGGACCGATCGCCGGCAGATCGACGCGCAGCTCCTGGCCGGGCTTGGCACGTTTGACCAGCACGCCACCGGAGCAAGCCGCGCTGGCGCTCGCACGCCGGGCAATCACCCGCGAAAGCATGGCGTCGGTGCCCTCGGCCCCCTCGATCGCTACGACCCGGCCGCCGCACGCGACGACCGCCTGCCCGACGTCGAAGCCCCCGAGCACACCGACGACGGCGAGCCCGAGCGCGATGTCGACCTCGGCGGCGGCATCGGGCGCGACGGCACCGAGACTGCCTGCGCGGGCGACCAGCTCGGGCGCGGCCTCTCCCGGCCCGATCACCTCGAGCCCATGGCGCTCGAGGTAGCCGATCACGCCGCGCAGAACCCGGTCGTCGCCGCCGGCGGAGATGAGCCTCAAGACCGTCGGCAGGGCGCGAAAAAGGCCGAGATCCGGCTTGATGCGCGCGAGGTCCGGCCGTCGGACGCGCCCCGCGAGCACGAGCCGCGTGCAGCCGGCCTGCTTGAGCGAGCGGATCATACGCCCGATCTGGCCCCAGTTGGCCCGGGTGGTGTCGAGGCCGGTGAAATCGCCATCCGCCTCGCCGTCGATGAGGACGATGAACGGCGCGACGCCACGGGCTGCGAGCGAGCGCGCGATCTCGAGCGGAAGGCTGCCGCCGCCGGCGAGGATGCCGATCCGTCCCTCGCTGCTGCTCGGCATCGCCGCCAGCCTCACGCCTCTGCCACCTCGCGCGGAGTGCAGATCGAGCGCTTGCCGCCGGCGCGGATGAAATCGACGATCTCGACCACGATCGGATGGCCGGCGAACTCCTGCGCCACGTCGGCGACGCGCTCCAGCAGCGTGCCCTCGTCGGCGAACATCAGCCGGTAGGCGCGCCTCAAGTCGTGGATGTCGCTGCGCGAGAAGCCGCGCCGCTGCAGCCCGACGATGTTGAGTCCGGAGAGATGGGCCCGGTTGCCGAGCGCCATGCCGTAGGGAATGAGATCGTTCTCGAGTCCCGACATGCCGCCGAGAAACGAGTGCGCGCCGACGCGGGCGAACTGGATCACCGCGGCGCCGCCGCCGATGATCGCGAAATCGCCGACCGAGCAATGACCGGCGAGCATGACGTTGTTGGAGAAGACGACATTGTTGCCGACGTGGCAATCGTGACCGACATGGCTGTTGGCCAGGAACGCGCAGCGGTCGCCGATCGTCGTCGACATGCCACCGCCCGCGGTGCCGGGGTTCATGGTCACGCCTTCGCGGATGATGCAGTCGGCGCCGACCGCCAGCGTCGAAGGCTCGCCCTTGAATTTGAGGTCCTGGGGCTGATGGCCGATCGAGGCGAACGGGAAGATACGCGTGCGCGCCCCGACGGTGGTGCGTCCGGCTACGACAGCGTGGCTGACGATCTCGACGCCGTCACCGAGCACGACCTCCGCACCGACATGCGAGAAGGGACCGATGCGGACACCCGCTCCGAGCTTTGCTCCAGTCTCGACAATTGCGGTCGGATGGATTCCAGTCTCAGCCATTCTTGCTCGCGAACGCCCGGGCCTCGGCCGTGTCAGCGAGCATGGCGCTGATCTCCGCCTCGGCGACGATCTGACCGTTGACCTTGGCCTCGCCGTAGAATTTCCACACGCGGCCGCGATTGCGGATCTTGCGCACATGGTAGTGCAGCTGGTCGCCCGGCAGAACAGGCTTGCGGAACTTGGCCCGGTCGATCCCCATGAAATAGACCAGCTCGGCCTTGTAGCCACCGCCGAGGCTGTGCACGCACAGCGCCCCCGCCGTCTGCGCCAAGCCCTCGATGATCAGCACGCCCGGCATCACCGGATACTGGGGAAAGTGGCCTTGGAAGAAGGGCTCGTTGATCGTGACGTTCTTGACCCCGACGCAGCTCTCATCGCCGTCCATGTCGTACATCCTGTCGACCATGAGGAACGGATAGCGGTGCGGCAGGAGTTGCATCACCTGGCCGATATCGGCGGTCGTGAGCGCTGGCTTTGGCGTGGCGTCATTCATTTGTTCATGCTCCAACCATCCGATCACGACGGTGAACCGGAACGGGTCATCGGTCCGGCCGAGGCAACTCAGTCGTCATTGGGCTCCGGCTCGGCCTTGCCGCGCGCGGCAAGGCGCGACACGGCGGCGAGCTCGCGGGCCCACTCCCGAAGCGGCTTGGCCGGCGTACCACCGACCCGCGCCCCGGCCGGGACGTCATCCTTGGGATGCGAGGCCCCGGCGATCTGGGCGCCGCTGCCGATCTTGATGTGTCCGACCGTGCCGGATTGGCCGCCCATGACGACGAAATCGCCGAGCTCGGTGGAGCCGGAGATGCCGGTATGAGCCACGATCACGCAATGGCGCCCGATGACGACGTTGTGCCCGATTTGCACGAGATTATCAATTTTGGTACCTTCTCCGATGATCGTATCCTTAAGGGCGCCCCGATCGATCGCGGTATTGGCCCCGATCTCGACGTCGTCCTGCACGATCACCCGGCCGATCTGCGGCACTTTCAGGTGCCCTTCCGGCCCCATCGCGAAGCCAAACCCGTCCTGGCCGATGCGGACCCCAGCGTGGATGATCACCCGGTCGCCGATCACGGCATGCGTTACCACCGACTGGGCGCCGACGTAGCAGCGCCGGCCGATCGCCACTCGAAAGCCGACGACCGCCCCCGCCGCGATCCGGCTGCCGGCGCCGATGTGGGCTCCGGGCCCGATGACTGCACCCGGCTCGATCGCCACGCCATCCTCGATCTCGGCCGTCGGATCGATCGCTGGCTGCGCCCCGCAAGCGGCGACCCGCGGCCAGATCGCGTCGGGATAGAAGAGTTGCAGCGCCAGTGCAAAGCCCCGATAGGGCGTCTTGGTCTCGAGTGCGATGACGCCGTGCGGGACCCGCGCCGCGAGCGCCGGCTGCACGAGCACGGCGCCGGCCCTGGCGGTCGCCAGTTGCGGCAGATACCTGCGGTTGTCGAGGAACGTGATGTGGCGCGGGCCGGACTCGGACAACGGCCGGACATCCTCGATCAGCAGAGCGCCATCCGCTCCGGCCGGCAGCACGGCGCCGACCGCCCGCGCCACCTCGGCGAGCGGCAACGGCCCTTTCCGGTCGAAGAAGCCAGGATGCTCCATCGGAGCGCCCCCCTTTGCTCGTCGCGTCGGCGAACCGCGGTCGTGTGCCTCTATGTGTGCCGCACTCCTTCGCCATGGTCGCGCCGGATCGCAGCGCAGCCGGAGAGCGGTGACGCTCCCATGAGCCCGGTGGTCGCGCGGTGGCGGAAGGCCCGGCCAAGCATGGGCCCCAACGGCAGCCAAATCAATCGCAGAGACCTATGCCGCCGTCGGGCGAGGTGGGAGCGGAAGGGATGGCCGTGTGAGGGGGCCCTCCTCGAGCCCCGCTCCAGAAGTGGGATCAGAACTTGGTGGAGGCGCCGAACCGGATCGACTGCTCCTCGTCGTAGGACTCCTTGCTCAGCACGTGCGCGTAGTCGAGGCGCAGCGGTCCGAGCGGCGAGTTCCACAGCAAGCTCACACCGACCGAGGACCGAACGGTCTCGTCGTCGGCGAGACAGACGAAGTTGATGTTGAACGGCTGGCACTTCTGCGGCGCGTTCTTGGCACCCGCGCCCGCATCCCACAGCGAGCCGGCGTCGGCGAACACGGCACCCGAGATGCCGAGCTCGTCGGGCACCAGCGGGATCGGGAAGCGGACCTCGGCCGTGGCGGCCCAGTAGGTCGAGCCGCCGAGTGCATCGCCAGTGTTGAGATCGCGCGGACCGAAGCCGGCACGATCGAAGCCGCGCACCGTCTCGCCGCCCTTGAAGAACAGGTCGATCAGACGCGGATCGTCGCCGCCCCAGCCGGCAATGTGGCCACCGACCACGCGGCTGACGAAGGTCAGCTTGTCGGTGATCGGATAGTAGCCGCGCGCCTCGCCGCCGACGCGGACGTACTGCACGTCGCCGCCGACGCCGGCAAAGTCGGTCGTCGCCTGCAGATAGAAGCCGCGGGTCGGGTTGCGCGGATGGTTGCGCGCGTCGTAGGTGAGCGAGCCGCCGATGGCGGAGGTGTAGTACTCGCCCTTCCGGCACGTGAAGCCATCCCAGCCGCAGGCCTCCTTGATGGCGAACGAGGCGAACGGATCCACGTCGAAGATCTCGTCGCGCGAGATCGTGTAGTTCGTCTGGACCCACAGGTTCTCGGACAGCGGGAAGCCGAGCCGCGGGCTGGCGCCAGTCTTGCGGCTGCGGAAGCCCGACGTGTCGCGCTGGTCGATCTCCTTGTGGAAGAGATCGATGCCGGCCGACAGGTTCATGTCGAGGAAGCGCGGCTCGGTGAAGCCGATGTCGACCTGTAGACGCTCGATCGAGCCGGCCACCTTCAAGCGCAGGTACTGGCCGTTGCCGAACAGGTTGCGCTCGGAGATCGTGATGTCGCCAATCACACCCTCGCTGGTCGAGTAGCCGGCGCCGAACGACAGCTCGCCGGTCGACTGCTCGACCACCTCGACGTCGAGCACGACGCGATCCTGAGCCGTGCCAGGACGGCGCTTGACCTCGACGGTCTTGAACAGGCCGAGAGCATTCAAGCGCTTCTTGGCGCGATCGACGAGCAACGGATTGTAGGCGTCGCCTTCAGCCAAGCGGAACTCACGCCGGATGACGAAATCCTTGGTGCGCGTATTGCCGACGACGTTGATGCGCTCGATGTAGACGCGCGGGCCCTCGTCGACAGCATAGACGAGACCGATCGTACGTGTCGCGGTATCCGGCTGCGCCTTCGGCCGGACGCGCGCGAACGCATAGCCCTGCTCGGCGATCGCCAGCGTCAGCTTCTCCACCGTCTTGTCGATCTCGGCACCGTTGTAGATCTCGCCCGGATCGGTCAGCAACTCGCCGCGCAGCGCGTCGGGATTGACGCCCGCCAGCGCGCTCTCGATGCGCACCTCGCCGAAGCGGTAGAGCTCGCCCTCCTCGATCGCGAAGGTGATGTAGAAGCCGGAGCCGTCGCGGTCGAGCTCGGCGTTGGCCGCCGTCACCCGCGCATCGGCATAGCCGTTCTTGAGATAGTACTGGCGCACCAGCTCGCGGTCGAGGTTGAGCCGGTCGGGATCGTAGATGCTGGTGCCTTTGAGGAAATCGAGCCAGCTCTGCTCGGTAGTCGAGATGATGTCGCGCAACTGCGAGTCGGAGAACGCGTGGTTGCCGACGAAGTTAATACCCTTGACCTTGGTTGCGCCGCCCTCGGTGATCTCGAACACGACGTTGACGCGGTTCTGCTCGAGCTCGATCAGCTTGGGCTCGACCGAGGCGGCGAAGCGGCCCTGTCGCCTGTAGACGTCGAGGATGCGCTGCACGTCGGACTGGGCGCGGGCGCGGGTGAACACGGAGCGCGGCTTCAGCTGCACCTCGGCCTGCAGGGTCTGGGTCTCGACCTCGCTGTTGCCCTCGAACGCGACCTGGTTGACGACCGGGTTCTCCTTGACGGAGACGACCAGCGCGTTGCCCTGGCGGTCGATCTGCACGTCGTAGAACAGGCCGGTGGCGAACAACGCCTTGAGCGAGCGGTCGATCTTGCCCTCATCGAAAGCGTCACCGACCGAGATCTGCAGGTAGGAGCGCACCGTCTCGGGCTCGACGCGGCGATTGCCGTCAACCCGGATCTCTCGCACGACACCCTGAGCAGCCGCCGGAACGGCAAACGAGAGGCCGTCGACAAGAACCGCCGCCGGGCTGGCCAGAGCCAACCACAACGCGACATGCCAGCCCCCCAGCGACATGATCCGAAGCCATTGCATTCGCGGATCTGCCCTCGCGCTTTGCCGACCCCCCTGAAGCACGGCCTCCGTCGGCATGGGCCGACCGCGCTCAATCTCGTTTCTTGTTCGACGCGACCGTATCCCCTCGGCCCGCCCCCAGGCAGAAGGCATCCGAATCACACCGGACGCACCCCGTTACAACCCTCGCTTTTAACGATTCAGCAAGGGTAACGGAAGTGGCAAGAATACGTCACCGGAGGACATTCCGAACGCCCGTCGGAGCAGCTGCTTGAACGCCGATCAATCGCCATAATTCACGACAGCCAGCGGGCGATGATGCCGAGGTCGTTGCGGAAGCTGAACACCATTAACATGAGGATGAGCGCGAGCCCGATGCGGAAACTCACGTCCTGCACGCCTTCGCTCAGCGGCCGGCCGCGGATCGCCTCGATGGCGTAGAAGACGAGGTGGCCGCCGTCGAGCACCGGAACGGGGAACAGGTTGAGCAGGCCGATGCTGACCGACAGGAACGCGGTCAGGAACACGAGGTCGACGATCCCCTGCTTGGCAACCTTGCCGGCGACGTCGGCGATGCGCACCGGCCCGCCGAGCTGGTCGGCCGGCTGCTGGCCGCGAATCACGTCGCGGATGTAGCCGAGCGTGCTGGTGATGATCTCCCACGTCCGCTCGACGCCGAGCCCGACCGCCGCCAGCGGTCCGACCCGCTCGTGCGTGACCTTGGCGGTCGCCGCCGGGCCGCGAATACCGATCAGCGGCCGCTTGACCTTGCCGGCGATGCGATCGTCCTGCTCGCGCAGCTCCGGCTGCACGTCGAGCGCCAGCCGCTTGCCGTCGCGGTCGACCTCGAACACCAGGCTGCGGCCGGGGCTGGAGGAGACGATCCGCTGCAGGTCGGCGAAATCGTCAATTCTCGTGCCGTCGATGGCGAGCACCAGGTCGCCGCTCTGGAAGCCGGCCTTGGCCGCCGGCGTGTCGGGCAGCACCTCGGCGACCCTCGGCTCCATCCTCGTGACCCCCAGCGCCATGAAGATCAGCGCAAAAATCAATATGGAGAACAGGAAGTTGGCGAGTGGGCCCGCGGCCACCACGGCGGCCCGCTGCCACACCGGCTTGGCATGGAACGAGCCGGCTCGCTCGGCCTCCGACATGCTGGCGATGGTCTCGCGCGACGGGGCGCTGGCGGCGTTGTCGTCGTCCATGAACTTGACGTAGCCGCCGAGTGGGATCCAGGCGAACCGCCAGCGGGTGCCGTGGCGGTCGGTGAAGCCCCAGATTTCCTTCCCGAACCCGATCGAAAACGCATCGACCTTGACGCTGCACCAGCGGGCGACGAGGAAGTGGCCGAGCTCGTGCACGAACACCACCACGGTCAGCACGAACAGGAACGGAATGGCCACCGCCAGCGGCGCCATCAAGCTGTCCATCAGGCCGGTCAGCATCGCCATTGTCGGAAGCCTCCAGGGGGCAGAGCCGCGCCATGATCGGCGGCTCGCAATCGTTGCATTCAATCGTCTCTATGTACGCTCACACGCGGCCTTTCAACAGGGCCTCGGTCAGCTCGCGGGCGGCGGCATCGAGCGCCAGCACGTCGTCGAGGTCGGCGGGCGGGGCCAGCAGGCCGAGCGAGTCGGCGCGCCCCAGACATTCCGATACCGTTGCCGCGATTTCAAGAATGCCGATGCGCCGCCCGAGGAACGCCTCTACCGCCACTTCGTTGGCCGCGTTGAGCACCGCCGGAGCGCCGCCGCCCCGCTCGAGTGCCGCGCGGGCCAGCGGGAGCGCCGGAAAGCGGACCTCGTCCGGAGCCTCGAACGTCAGCTGGGCGATCTTGGCTAGGTCGAGGCGCTCGGTCGGCGCCGCCATCCGCGCCGGCCAGGCGAGCGCGACCGCGATCGGCGTGCGCATGTCGGGCGCCGACAGCTGGGCGAGGCACGAGCCGTCACGGTAGGCGACGAGGCAATGCACCACCGACTGCGGGTGAACGACGACATCGAGCTGTTCGGCGGTGACCGGGAACAGATGGAAGGCCTCGATCAGCTCCAGACCCTTGTTCATCATGGTCGCCGAATCGATCGTGATCTTGGCGCCCATCGACCAGTTGGGATGGCGCAGCGCCTCCTCGGGCGTCGCGGCCCTGATCCGTTCCAGGTCCCACTCGCGAAATGGCCCGCCGGATGCAGTCAGCACGATCCGCTCGATCGTATCCGGGTCGGCGGCGCGCACGGCCTGGAACACCGCCGAGTGCTCGCTGTCGACCGGCAGCAGCTCGGCGCCCGACTCCGCCACCTGCCGCATGAAGATGTCGCCCGCCGAGACCAGGCATTCCTTGTTGGCGAGCGCCAACCGGCGCCCCTGACCCACGGCGGCCAGCGTCGGTTCGAGACCGGCAGCGCCCATGATCGCCGCCATCACGCAGTCGGCCGGCTCGGCGGCGGCGGCGATCAGCGCTCCGGCGCCGGCTGCCGCCTCGATGCCGCTGCCGGCCAGCCGCTCCTTCAGCTCGCCGTAGAGTGCCGCGTCTCCGATCACGGCGAGGCGGGCGCGGTGGCGGATGGCGAGCTCGGCGAGACTCGCGACGTTCGACTGCGCGGTCAGCGCGACAATCTCGAACTCCTCGGGCGTGCGACCGACGAGATCGAGGGTGCTGGTGCCGATCGATCCGGTGGCGCCGAGAATGCTGATGCTGCGGCACGATCTCGCCGCCGGCGTCCGTGGCCCCTCGGCGGTGTTCGCAGCTGCCGGCATCTCGGGACTCACTCCTTCAGCAGCCGAGGAGCGCGCGCGCCGGCGCTCCGGCACCGACCAAGGCTGCAAGGATCGCCGCGGCCAGCGTTGCTGCGACCATGCTGTCGGCGCGATCCATGAAGCCGCCGTGGCCCGGAATCAGCGTGCTCGCGTCCTTGACCCCGAAGCCGCGCTTCAGCGAGGACTCGGCGAGGTCGCCGAGCTGGGCCACGAGGCCGAGCAGAAGCCCCTTGCCGGCGAGGCAGGCGGGCGTACCGAGCCCCGAGACGGCGGCGAACAAGGCGCCCGCGACCGCACTGCCAACGAGCGCGCCAGCGAGCCCCGACCAGGTCTTGTTGGGCGACACGCGCGGCCACAGCTTCGGCCCTCGAAACGTGCGCCCGGCAGCGAATGCGGCCGTATCCGAGGTCCACACGATCAGCAGAACGAGCAGCACCGCCGCAGCACCCAGCGGCTCGTCGCCCCGGAGCCACAGCAGGGCGACTGCAGGCAAGCCGACATAGGCGACGCCCAGCGCCGAGATCAGCGGCCGCCGCCCGGATTCCACCAGCGCGACGACCCCCATCGCGACCAGGAGCGCAACTGCGCCCATCGCCGGCAGCCCGAGCACGGCGAGCAGCACTGCCACCGCGACCGCTAGTCCGTGCACGATCAGCGCCGCATCCACCTCGCCGCGACGGACCACCCGTCCCCACTCCCAGCTCATGATCAGGCCGACGGCCAGCACCAGGAGGGCGAGCCAGCCGAGGCCGGCGTAGTTGAGGACGAGCGCGATCGCCGCCAGCACCAGACCGGAGGCGAGGCGCGGCCCGAGATCGCCGATGCCGCGCGAGACCCGAGCGGGCGCGTCGGCACTGGCTGGCATGTCGGCGCCCATGCTCGCCTCAGCCGGTCGAGCGCTTGCCAAGGCCGCCGAAGCGCCGATCCCGCAAGCGGAATTGCGCAATCGCCTGCTCGAGCAGCTCGCGGCCGAAATCCGGCCAGTGGGCGTCGAGGAACACGAGCTCGGTGTAGGCGGCCTGCCAGAGCAGGAAGTTGGAGAGCCGCATCTCGCCGCCGGTTCTTATCAGGAGATCGGGATCCGGGATGCCGCTGGTGCCGAGCGTCGCCGCAAAGGTCTCGGGCGTGATGTCCTCGGCCGACAGGCGGCCGTCGCGGACGGCCTCTGCGAGTTCGCGCGCAGCCTCGGCGATCTCGGCGCGCGAGCCGTAGTTGAAGGCGATCACCAGCATGAGCGCGGTGTTGTGGCGGGTCAGCTCGACCGCCTCGTCGATCAGCGTCATCAGCTCCGGATCGACGCCGGTGCGCAGGCCGATCACGCGGACCCTCACGCCCCACTGATGCAGCTCGGCGAGATCGCGGCGGATGAAGCGCTTGATCAGCCCCATCAGATCCTCGATCTCGTCCTTGGGGCGCGACCAGTTCTCCGAGGAAAAGCTGTAGATCGTGAGATAGGGGATCGAGAGTTCGATCGCCGCGCGCACCGTGCGCCGCACCGCCTCGACGCCCTGGCGGTGACCGACCGCGCGCGGCAGGCTGCGCGCCTTGGCCCAGCGTCCGTTGCCATCCATGATGATCGCGACGTGGCTCAGCCCCGCGCTTTCCGCCGAAGCCTCGGGCGATAACTCGGCTTTCATTGCATCTGGCACGGGCTGCAGCTCTTCTCGTCGAACGGGGCTCGGATCAGACCTTCTGGATCTCGACTTCCTTGGCGGCCAGCGTCTGGTCGATCTCCTTGATCAGCTTGTCGGTCAGCTCCTGGACCCTGGCCGAGCCCTTGTGATGGTCGTCCTGGCTCATCTCGTGGTCCTTCTCGAGCTTCTTCAGCAGCTCCATGCCCTCGCGCCGGACGTTGCGCACGGCAATGCGCGACTGCTCGGCGTACTTGTGGGCGAGCTTGACCAGCTCCACTCTGCGCTCCTGGGTCAGTGTCGGCACCGGCAAGCGGATGACGACGCCGTCGACGATCGGGTTGATGCCGAGGTTGGCCTCGCGGATCGCCTTGTCGACGGCCTGCACGTTGGAGCGGTCCCAGACCTGCACCGATATGGTGCGCGGCTCCGGCACCGAGATCGTCGCCACCTGATTGAGCGGCATCCTCGACCCGTAGACGTTGACCTGCACCGGATCGAGCAGGTGCGAGCTGGCACGGCCGGTCCGGAGCCCACTGAGCTCTCGCTTCAATGCCTCGAGCGAGGCCCGCATGCGGCCCTCGAGCTCCTTGATGTCGAATTTCCCTGACGCCATGGCCGTTCCTCGTCTTACGTGCCGCTCCCACTGCGCAGGCCCAAGCCCCTCCACCCCCACCGGGGGGGAACGACAGCGCTCTCGACGGCACCCTGCGGCGGAGCCGGCTCCCGGCACCCCATGCGAGACCCTCAGGCCCCGGCCTCGATGATGGTGGCGTGCGCCTGCCCCCGCAAGACTCTGAGCAGATTCCCGGGCTCATCGATGGAGAACACGATTACCGGAAGTCGATTGTCGCGAGCAAGCGCGATCGCCGCGCCGTCCATCACCTTGAGGTCACGGGCGAGCACCTCGCCGTAGGTCAGCCGGTCGTAGCGGGTCGCGCCCGGCACCTTTTTGGGGTCGGCGGAGTATACCCCGTCCACCTGGGTCGCCTTGGCGACCGCATCGCATCCCATCTCGATGCCACGCAAGGTGGCGGCCGTATCGGTGGTGAAAAAGGGGTTGCCGGTGCCGGCGGCGAAGATCACGACCCGCCCCTTGGCGAGGTGATGCAGCGCCTTGGGCCGCACGTAGGCCTCGCACACGGTCGGCATCGGGATCGCGGAGAGCACGCGCGAGGAGGCGCCGGCATGCTCCAGCGCGTTCTGCAGGGCGAGTGCGTTCATCACCGTCGCCAGCATGCCCATGTAGTCGGCGGTGGCGCGGTCCATGCCCTTGGCCGCTCCGGCGAGACCGCGGAAGATGTTGCCGCCGCCGACGACGATCGCAATCTCGGCCCCGGCCCTGACCGCCTCGGCGACGTCGCGCGCGAGACGGTCGGCGACGGCCATGTCGATGCCGTAGGCGTTCGCGCCCATCAGCGCCTCGCCCGACAGCTTCAGCAGCAGCCGCTTGTAGCGGAGATCACCCTTGCCTGCCGACATGCGTGCCATTTCCCTCGCTCGGACACCGGCCGCCACCGTGCACGGTCAACGCGCGCCGGCCGCCGCCGCGACCTCGGCCGCGAAGTCGTCCTCCTTCTTCTCGATTCCCTCGCCGAGCGCATAGCGGACGAAGGCGGTGATCGCGACCGGCCCACCGGCCTTGCCGGCGGCATCCTTCAGCGCCTGTGCGACCGACTTGGAGGGATCGTGGATGTAGGACTGCTCCAAGAGGCAGTGCTCCTTGGCGAAGCTCTTGAGGCTCGAGGCGACGATCTTCTCCATCACCTCGGGCTTCTTGCCCTGGTTCTTCTCCATGATGATCGCCTTCTCGCGCTCGAGCACGTCGGCCGGCACGCCGTCGAGGTCGAGGGCGATCGGATTGGTGGCGGCGACGTGCATCGCGATCATGCGGCCGAGCGCGGCGATCTCGTCGGCATTCTTGCCCTCGCTCTCGATCGCGACCAGTACGCCGATCTTGCCGAGGCCCGGGGCGATCTGGTTGTGCATGTAGGCACCGACTACGCCGGATTTCACCTCGAGCGCGGCGGAGCGGCGCACGTTCATGTTCTCGCCGATGGTCGCGACGAGCTCCTTGACCTTCTCCTCGACGCTGATCGCGGCGCCGGGGAACGTAGCGGCGAGCAGCTTGGCCACATCGCCCTTGGCGGCGGGGGCGAGCGAGGCGACCTTGGCGACGAGATCCTGGAACTGCTCGTTCCTGGCCACGAAGTCGGTCTCGGAGTTGACCTCGACCACGGCGCCGGTGGTGCCGCTCGCGACCAGGCCGACGAGGCCCTCGGCGGCGACGCGGCCGGCCTTCTTGGCGGCCTTGGAGAGGCCCTTCTTGCGCAGCCAGTCGATCGCCGCCTCGATATCGCCGCCGGTCTCGCCGAGCGCCGCCTTGCAGTCCATCATGCCGGCCCCGGTGCGCTCACGCAGCTCCTTCACCAGGCTCGCGGAAATCGTGGTCATTCAATCACCTGTCGGTTCGTGTCGATGGGCCGGTCCGGGCGCCCGAGGCACACGGCCCCGCGGCACCCGCGCGATATCAGACGGCCGTCGCCTCGACCAGCTTCTTGGCCTGGCCGACCCAGTCGTCGCGGGTCGCCTGGCCCTTGAGCCGGAGCTGGGCGTCGAGCGCGGCGAGCTGCTCGGCGTCGAGGTCCATGATCTGCCAGAAATGGAACACGCCGGCGTCGTTGAGCTTCTGCTCGAGCTTGGGCGTGATGCCGGTGATGCGCTTGAGGTCGTCCGCCTCGCCGCGCGCTGCATCGATGCCCTTGAAGGCGGCGGGAAGCGCCTCGCTCGGCGGCGTCACGGAGGCGCCGATGTCGACGCCGGCGGCCGACTGGCTGCGCTCGAGGCCGTCGATCGCCGCGCGCGCGACGAGATCGCAGTAGAGCGTGATGGCGCGGCCGGCGTCATCGTTGCCGGGAACCGGATAGTCGATGCCGTCGGGATCGCAGTTGGTGTCGACGATGGCGACGATCGGGATGCCGAGCTTCCTCGCCTCCTGGATCGCGATGCCCTCCTTGTTGGTGTCGATCACGAACAGCAGGTCCGGCGTGCCGCCCATGTCCTTGATGCCGCCGAGCGACTGGTTGAGCTTCTCGCGCTCGCGGGTGAGATTGAGGATCTCTTTCTTCGTGCGGCCCTGCGGGTCGGCGAGGATGTCGTCGAGCTGGCGCAGGCGGCGGATCGACTGCGAGATCGTCTTCCAGTTGGTCAGCGTGCCGCCGAGCCAGCGGTGATTGATGAAGTACTGGGCCGAGCGCTTGGCGGCATCGGCGATCGAATCGGAGGCCTGCCGCTTGGTGGCGACGAACAGCACGCGGCCGCCGCCGGCGACCGTGTCCGAGACCTTGACCAGCGCCTGGTGCAGCAGCGGCGTGGTCTGGGTCAGGTCGATGATGTGGATGTTGTTGCGGGCGCCGAAGATGAACGGCGCCATCTTGGGGTTCCAGCGGTGCGACTGGTGGCCGAAGTGCACGCCAGCTTCCAGAAGCTGACGCATGTTGAACGCGGGAAGCGTCATGGGTGGTCCTCTTTTCCGGTTGGTCCGCCGCGGACCTGGAGAGACCGTCTGCCTCGGGCCCGATGCCGGGCGCGGGGCGGATGGTCCACCGGAGCGGCCGACGGGGCTTTCAATCCGCCGGGCGCATGGGTCCGCGTGTGAGATGGCGCGGGTTATGACGGAAGTCGGGGAGGATGGCAAGCGCTGCGGCGGAACGCTTTGGAATCGTGATAGCCGTTGGAGGACTGGCAGAGCGATTCAGTTCATTCTGCGCCGCACCGTCTTCCTTCTCCCGTGGGGAGAAGAGCTTGCCCCGGACTTGATCCGGGTTGCCCCGAAGGGGCGGATGAGGAGTCTGGCCGCCGGCGGCCGCATCGCACGCGGCAAGTCCCTCACCCGCCCTTCGGGCACCCTCTCCCGCCCCGGGAGAGGGGTGCGCGCCGGTGACCGAGAATTGAATGGCCCTGGGGGGACCGGTACAACGAGGCGAAATGTTCTTGCTTTGTTCGATCCTCGTGGTATGCTGATTAATATCTGGTGAGCGCTAGCGAGAATGAAGCCTCTGCCCAACAGCGTCGCGGCGAAGTTCGAGGTCTTCGATTGGAGGAATGCCTTGACGATTCTCCAGGCCGTTCACGCGAACGAGTTCGAGGAGATCGTGCGAGTGCTTGCCGATTTCGAACTCCGGTGGTCGACGTTGGCTGCCAAGGGCAAGAACAAGACCGAGACCGCAAAGCTACTGGACGCGAGCCTCTACCGGCTTGGCTGGGTGGAGAAGGCTTTCGACACCGAAATCCTCGTCGACAAGGTTCCCACACCATCACCGACTCACAGCATCGACTGTTACAAGAACCGCGTCGCACTCGAGGTCGAATGGAACAACAAGGATCCATTCTTCGATCGTGACTTGAACAATTTCCGTCTGTTGTACGATCTGCGCGTCATCGACGTCGGCGTCATAATCACGCGGACGACTGCACTTCAACGCTGGCTCAACGACAACCATGAAATGTTGGAGCGTGACTCCAGCACTTATGGTGCGTCGACGACTCACTTCGACAAGCTGAAGCCAAAAATCGAAGGTGGCGGTGCCGGCGGTTGTCCGGTTCTCGTGTTCAGCATCAAGAGGGAGGCCTTCATCGATGATCGGCCAGCCTGAGCGATCCAGCTTCGACGTGCTTGGGAGTCTGCCAGGAAGGTCCTTCGGCACCATCCTCGCCGATCCGCCGTGGCAGTTCACGAACCGCACGGGCAAGGTTGCGCCAGAGCATCGGCGCCTCGCGCGGTATCGAACGATGACCACCGACGAGATCTGCGCGATGCCGGTCGCCAGCCTCGCGGCCTCGCCCGCGCACCTCTACATGTGGGTTCCGAACGCGCTGCTGCCGGATGGCCTGCGCGTCATGGCGGCCTGGGGCTTCGAGTACAAGAGCAACATCGTCTGGCACAAGATTCGAAAGGACGGCGGCTCCGACGGCCGCGGCGTCGGCTTCTACTTCCGCAACGTGACCGAGCTGCTGCTGTTCGGCGTGCGCGGCAAGAACGCCCGTACGCTGGCCGCTGGGCGCCGTCAGGTGAACTACATGGCGTCGCGCAAGCGCGAGCACTCCCGCAAGCCCGACGAGCAGTACGAGCTGATCGAGGCCTGCAGCTGGGGGCCGTACCTGGAACTATTCGCGCGCGGCACGCGGCCGGGATGGACCTATTGGGGCGACCAGGCCGACGATAGTTACGAGCCGACCTGGAAGACCTACGCGCACAATTCCCAGACAGACAGGTCCGCTACCTCGGCCGGACGAATGTCACGCAAGCCGAAACGGCAGTATCAGCTCGAGCTGGTCGGCGACTGAGCGGAGCGATCCGTGCTGTGACAAATTCATGACGCCGCGAGCGACGTGCGGACGCCTCGCGCGCGCCGCCCGCTTGCGGCATGCTCGGCCGGAAGCAACCGCGAGCACCCCATGAGCCCCGACGACAATCGCCCGATTCGCGCCCGCGCGCTGCAGGTCGGCGAGCGCATCGAGACCAAGGGGCTCGAGCGCGACGACGCCTTCTCGCAGAACCCGCTCGCCTTCCCGCTGCCGGGCGGCGGCACCGCGGTGCTGTTCCGCTCCGGCGCGGTCGTGTTCATCGGGATGAGCCCGCTCGCGGAGGAGGGCATGCTCGAGAGCCTCGGCGAGCGGATTGTCGGCCCGCTTGCCGAGCGAGAGAGCGAGACACTGGAGATCGTCGTCAAACCGGACGAGGACGACAACTTCAATACCGCCGGCGGCCTGCACCTGAGAGGCGCCGACCCGAACCGGCTGCTGCTGGTCGCCGAGGCGCTGGCGATGAGCGTCACGCTCGCCTACGACGAGCGGCGCATGGGGCAGGCGTTCGAGCGCATCACGCCGGTCGCCGAGGTGCTGAGCGCGGGGCGCCTTCCGGCCGGGCCGCAGGCGACGCTGCTCGCCCAGATCGGCGAGGGGCTCTCCATCCATCAGCGCCTCGCGCGCCGGATCGATCTCGACGACAAGCCCGACGTGCTGTGGGACCACCCGGAGCACGAGCGGCTGTGGGCGCGCCTCGTCGACGAGTACGACCTGCCCGAGCGGGGCCGCGCGATCGAGCGCAAGCTCGAGGTCATCCGCGAGACGGTCGACACCATCACCGACCTGATGGCGACGCGCACCAGCCATCGGCTGGAGTGGTACATCATCGCGCTGATCGCGCTCGAGATCGTGCTCGGGCTGTACGATAAGCTGTTGAGGTAGCGCGGGGTTCATAATTGCGCGTAGCGACTCCCGTTCCGGCAGCCGGCCGCCACGCGCGCGGGGATCACGTCTCCGCGACCTCGACCACGCCAGGAACGGTCGACAGTAGGCCGGCCTGGGCGGGCGAGACGTCGAAACGGCCGGGCACCACGAGCTCGAGCTCGCGGCGGCGCCCCGGCAGCGGCAGTACGATGCGCACCTCGCCGCCACGGCGCCCCGGGCCGGTGGCCGGCTTCAGCATCTCCTTCAGCCGGGCGTATCCGCTCGTTGCGCCTGCCCTCGCGTCGAGCACGATCCTGAGCCCCCGCTCGACGCTCTCGGCCGCCTTGTCGAGCGCCTCGATCCCCTGCACGCGTATCTTCACCGTGTCGCCGTCGCGCTCGGCCTCGACCGTCAGCAGCACCGGCGTGCCCGGCTCGAGGAGATCGCGCGCTTGGTTGAGCGTGTCGGAGAAGATCACGGCCTCGAACTGGCCCGAGGGGTCGGAGAACATCGCGAACGCGAACTTGTTCCCCTTCTGCGAGCGGCGCTCGCGCATGGAGACGACGATGCCGGCGAGCCGCGCGGCCGTCGCGCCACGCTCCGTCGCCGCCTCGAACTCGACGTAGCGGCGCACGCCGAGCTTGGCGAGGATGCTCTCGTACTGATCGAGCGGGTGACCGGAGAGATAGAAGCCGACCGCGTCGAACTCGTGCGCCAGGCGCTCCATCGGCGTCCACGCCTGCATCGGCTTCAGCTTGAGCACGACGCCGTTTCGCGACGCCCCGGAGTCCATCGCCCCGAGCAGGCTGAACTGGCCGACCGCCTCGTCGTTGCCGCGCTGCCCCGCCTCCGAAAGGATCACGTCGACGTTGCCGTGCACCTCTGCCCGGTTGGGATCGAGCGCGTCGAACGAGCCCGCCGCCGCCAGCGTCTCCAGAGCGCGCTTGTTGAGCGCCTTCGGGTTGAGGCGGCCGGCGAAATCGGCGAGCGACTTGAACGGGCCGCTGCCAGCCCGCTCGGCGACGATCGTCTCCACCGCCGCCGCGCCGATGTTCTTCAAGGCGGCGAGCGAATAGCGGATGGCGAGGTGGGAGGCCCCTCCCTCCCCGCTCGTGGGCGAGGGGCGGGGTGGGGGGGAACCACGACCGTTGCGGGCTCCCCTCACTGCTGCCCCCTCCCCACCAGCGGGAAGGGAAACCGATCGCGCGCCCTCCACCAGGAAATCGACGTCCGAGGCATTCACGCAGGGAGGCAGCACGGGGATGCCGCTCCGTCGCGCCTCGGCGGCGAACATGGCGAGCTTGTCGGTGTTCGACATGTCGAGCGTCATCGATGCGGCGAGGAACTCCTCGCGATAGTTCGCCTTCATGTAGGCGGTGTGATAGCTGACCAGCGCATAGGCCGCGGCGTGGCTCTTGTTGAAGCCATAGCCGGCGAACTTGTCGACCAGCTCGAAGATGTAGGCGGCGTCATCTTTCCTCACCCCGTTCTTGACCGCGCCGGCGACGAACTCGGCCTGTTGCCTGGCCATCGCCGCCTTGTCCTTCTTGCCCATCGCGCGGCGCAGAAGGTCGGCCTGGCCGAGACTGTAGCCGCCCATCACCTGGGCGATCTGGATGACCTGCTCCTGGTAGATGATGACGCCATAGGTCTCCTTCAAAATCGGCTCCAGCAACGGATGCAGGCAGTCGACGGGCTCCTCGCCGTGCTTGCGGTTGATGTAGGTCGGAATGTTGTCCATCGGGCCCGGCCGGTAGAGCGCGACCATGGCGATGATGTCCTCGAAACGGTCGGGCTTCAGCCGCTTCAGGCTCTCGCGCATGCCGGTCGATTCCAGCTGGAACACGCCGACCGTGTCGGCCCGGGCGAGCAGCTCGTAGGAGCGCCGGTCGTCGAGACCGACATTGGCAAGGTGGAGCTTGACGCCGCGCCCGCGCTCGACCAGCTCCACCGCCTTCTGCAGCACGGTCAGCGTCTTCAAGCCGAGGAAGTCGAACTTCACCAGCCCCGCCGCCTCGACCATCTTCCAGTTGAACTGGGTGACGGGCATCTCCGATTTCGGATCGCGGTAGAGTGGCACCAGCTCGACCAGCGGACGGTCGCCGATCACCATGCCGGCCGCGTGCGTAGAGGCGTGCCGGTAGAGCCCTTCGAGCTTCTCGCCGATCTCGAGCAGGCGGGCGACGATCGGCTCGGCGTCGCGCGCCTCCTTGAGCTTCGGCTCGCCGGCGATTGCCTCCGCGAGCGTCACCGGGTTGGCCGGATTGTTCGGCACCAGCTTGCACAGCTTGTCGACCTGGCCATAAGGCATCTGCAGCACCCGGCCGACGTCGCGCAGCACCGCGCGCGCCTGCAGCTTGCCGTGGGTGATGATCTGCGCCACCCGGTCGGTGCCGTACTTGCCCTGCACGTAGCGGATCACCTCGTCGCGCCGCTCCTGGCAGAAGTCGATGTCGAAGTCCGGCATCGACACGCGCTCAGGGTTCAGGAAGCGCTCGAACAGCAGGCCGAAACGCAACGGATCGAGATCAGTGATGGTCAGCGCCCAGGCGACCAGCGAGCCGGCGCCCGAGCCGCGGCCCGGACCGACGGGAATGGCATGCGCCTTTGCCCACTTGATGAAGTCGGCGACGATCAGGAAGTAGCCGGGGAACTTCATCCGGGTGATGATGTCGATCTCGAACGCGAGCCGCTTGTCGTAGTCGGCCCGAGTAAAGCCCGCGGCGAGCCGGCACGCCGCAAGGCGGCGCTCCAACCCTTCCTCGGCCTGGCGCTTCAGCTCGGCCGCCTCGAGGCGCGACTGCTCGATCTCGCTGACGCTGTCGTCGCCGGCGACGAAGCGCGGCAGGATCGGCTTTCTCGGCAGCGGACGGAACGCACAGCGCCGCGCGATCTCGACCGTGCTTGCCAGCGCCTCTGGGAGATCGGCGAACACCTCGGCCATCTCCTCCGCGCTCTTCAGGTAGTGCTCCGCGCTCAGGCGCCGGCGATTGTCCTCGACGACGTAACTGCCCTCGGCGATGCAGATCAGCGCGTCGTGCGCCTCGTAGTCCTCCGACTTGGCGAAGTAGGCCTCGTTGGTGGCGACGATCCGGAGCCGCTTGGCATAGGCCAGATCGAGCAGCTCCGGCTCGACGATCTGCTCGGACTTGAGGCCGTGGCGCTGGATCTCGACATAGAGCCGATCGCCGAACAGGGCCGAGAGCTGATCGAGGCGCTCGGCGGCGAGCGGGGTTTGGCCGGCGAGGACCGCCTGATCTATCGGTCCCTCGGGCCCGCCGGTGAGCGCGATCAGCCCTTCGGAGAGACCGGCGAGATCGCGCGCCTTGACGTGCGGCGGCTCGGCGCCGCTGGTGGCGAGGTGCGCGTGCGAGACGATCCGCATCAGGTTGGCATAGCCGGCATCACTCATCGCCAGAAGCGCGATCGCGCGCACCGGCTGGCGCGATGGCGCCGGCATCGACACACCCGCCCCGTTGCCGTTTCCGGCGCCACTGCGGTCCTCGAAATCGACGGCGAGCGACACGCCGACGATCGGCTGCACACCGGCCGCGGCGAGCTTCTCGGACAGCTCGAGCGCACCAAACAGGTTGTTGGTGTCGGTGACGGCGAGGGCCGGAAACCGCTTGGCCTCAGCGATCTTGGCCAGCTTGCCGATGGGTAGCGCGCCTTCGAGTAGCGAGTAGGCGGAGTGGACCTTGAGATGAATGAACGCCGGCGCGGGAGGGCGCGCGCCTGCGGCGTCGTCGGCTCGAATCGCTCGGGTCATGACGCCAGTCTAGACCTGCGGTCCAATCGTGTCCCCGTCCCGGCCGACGACCGCCGACCGCCTGTGGAGAGCCGCTCAATTCTCGATCGGTCGCCCGCACTTTCCTCTCCCCGGACGGGAGAGGATGCCCCGGAGGGGCAGGTGAGGGACTTGCGTCCGGTGCGGGCCTCCTCATTCGGCGTTCGGCCACCTTCTCCCCGGGGAGAAGGCCAAGTGCGCCGCGTGACCGGTACCATCGCATGCCCTGACGTGCTGTGGACGGAGCGAGACGATAGGCCCCGCTCAGTGCACCGCGTCGGGGGCGATCTCGACCAGGTGGCCGTTCTCGAGCCTCAGCACCCGGTCCATGCGCCGAGCCAGATCGAGGTTATGAGTTGCGATCAGGGCCGCGACGCCGGTCGCGCGAATGAGCTCGACGAGCTCGCCGAACACGCGCTCGGAGGTCTTCGGATCGAGGTTTCCGGTCGGCTCGTCGGCGAGCAGCAGGCGTGGCGCGTTGGCGAGCGCGCGGCAGATGGCGGTGCGCTGCTGCTCGCCGCCCGAGAGCTCGGCCGGGCGATGGTCGAGGCGCTCGGCGAGACCCATCGATGCGAGCAGATCCCTGGCGCGCGTCTCCGCCGTGCGCCGCGGCGTGCCGCGGATCATCTGCGGTATCACCACGTTCTCGGCCGCGGTGAACTCCGGCAGCAGCTGGTGGAACTGGTAGACGAAGCCCATCTCGATCCGGCGGACCCGCGTGCGCCCGTCGTCGTCGAGCCTGGAGCAATCGCATCCGTTGACAACGACGCGGCCCGAATCCGGCGTCTCCAGCAGCCCGGCGATGTGCAGCAACGTCGACTTGCCGGCGCCCGACGGGCCGACGAGTGCCACCGCCTGCCCCGGCATCAATGCCGCCGAGGCGCCGGCCAGCACCACGATCTCGCGATGGCCCTGACGGAACGCGCGGTAGAGCTCGGCGAGCTCCAGGACCGGTGACATGAGTGGGGCATCGCGCATCGCGTCTACTCGTAGCGGAGCGCATCGACGGGATCGAGACGCGAGGCGCGCCAGGAGGGATAGAGCGTCGCCAGCACCGACAGCAGCATCGCCATGACGACGATGAAGCCGGTCTCCTGCGGGTTGATATCGGCCGGCAGCTTGGTCAGGTAGTAGACCTGCGGATCGAAGATCTGCGTATTGGTCAGCCAGGCGACGAACTGGCGGATCGGCTCGATGTTCCAGCAGAACACCACCCCGAGAATGAAGCCGGCGATGGTGCCGACGATGCCGATCGAGGCGCCCGTGATCAGGAACACGCGCATCACCGCGCCCTTGGTCGCGCCCATGGTGCGCAGAATGGCAATGTCGCGGCCCTTGTCCTTCACCAGCATCATCAGGCCGGAGATGATGTTCAATGCGGCGACCAGCACGATCAGCGAGAGGATGATGAACATCACGTTGCGCTCGACCTCGAGCACGGTGAAGAAGGTCTCGTTGCGCTGGCGCCAATCGGAGAATTGCAGCGTCGGCCCGCCCTCGGCTTTAAGGGCTTGGGTATACTCCGCAACCCGCTCGGGATCCTCGACGACGATCTCGAGCACGTCGGCCTCGCCGGGCTTGGAGAAGTACCGCTGCGCCTCGACGAGCGGCATGAACACCATCGTGCGGTCGTACTCCGACATGCCGAGCTCGAAGATCGCACTGACGACGTAGGGCTTCGAGCGCGGCGCGGTGCCGAACGGCGTCTGCGCGCCGCGCGCCGAGAGCACGGTGATGCTGTCGCCGACGTTGACGCGCAGCGTGTTGGCGAGGCGGGCGCCGATGGCGATGCCGCCCTGCCGGTCGAAGCCGTCGAGCGTGCCGTAGCGCACGTTGTCGGCGACGAGACGGAGCGACTTCACGCCCTCCTCGGTCATGCCGCGGACGAGGCCGCCGGTTGCCTGGAAGGCGGAGGAGACCATCACCTGGCCCTCGATCAGCGGCAGCGCATGGCGCACGCCCGATACTCTTGCCAGCCGGCTGGCAACCGCGTCGTAGTCGGTGAACGGCTCGGCTATTCTGTGCACGATGACGTGGCCGTTGAGGCCGAGGATCTTGCTGAACAGGTCTTTGCGGAAGCCGTTCATCACCGCCATGACGATGATCAGCGTCGCGACGCCGAGCATGATGCCGACGAACGAGAAGCCGGCAATGACAGAGATGAAGCCTTCCTTGCGCCGGGCGCGCAGATAGCGCAGCGCCAGCATCCACTCGAAGGGCGAGAAGGGTGCCGTATCGGTGCGTTCGCGCGTCGCCAGCCGCTGGTCCGAATCGGTCATTCCGCCCCCTTCCGCCGTGCGTTGAATGCCCGACGCTCCTTCGCAAGCCGGCGCGGCGCGATCAAGGCAAAGCGCCCCCTTGCCCGCGGCCTCAATACGCCCTCGCCACCAGCACCCACTCCTTCGCTGCCGTACCGGTGAACAGGCACGTGCCGGCGACAGGACCCTGATCCAGCGGGGCGTTGCGGATGGTGAGCTTGAGCTCCTTCAGCCGGTTCGCGACCGCCTCCAGCTCGGCTCCCTCCGGCCGCGACCAGGCTACCTTCGCCCAGCCCTTGAAGGCGCCGCCCTCCTCGTCCGCCACCGCCGGCCCGAAATAGTCACGCAGCTCCTCGAACGTCCCGATCGAGGTAACGATGTTGTCGTCGAGGCGCGCCTTGGCCTCGGCGAAGAGGCTGGCCTGGATGTCGTCGAGCAGTTGGCCCGCCCCGGCCACGAACTCGTCGCGCGGCCCGGTGTGCGAGACGATCCTGTCGCCGTCGCGCAGCCGGTCGCGGCGCATGAAGGTGACGTTGCCGCCGGCAGCGTCGCGCCCGCCGATCTCGGCGATCACCGGCGCCCCGCGGCGCACCCAGCCCCAGCGCTTCTCGGCCGACTTGACGGGCTTGGTGTCGACGAGCGTGCGAATACCCTGAGCCTTCAGCTCCTTCTCGAGCGCGGTGCAATA
Organism: Pseudomonadota bacterium; assembly: GCA_040752215.1. GTDB lineage: Bacteria > Pseudomonadota > Alphaproteobacteria > Rhizobiales > Hyphomicrobiaceae > JBFMEX01. The sequence continues at coordinate 16,944 of JBFMEX010000095.1, read as the reverse complement.
TTCGACCAGCGCCGCGTCCTCCGGCTTGTCGCGCAGCATCGGCACGATCACGATCTGGCGCGGCGCGATCTTGGGCGGCATCCTCAGTCCGTCGTCGTCGCCGTGGGTCATGATCACGCCACCGATCAGCCGGGTCGACACGCCCCAGCTCGTCGTGTGACAGAATTCGAGCTTGCCTTCGGCGCTCTGGTACTGGATGCCCTGCGCCTTGGCGAAGTGGGTGCCGAGATAGTGCGAGGTGCCGGCCTGCAGCGCCTTGCCGTCCTGCATCATGGCCTCGATCGAGAACGTGTTGTCGGCGCCGGGGAAACGCTCGTTGGCCGGCTTCTCGCCGGCGATCACCGGCATCGCCAGCACGGTCTCTGCGAGCTCGCGGTAGACCTCGAGCATGCGCATGGTCTCGGCCATGGCGTCGCTGCGGTCGGCGTGCGCGGTATGCCCCTCCTGCCACAGGAACTCTGCCGTGCGCAGGAACAGCCGCGTGCGCAGCTCCCAGCGCACCACGTTGGCCCACTGGTTCACCAGGAGCGGCAGGTCACGGTAGCTCTTGATCCAGCGCTGGAAGGCGTCGCCGATGATCGTCTCCGAGGTTGGCCGCACGATCAGCGGCTCCTCGAGCCTGGCCTCGGGATCGAGCACCAGCTTGCCGGCCTCGTTCTTCAGCCGGTGATGGGTGACGACCGCCATCTCCTTGGCGAAGCCCTCGACGTGCTCGGCCTCCTTGGCGATGAAGCTCATCGGGATGAACAGCGGGAAATAGCAGTTGTCGTGGCCGGTCTCCTTGATCCGCTGGTCGAGCTCGGCCTGCACCCGCTCCCATACGCCCCAGCCCCACGGCTTGATGATCATGCAGCCGCGCACGGGGCTGGTCTCGGCCATGTCGCCGTCGCGTACCGCCGCCTGATACCACTCGGGAAAGCTCTGCTCGCGGGTGACGCTGAGCGCGCGCTTGCTCATCGGCCGGCTCCCGGCGCGGGCGGACGAGAGCAACGCGGGAGACGGCGGGAAGACGGCATCGGCGAGCGGCTCCATCGCATGGCGGCGCCCGGCCGACGGCCCCTTGGGCGGGTGCGCCGCGGACGCGATCGCTCATAGCCCACGAGGCGCGGCCAAGGCAATCCCGGCCAAGGGACCGGCGCCGGACAACATGCCGCCCGAGCGGCTCAGCATGCGAGACAGAACGAGACCTTGACCGCACCCGCCTCGATCTTGACGCTCCTGACGCGAATCGCGCCGGCGGGGCCCTTGGGGAGGCGGCTGTGCAGCATGTCGGCAAGCTTCTGGCGCATCTCGGGCTTGTTCATCTCGGCCTTGAGGCCCGCGTCGAGGTCTCCCTTGAGGCGCTGAACGGCGGCCCGGGCCTGCGACAGCACCGCCGTGCAGAGCGCGCCCGAGAGGAGGCCGGTCTCCTTGCGGCAACGCGGCTGGAAAGAGCCGCCGATCACCACCGCTCGGACCTCGAGCGAAAGCGATTCGCCCTGCTGGACCGGCGCCAGATCTATGGCGACCGAGCCCGTCGCCCACTCGACCTCGGGCAGCATGCCGGACGGCGGACACAGCCCCGCGACACAGTGCCCGACCAGCTCCGGACCCTCGCCCTCGAACCCGAGCTTCAAACGCAGGGCCCCGCCTTCGGCCGAGATCGCGATGTCGGTCGAGTTGAGATCGTTGAGAAAATAGGCGTATCGGGCGCCGGCCTTGTCGAAGGTGCGGACGGGGATCGGAACCGCCACCTCCTTGCCGGCGATTGTCAGCGCCGAGCCGCCCGAGAAATCGACCGGTCCCGCCGGCACATTGTGCAGGCGCACCTTGGCGCCGTCGGCGACGGCGGCCAGGAGCCGCGCCAACTCGTTGAGCTCCACTTTGAGCTCGGCGCCGCCGGCGCGCGCGACGCTGGCGAGAGCCAGCCCGGCCGCCAGAACAAGTCTACACAGACGCGGCAACGCCACCCGAACGCCCCGATGCGCACACGACTGACGTCGATCAATAGCAGGTCCCCGGCAGGCGGGGACGCCCCCGCGCCGACCCGCCGCTCGAGGTCCTCCGCAAGCGTACCGGATCGGCCACAATTCCCGTCCGCCGCCGGACTTCGGCCCAATGCGGCAAATATTTGCTGTTGCAGCGAAAAAAAACCGATTCTGGCAGCCTGTTGGCGGGTGACAGCGGAGCCTCGCTTGGCTATGGTGCGCGCGTCGTTGCAGGTTTCGTAAGGGTCCACGCCGATGATTCACGCGGCTATGGCCCAGGTCTAGGGAGAGCAAATGCGGCCGACCGGGTTTGCCCGGCAAGGCTGTGGCGTCCGCGACAGCCGGCCCTCGATGGCCGACGGCGGATGCAGACCATTGCCAGATGCCAAGGGGTCGGTCCGCCGGGACCGACCCCTTCGCGATTCGAGGCATTTCGCCCCGAAAGCAAGCAGATCGGCTACCGGTACGGCAGCGTGGTCGAGCCGATCGGGATCCACTTGTAGACGATCGCCGCCCACACGATCGCGAACACGATCGACGCCACCACGGTGTTGATGAGGAACAGCTTGACCAGGTGCGGACGCACAGGCGCGCTTTCCGGCGTACCCGGCACCACCTCGCCCGCCTCGTCCTGGGTCTTGAGGCCAAGCGGCAGCACCGCGAACAGCACCGTCCACCAGATGACGAAGTAGAGCGCGATGGCGAGCGTCAGGCTCATTGCGTCCTCACGCCTGCTCCAGCTCGACCAGCGTGCCGCAGAAATCCTTCGGGTGCAGGAACAGCACCGGCTTGCCGTGGGCGCCGATCTTGGGACTGCCGTCGCCGAGCACGCGGGCGCCGTCCGCCTTGAGCTTGTCGCGCGCGGCGAGGATGTCGTCGACCTCGTAGCAGACATGGTGGATGCCGCCGTCCGGGTTCTTCTCGACGAAGCGCGCGATCGGCGAGCCCTCGCCCAGCGGCTCCAGCAGCTCGATTTTGGTGTTGGGGAGCGTGATGAAGACCACCGTGACGCCGTGCTCGGGCTGGGCCAGCGGCTCGGACACCTCGGCGCCGAGCGTCGCGCGATAGACCGCCGTCGCCGCCTTCAGATCCTTGACTGCAATGGCCACGTGATTGAGCCGTCCGATCATATCCACCTCTCGTCGTAGCGGTCGGCGCGGGGCGCCGCCGCGTCGTTGTGTCAGTCTTCGACCACGCTGATCAGCACCTTGCAAATAGGCTTCTTGCCCCAATGGTTGAAGATGGCCGATCGGACGGCGCGCTTCAGCGCGTCGCGCACCAGCTCCACGTCGCGCCGGCGCTTGGCGGGGATGCTCTTCAGCGTGCCCTCGACGGCGGTCATGACGACCTCGTCCATCGGCTCGCCGTCCGCGGTCTCGCCCGGGATGCCGTCGAGGGCGATCTCCGGCTCGGCCAGAACGGCGCCGCCGGTGTCGATTGCCAGCGCCACAGCGACGAGGCCGACGAAGCCGAGCTTGCGGCGCTCGCGCACCGGCCCCTCCTCCGAGGGGATGATCAGATTGCCGTCACGGAACAGTCGCCCGACCGGCACGTCGTCGATGATCTTGACGGGATCGGGCGCGAGACGGACCATCTCGCCGTTGAAGGCCGGGACCACCGTCGGCACGCCGGCCTCGCGCGCCAATCGGGCGTGCGCCATGACGTGGCGGGCCTCGCCGTGCATTGGGATCGCGATCCGCGGCCGGATCCAGGCGTACATCTGGCGCAGTTCGTCGCGGCGCGGGTGGCCGGTGACATGCACCAGCGCCTCGCCGTCGGCCAGCACCTCGCAGCCCATCCTGACGAGGCCGTTCTGGATGCGCCCGACCTCCTTCTCGTTGCCGGGAATGGTGCGCGAGGAGAAGATGACGAGGTCGCCCTTGTCGAGCTCGATATCGGGGTGGGAGCCCTCCGCGATGCGCGCCATCGCCGCGCGCGGCTCGCCCTGGCTGCCGGTGCACAGCACGACCACCTCCTCGGGCTTCAGGTAGGCCGCTTCCTGCTGGTCGAGGTACTCGAGGCGCTTCGGCAGGTAGCCGGTGTCGATCGCCACCTGGATGACGCGATGCAGGGCGCGGCCAGCCACGACGAGCCGGCGGCCGGAGGCACGCGCCGCGTCGGCCACCGCGCGGATACGTGCGACGTTGGAGGAGAACGTGGTGACGGCGACGCGCCGGCTCGCCTTCTTGATGATGCCCGCGAGCGACTTCGCCACCTCCAGCTCGGAGGGCGAGCGCCCCTCGCGCATGGCGTTGGTCGAATCGCACACTATCGCCAGCACGCCTTCGATACCGAGCGCGGCGAGCCGCGCCTCGTCGGGCGGCGTGCCGACCAGCGGCTCGGCATCGAGCTTCCAGTCGCCGGTGTGCAGCACGAGGCCGGCGGGGGTGCGGATCGCCAACGCGTTGGGCTCCGGAATCGAATGCGACATGGAGACCAGCTCGACGTCGAAAGGGCCGGCCCGGAACCGCCCGCCGAGCGGAATCTCCTTGATCGGCAGCTTCAGGCGGCCGCCGTACTCGGCCGCCTTGGTGCGCAGCATCCCGGCGGTGAACGGCGTCGTGTAGATCGGTGCCTCGATGCGCTCCCACAGGTCGATCACCGCGCCGATGTGGTCCTCGTGGGCGTGGGTCAGCACCAGCCCGTCGAGCGCTTGGCGCTCGGCGGCGATGAAGCGCAGGTCCGGGAGGATGACGTCGACGCCCGGATCGAACTCACCCTCGGGAAAGGTGATGCCGAGGTCGACCATAAGCCAGCGGCGCGCACCCGGCGGCCCGAAGCCGTAGAGATAGGCGTTCATGCCGATCTCGCCGATGCCGCCGAGGGCGACGAACACGAGCTCGTCCCCGCCCGACCCGCGGCGCGGCTTTACTGAGGCTTGCGGCATGCTGCTACTCGATCTCCACCTTCGCTCCGGTCCCCGCCTTAGCAGAATTCGTCCGGCGGGCCGAGGTCGACGTCGCCATGGCTCACCTTGACGGTTCGTCCCTTGGCATCGGCGATCAACAAGGCCCCCTCCTCGTCGATCCCGCGATAGCGTCCGGCGAGCGGCCCGGAGGCCGAATTGACGACGATCGACTCCCCCAGCGCGCCGGCGCGCAACAGCCATGCCGAACGCACCTCGCCAAATCCGCGCCCATCGTCCCAGCGGGCCACCCAGCCGGCGAGCGCCTGCGAAAGCTCCTCGATCAGCCGCTCGCACCCGACCGCGACGCCCTCGACCGCAAGGCTCGTCGCCCGGCGACCGGCCAGCTGCGGCACCACCCTGACATTCAATCCGATGCCGATCACCGCCGCCGCAATATGGCCGGCGCTGCGCCTGCTCTCTACCAGGATGCCGCCGAGCTTCGCGCTACCGACCAGGATGTCGTTCGGCCACTTGAGGCGCAGGCCGGACGGGCGGCCCTCGCCCGCCACGGCGGTGATCGCGTCGAATGCGCCGATCCCGGCGACCAGCGCGAGTTGCGGCAGGCGGCCAGCCGGCGCCGCCACCGGCAGCAGGAGGCTCGCATGTAGGTTTCCGGGCACGCTCTCCCAGCCACGCCCGCTGCGTCCGCGCCCGCCGGTCTGGCGGCGGGCGACGACCCAGAGCGGACCGGTCTCGCCGCGCCGTGCGAGCGCCAGCGCCTCGTCGTTGGTCGAGACGACGCTGTCTCGCTCGATCACCGGAATGGCTGGACGCGGTGCTGGCTCCCTCGACGACCGTCCCATCGCGCTCAGAACCGGAGCGACTTGGCAGCCTCGGCGGCGGCGTCGAGCAGCGGCGCCGGATAGACGACGTAGAACAGTACCAGGAAGCCGGCGAGCCCCATCACCACGCCCGCCACCTTCGGCACCTCGAGCATCCTCTCGCGCGCGTCGTCGAAGAACATGATCTTGACGATCCTGATGTAGTAGTAGGCGCCGATCACGCTGGCGACGACGCCGATCACCGCGAGCGTGTACAGCCCGGCATTGATCGCCGGAGCCAGCACGTAGAACTTGGCGAAGAAACCGGCGAGCGGCGGGATGCCGGCGAGCGAGAACATCAGCATGGCGAGGATGAATGCCATCGGCAGATTGGTCTCGGCGAGCCCGCCCAGCTCCTCGATGTCCTCGACCATCTCGTCCTTCCGGCGCATGGCGAGGATGCAGGCGAAGGTGCCGAGCGTCATGATCAGGTAGATCGCCATGTAGAACAGCACGCCGCGAGCACCATCCTGGCTGTTGGCGGCAAGCCCGACGAGCGCGAAGCCGATATGACCGATCGAGGAATAGGCCATCAGCCGCTTGATATTGGTCTGACCGATGGCGGCGAATGCGCCGAGCAGCATCGAGGCGATGGCCAGGAACACGACGATCTGCTGCCACTGCCCTGCGAGCCCCGGGAACGCGGTGCCGAGCACGCGCAATAGCAGCGCCATCGCGGCCATCTTGGGCGCGGAAGCGAAGAAGGCGGTGATCGGCGTCGGCGCACCCTCGTAGACGTCCGGGGTCCACATGTGGAACGGCACCGCCGAAATCTTGAAGGCGATGCCGACCAGCAGGAACACGAGGCCGATCGTCAGGCCGAAGGACGCCTGACTGCTCGCCGCCTTGGCGGCGCCGGCGATTAGCTGGAAATTGGTGCTGCCGGTGAAGCCGTAGATCAGCGAGGCGCCATAGAGCAGCATGCCCGAGGACAAGGCGCCGAGCACGAAATACTTGAGGCCGGCCTCGCTCGATTTCACCGAATCGCGCCGGATCGAGGCCATCACGTAGAGCGCCAGACTCTGCAGCTCGATCCCGAGATAGAGCGCAATGAGGTCGCCGGCGGAGACCATCATCATCATGCCGGCGGTGGCGAGCAGCACCAGCACCGGCACCTCGAACACCATCGCCCGGTGCGATCTCAGATAGTCGAACGACAGCATCAATGCAAACGCCGAGCCGGCCAGCACCAGGAGCTTCATGAAGCGGGCGAAGGCGTCGGAGATGAACGCATCGTTGAAGTGGAACGATGAGGCCGCGGGCTGCAGCGCGATGAGAGCCGCGGCGAGGCCGAGCACGCCAACCGCGAGCCAGCCGATCGTCTCACCCGATCCATCGTCCTGCTTCTGGAACACGCCGATCATCATCAGCGCCATCGCGCCGACCGCGACGACGATCTCCGGCAGCACCGCGTAGTTGAGTATCTCGCTCATCGCCGGATGGCCTCGTCGATTGAAGTCGTCTTCCTCTCGGTCCCCGGCCGCACCGCGGCCTCGTAGTGCGCAACCAGGTCCTTGACCGAGCGCTGCGTCACGTCGAGCACCGGCGCGGGGTAGAAGCCGAACAGGATCGTCAGCAGCACCAGCGGGGCGAGCACCGCGATCTCACGCGGAGAAAGGTCCTTGATTGCGGCGAGGCTCGGCTTCTCGAGCGCGCCGAAGATCACGCGCCGGTAGAGGTAGAGCGCATAGGCCGCGGACAGGATCACGCCGCTTGTGGCGAGGAAGGCGACCCAGGTGTTGACCTTGAAGGCGGCGAGCAGCGTCAGGAACTCGCCGATGAAGCCCGAGGTGCCGGGCAGGCCGACATTGGCCATGGTGAACACCATGAAGCAGGCGGCGTAGATCGGCATGCGCTCGACGAGCCCGCCGTAGGCGGCAATCTCGCGCGTGTGCATTCGGTCGTAGATCACGCCGACGCACAGGAACAGCGCGGCAGAGACCAGCCCGTGCGAGAGCATCTGGAAGATCGCGCCGTCGATGCCCTGGTGGGTGAAGGTGAAGATGCCCATCGTGACGAAGCCCATGTGGGCAACGGAGGAGTAGGCAATCAGCTTTTTCACGTCCTCCTGCGCCAGCGCGACCAGCGAGGTATAGACGACGGCGACGACCGAGAGCACGAACACGAACGGCGCCAGATCCTGGCTCGCCAGAGGGAACATCGGCAGCGAGAAGCGCAGGAAGCCGTAGCCGCCCATCTTGAGGAGAATGCCGGCGAGGATGACGGAGCCGGCCGTCGGCGCCTCGACGTGCGCGTCGGGCAGCCAGGTGTGCACCGGCCACATCGGCAGCTTGACCGCGAACGAGGCGAAGAACGCGATCCACAGCCACCACTGCATGTTGGCCGGGAACGACGTCTTCATCAGCGTCGGGATGTCGGTCGAGCCGGCCTGCCACCACATCGCCATCATGGCCAGCAGCATCAGCACCGAGCCGAGCAGCGTATAGAGGAAGAACTTGAAGCTCGCGTAGACGCGGCGCGGCCCGCCCCACACGCCGATGATCAGGAACATCGGGATCAGTCCGGCCTCGAAGAACAGGTAGAACAGCACGAGATCCAGCGCACAGAAGACGCCGATCATCAGCGTCTCGAGCACCAGGAAGGCGATCATGTACTCCTTGACGCGCTCGGTGATCGAATCCCAGCTCGCCAGGATGCACAACGGCATCAGGAACGTGGTCAGGATCACGAACAGCATCGAGATCCCGTCGACGCCCATCTTGTAGCGGATCGGGCCGAGCCAGGGGCTGTCCTCGACGAACTGGAACGCCGACGTCGAGGGGTCGAAGTTGACCCACACGAGCAGCGAGATCGCGAACGTAAAGAGCGTCGTGTAGAGCGACGCGAACTTGGCGTTGCGATCGCCGGCCGGCGTCGAGGGCAGGAAGGCGATGAACAGCACGCCGACCAGCGGCAGGAAGGTGACGATCGAGAGGATCGGGGCGGTGTCGATATTCATTTGGGCGCCCCGCCGAAGAACATGAACCAGGTCAGGATCAGCGCCACGCCGATCAGCATGGCGAAGGCATAGTGGTAGACATAGCCGGTCTGCACCCGGACCGCCTTGCCGGTGGTCCACATCACGCTGCGCGCAGTGGCGTGGATGGTGCCGTCGATGGCGCCGCCGTCACCGGACTTCCACAGCACGCGTCCGAGCCACATCGCCGGACGCACGAAGAGGATGTCGTAGAGTTCGTCGAAGTACCACTTGTTCAGCAGGAACAGGTAGAGCGGGCGGAACGCGCGCGCGGTCGCTTCCGGCAGCCAGGGCGCCTTGATGTAGTAGAGGTAGGCGATCGCAAACCCGGTGAGCATGGCAATCGTCGGTGCCAGCGCGGCCCACTCCGGCACCTCGTGCATGGCGTGCATGATGTGGTTGTTGGCGCCCTCGAACAGCGACTTGGCCCAGAACTCCTTGTAGTCGTGGCCGATGAACCAGTTCGAGAACACGATTCCGGCGAGGGCCGCGCCCAACGCCAGTGCGGCGAGCGGGATCAGCATCACCGGCGGACTCTCGTGGGCGTGCTTGAAGGTGTCGGGCTCGGCCCGGGTCTTGCCGTGGAAGGTCATGAACACGAGCCGCCAGGAGTAGAACGAGGTCATCAGTGCGGCAACGACCAGCAGCCAGAACGCGTAGTTGGACGGTGTGTGCGCGGCATAGGCCGCCTCGACGATCGCGTCTTTGGAGTGGAAGCCGGCAAAGCCGCCGAGGTGCGGAATGCCGACGCCGGTCAACGAAAGCGTGCCGATCAACATCATCACCCAGGTGATGCGGATCTTGGGCGCGAGGCCGCCCATGTTGCGCATGTCCTGCTCGTGATGCATTGCGTGGATGACCGAGCCCGCACCGAGGAACAGCAGCGCCTTGAAGAAGGCGTGGGTGAAGAGGTGGAAAATGCCGGCCCCGTAGGCGCCGACGCCGCAGGCGACGAACATGTAGCCGAGCTGTGAGCAGGTCGAGTAGGCGACCACCCGCTTGATGTCGTTCTGGACGAGGCCGACGGTGGCGGCGAAGAACGCGGTCACGGCGCCGACCAGCGTCACCACCTCGAGCGCGGCGGGCGCCAACTCGAACAGCGGCGACAGGCGCGCGACCATGAACACGCCGGCGGTGACCATGGTGGCGGCGTGGATCAGCGCCGAGACCGGCGTCGGGCCCTCCATCGCGTCGGGCAGCCAGGTGTGCAGAAGGAACTGCGCCGACTTGCCCATCGCGCCCATGAACAGCAGCAGGCAGAGCGTGGTCAGAATGTCGACGTCGGCGCCGAGGAAGTTGAACGTCTTGCCGACCGCTCCGGGAGCGGCGGCGAACACGGCATCGAGGTTGATCGAGCGGAAGACGACGAACAGCCCGAAGATGCCGAGGGCAAAACCGAAATCGCCGACACGGTTGACGACGAACGCCTTGATCGCGGCCGCGTTGGCCTCGGGCTTCCTGTACCAGAAGCCGATAAGCAGATAGGAGGCGAGGCCGACACCCTCCCAGCCGAAGTACATCTGCAGCAGGTTATCGGCCGTCACCAACATCAGCATGGCAAAGGTGAAGAGCGACAGGTAGGCGAAGAAGCGCGAGCGGCCGTCGTCCTCATGCATGTATCCGATCGAGTAGACGTGGACGAGCGAGGAGACGGTGGTGACGACGACCAGCATCACCGCGGTCAGCGTGTCGATCCTGAGCGACCACGAGACGTCGAGATCACCGGATGTGACCCAGCGCAGCACAGGCACGCGGGCGACCTCGTGCCCGAAGCCTACGCGCACGAGCACGATCCAGGACAGCACCGCCGACACCAGCAGCAGCGTGGTGGTGACAATCTCCGAGCTGCGGTCGCCGATGGCCCGCCCCAAGAGACCGGCGATCAGCGCGCCGAGAGCCGGCAGGAAGACGATTGCCATATAGATCATGGGTGCCGCTCGCTCGCTGGTCCTCCCCCCTGGTGGGGGAGGCTGGGAGGGGGGGACTGCTCGATGGTCGAGGTCGGGCTTTCCCCCACCCCTGCCCTCCCCACGAGGAGGAGGGAGTCCGGTCGTGCCGACTGCCAGCGCGTCATCACCCTTCAGCCCTTCATCATGTTGATGTCCTCGACCGCGATCGAGCCGCGGTTGCGGAAGTAGACGACGACGATGGCGAGCCCGATCGCGGCCTCGGCGGCGGCAACCGTCAGCACCATCAGCGCGAACACCTGCCCGACCATGTCGCCGAGGAAATGGGAGAAGGCGACGAGGTTGATGTTGACCGCCAAGAGCATCAGCTCGACCGACATCAGGATCACGATCACGTTCTTGCGGTTGAGGAAGATGCCGAGCATTCCGAGCGTGAACAGGCACGCGGCGACGGTCAGGTAGTGTGCGATGCCGATGGTCATGCTGCCCGCCTCTATCGCTGCACTTCCGCCGACGGCACGATGGCGTTGCCGGCCGGCACCTTGACGATCTCGATCGCGGTCTTCGGCCCGCGCGCCACCTGCGCCGCCACCGACTGGCGCTTGACGCCTTCCTTGTGGCGCAGCGTCAGCACGATCGCGCCGACCATGGCGACCAGCAGCACGAGACCCGCGGCTTGGAAGAAATAGATGTACTTCGTGTAGATGAGCTGGCCGAGCGCCAGCGTGTTGGAGATGCCGGCGCCGGCGGTCGGCCGCGGGGAGCCGACGGCTCCGGCGAGCCCGAGCCCCAGGCTGCTCGAGGCGAACAGCGCGACGAGCTCGGCCAGCACCACGCCGCCGACGATGAGCCCGACAGGCGCATTCTTGATGAACCCGGCCTTGAGCTCGGCGAAATCGACGTCGAGCATCATCACGACGAACAGGAACAGCACCGCCACTGCGCCGACGTAGACGATGACCAGCAGCATCGCCAGGAACTCGGCGCCGAGCAGGATGAACAGACCCGCTGCATTGAAGAAGGCGAGGATCAGATAGAGCACCGCGTGCACGGGGTTCCTGGCGATGATCACCATGGCGCCCGCGGCGACGGCGAGCGTCGCGAAGAGATAGAAGAAGACTGCCGTCAGTGCCATCGCATCGTGCTCCGCGCATTCCCCTCCCCCTCGTGGGGAGGGGCCAGGGGCGGGGGAAAGCCCAACGGCGGCAATGGCGAACGCCGCTTCGGCAGAGGTGGTGTCGTTCCCCCCTCCCCGGGCCTCCCCCACAAGGGGGGAGGGAGCGCGGTCGCACTTCCCCTGCTCCTCATCTCACCTGTACCTCGCGTCGAGCGCCATGTTCTTGGCGATCTCCCGCTCCCAGCGGTCGCCATTATCGAGCAGGCGCTGCTTGTCATAGAACAGCTCCTCGCGCGTCTCGGTGCTGAACTCGAAATTCGGGCCCTCGACGATCGCGTCGACCGGGCACGCCTCCTGGCACAGCCCGCAGTAGATGCATTTGGTCATGTCGATATCGTAGCGCGTCGTGCGCCGGGTGCCGTCGTTGCGGCGCGGACCGGCCTCGATGGTGATCGCCTGCGCCGGGCAGATCGCCTCGCACAGCTTGCAGGCGATGCAGCGCTCCTCGCCGTTGGGATAGCGCCGGAGCGCGTGCTCGCCGCGGAAACGGGGCGACAGCGGCCCCTTCTCGAAGGGATAGTTGAGGGTCGCCTTCTTGGCGAAGAAGTAGCGCATGGTGAGGAAAAACGCGGAGACGAACTCCGCGAGGAACAGCGATTTGACGCCTTGCACGACGCTCATCGTCCGGCCTCCTCGATCGTGCCGGCCGTTGCGGCACGCCGATCCCGAGCACTCTGCATTACCATCGCCCCGCTCATTGCAGCACCTTGACGCCGGCAAGCCCGAGCCCCGTGCCGACCGCGATGCCGACCGCGGCGGCGATCGCGATCCGCCGCCAGCCGGCATTGACGGTGGCGACCAGCGGCCCGCCGCCGCGTACCAGCAGCATCGCCGTCTCACCGACCGCGAACGCGCAGCCGAGCACCAGCACGTTGTCGATCAGCGGGGTCACAAGAGCCCTCCGAAGCGGACCACGGCGGCGACGAGCACGACCATCGCCAGCGACAGCGGCAGGAATACCTTCCAGCCCAAGCGCATCAACTGGTCGTAGCGGTAGCGCGGCACCATTGCCTTGACCATGGCGAACATGAAGAAGACGAAGGTCGCCTTGGCCGTAAACCAGACGATGCCCGGAACCCAGTTGAGCGGCGCGACGTCGAGCGGCGGCAGCCAGCCGCCGAGAAACAGGATCGTCGTCAGCGCGCACATGGTGCAGATCGCCACGTACTCGCCGAGCATGAATAGAAGATAGGGCGTCGAGCCGTACTCGACCATGAAGCCGGCAACCAGCTCGCTCTCCGCCTCCACGAGGTCGAACGGCGGCCGGTTGGTCTCGGCGAGCGCGGAAACGAAGAACACGACGAACATCGGGAGCAGCGCCAGCCAGTGCCAGTCGACGAGGCTCGACGGCAGGCCGGCGCGGGTGCCGAGGCCGGTCTTCTGCGCGTTGACGATGTCGGTCAGGTTGAGCGAGCCGACCAGCAGCAGAACGGTGATGATGACGAAGCCGATCGAGACCTCGTAGGAGACCATCTGCGCCGCGCTGCGCAGCGAGCCCATGAATGGATACTTCGAGTTCGACGCCCAGCCGCCCATGATGATGCCGTAGACGCCGAGCGAGGAGATGGCGAGCAGGTACAACACGCCGACGTTGAGATCGGAGACGACCCAGCGCCCCTCGACGAGACCGAAGAAGCTCCCTTCGGAGACGGGAATCACCGCCCAGGCGGCGAGCGCGAAGGTCGCAGTGGCGAGCGGGGCCAGCAGGAAGATGCCCTTGTCGGCGCCGGCCGGGATCACCGGCTCCTTGAACACGAACTTCAACAGATCGGCAAACGACTGGAGCAGGCCGAACGGACCGACCACGTTGGGACCGCGGCGCATCTGCACCGCCGCCCAGACCTTGCGGTCCATCAACAGCAGGAACGCGATCAGCACCAGCAGCACGACCAGCACCAGCAGGCTGTAGCCGATCGTGATGGCGAGCCAGATGCCCGCGTCCCAAAGCCAGCGAATTGTCTCGTCCGACATCCTCGACTCCGGCTCCCCGCTATTCCGCCGCGCTCAATGCCGCGCCGGCCGCCTTCTTGAGTGCGCTCATTTCGGCCATCACCATCGAGGCGCGCGCGATAGGATTGGTGAGATAGAAGTCGGTGACGGCGCTCGCGAATTGCTCCCTGCCGAGGCTGCCGCCGCGCGCGGCCAGAGCCTCGATACCGGCAACCGGCGCCGGCTCGACGGCGTCGATCCGCATCAGCGACGGTGTCTCCTTGTACATGGCGGTGCGCAGCGCCGTGAGCGTGTCGAAGGGCAGCGCATGGCCGACGAGGGCGGACAGCTGGCGCAGGATCGTCCAGTCCTCCTTGGCCTCACCGAGCGGGAACGCGGCTCTGAGCGTCATCTGCGCACGGCCTTCGGTGTTGACGTAGGTCGCGCTCTTCTCGGTGTAGGCCGCGCCGGGCAGGATCACGTCGGCGCGGTGCGCACCGGCATCGCCGTGGCTGCCGATGTAGACCACGAACGTCGAGCCGAGCCGCGCGGTGTCGATCTCGTCGGCGCCGAGAAGGATCAGCGTGTCGAGCCCGCCCTTGGCGGCAGCAGCCAGCATCGCATCCGTGCCCATACCGCCGTCGGCCGGCACAAAGCCCAGGTCCAGGCCGGCGACGCGTGCCGCCGCGCTGTGCAGGACATTGAACGCCGCCGCGCCCATGTCCTTGCCGGCCGAGGCGGCGAGCGCGATGCGCGCGGCGAGCGCCAGCACGCCCGCACCGTCGGGTCGCGCCGCGACGCCGGCGCCGACGACGACCATCGGCCGCTTGGCCTCCTTCAGCACGCGCGCGAAATCGCTGCGGTCATCGGCGACCTCGGCGAGCGTCTCCGGACCGGCGCCGAGATAGGCATAGTCGTAGGTCAGCGGTACGCGCGGGCCGACGACGCCGACGCTGAGGCCGCCCATCCGCCAGCGCTTGCGGATGCGGGCATTGAGAACCGCCGCCTCGATCCGCGGGTTGGTGCCGACGAGCAGGATGGCGTCGGCGGCCTCGATGCCCTCGATTCCGGCGTTGAACAGATAGCCGGCGCGGCCGAGCCTGGGATCGAGAACGGCGGCATCCTGGCGGCAGTCATAGTTGCGCACGCCGAGCCGCTGCAGCAGCGCTTTCAGCGCAAACATCTCCTCTGCACCAGCGAGATCACCGGCGATGGCGCCCACCCGCGCCGCGTTGGCGCCCTGGAGGCGAGCCGCGACCACACCGAGCGCCTCGTCCCAGGTGGCTGCGACGAGCCGCCCGTCCTTGCGCACATAGGGCCGGTCGAGCCGCTGTGCCTTCAGCCCGTCGGCGACGTGGCGCGTCTTGTCGGAGATCCACTCCTCGTTCACGGCGTCGTTGTTGCGCGGCAGGATGCGCATTACCTCGCGACCGCGCGTGTCGAGGCGGATCGCCGAGCCCACGGCATCCATCACGTCGATGCTCTCGGTCTTCTTCATCTCCCAGGGCCGCGCGTTGTGCGCCCATGGCCGGTGCGTCAGCGCGCCGACCGGGCAGAGGTCGACGGCGTTGGCGCTGAGCTCCGAGATGATCCCCTTCTCGAGGTAGGTCGTGATCTCGGCATCCTCGCCGCGGCTGATGAGGCCGAGCTCCTCGACGCCGGCCACCTCAGTCATGTAGCGCACGCAGCGCGTGCAGTGGATGCAGCGCGTCATCATGGTCTTGATCAGCGGCCCGAGATATTTCTCCTCGACGGCGCGCTTGTTCTCGGCATAGCGCGAGCCGCCGATGCCGTAGGCCATGGCCTGGTCCTGCAGGTCGCACTCGCCGCCCTGGTCGCAGATCGGACAATCGAGCGGGTGGTTGATGAGCAGGAACTCCATCACCCCTTCGCGCGCCTTCCTGACCAGCGGGCTCTTGGTCAGCACGACGTTGGGGCTGCCGTCCGGGTTGGGGCGCAGCTCGTTGACGGTCATCGCGCACGACGCGATCGGCTTCGGGCTGCCGGCGACCTCGACGAGGCACATGCGGCAGTTGCCGGCGATCGACAGGCGCTCGTGGTAGCAGAAGCGCGGGATCTCGGCGCCGGCCTCTTCGCAGGCGGCCATCAGCGTGGTGCCGTCCGCGACCTCGATCTCCTTGCCGTCGACGATGAGCTTCTTGGGCATGGGCCTCTTCTCGGTGGGAACGCCTTCGGAGTATGACGAGGCGGGCGGGCATGCCAGGACCGGCCGACGCCCGCGGCCCCGCGCCGCCGGACGCAAGCCACGTGCGCGAGCGCGCCAGCACTGACGCCGGCCCTCGTCGTACCCGCCACGTTCCTACAATGGGACGAGCGAGGATGCTAGTAGACCAGAAGGTGACCTTTTGCGCCTTTTTGCTGCGGGCACAACCTGTCCCATTCCCGCTGCCTCGCTCGGCGAGGGTGGTCGGCGAATCGCGCTCCGCGCCCCATGGCGGGCCGACCGAGGAGGCCCCGCATGCTCCGTCTCGCCATCGTTGCCGCCATCCTCGCCGCCGCGAGCCCGTCGGCGGCCCAGTTCAAGGGCTACTTCGACGTCTCGCATCTCGAGCTGCGGGAACTCGCCGAGCCGAAATGGGGACGGCGCATGGACGGCGGCCAGCTCCTCTACCTGTGCATCGCGGCAAACGGCTGTCCGCCGCCGACCGGCCTCACGATCAAGGGCGTGCTCCGCGCCGACAGGCTCGAGGATTCTTTTGCGAGCGGCGATCTGATGCCCGCGAAGCTCGCCGAGCAGGGCAAGGCCAACGCCGAGCGGACGGGATCGGAGTTCCTGGAGGCCCGGGCCATTCGCGTCGCCAACCTGCCGGGCGTGCACATGGAGGCCGCGGCCAACCTCGGCGGCAAGGTCTACTTCGTCACCAAGTGGATCGGGCGGGGCGAGCGCCTGCTCGACATCAAGGCGACCAGCGGCGACCTCGCGCTGGCCCGCAAGCTGGCCGACGCCGCCGCCGCCGCGCTGGTGCCGCAGGTGTTCGAGTAGCGCCCCGCCGCGAGCACCCGCAATATCGCGTGTGAGCGAAGCTCGCCGCCTGCGTCTCCCCTCCCCCTGGCGGGGAGGGGTGGGGAGCAAGGCGGTGGACGCGCCTCACTCCGCGGCGTCGCGGTGAGCTTTCCGGTAGGCGTCGATGCGCGCCTCGATGACGTGGCGATAGTTGCGCAGGAGACCTTGCACCGGCCACGCCGCGGCGTCGCCGAGCGCGCAGATGGTGTGGCCCTCGACCTGCCGCGTCACGT
>JBFMEX010000094.1:0-37738 GCA_040752215.1 Pseudomonadota bacterium | reverse complement strand
AGGGCAGCGACACCGGGACCGGTGGCGGCGACGGTCGCCGTCGGCGCCGCTCCCGAGCCGGCCGCCCCCACGGCCGAGGACATCAGCGCGCTGCAGATCGTCGAGGCGCTGCTCGGGCGCTCGCAGCGCAAGCAGGTGCAGGCGCGCCTGCGCCAGCTCGGATTCTACAAGGGCGGGGTGGACGCGATCTTCGGCGAGTTGACCCGGCAGGCGATCACCGACTACCAGAAGAGCATCGGCGCCAGCCCGACCGGCTACATGACACCGCAGCAGTTCCAGAAGCTGGTCACCAACTGACGCCACGCGCCCGCCAGAGCGCCGACGCCCGGCGATCACTTGCGGTTCGCCGATATCGTGCTCTGGATCCAGTCGCGGTAGGAGGCTACGCGCGTGTAGATGCCGTACTTGAGCTTCTGCGCGCAGCCCTCGCCCCACGATACGACACCGACCAGCACCGGACCGCTCGAGCCCCGCAGCACCAGTGGGCCGCCGCTGTCACCCTGGCACGCATCGATGCCGCCCTCGCGACGGCCGGCGCACATCATGCTCTCCCTGACCTCGCCGTGGTAGGAGGCCGGCTCATTGCAGGTGCTGTTGTCGACGTAGGGCACGCTGGCCTTCATCAGGTGCCCCGAGACGCTGCCGCCTTCGGACGTTTGCCCCCAGCCCGTGACCTCGAGGCTCTGCCCGACGCGTAGCGAGGTCGATTTCGACGCCATCGGAATGATGCGCCCCGAATGCGGCGCCTTCAGCCTGACGAGGGCGATGTCGTTGGCCTTGGTCTTGCGATCGTAGCCCTCGTGCAGGAACACCTGGTCGATCTCGATCCACGCGCCGGCCTTGAACTCCGACTGGCCCGACTTTGCGCGGAAATCGCCAGGCTTGGTCGAGTAGTCGAAGCAGTGCGCCGCGGTCAGCACCCAGTCCTGGGCGATGATCGAGCCGCCGCACCACTGCTTGACGCCCAAGAGCCCCTTCGAGCCCAGCGCCACCTGCCAGGGGTGATCCTTGATGTCGGCCTTCTCGCCGCCGACGATGCGCCGGCCGCCGAGCTTGACCTCCTCCGCGGCCGATAGCGGCGCCGGCACGAGCGCCGCTGCTGCAGCCACGATAGAAAGTGCCGCCGTCATCACGCGCATCTGAGCCTCCACCGCCCGCCGCCCCCTGCAGGCCCGCGCCGCACACGCGAGCCGGCCTATTTGTTGATCTTGAGAACCGCATCCGCCGGAAGGTAGCCGAGCTTCTCGCCGGCGCGGGCGACCAGCGCATAGTCCTTCCCCTGCTTCTTCTCGAACCGCACCACGGTCACCGCATCGCCCGGCTTGAGTTTGCGCTCGGCCTCGGGCGCGTCCTCGCCCGCCCGCTCGCGAAGCGGGGCATCCTCGGCCGGCTTGACGACGATATGTGTCGGCTCGCGCGGGATCGGCTCGCCGTCGGAGGCCGGCGCGACGGCCGCCGACTTGATGCCGAGCGGGAAGCTGCCGGTCACCTTCTGGGCAGGCGCCTGCCGGACTCCGAATACGCTCTGCGTGATCTGTGGAACTCGTGTCGTCACGTACTCGGCGAGCGCGCCGACCCGTACCTCCGACTGGCCTTGTGCCGCCGCGCCGGCTAGCCCCTGCAGCAACGCATAGGTCAGGATTCCGTGACCCTGGTAGCCCTCGTAGGCGGCATTGCGCGCCGCCGTGATCACGTTGCGCCCGGTCGCGTGCTGGAGCAGGTCCATCGCCGTCTCGCGCGCGCTATCGGCACCGCGCACGAAGCCCGATGCGGCGGTGCTCTCACAGGTGTCGAACACGAGAAGCGTCTTCTCCGCCGGCACTATCGAGAGCCACTGGGTCCACTGATCGTGGCCGATCCCGTGCGTCTCGACGGTCTCGCCGGCGGCGAAATCAAGCGCCTGCGGGTAGAAGTGGTAGCGCTCGGCGATCGACTTGCCATGCCCACCGAGGAACAGCACAAACACGCCACCCGGCTTCACCGTCTCGGCCAGCCGCGCGAAGGTCTGCGCGAGCCTCTCGCGTGACACCTCCTCGTTGACGAGCAGCGTCGTCTCGACTTTGGAGAACAACGTGCTGCCGACCGTCTCGAGCGCCTTGGCGAAACGCCTGGCGTCGTTGACTGCGTAGCGCAGCTCGTAGTCCTTCATCCGGTACTTGTCGACGCCCACCGCCAGCACGTGCATGCGCGGGCGCTCCGCGGTCGTGGTGCCGAACTTGTCAACGGTGATCACCAACGGCGCAGAGGCGACGAGCCCGTCGCGGTTGTAGGCGACGACCTCGACCTGGTTGGCGCGTCCGGGATCGACCTTGAGCGCGGTCGCGACGATGACCGGCTCGCCGGTCGGCGCGGCGGCGAGCTCCGCCGGATGGGCCTCGCCCTGGCTCCTGCCATTGACGCGCCAGACGAGCTTCCTGCCGATGCCACCGCTCGCATCCGTGATCCTCACCGCGAGGCGCACGGTGTCGCCCGCCTTCTCGGTGCGATCGGGCAGATAGTCGAGCTGCGGCGCCGGCCCGCTCTCGATCAGCTTGCCGAGATCGAGCTTGTGGGCGGCATCCTTGTGCCTGCCCTCGGGATCGCCCTTGAGCAGCTCCTCGACGAGGGTGCGGCTGTAGAGCCGCTCGTAGACCTGATCGATCGAGGCGACCTCGAGCCCGTGCACGACCGACAGCAGCTTGGCACCGTTCTCGGAGGCAACGAAGAATCCGGCGTCCGTCATCGTCAGCCACTCGCCGTCGGGCAAGTTGTAGAAAGTGACCGGCGCCGTGCGCTTGGCGATATTCCAGATGCGGACGCTCGAATCCGAGCTGCCGGCAGCGATACGCTTGCCATCCGCGAGAAATGCGACCGCAATGCCGCCGACCTCCCCGGGGGAAGTATAGCGATTCCCGGTAAGGCGCGGCGTCGACGCCTTGCTCGTGCCTTCAATGTGAGTCTTGAGCGTCGCGGTAGCCGCACCGGTTGCAAGATCCCAAACTTTGATCGACCGATCGAGGCTGCCGGTTATGAGCTGCTTACCATCGGGCGAGAAGGCGAGCGATCCAACATAGTCGGAGTGACCCTCGAGCTGGCGCACGAGCTTTCCGCTTTCCGCGTCCCACATCTTTACCGGCTTGTCCCACGTGCCTGCGGCCACGAGCTTGCCGTCGGTCGAGAACGCGACCGCGAGGATGAAGTGGGAGTTCCCGGCAAACGAGCGGATGAGCTTGCCGCTGGCCGCATCCCACAATTTCACGATGCGGTCGGATCCGGCGGAAAGTAGCCGTTTGCCGTCTGGCGAGACCGCGACGGCGCGAACCGTGCCGCTAATCTTGTCGAGTTTGCGGAGCAGCTTGCCCGACGTCGCGTCCCAGAGCATGACCGCTCCGCCGTAGTCGCCAGAGATGACGAGATTGCCGTCCGGGGACATCGCCACCGCCGCGAGTGCGCTCTCGTGCCCGCGCAGCGCCTTCAACATCTCGCCGCTCGACAAGTCCCAGACGAGTAACGACTTGTCGTAGCCCCCCGATACCGCCCGCGCCACCTTGCTGGCGGCCGACACGACGCTGGCCACGTCATCGTGCCCCTTGAAAACTCTCGCCAGCTGGCCGTTCGCGAGATCGACCATCTTGACGAGGCCGTCGCCGCCTACCCACAGCGCTCGACTCCCGTCCGGCGTCACCGCAACCGACGTGACCGGTAGAGAGACCCCCTGGAACCCGGAGACGAATTGCCCACTCTCGATGTCCATGATCCACGCGATCTGGGCATGCTCGAACAGGAGCGTCTTTCCATCTGCGCCAAAGGCAACCGCCCCTGCATATGGGCCTGCCTCGACGCTCGTGATCTCCTCGCCTCTGGCCATCGACCAGACCCGCACGGTCCGATCGTCGCCAGAGGAGGCGAGGAGCGCGCCATCGGGCGAGGCCGCAACCGCGCGTACATCGCCCGCATGACCCTCGAAGACCTTGACCAGCGCGCCGCTGGCCACGTGCCACATGACGATCTGGTTCGCCACTGCGCCTACCAGGTGCTCGCCGTCGGGAGTGAAGGCGGTCCCATGTACACTCCTGATCCCAGGCTTGATGGTCCGCGCCAAGCGTCCGGTAGGCATCTCCCAGAGCTTGATCGCATCGATCGTGGTCGAGGCGATCAGCCGGTCGTCCGGTGAAAGGCTCAGCGCATTGTCGCTCGTCAATCCGGCGTCCCAGCTTCGCACCAGTCTTCCGGTCGCCACACTCCATAGCTTGATCGTGCCGTCGAAGGAGGCCGTGACGATCATCGACCCGTCACGCGAGAATAAGACGGCCGACGCGCCATCACGAAACTCCCTGAGCACGTGAACAAGCTCTCGACTAAGGGCATCCCACACCTTCACGGTGCGGTCACCGCTGGCAGCGGCGATCAATCTGCCGTCGCTCGAGAACGCCACCGAGTAGACGACGTCGGAACCAGCGACGAACGAATGGATGAGGCGGCTGGTTGCGGCATCCCAGAGCTTGACCATCCCGTCCCAGCTGCTGGTGGCGACACGCATTCCGTCCGGCGAGTAGGTTGCGAATGCGAGCTCGCCAGCGT
This sequence comes from Pseudomonadota bacterium, assembly GCA_040752215.1. Classification (GTDB taxonomy): domain Bacteria; phylum Pseudomonadota; class Alphaproteobacteria; order Rhizobiales; family Hyphomicrobiaceae; genus JBFMEX01. The sequence goes on along the minus strand of JBFMEX010000094.1, from coordinate 33,178 downwards.
GCCCGCTGATCGGCACCACCTCGACCTTCGGCGCCGGCTGGGCCGCAACCGGTGACGCGCATGGCATGACAACCGCCGACAGCAGGACGGCAAGCACAGAGAGAGTGGCCGCAGCGCGCCTGCCTCCCCTCGACAGCAACCGCCGCATCGAACGCATGGCCCACACTCCGACGCCCGCTGACGTGGAACATCTGTTGCTCCAATTCAAGCAGGGTCTACTTGCGCTCGGCAAGTCCGTTCTCGCATCGTCTGTTTGTATGATGTTGCAGCGGTGGCACATGCGCTGCGCCGGCGCTCACTCGCGCACGGCCCGCGCATTCATCCGCCTGATGCGCGCCGCAAGCTGGCCCATGACCATCAGCGCGAACGATGGCTCGCGGCGGAGGATGCGCAGGAATGCCGGCCGGTCGATCACGACGACGTCGGTGTCGACGCCGGCCATTGCCGCGGCGCTGCGCGGCGCGTCCTCGATGATCGCCATCTCGCCGACCACGCCGCCGGGCCCGACGTCCTCGAGGATACGGCCGAAGCTCAGGATGTGGACGAGGCCGCTCAGGACGACGTACATCGCCGCCGGCACGTCGCCTTGCAGAAAGATCTTCTCGCCGGCCAGGAAGCGCCGCGTGGGCAGGTCGTGGCACGACGCGAGGAAGTCGAGATCGAAGGACACCGGCCCGGGCATGGACGCTTCGCAAACGCGTGTTGCACCCGAACAGTAAGCCAACCCGGCGGCCGCGTCACAATTCCACTTTGGCCGCCCGCCGGGGCGCGATGCGGCGCGAGACCTGCGGCTGACCGCGCGCCTAATCTCACCCGCGAGCCCAACTCCTTCCAATTCCGGCCATTTTCGCGATGTCGAGTGAACTCGCTCCAAGGACGATTCGCGAGTGCGTCGGGCGCGGCTAGGCGGGAGCCGCCTCACTCCAGGTCCACTGCGGGAAAGGGGCAGTTGTGCGCGTGCCGGCGGCGGGGAGCCCGCACCGGTCTCGTCGATCGAGCAACAGGAGCCGCGCCATGAGCCCCAAGGTCATCGTCATGATCATCACCCTCGCCATGCCGAACGGCGACAGCGGCGTCCACGTCAAGCCGATGCCGACCGTCGACCATTGCATCGAGGAGGCCAACATCGAGGCCACCGACCCGTTCGTGAAGGACGTCGAATGCTCCGAACTCGCCGACGGCGTGCTGCAGCTGCGCTTCGAGCGCCGGGAGGAGACGTCGCCGCCGGAGACGGCGAGTGCCGAGACGACCGGCTGAGCGCGGCAGCTGTGGCGGCGTCGATGCCGTCGGCCGCCGCCTGCACGATCTCTCTACAGCGAGCGGACCTCGATGCGCTCGACCTGCGGCACCGAGGAGGTGCGGCCGGTCTCGCCATCCTCTGCCGGCTTCATGACTTTGACGGCCATGAACAGCGTCACGATCGCGAGGACCTTCGCGACTTCGGTCAACAGGGCGTAGAGGAAGCTGTCACGCACGACTTGCGCTCCTCTCGTTCCCCCTCCTCCGCGCCGGCTACTTCTTCCGGAACGAATCCAGGCTGACGATCTTCGCCCCCTCGGCGGCGGGAGCCGGCTCCGCGGCGGCAGATTCGAGCTGCTCCGCCGCGGCCTTCGCCGCCGCCGGCTTGCCGGCGATTGGTCGCGGCTCCGCCGGCGGCGCGGCCGCGGGCTTGGCCGCAGCGGCGGCCGTCGCCGTCTCCTTGTCGGCCCGTGGCTTGCGCGGCGCGCGCGGCTTGCGCGGAGCGCCGGCACCACGTGGATTCTGGCCGCGACCACCCTGTGCACCCTCGCCGAGCGGATCGCCCAGCGTGCCGGCAGCCATCTGATGCTGGCCGGCCTCGGCAACGGGCTCACCCGGCTCCTCGAACTGCAGGCCGTAGCGCACCGACGGATCGAAAAACACCTTGATCGCGGCGAACGGGACGACCAGACGCTCGGGAATGCCGTCGAACGTCAGCTTCACCTCGAAGCGCTCCTCGGACACGATCAGCTCCCAGAACCGGTGCTGGAGCACGATCGTCATCTCGCTCGGGTACTTCTCCTTGAGGCGCCGCGACATGGAGACGCCCGGCGCCTGGGTGTCGAAGGAGATGTAGAAGTGGTGCTCGCCCGGCAAACCGTGCTTGGCGGTCTGGACCAGCACTGCGCGGACGATGCCGCGCATGGCGTCCTGCGCGAGGGATTCGTAATCGATGTGCGTCCCGGCCGTCATGCGGTCGATATCGTCCTCGGTCACGCCCCCTTAAGCCGGGGATCGAATGAAGTGGAGGGCTTCTGTTGCCCGGTGCCCTCCGAGACCGCGCCTTGACCGGCTAGGGCCAAGGGCTTGAGGTTCAGGCTAATCGCGCTGCATTACGCAGCGAGACGCGCCTCAGCATAGTTGTCGTTGGCAACTATTCTGGATGGCCCGATAACGGCGGAACCATGCCGAGCGAAAGCGCGCCCTTTACACCCTCGTCGATCCTATTTCGCCCCCATCAGCAGCCCGCGCGGAAGGTCCTGGGACCCCTGTGGCACGGGCTGGTGGTGGAGGCGCCGGGTACCGCCCCCGGGTCCGATCGGCTTATTCCGACGTCCATTTATCGCCATAGCCGGACGAATCCGGCAGGCCGAATATAGTCGCTGGCGGGATGAAAAAAAAGTGCACGCGGGACGGCCATATCATCCGGCGTCGGACGATGGGCTATTCCTGACCCTCGGTGCTGATGTGCAACACCCGGCCGCAGTGCCGGCAGTGCACCGCATCGGCCTCGTGGCGGGCCAGCCCGCAGTCGGGGCACTCGTAGTGCACCCGCGCCGGCCGGAAGATCGTCTGCACCAGACGCAGGAACAACCCGACCCCGAACACCATGATGGCGATCGACAACAACCGTCCCGTCGTGCCCTCGAGCGTGATGTCGCCGAAGCCGGTCGTGGTCAGCGTTGTCACCGTGAAGTACAGCGCATCGATATAGTTGCCGATCCTCGGGTTGGTATTGACCTGGGCGACGTAGACCAGCGCGGTCATCAGGAACACGAACACCGTCAAATTGACGGTGCTCTGGATCACCTCCTCGTTGCGTCGGAAAAAGGCCGACTCCTCCCGCAGATCGTTCAGCATGTGGTACGAGCGCAGCAGGCGTAGCGACCTCAGCACGCGCAGGAACAGGTAGCTCTCGATGACGGTCGGCAGCAGCAGGGTGACAACCACGATCACGTCCGCCCAGGTCGTGAGCTGCGTGAGCAGCCGTGCTCGCTTCTTGGTAATCCAAATCCGGAGCCCGAGGTCCGTGGCGACGACGAGAGCGATCAGCGCGTCGAGGACGTAAGTCCACCGCGCATCGCGCATCAGCGACGAGACGACGAAGAACAGGATGGAGGCAATGTCGAAAGAAATCATACCGAGCCGGAAGGCGCGCGCGCGGGGCTCGCGTCCGTGGTAGAGGTGGCGGACGGTATCCTTGGTCAGCGTCAGCGGATGCTCCCATGCTCGCCCGTTCGCGCGGGCGGGCCCGCGAGCCACAGCGGCCCGGGCTGCTCCTCGCAGGCCTCGAGTGTACCGATCGTCGACGCACGGCTCACCCAGCCCGGCCCATTCTTAGCCGACGACCAGGAGCGGCGGCTACTCTTGTCACAGGACAGCACGAGCGGCCCCATCGATACGTCCCACCGCCGACGGCCTCGAGCGCCGGGAGGCCGATCGTGAACCAAGCGTCGCGCCTCCTCAGTGATCCGCCGGCTTACCGCCCCGGCGGCCAATGGCGGCCCATCCCGGCAGTGATCGCCGTCGTTCTCATGTTCGCCATCGCTGCCGCAGCCGCGGTGCTCGTCGGCAGCCTCGCCGATTCCGTTGCGACTGGCCGGCTCGACAACGGCGCCGCGACGGAGACGCCGGCCGCCGAGGCTCTGCCGGTGCTGGTCTGGCTGACCACCATCCAGATCCTGCTCGTCGTGCTCGTGATCGTCGCCTCCGGATGGTACGGCTCCGACCGCGCCGCTACACTCGCGCTCGGACCGCCCGCCGGCGGTGCTGCGAGCTATGGAGCCGCGTTGCTGTCGATGGTGGTGATCTTCGGCCTCTACACCCTGATCGTGATGAGCCTGAACCCGGAGACGCTGAAGCAGGATGTGAGGCCGTTCGCCGACATGATCCGCTCCGACGCCTGGTGGCTGGCGCTGATCGCGGTCGGCATCGGCGCACCGGTCTCGGAGGAGCTGATCTTCCGCGGCTTCCTGTTCTCGGCGCTCGCCAGAAGCCGGGTCGGCGTGCCGGGTGCCGCGGTGCTGACCACGACCGCCTGGACCTCGCTGCACGCCGGCTACTCCGCATTCGGCCTCATCGAGGTGTTCGCGGTCGGCCTGTTCTTCTCCTGGCTGCTGTGGAAAACCGGCAGCCTTCGGGTGCCGCTCTTCTGCCACGCGGCCTACAACACGACGATCATACTCGCCCTGCGCGTGATCGACCTTCCCGGCTGAGGACCGCCCCTGTATCGACACCGCTCGGAATTGGGCTACGCTCCCCCCATGCAGCAGTATCTCGACCTCATGCGCCGCGTGCGCGACCACGGGACGCGCAAGACCGACCGCACAGGCACCGGTACGCTCTCGGTGTTCGGCCACCAGATGCGGTTCGATCTCACGGCGGGCTTCCCGCTCGTCACCACCAAGAGGCTGCATCTCAAGTCGATCATCCACGAGCTGATCTGGTTCCTCGCCGGCAATACGAGCCTGGACTACCTGCACAAGCATGGTGTGACGATCTGGGACGAGTGGGCTCGCGCGGAGCCGCGTCGAGCGGAACCCCTCGACACCGGCGATGTGTACGATGCCTTGAGCATCACGAGCCCGACCTGCTTCGAGCTCGGCCCCGTCTACGGCAAGCAGTGGCGCAGCTGGGCCGCGCCCGACGGGCGCACCATCGACCAGATCGCCGAGGTGGTCGAGACGCTCAGGACCAACCCCGACAGCCGCCGCATCATCGTCTCGGCCTGGAATCCGGCCGACATCCCAGCGATGGCGCTGGCGCCCTGCCATTGCCTGTTCCAGTTCTACGTCGCCGACGGCCGCCTTTCCTGCCAGCTCTACCAGCGCTCCGCCGACGTGTTTCTCGGCGTGCCGTTCAACATCGCGTCCTACGCGCTGCTGACGATGATGATGGCGCAGGTCACGGGGCTCGCGCCGGGCGAGTTCGTGCATACATTCGGCGACGCCCACCTCTACCTCAATCACCTCGAGCAGGCCGACCAGCAGCTCGCGCGCGCACCGCGGCCCTTGCCGCGCATGCACATCAATCCCGAGGTACGCTCGATCTTCGAGTTCCAGTACGAGGACTTCGGCCTCGTCGGCTATGACCCGCACCCGCACATCAAGGCGCCGGTCGCCGTGTGACGGCCACGGGACGGTGCGACCCATACGCCGGCCAACGACTTTCTGCGCGTCGGAAATGGACGCGGGCACGATGTTTCTATACAGACATTCCTATCACGGTCGCCCCGGCCGACGACCTACGGAGGGGGTTGTCTCATGGCCCTTTCATCCCTGCTACACGTTGCTGGGGTCGCCGCGCTCGCCGCCGGCGCCACGATCACCAAGGGCACCACCCAGGCGGTCTCGATCCAGACCCTGGGTGCCCCCGGCGCCCAATGCACGCTGACCTCGGGCGCGATCGGCACGCAAACCCTCGTCACCCCTGCGACATTGACGCTCGAGAAGAGCCAGGAGAACATCCAGGTGGTCTGTCGCGAGGAATGCTATCAGGATGCGTTCGCCATCATCCCATCGCACACCGAGGGCATGACGGCCGGCAATATCCTGGTCGGCGGTGTCGTCGACCTGGGTGTCGACACCGTCAGCGGGGCGATGAGCAAGTACAACGACAACAACCAGTTCGCGATGGTCCCGATCGCCGGCTGCAAGTCGAGAGTCTAGAGAGATCGCCGCCAAGCCAACCCTCGCGCTGATCGTCGCCATGGCCGAGAACGGCGTCATCGGGCGCGCAGGCGAGGTGCCATGGCGGCTCGCCACGCATTTGAAGCGGCTGACCGAGCTGACCGCCCGCAAGCCGGTGATCTTCGGCCGGCGCACCTTCGACGCGCGCCCGCGGCCGTTGCCGCGCCGGCCCAACATCGTGCTGACCCGCTCGCCGAAGTACGCCTACCAGGGCGGCTGGGTCGTCGCCAGCATGGACGAGGCGATGGACTTCGTCGGCCGCCTCGCCGAGGAGTGGGGCGCCGAGGAGGCGTTCGTGCTCGGCGGCGCGGAGACGTTCCGCTCGGCGCTCGACCGCGTCCAGCGCATCCACCTCTCCTGTGTCCACGCCGCGGTCGCGGGCGACGCGACCTTTCCCGAGCTCGATCCCGCAGAATGGCGCGAGGTCTCGCGCGAGCGCTTCGCCCGCAATCCCTGGGACGAGCACGATCACTCCTATATCGTGCTCGAGCGCATAGTCCGATACGAGAAGCATTCATGACCGACATCAGGGCCGAGCAGGCCCCTTCTAAGACGCCGGCGGGCGAGCCTGTCGTCGCGCTCGTGGCCGCGGTGGCCGAGAACGGCGTCATCGGCGCCGGCGGCGGGCTGCCGTGGCGCATCCCGTCCGATCTCAAGGCATTCCGCAAGCTCACCATGGGCAAGCCGGTGATCATGGGGCGGCGCACCTTCCAGTCGCTGAAGAAGCCGCTCGACGGGCGCGAGAACATCGTCGTCACCCGTGCCTCGAAGCTCGCCCACCGCGGCTGCTGGACGGTGACCAGCGTCGACGAGGCGCTCGACTTCGGCCGCCGCCTCGCGGCCGAGATCGGCGCCACCGAGGTGATGATCATCGGCGGGGCTCAGATCTACCAGGCGACGCTGCCCATCGCCGACCGCATCTACTGGACCGAGGTGCACGCACACCCCGACGGCGACACCCATTTTCCGCCCCTGGAGACGGGCGAGTGGCGCGAGAGCGCGCGCGGCGAGCGCACGCAAGGCGAGAACGACCAATTCGCCTATACGATCAAGGTCCTGGACCGGATCCGCTGAGACCGGGAGCACGCCCGCTTGACGGCGCGCCGGGCACCACCACTTATCGATCATCCGTTTGCACGTGCCGGACCCGTGCCCTATAAGCGATCCGGCCCGGGCGGGCGGCTCTTCTGCCCGATGTCTCCCGGCGCGCGGCACCTGCCTGGCGCGCCCCCGCAATCCCGCTCATCGCAACGCGAAAGGCCTCTCACGAATGCCCTGGAACAATCAGAACGGCGGCGGCGGCTGGAAAAGCGGCGGCGGTGGCGGCGGGCCTTGGGGGCAGGGACCGTGGGGCCAGGGACCGGGCGGCGGCCAACCCCCGGACCTCGAGGAGTTCCTGAAGCGGGGGCAGGACCGCATGAAGCAGGTCATGCACGGCTCCGGCGTGCCGGGACCGCTGCTGTTCCTTGCCGCGGCCGTGGGATTGGCGCTGGTCTCGTTCTACGCCTTCACGTTCTCGGTCAGGCCCGACGAGCTCGGCGTCGTTATGCGCTTCGGCCAGTATGTGCGCCAGGAGCCCCCGGGGCTGCATTTCCGCCTGCCCTATCCGATCGAGGAGGTGCGCCTGCCGAAGGTCACCCGCGAGAACTCGATCGAGGTCGGCCTTCGCAGCAGCGGCGCAGCGCGGCCAGGCGGCGGCACGGGCGCGCGCGACGTGCCGGAGGAGAGCCTGATGCTGACCGGCGACGAGAACATCGTCGACGTCGATTTCGTCGTGTTCTGGCGCATCAAGGACGCCGAGAAGTACCTGTTCAACATCCAGAACCCCGAGACCACGGTCAAGGAGGTCGCCGAGAGCGCAATGCGCGAGGTGGTCGGCAAGTCCGATATCCAGCCGATCCTGACCGGCGCCCGCCAGAAGACCGAGCAGGCGGTGCACGACCTGATGCAGCGCACTCTCGACGGCTACGGCGCCGGCATCTCGGTGACCCGCGTGCAGATGCAGAAGGTCGATCCGCCGGGCAAGGTTATCGACGCTTTCCGCGACGTGCAGGCCGCGCGCGCCGACCAGGAGCGACTGCAGAACGAGGCCAGCGCCTACGCCAACCGTATCGTCCCCGAGGCGCGCGGCGAGGCGGAGCGCATCCTGCAGGCGGCGCAAGGCTACCGCGACCAGACCATCGCCGAGGCGGTCGGTCAGGCGGCTCGCTTCGAAAAGGTGTTCGAGGAGTACAGGAAGGCGCCCGACGTGACCCGCAAGCGCATGTTCCTCGAGACCATGGAGCGCGTGTTCCACGGCACGGACAAGATCATCCTCGACAACCAGGGAGGCGGCACCGGCGTGGTGCCGTACCTACCGCTGGGCGAGCTGCAGAGAACGCCCCAGACACGCCAGGGAGGCCAGTGAACATGCGCGCTCTACTCGCCGTCCTGCTGGTGCTCGTCGGCGCCGCCGCTGCCGCGGTCTACCTCTCCGCCTTCATCGTCAACCAGACCGAGCAGGCGATCGTGCTGCAGTTCGGCAAGCCGAAGGACGTGATCACCAAGCCGGGGTTGCACTGGAAGCTGCCGTTCGTCGAGACGGTCGACTACTTCGACAAGCGCATTCTCGACCTCGACACCTCGCCGCAGGAGGTAATCGCCGCCGATCAGAAGCGGCTCGTGGTCGATGCGTTCGCACGCTTCCGCATCGTCAATGCGCTGCTGTTCTATCAGGCGGTGCGTGACGAGCGCACCGCTCGCATGCGGCTCAGCACCATCCTCGAGGCGTCGCTGCGGCGCACGCTCGGCGCGGCCACCTTCGAGGCCGTCGTTCGCGACCAGCGCGAGGCGCTGATGAAGCGCATCGCCGACCAGGTCAACGGCGAGGCCAAGGACCTCGGCATCGAGGTCGTCGACGTGCGCATCAAGCGCGCCGATCTCCCCGAGGCCAACAGCGAGGCGGTCTACAAGCGCATGCAGACCGAGCGCCAGCGCGAGGCCGCCGAGTTCCGGGCCGAGGGCGCCGCTGCGGCCAACCGCATCAAGGCGACCGCCGACCGTGAGGCCGTCGTCATCAAGGCCGAGGCGACCAAGAAGGGTGAGCAGATCCGCGGCGAGGGCGACGCGGAGAGGAACCGCGTGTTTGCCAACGCGTTCGGCAAGGACCCCGACTTCTTTGCCTTCTATCGCTCGATGCAGGCCTACGAGCAGGGCCTCAAGTCCGGCGACACGCGTCTCGTGCTCTCGCCCGACTCGGCCTTCTTCCGCTACTTCGAGGATCCGTCCGGCAAGGCGCCGCAGGGCCGCGGCCAAGCCCAGCCACCGGCCCGATGAACGATCTCCTGGTCGCGCTCGGACTGGTGCTCGTGATCGAGGGGCTGCTGTGGGCGCTTGTCCCGCAGATCGCAGTTCGCATGCTGGAGATCGCCGCCGGCACACCCGAGCGGCAACTGCGGGTCGGCGGCTGGCTGGCCGTGCTGGCCGGCCTCGTCGTCGTCTGGCTGGTGCGCGGTTGAGGCTGCACCAGAGACCCGGCGAGCGCGATCGGCTCGGAATCGCCAACGAAGGGCGCTAATGTGCAGTTCGGCCGCCCAGCGCTTCACCCGAGGAGTCCACTGCCGATGCTCGCCGCCCCTGCATCCCCTCCCCTGCCGCGAGTGCCCTCACGCGCCTGTCTCCTGGTCGCTGCCCTGGCGCTGAGCGCCATTACGGTCGGCGGCGCGGCGACCGCCCAGCGCGGGCCGTTCGGACCGCAGTCGGTCGCCCCGCTCGCCGAGAGGCTGATCGACGCCGTGGTCAACATCTCGACCACCCAGATCGCCAAGGGCCCCGAAGGCGTGCCGCTGCCGAAAGTGCCGAAGGGCTCGCCGTTCGAGGACTTCTTCGAGGACTTCTTCAACCGCCGCGGCAGTCCGCGCATCGAGCGCAAGGTCTCCTCGCTCGGCTCGGGCTTCGTCATCGACGGCAAGGAAGGCCTGATCGTCACCAACAACCACGTCATCGCCGATGCCGACGAGATCGTCATCAACTTCAGCGACGGCACCAAGCTCAAGGTCGACAAGGTGATCGGCCGCGACAGCAAGACCGATCTCGCGCTGCTGAAGGTAACCCCGTCGAAGCCGCTCGCCGACGTGCAGTTCGGCTCCTCGGACGCGCTCAAGGTCGGCGACTGGGTGCTCGCGATCGGCAATCCGTTCGGTCTCGGCGGTTCGGTTACGCTCGGCATCATCTCTGCCAAGCAGCGCGACATCAACGCCGGCCCCTACGACGACTTCCTGCAGACCGATGCCGCCATCAACCGCGGCAACTCGGGCGGGCCGCTGTTCAACATGGAAGGTCAGGTGATCGGCGTGAACACCGCGATCATCTCGCCGACCGGCGGCTCGATCGGCATCGGCTTCGCGGTACCCTCCGATACCGCGGTCGGCGTCATCTCCCAGCTGAAGCAGCACGGCGTGACCCGGCGCGGCTGGCTCGGCGTGAAGATCCAGTCGGTGACCGACGACATCGCCGAGACGCTCGGCATTCCCGCCAACACGGGCGCGCTCGTCGCCGGTGTCACGGCCGGCAGCCCGGCGGCGACTGCCGGCTTCGAGGCCGGCGACGTGATCCTGAAATTCGACGGCAAGGAGATCTCGACCATGCGCGGCCTGCCGCGCATTGTCGCCCAGACGCCGATCGACAAGAAGGTCCAGGTGGAGGTGCTCAGAAAGGGTGCGCGCAAGACCCTCGAGGTCGTCGTCGGACGGCTCGCGGAGGAGGACGAGGACAAGCCGGACAAGCCTCCGGCGGAGAAGCCCGCCGCGCCGGCCCCGACCTCCTCGCTGCTCGGCATGACGCTGTCGCCGGTGACCGACGAGCTGGCGACCCGTTATAAGCTCTCGCGCAAGGCCACCGGCATCGTCGTGACCGAGGTCGAGCCGTCGAGCGCAGCGGCGAGCAAGGGCTTGAAACCGGGCGACCTCATTGTCGAGGCGGCTCAGGACCAGCTCGCCAAGCCCGACGACCTGGCCCGCAGCATCGACAAGGTGAAGCGGAGCGGCCGCAAGGCGGTGCTGCTCCGGGTCGAGGACGGCAACGGCGACGTGCGCTTCGTCGCGCTGCCGGTCGAGTGACCGCGGCGCCGATTGCCGACTTGTCCGCGAGCCGCTAAACACGAGCCGCCACGGCAACCGCAACCATCGACGCGTCCCGGCCCCGGCAGCCGGGCACCGCGGCATCATCGACGCCTGCCAAATCTGAGGAGACTGGAGCTTGTCCGAACGACACGGCATCCTGGACACCATCGTCGACAGCTTGGCGCCGGTGCACCGCGACGGGCACAAGTTCGTCATCGCCGCCGGTGCACTGATGCTGCTGTTCTTCCTGCTGTGGCCGCCGCTCGGCTGGCTGATGGCGCTCGTCACCGCCTACGTCGCCTACTTCTTCCGCGACCCCGAGCGCGTGACGCCGACCCGCGACGGCCTCGTCGTGTCGGCGGCCGACGGCGCCGTCTCGGCCGTCGACCGCACCGTGCCACCGGCCGAGCTCGGGCTCGGCCCGGCCGAGCGCGTGCGCGTCTCGACCTTCCTCAGCGTGCTCGACGTGCACATCAACCGCGCCCCTGTCGCCGGCCGCATCGTGCGCTCGCTCTACGTGCCGGGCGCCTTCATCAATGCCGCCTCCGACAAGGCCAGCGAGGAGAACGAGCGCCGCTCGATCGTGATCGAGATGCCGTCGGGCGGCGAGATCGCCGTCGTGCAGATCGCCGGACTGATCGCACGGCGCATCGTGACGTTCGCCCACGAAGGCGATACTGTGGGCATCGGCCAGCGCTTCGGCCTGATCCGGTTCGGCTCGCGCGTCGACGTCTATCTCCCGCCGGGCCGCACCGCGCTCGTGTCCGTCGGCCAGCGCGTCGTCGGCGGCGAGACTGTGCTCGCCGATTTGAAGTCGGATGAGCCGGAGCGCGAGACGCGGCGCAGCTGAAAGTGGAGGGCGCAACATGGATCCTGTCGTACCGCAACTCGAGCAGGAATCGCGGCGCCGACGCAGCCGGCTGCTGTTCCGCCACCGGCAGGTGCCGGTGCGCATGCTGGTGCCGAACTTCTTCACCCTCCTCGGCCTGTGCGCGGGCTTGACCTCGATCCGCATGTCGATCGAGCACAATTGGGATCTGGCGCTGTTCCTGGTCGTTTTCGCGGCCGCGCTCGATGGCGTCGACGGCCGCGTGGCGCGCCTGCTCAAGGCCTCGTCGCGCTTCGGTGCCGAGCTCGACAGCCTCGCCGACTTCGTCAACTTCGGCGTCGCACCGGCGTTCCTCATCTTCACTTGGGGCGTCGGCGATCTCAAGAGCCTCGGGTGGATCTCGGTGATGATCTTCGCCCTCGCCTCGGCCCTGCGGCTCGCGCGCTTCAACGTCGCCATCGACGAGGAGAAGCCGAAGTGGCAGTCGGACTTCTTCTCCGGCATGCCGACGCCGGCCGCTGCCATCGTGGTGCTGCTGCCGGTCTATCTCGCACAGCTCGGATTCGACGTGCGCACGAGCCCGGTCACGCGCGACATGATGCTCGTCTACACGCTGCTCATCGCCTTCATGATGGTGTCGACGATCCCGACCTACTCCGGCAAGCTGCTCGGCGAGCGCATCTCGCGCGAGCTGGTGCTGCCAGTGTTCATTCTCGCCGTCGGCCTCGTCGCCCTGCTGTTCACCTATCCGTTCGCGACGCTCGCCGGAGTGTCGCTCGTCTATCTCGCCGCGCTCCCGCTCGGCTGGGGCCGTTTCCGCGCCAAGCTCGCCGCCGACCGCGAGGCCGCAGCCAGCGCTGGACCCGCCACTTCCACTCCCGCCCCGGCCATGCCGGGCGAGCCGGCGACCGGGGCCCGCGCGGCGGGCAGCCGCATCGTCGATATCCGTCCGGGCGAGCAGAAGCGGTGAGCGGCGCCGCTGCATCCGGCCGGCAGGAGGAGCGGCAATGAAGGTCGAGAGCCTGTCCATTCCCGAGGTGAAGCTCCTCACGCCGCGCATCTACCGCGACGAACGCGGCTTCTTCTCCGAGACCTGGAGCCGCCGCACCTTCGAGCAGGCCGGAGTCGGCGGCGATTTCGTACAGGACAATCAGGCCTACTCGCGCGAGCGCGGCACCGTTCGGGGGCTGCATTTCCAGCTGCCGCCGATGGCGCAGGACAAGCTGGTCCGCTGCACGCGCGGCGCCATCCTCGATGTCGCCGTCGACCTGCGCCGTAGCTCGCCAACCTACGGCCGGCACGTCTCGGCCGTGCTGTCGGCGGAGAACTGGTCGCAGATGTGGGTGCCGAAGGGCTTCGCCCACGGCTATGTAACGCTCGAGCCGGATTGCGAGGTGGTCTACAAGGTCACGGCCTACTTCGCACCCGGCCACGACGCCGGCATCGCCTGGAACGATCCCGCCCTCGGCATCGACTGGCGCCTCGACGGCGCCACGCCGATCCTCTCCGACAAGGACCGCCGCCTGCCGCCGCTCGCCGATTTCTACTCGCCGTTCTGAGCTGGTGCAGCGCCTTGCGGCGGAAGTGGCCTCAGTCGACCTTCATTTCCGCCTCCGACTGCCCCTCTCCGCCGATCAGCGTCAGCTGCAGCGTCTGGCCGGCGAGGTCGGCGAGATCGACCCCGCTCGAGAGATCGGCCTCGAATGTCAGCACGTCGCCGCGCTCGGCGGTCTTGCGCGGCAACGGGATCGGCAAGCCGTCCGGCGCCTCGGCGAGCACCAGCGCCGCGGTGCTCGCGCCAGGAAAGCGGGCCTCGACGACGAGCCTCGGGCGCGCCCCCTTCAGCTCCGCGACCGCGCGCTGCAGCACCGGATCGCCTGGCCGCAATGCCGCCTGTGGGCGCGGTACGCGCATCAGGGCCTGGTCGAGCGCATCGGAGGCCGGCATCTCATCTGCCGGCGGCAGCGCGAGCGCGAGGCTCGCCTCCGCCGGGATACAGATGTCCCGGCACACCCCATACTCGAGCTTGAGCGCGAGCTTGACCGGCCGGCTCGCATCGGTCGCCTCGATCAGGACGGGCAGCACCACCGGCCCCTTGTAGCCGATGGTGTTGCCGGCCCGGTCGGTCATCACTTTCGGCGCCGGAAAGAGCACGCTCGCCCGGACGAGGTTCTCCGACCCCGACCAATCGAACACCGGCGGCACGCCACCGGCATCGCCGGGCGTGCGCCAATAGGTCTTCCAGTCCCCGGCGATATCGATCTCGACCCCCGCGGCACTCCGCGCGCGGCCCTGGTGCTCGACCCGGCCGGCAATCAGCCGGGCACGCGCGTGCATGGTCTCCGCCCACGGCGAGTGGAGGACGTCCCGGGCCGCCGCCGGCAGGGAGCAGGCGACGAGGAGCCCGGCCAGCAGTGCAGTCGGTCCCTTGCCGGTCAGTCGTGCAACCACGCGGCATCCTCCATGAAACGGCTTGCGGGTCACGGCGTTATCCCAGCGCGGCCGGGCCAAGGCAACACACGTCTCGCTGAGCATCCCGCTCCGGCTCCGCTCACTTCCGTGCTTCACAGGCTTGGGGCGCCCGCGTTAAGGTTCGAGCATGGTCACCACGCGCAAGCCCAAAGCCCGATCGGGGCTCGAGTATCTGGACGGAAAGCTGTTGATCGCCATGCCGCGCATGACGGACAAACGCTTCGCCCGCTCGGTGATCTACATGTGCGCACACTCCGAGGAGGGCGCCATGGGCCTGATCATCAACCAGAGCACGCATCAGATCGGCTTTCCCGATCTGTTGAAGCGGCTCGGCATTCCGATTGCCGACGAGGGCGAAGGCCTCACCAACGAGATCCTGACCATGCCGGTTCACGTCGGCGGTCCGGTCGAGACCGGACGCGGGTTCGTGCTCCACACCGCCGACTATTTCTCGACCGACTCGACGCTCGCCATCGCCAACGGGATCTGTCTCACCGCGACCATCGACATCCTGCGCGCCATAGCCACCGGCGCCGGGCCGGACCGCAAGATCCTCGCGCTCGGCTACGCCGGGTGGGCGCCCGGCCAGCTCGAAAGCGAGATCCAGGCCAATGGCTGGCTGCACTGCTCCGCCGACGCCGACCTGATCTTCGATGCCGATCTCGACGCGAAATACGCGCGGGCACTGGCCAGGATCGGGATCGACCCGTCGCATCTCGTCGCCGATGCCGGGCACGCTTGAGCGGACCACTCCGCAGCCGGCGATGCCACGCCCCCTCCGCGCCGCGAGCCTCAACGACCGGACAGCTTGGCGAGGCTCTCGGCGATGCCGGGCGGCAACGTCGACAGATCGATCGGCGCCGGTCGCGTCGCCGGCCGGCTCTGCTGCGGACGGTTGGCAGCGCCATGGGTGCCGGTGGCGCCATTCGGATCCGGAGTTGGCGCAACCGGCTGCTCGCCGCGCAGATAGCTGCCCGAACCGCCGGCCTGCGAGGTCGCGACCGGCGTCACCGCTTCCAGGGCCACTCTGAGCGACTCCACTGGACCCGTGGTCGGCTGGCCCGGAGTAGGGGGTGGCTGTTGCGGCCATCGTTGCGCCGGCTGCGGCGGCGGCGACTGACCGCTTCGCGCCGGATGCCCATTCGGATGCGTGGCCTGGCGGTTGCTGCCGTTGACGTGACGTGCCGCGGCCGGCTCCGCAAGCGCCGGCTGCGCGCGGTGGCGCGGACGCAGCGTCCGGTTCGGTAACGGCCGCGCCTCCGGCGGCAGCGGCGGCGCCAGGCCGGCTACCTCGCCGGCGAGGATCTCGTGGCCCGGCGACGTCTCGGCCGGTGTCGTCGCCGGCGGCCTGGCGGCCTCGCCCTTGCCACGCTTCGCCTTGCTCTTCTTCGCCTTGGTGCGGAAGTAGCCGCGCGCATGCAGCTTGCGCTCCGACTTGGAGACGATCCGGAGCAGGTTCAGCACCTCGCGATCCGGCATCGCCTCGCCGTAGTAGAACCCTTGCGCATACTCGCAGCCGAGTGCTCTCAGGAACGCAACGTCCTGCGGCTCCTCCACGCCCTCGGCGACGATCTTCTTGCCGAGCTCGTGGCCGAGCGCCACCATCGAGCGCATGATCGCCGCGCCGGCGCTGTCGCCGCTGCCGCTCGACTGGACGATCGCGCGGTCGATCTTGATCGTGTCGAACGGGAACCGCTGCAGGTAGGCGAGCGAGGAGTAGCCGACGCCGAAATCGTCGAGCGCCAGCTCGGCACCGGCTCCGCGAAGCATCTCCAGAATCTCGCTCGCCCGCTCCGGGTTCTCCATGACCAGCGACTCGGTCACCTCGAGACGGAGCGACCCCTTGGGCACCATCTGCTTGCCGAGAATGTGGCGGATCTCCTGGATCAGATCCTGCCGGAACAGCTGGCGGCTCGACACGTTGACGCTGACGAACAGCGCCAGCTCCGAGCGCGGAAGCTCCTTCTGCCAGCGCATCACCTCGCGTGCGGCGCGCTGCAGCACGTACGAGCCGAGCTTGACGATGAGGTCGGACTCCTCCGCCACCGGCACGAATTCGGCCGGGTTCATCATGCCGTGCTGGGGATGCTCCCAGCGCACCAGCGCCTCGAAGCCCGCGAGCTCCTCGGTCGGCAGGTAGACGATCGGCTGGTAGAGCACCTTGAGCTCGCCGCGCTCGAGCGCCTGCCGGAGGTCGCTCTCGACCTGCACCCGGTCGTCGCGCTCACCGCGCATCTCGGTGCGAAAGATCTCGACCCGGTCGGCGCCGCCACGCTTGGCGCGGTACATCGCCATCTCGGCTTCCTTGAGCAGATCGGCGTGGCTTGCCTCCTCGCCGTCGTAGACGGCGATGCCGAGCGAGCCCGTCAGCACGATCTCCTGGTTGGCGATGCGAATCGGCGAGCGCAGGCTGCGGCGCACACGCTCGGCCAGCGAGGCGAGATCGGCTGCCTCCTGGTTGGCGGTGACGAGCAGCGCAAACTGGTCGCCGCCGACCCGCGCCAGCGTGTCCTGGGACCCGAGATGGCGCTGCAGCCGTCGCGCCACCGTCAGCAGCAGGCTGTCACCGACGAGCAGCCCGAACATGTTGTTGACGCTCTTGAACTTGTCGATGTCGAGCAGGATCACCGTCGGTCGGATCGCGGATTCCGTCTTGGCACGCTGCACCGCGACACCGAGCCGGTCGAGGAACAGCTCGCGGTTCGGCAGGCCGGTGATGCTGTCGTGCACGGCATCGTGCATCAGGCGCTCGTGCGCGCGCTTGGCATCGGTGACGTCGCGCATCAGGCCGACGCAGCGCACCGAGCGCCGGTCGCTGGTCTCGACGCTGGCCGCCTCCAGCTCGAACCAGCGATAAGTGTTGTCGGCATGGCGCATGCGGAAATCGACGCGGATCTTGCCGCCGGCACGCTCCTGCACGCTCCATAGCATCAGCCGGAACCGCTCACGGTCGGCCTGATGCACGTGCTTGGCGAACTCCTCGACCTTGTTCGAAAGCTCGCCGAGCGTGAGCCCGAGGCCCTGCTCGACGATCGGGCTCACCTTGATCTCGTCGCGCCGGCTGTTCCACTCCCACACCGCAGCTCCTGCGCCGTCGATCGCGAGCGAGCGCAACTGCTGCTCCGATGGCATCGCGCCGTAGCGGGGCCCGAGCGATGTGAACGCGAACTGGGTGACGACGAAGCCCAGCGTGACGATGATCACCACGAGCCCGGCGATCAGGCCATTGACGACGATATCGCCGTGCATGCGCCCGGTCAGCGTCACGCCGGCGCCGAAGACCCAGATCAGGAATAGGATCCACGGCGGGATCAGGAACAGCGCGCGGTCCTGGCCGCGCAGCGCAAGGAACAGCGCGAACAGGCCGCCGATGACACCGATCGCCGCAAACGAGGCGCGCGCGAAGGTCGCGGCGAGCTTGGGGTCGATCACCGCAACCGCGACCAGCGACAGCTGCGCCAGCATCCACAAGATGACCAGCATGCGCACGAGGCCGTGGCTCAAGCCGATTTTGAGGAACGCATAGAGGAACATGACAAGGCTGGCGGCGATCGCCGATTCCGACGCCGCGCGGTAGACTGCGTTGTCCTCCGGCCTCAGGTTGAACAGCTTGTGGAAGTAGCCGAAATCGACGCACAGGTAGGCGAGCACGCACCACGCGACCAGCGCCGCCGCCGGGAAGATGATCTTGTGATTGGCGGCGAAGATCGCGGTCAGGAAGATCGCGAGCAGGATCGTCAGGCCGAGGGTGATGCCATTGAACAGCTGACGGTCGCGGACCTTGATCTCGTAACCGATTGGCCTCCACAGATAGATGCGCGCCAGGCGGTCCGCGGCCAGCTCGGCGACGAAGGTGATCGTCTGCCCCGGCTCGAGCGTGACGCGGAAGATGTCAGCGCGGTCGCTCGGCACCCGCTCGGGCACGAAGCCGAGCGAGGGCGTCACCGCCTCGATCCGCGCCGCGTCGAGATCGGGCCATACGATGCCGGAGCCGACCATCGTGTAGCGGTCGGCGGTGAGCCAGCGCTCGATCGCCTTGTCGCTCGGATTGGAGAGCGCGAACACCATCCACCCGGGACTGGTGCCGGCCGTGGCCGCCTTGACCGACATGCGCCCGGTAGCGCCGCTGGCGTCCGGCGCCGTCTCGACCTGGAGTGAATCGCCACGCGCCTCGTAATAGGCGCCGAGCGTGGTCAGCTCGATCTTGTCCTCATCGGCCGGCACCACGATCGCCTTCAGCGCGTGCGCCTCGCCGGCGAGCCCCACGAGGACCGCCAGGAGGCCGAGCGCCGCGATCGCCAAAGCGCGCAGCCGCGCCGCGCCGGAGCGTGCTCCGCCTCGCCCGAGGTCGCCGCCCGGTTGCGCGTGGTCCCTCACGCCGGCTCCTCCTGGCTGCCGCCGTCCTCGACGAGACGCGCGAACAGGACATGGTCCTGCCACGCCCCGTTGATCTTCAGATAGTGCCGCGCGAACCCTTCGCGCTGGAACCCGCACCGCTCCAGCACCCGCATCGAGGCCGCGTTGCTCGGCATCGTCGCTGCCTCGATCCGGTGCAATCTGAGCGTACCGAACGCGTGCGGAATGATCGCTCGGACCGCCGCGCTCATCCGCCCCCGTCCGACATGCGGCCGCCCGAGCCAATAGCCGAGTGAGGCCGACTGCGTCACGCCGCGGCGCACGTTCGACAGCGTGAGGCCGCCGATCAAGGCCTCGCTCACCTCATCGAAGATGCCGAACGCGTAGCCGAGATCCTCGCGCGCCTCGCGCTGGTAGTGGCGCAGCCGCCTGCGGAATGCGCTGCGGGTCAGCTCGTCGCGGGCCCAAGCCGGCTCCCACGGCACCAGATGCTCGCGGCTCAGGGCCCTGATCTCGGCCCACGGTCCGTAGTCGCCCATCGCCAGCGGCCGCAGCATCACGCCGGCGCCGCGCACAAGGGTGCTCGCGTCGTGGCTGGAAGAGGATCTCAAGAAGACCATCGTCCGCTCCACCCCTCACATCGCCATGCCGAGAACCTTCTCGGCGTAGCGGGCATGCTCCCGCGAGCGGCTGCCGGGTCCGACGATCGCCAGCGACGGACGCGAGGCGAACAGCCGCCCGGCGAGATCCCACACATTCTCCTGCGACACCTGGCCGACCCGCGCGACCGACTCCTCCGTCGGGATGATCCGGCCGTGGCCGATCAACTGGCGCGCCATCTGCTCGGCCCGCGCCGACGAGCTTTCGAGCGCCATCAGCAGCCCGGCCTTGATCTGCGCCTTGGCGCGCGCCAGCTCGGCCGCGCTCGGCCCGTCCTCGGCCAGCGCCTTGAGCTCGGCGGCGACGACGTCCATCAGCTTCGCCATCATCTCGCTGCCCGTTGCCGCGTGGATCGCGAGCATTCCCGTATCCCTGAGCCCCCATGCCGTGGCGTAGATCGCATAGCAGAGCCCGCGCCGCTCGCGCGCCTCCTGAAACAGTCGCGAGGACATCCCGCCGCCAGTCAGCCCGGCGAGCACTTGCGCCGCGTAGAACTCCTCCGCGCGGTAGGACGGGGACTCGAACCCGAGCACCAGGTGAGCCTGCTCGAAACGCTCCGCCGCCACCCGCGCCCCGCCTTCGTAGCGGGCGGTCGCCTCGTTGCCATCCGTGCCCCGAGAGAGCGCCCCGAATAGGGCTTCAGCATGGCCGATGAGACGCCCGTGATCGATCGCGCCGGCGGCAGAAAGGACCATCCGCTCAGGGCTATAGCGGCGCGCGAGGAACGCATCGAGATCGGCCGGCGTGAAGCTCGCGACGCTCTCCGGGGTGCCGAGGATCGGCCGCCCGATGGCCTGCTCCGGAAACGCCGCCTCCTGCATCAGGTCGTAGGAGATGTCCTCGGGGCTGTCGCGTGTTGCCGCGATCTCCTGCAGGATCACCTCACGCTCGCGCTCCAGCTCGTCCTCGGCAAAGCTCGAGTTGAGCACGATGTCGGCGATGATATCGAGCGCCAGTCTCTCGTCGCCGGCGAGCACGCGCGCGTAGTAGGCGGTCGACTCCAGGCTGGTGGCGGCGTTGAGGTCGCCGCCGACGTTCTCGATCTCCTCGGCGATCTGCCGGGCCGTCCGCCGCGCCGTGCCCTTGAAGGCCATGTGCTCGAGCAGGTGCGAGATACCGTGCTCGCGCGGCGCCTCGTGTCGGGCGCCGGTCGCGACCCACAGGCCGAGCGACACCGTCTCCAACCCCGGCATGCGGTGGGTCGCGATCCTGAGGCCATTGGCCAGCGTGGTCACCTCGCTCGTCACGATACCCCCTCTCGTGCGGTGGCGGCGCGCGCGGCGACGAAGCCCTCGATCGCGCCGAGATCGTTGGCGACGACGCTGACCCGCTCGGGATCGTGCATGAGCCCTGCAAGCCGCAGCGGCAGCTCGGGGCGCACGCCGGCGATCGCGGCCATCGCATCCGGAAACTTGGCCGGATGCGCGGTGGCGAGGATCACCTGCGGCGCGCCTCCACGACGCACCAGCGCCTTGTCGGCGGCGACGATGGCGGTGGCGGTATGCGGGTCGGCGAGGTAGCCCGATCTCTCCCGCTCCCGGCGCACCGCGTCCGCCACCTCCGCCTCGCTGGCAGAGCCGGCGGCGAAGTGGCCCTGCAAGGCGGCGTGCAGCGCCGGCGGCAGCGCGAAGCGGCGCGACTGCTGCAGCGAGGCCATGAGCCCTCGCACGAGACCGGCATCGCGGTCCGAGGCCTCGAACAGGTAGCGCTCGAAGTTCGATGAGATCTGGATGTCCATCGACGGCGAGGAGGTCGCCACCACGGAGCGCATCTCGTAGGTGCCACTCGCCACCGTGCGCGGCAGGATGTCGTTCTCGTTCGAAGCGATGACGAGGCGCTCGATCGGCAGGCCCATCCGCCAGGCGACATGGCCGGCGAAGATGTCGCCGAAATTGCCGGTCGGCACCACGAACGAGACTTTGCGGTGCGGCGCGCCGAGCGCGACCGCCGCGGCGAAATAGTAGGTGACCTGGGCGACGATGCGGGCCCAGTTGATCGAATTGACGCCCGACAAGCCGACGCGATCGCGGAACGCGAGGTCGTTGAACATCGCCTTCACGAGCGACTGGCAGTCGTCGAATGTGCCCTCGATAGCAACCGCGTGCACGTTGGCGTCGCGAGGGGTCGTCATCATGCGGCGCTGCACGTCGGAGACGCGCCCTGCCGGGAACAGGATCACGACATCGACCTGCCGCGAGCCGCGAAACGCCTCGATCGCCGCACCGCCGGTATCGCCCGAGGTGGCGCCGACGATCATCGCCCGCTGCCGGCGCTTTTCCAGCACGTGGTCCATCAGCCGCGCCAGAAGCTGCATCGCGACGTCCTTGAACGCCAGCGTCGGCCCGTGGAACAGCTCCAGCACGAACCGGCCGGGCGCGATCTGGACGAGCGGGGTCACAGCCCTGTGCCCGAACGTCGCGTAGGCCGCTTTCGCCATGCGGGCCAAATCGGCGCGCGCGAACGCGCCGCCGGTGAACGGGAGGATTACCTCGACCGCCACCTCGTCGAAGGGGCGCCCGGCGAGGCCGGCGATCGTCTCCGGCGCGAGCCGCGGCCAAGCTTCCGGCACGTAGAGCCCGCCGTCCCGCGCGAGGCCGGTGAGGAGCACGTCCTCGAAGCCCAGTCGAGGCGCTAGGCCGCGTGTCGAAACGTAGTTCAATTGACGGGCTCTTCGATTGGTACGGCGATGGGCATGCCAAGGCACCGTAGTGCGCGCCGCGGATGAGAACAAGGCGAGCCGGCACCCGCGGCGGGGCTACGCACAGTTCGGAGCATTTTCCCGTGTTGCAGAGGCTAGCTCCGGGCCTCCGGGGACGTCCGCAGCCGGCTGCGGGCGAATGCGGCGAACACCCCGACCAGCGTCAGCGCGAGCCCGTACCAGGTCAGCGCATACTCCAGGTGGCGGTTGGGAAGTTGCAGCGCCGAGAGCTGCGGCTGCGGGGCGCCCTCCCCGCCGAGTGCCACCTCCGCCTCGACGAAGACCGCCGCGATGCGAGCGGCTTGGTCCTCGACCGCGGCGCTGCCCGCCGCCTCGCTGCCGAGCAGGTGGGCCCGCATCGCGCTGAGATCGCGGGAGTACCATTCGTTTCGCGCCAGATCGGGCGCGCCCGCGGCCCAGTTGCGGCCCTCATCGAGCCGGATCCGACCAGTGATCGTCACCTCGCCGGCGACCTGCCCTGCCGCGCGCGTTTCCGCCGACTTCAGCGCCGCCGGTACGCTGCCGCGGATGACGAGCGCCCATTCGATTGGGTAGCGCCGTCCGGCGTCGATCGGCCGGGCGAGGCGCAGCGGCGTGAGAATGCTCCAGGCCGCGCCGCGCGCATCGCCGGCCCACAAGTGAAGCTCACGCTCGTGCTCCAGCGTGCCGGTGACCGTCACCCGCCGGAAGCCGATCGAGCCGGGTTCGTCGGCCGCCTCCCCGAGCGCGATGGCGAGCGGGACCGGCGGCGCCGACGCTCCTGCGGCGAGGCGGGCGATCAGCTCCTCCTTCCACGCCTTGCGGCTCATCTGCCAGTTGCCGAGCGAGACGAGCACCGCAAGCCCGGCGAGGCTCGCCAGCGTCGGCCAGAGGAGCCGTGTGGCCCGGAAGCGCGCGAGCATCGGCTCAGTCCTTGGTCAGCCGGCCTTCCTCGGCCTTGTTGGTGAATTGCAGCGCGATCAGCACCGCCTTCAAGAACCTGAGCAGTCCGAGCGCGAAGAGTGGCGTCACCAGGCCCCACGCCACGATGTGCACCCAAAGCGGCGGCTCGAACGTGAACTCGAGCCAGAGCGCAAGACCGAGCACGACGAAGCCGAGGATGAAGATCGCGAAGACGGCCGGGCCGTCGCCGGTGTCGACGAACTTGTAGTCGAGTCCGCACGCTGTGCAGCGCTCGCGCATGTTGAGGAAATTCTGAAACAGGGGCGCCCCGCCGCAGCGCGGGCAGGTGCCCTTGAGGCCGGCCAGGAACGGCGAGACGCGGGAGTGAGGGCTCGACATGCCGCCTATATGCGCCGACACCTCGGCGCCAGCAAGCCCAGCGTCTGGTCGCGTTCGACGCAACGGGTCAGGATTTGGATCCCGCTGGTATCGACATGCGCATTGCTGTCCCGGCCGAACCGGCGGCGCACCGCGCCGACCCGAAGAGCCGGGACTGAGCGGCTGTTCGGCCGCTGGGTCCCGGCTCTCGCAATTGGGCTCGGCAGGGATGACAGCACCCGATGGCTTCCCGTCGGCCCGTTGTGATCACTACTCTCAGTGACCCGCAGCCGGCGTGCCCGCGCCCCACACGTAGATGCAGGCGAACAGGAACAGCCACACCACGTCGACGAAGTGCCAGTACCAGGCGGCGGCCTCGAAGCCGAAATGCTGGTCCGGCTTGAAGTGGCCGTTGAGCGCCCGCATCAGGCACACGAACAGGAAGATGGTGCCGATGATCACGTGCGCGCCGTGGAAGCCGGTCGCCATGAAGAACGTGGCGCCATAGATATGGCCCGAGTAGTTGAACGCCGCGTGGCCGTACTCGTAGGCCTGCAGCCCGGTGAACAGCAGGCCGAGCAGCACCGTCACGAAGAGACCGAGCACCAGGCCCTTGCGGTCGTTCTTCAGCAGCGCATGGTGCGCCCACGTCACCGTGCAGCCCGACAGCAACAGAACCAGCGTGTTGACGAGCGGCAGGCCCCACGGATCGAACGTACCCCTGAAGGCATCCGCCGGCTTGGGCGGCCACTGCCCGCCGAGCAACGTGTTGCGCTCGACCATGCCGACGATCTCCTTCGAGTTGGTCAGCGGCGACACGTCGGAGGGATACAGTGCGACGTCGAAGTAGGCCCAGAACCAGGCGACGAAGAACATCACCTCGGAAGCGATGAATAAGATCATGCCATAGCGCAGGTGGAGCTGCACGACCGGCGTGTGATGGCCCTTGTGCGCCTCGCGCACGACGTCGCGCCACCAGAAGAAGGCCGTTGTCGCGACGCCGAGGAAGCCGAGCAGGAACAGCCACGGCCCCTTGAGACCGAACAGGCCGGCGCCGCCGCCCTGCGAGCGCATCAGGACGACGAGGCCGATCGCCATCGTGAATGCAAACAGCGCGGCGATAGCCGGCCATGGACTCGGATCGACGAGGTGGTAGTCGTGGTGCTTCGCGTGTGCTTGGGCCATGGGCTCTGTTCTCCGTTGTCCCCGTACGTTCCTCGCCTCGGGCCGGGCTTGCCGCCCGGACCTTGCTCTACAACCCGGCACCAACGCATCGAAAGCCAGCCAGCCGGCGTAACGACGAGACGGAGCCGCTTTCCGCTACGTTCCCCCACGCCCGGCCAGGGCCGAGCCCTCTGCGCCCTGCCGCACCACCCGAGCCGCATCGGCACCGGCGACCGGATAGAACGTGTAGGAGAGGGTGATCTGACTGACGAGACCGGCGTCGCTGTCCTCGACGATCTTGGGATCGACGAAGAACGACACCGCCATCTCGATGCTCTCGCCCGGCCTCAGCGCCTGCTCGGTGAAGCAGAAGCACTCGATCTTGTTGAAGAACGAGGCGGCCACGTCCGGCGAGACATTGTAGCTGGCGGTACCCTTGCTCGGCTTTTCGCCGACGTTGGTCGCCTTGTAGTGCGCGAGCACGTTGTCGCCGACGCGCACCTCCATGGTCCGCTGCAGCGGCTCGAATTGCCAGCCGAGCCCGCCGCCGACGTTGGCGTCGAAGCGCACCGTAATCGTTCGGTCGAGCACGGTGTCGGACGGCCGGGTGGCGACCTTCGGCGTGCCGCCGTAGCCCGTCACCTGGCAAAACAGGCGGTAGAGAGGCACCGCGGCGTAGGAAAGCGCGGCCATGGACAGCACCAGGCTGCCGCAGATCGCGGCGACGCGCGCGTGGCGCCGGCCGAGCGCTGAGGCGCCGCCGCTGCCGTCGCGTTGTCCGTCGCTCGCCTGCATCGCCAGATCTCGCCTCCTCACCGTTTCAAATCGGCCGGTTCATCACGTTGCCGCCGAGCCGCACCAGCGTCGCCGCGTAGAACAGCACCACGAGGAACGCCAACGCCAGCGCGATCGCGATCGAGCGCAGCCGCTGGCGCCGCTTGTCCTCGTCCGTCTGCTTCGGCTCATCGGTCACCGACAATTCCCATCGCACCTAGGCCATCATCCGCACCGCGACGTGCTCGCCGAGCAGCACCGCGAACAACAAGAACAGATAGGCGAGCGAGAAGCGGAACAGCTTGCGCGCCACCTGATCGCCCTCACGCCCCTCGCGGGAGCGGCGCACGTCGTAGGCGAGCCAGACGAACATTGCGCCGAGCACCACCGAGGCAACGAGATAGACCGCGCCGCCGAGCCCGATCAGCGCCGGCACCACACCGAGCGGCGCCAGCAGCAGCGAATAGAGCAGGATCTGGCGCTTGGTTTCCTCCGCGCCCGCCACCACCGGAAGCATCGGTACGCCGACGCGCTCGTAGTCGCGGCAGCGATAGAGCGCGAGCGACCAGAAGTGCGGCGGTGTCCAGAAGAAGATGATGAGGAACAGCAGCACGCTCTCGATCGACACCGAGCCCGTCACCGCCGCCCAGCCGACCATCGGCGGGAACGCGCCCGCCGCGCCGCCGATGACGATGTTCTGCGGCGTGCGCCGCTTCAGCCACATGGTGTAGACGAAAACGTAGAACGCGATCGTCAGCGCCAGCAGCGCGCCGGCGGTCCAGTTGACGAGCACGCCGAGCGTCAGCACCGATCCGACCGACAGCACCACGCCGAACGACAAGGCCTCGTCGAGAGTGACCTTGCCGCGCGGAATCGGCCGCGCTGCAGTGCGCGCCATGCGCGCGTCGATGTCGGCGTCGTACCACATGTTGAGCGCACCGGACGCACCCGCCCCGACCGCGATCGCGATCAGCGCGATCGCCGCCAGCAGCGGATGCAGGCCGCCGGGCGCGGTGACCATGCCGACCAGCGCTGTGAACACCACGAGCGACATGACTCGCGGCTTCATCAGGGCGAGGAAATCGCCGACCGACGGCTCGCCGACCGCCACCCGGTCGGCCGTCATCTCGCTCTCCATTCCCGATCCCGACATCATCCAACCCTTGTCGTCCGGGGCGCCTTGTCCGTCGCCCGGCCAATTCGTCTGTGCGCCTAGCCCGTCACACCGGCAACCGCTCCGGACGGCCCGAGCCACCGCTCCGCGACCAGCACCGCGGTCACCACAATCACGTAGGCGATCGACCAGCGATAGAACGCCCATGCCCGCTGGCGCGCGCGCACCTCCTCCTCGATCCGCGCCAGCCGCACGGCCGCGATCGTCAGCGCCGCACCAGCGGTCGCGGCCGTCAGCGCATATGCCATCCCGGCCGCGCCGATCGCCACCGGCAGCAGCGACATCGCCGCGTGGGTCGCCGTGAACAGCACGATCAGCCAGCGGGTCCGCACCGAGCCGGCCACGACCGGCATCATCGGTACCCCGGCGCGGTCATAGTCGTCGCGCCGGACCAGCGCCTGCGACCACACGTGCGGTGCCGTCCACGGCAGCAGGAACGCGAACAGCGCCACCGCCTCGAGCGACAGCGAGCCCGCCGCCGCGACCCAACCCGTCAGCGGCGTCAGCACGCTTGCGACGCCGCCGCCGATGAGCACATTGAGCGCCGTCGCACGCTTCAGCCACATCGTGTAGACGACGCCGTAGAAGGCGATGGTCAGCGCCAGCATCACTGCGGCCGCGCCGTTGACCGCCAGCGCCATCAGCGCAATGCCGCCGAACATCAAGGCCAGCGCGAAGGCGAGCGCCTCGCCCGGCGCCATCCGCCCCGCCGCGACCGGGCGCGCCGCCGTGCGCACCATCAGCCGGTCGATATCGCGCTCGTACCACATGTTGAGCGCCGCCGAGCCGCCGCCGCCGGCCGCGACCGCGATCAGCGCGGCCACCGCCGAGAGCGGATCGAGGGGCCCCGGCGCAGCGAGCAGGCCGGCGATCGCCGCGGCGACCACGATCGACATCGGCCGCGGCTTGGTCAGCGCGACGAGATCGCGGATGTGCGCACGCCCTGCCTCCGAGTTCGAGGCCGGCACGACGCCGCCGATATGGACCCGACCGCCGCTCATCTGCGAGGCGCCGCCTCCCTTGAAAGAACGAGACGCTGACCGTCTCTCTCATTCGTTCCAATGGGCGAGGCATCGCCGGATGCCCCGCCCATCACCTCGTATCGGCCCGCCGGACCTAATGGTGGCTGCCACCCTCGATGCGCGGCAGCGTCTCGTAGGAATGGAACGCCGGCGGAGACGGCAGCGTCCACTCGAGTGTGGTGGCACCGACGCCCCACGGGTTGTTGGCGACCTTCTCGCGCCGCGACAACGCCACGTAGAGGCCGATGAAGAAGCAGATCGTGCCGAGTGCGGTGATGTACGAGCCGATCGACGAGATCTTGTTCCAGAACGCGAACGCGTCCGGATAGTCCGCGTAGCGGCGCGGCATGCCGGCGAGCCCGAGGAAGTGCTGCGGGAAGAAAAGAATATTGACGCCGATGAAGGTCAGCCAGAAGTGCAGCTTGCCCCAGAACTCCGAGTACAGGTTGCCCGTCATCTTGGGGAACCAGTAGTACCAGGCCGCGAAAATCGTGAAGAGCGCGCCGATCGACATCGTGTAGTGGAAGTGCGCGACGACATAATACGTGTCATGCAGCATCCGATCGACGCCGGCGTTGGCGAGCATGACGCCGGTGACGCCGCCGACGGTGAACAGGAAGATGAAGCCAAGTGCCCAGATCATCGGAAGGCGGAACTGCAGCGAGCCGCCCCACATGGTGGCGATCCACGAGAAGATCTTGATGCCCGTCGGTACCGCGATGACCATGGTCGCGAAAACGAAGTAGGCCTGGGTCTCGACCTTCATTCCGGAAGTGTACATGTGGTGTGCCCACACGATGAAGCCGACGAGGCCGATGGCGACCATCGCATAGGCCATGCCGAGGTAGCCGAACACCGGCTTCCTCGAGAACGTCGAAACGATCTGGCTGATCACGCCGAACCCCGGCAGGATGAGGATGTAGACCTCCGGGTGGCCGAAGAACCAGAACAGGTGCTGATAGAGCACCGGATCACCGCCACCCGCTGGCGAAAAGAACGTGGTCCCGAAGTTGCGGTCCGTCAGCAACATGGTGATCGCACCGGCGAGAACCGGCAGCGACAAGAGCAGCAGGAACGCCGTCACCAGGATTGACCACACGAACAGCGGCATCTTGTGCAGCGTCATGCCCGGCGCGCGCATGTTGAAGATCGTGGTGATGAAGTTGATCGCGCCAAGGATCGAGGAAGCGCCGGCCACGTGCAGCGACAGGATGCCGAAATCGACCGCAGGCCCCGGATGTCCCGACGTCGAGAGCGGTGCGTAGACCGTCCAGCCGCCGCCGAAACCGTTCATGCCGGGCGGCCCTTCGACGAACAACGAGATGAGCAGCAGCGAGAGTGAGACCGGCAGCAGCCAGAACGAGATGTTGTTCATGCGCGGAAACGCCATGTCGGGGGCGCCGATCATCAGCGGCACGAACCAGTTGCCGAAGCCGCCGATCATCGCCGGCATCACCATGAAGAACACCATGATGAGGCCGTGGCCGGTCACGAACACGTTGAACGCGTGCGGGTTGGAGAAGTACTGCAGGCCCGGCTCCTGCAGCTCCAAGCGCATGCCGATCGACAGGAGGCCGCCGATGACCCCCGCCACCATGGCGAAGATCAGGTACATCGTGCCGATGTCCTTGTGGTTGGTCGAGTTGAGCCAGCGCGTGATGCCGTAGGGGGCATGATCGTGATCGTGGCCTGCGTGAGCGGTGCTACCCATATCTGTATTGCCCTGTCGTTTCCCAGTTCTGGACTGTCGCGTCGTGTCGACCCCGCACCTCGCGGCACGGCGCCATGCGCTCAGCGTGTCGCCGGCGCTGCCTCCGCGAGCTGGTTCTGGCCGGCAAGCTCGAGCGCGGCCTTGTGGATGATCTCCTTGGCCTTCTTCTTGTCCTTGGCCTTCATTGCCGCGGCCCACTCGTTGAACACCGCTTCCTTCACCACCCGCACGCCGATCGGCATGAAGGCGTGGTCCTTGCCGCACAGCTCCGAGCACTGGCCGAAGTAGATGCCTTCCTTCTCCGCCTTGAACCAGGTGGCGGTGAGCCGGCCCGGAACCGCGTCGACCTTGGAGCCGAACGAGGGGACGGTCCAGTTGTGGATCACATCGTTGGCGGTGACGAGCACGTGCACGACCTTGTTGACGGGCACCACAACGTCATTGTCGACCGCCAACAGCCGCGGCACCTGGTTGGCCGGCACACCGGCCTTGATCGCCGCGGCGCGCTCGTCGTCCTGCATCATCAGGCTGTCGAACGAGAACCCGCCGTGGTCGGGATACTCGTGGCTCCAGTACCACTGGTAGCCGGTCGCCTTGATGGTGAGATCCGGCTTCGGATACGAGTACTGGAGAAAGAGGAGCTTGAACGACGGCACCGCGATCACGACCAGGATGAAGATCGGGATCACCGTCCAGGCCACCTCGAGCACCGTGTTGTGAGAGGTCTTCGACGGCGTCGGGTTGGCCTTCTCTCTGAAGCGGAACATCACGATCGCGAGCAGGATCAGCACGAACACGGCAATCGCGATGATGATCGCGTTGACCAGATCGTGGAACGCGTGGATGCCGCGTGCCACCTCGGTTGCCGGCAGCTGTAGCCCAAGCTGACCGTCGGACGGTTGTCCCATTCCCGCCAGCGCCGGCCCCGCGGCCATGAGCACGGCAACCAAGCCCAGAATGGCTGCGGCGAAAGCCGCGCCAAACGTCCACTTCGACATGAATCGCTCCCCAATCTCACGCCGGCGTTCGACGCCGGCTTCCTCCCGGTGAGACGGTTGCGCGACCGGTCGCCCCGGCAATCTGCGATCCGGACCGTTCCGCGATCCGGAGCACACGAGGCAGCCGAGCTTCCCGGCCGCCGCCGCACCCGCGCGCGCGCAAAATCTCACTTGGTGACACAGAGCACAACCGCCTTCCATGCCTCAAGTCAAGCGCGCTGCGGCAAATTGTACGCGCGACCTGTGATGTTCGGCCGCGCCGAGCCACACCAATCGCTTGCGCGAGGCGCATCGGTGGCCGCAAAATGGGCTCGATTGCGTGAACTCTCGCTGCCGAGTTCCTGCGTGCGGCTGCATCTGCGCCCGGCGCCGGCCGCAGCCGCGCCACGGCTGTCCATCCCTGTCGAACCGGAGCCCCTTCGTGCCTGACAAGCGCTTTCCTCTGCTCGCCGGTCTGGTCGCCCTGCTGGCCGTGCTGATTTACGGCGTGCACGCCCGGGCGGCCGAGCCGCCCGACGGCACCGTCAAGGCCCAGCACGGCGACTGGCAGGTGGTCTGCAAGCCGCCGCCGCCGGGCGCCAAGAACGAGGTCTGCGCGCTGGTGCAGAGCGTCAGTGCCGAGGACCGCAACAACGTCGGCCTCACCGTCTACTTCCAAAAGTTCTCCAACGGCACCCGGGTGCTGAGGATTTTCGCACCACTTGGCGTGCTGCTGCCGCCCGGGCTCGGCCTCAAGATCGATGGCGCCGACGTCGGCCATGCGCCGTTCCTGCGCTGTCACAGCTTCGCCTGCTATGCGCAGGTGGTGGCCGAGGACAAGCTGATCGAGCAGCTGAAGACCGGAAAGACGGCAATCTTCATCATCTTCCAGACCGAGGAGGCCGGGATCGGCATCCCGATCTCGCTGGCCGGTTTCGGCAAGGCGCTGGAATCGCTCAATTAGCCGGCCCGGCGCCGGTCGCCCCCTTGCGCACGAGCTCGGCGCCGTCGAGGATCGAGTAGACGTTCGCGTACCCGCGCTCGGCGAGCAGGTCGGCGGCGCGGGCGCTGAAGATGCCGATCCCGCAATAGAGCATGATGGTCGCATCGCGGCCGAGGCCGCGCGCTCGAAGCAACCGCTCCACCTCCTCGGCGAAAGCCGGATTGAGCCGCATGCCCGCGACCGGCAGGTCCGGGTCCGACGGCAGCTCGCTCGCCCGCTCGCGCTCGACCAGGATCGGCACGTGACCGGCGGCATGCTGCGGCGACGGCGCCATGCCGGCGATTGGCCCCGGCCGGACGTCGATCAGCACCATGTCGGGATGGCCGGCCAGATACGCCGCCGCCTGCTCCATGCGCAGGTAGAGATCGAGCAGCGTCCGTTTCTCCTCGGTGACCGTGGCACGGGCGGTGCTGGCCGCAATACGCGGATCCTCGGCGATCACCGCCGTGGCGCCGGCCGCCAGTAGCAGAGCCCCGGCGACGAACTGTGCGTGGCGCCGACGCCCCGCGACCGTCGAGCGATAATTGGCTAGAGGCATGCGACCGCCTCCGTGGCACGGACCTGCGATTGCGCGGCTCGAACAATCAATTCTACCAGGGTGCATGCCGCGCGGCTACGCTCTGCGGCCGGCCCGGCAGGGTGATTCAAAGAACCGCACCCTTGCCCAGGTGACAGCCGGCGCGAACAGGATTCTATCGGGCAGTCACCGGGATGGAGGTGACGATGGCTCGAACGTTGTGGGATGCGCTTGGCGAGATCGAGGACGCGCGCGGCCGCAAGGGGCGACAGTATCAGTTGAGATCGGTGCTCGGCATCGCGCTGGCCGCCATGCTGGCGGGCGCCAATGACCTCAGGGCCATCTATCGCTGGGGGCGGCGACTGAAGCCTGAAGCCCTCGCCCTGTTCGACATCACCACCGGCAAGGCGCCCTGTCATGCCACCTACCACTATTTCTTCCAGGCGCTCGATGCCGACGCACTGTCGCGCGTGCTCGGCCGCTACGCACTCGGCGACCGCGAGCCTGGGCACATCGCCATCGACGGCAAGACGCTCAGGGGCAGCCGGCGGCTCGACGACAAGGCCATCCACGTCCTCTCCGCATTCTCCACCGAGCTCGGCGCCGTGATCGGCGACCTCACCGTCGCCCCCGACCAGAACGAGATCAGCGCCGCGCTCGTGCTCTTGAAGGGGCTTCCGCTCGACGGCGCCATCATCACGGGAGACGCCATCTTCACCCAACGCGAGATCTGCCGGCACATACGCGACCGGCACGGCCACTACCTGTTCGTGGTCAAGGAGAACCAGGGAGCCCTCAGGGACGGCATCGCCGAAGCCTTCGGCGACCATTCCCCCCTCGGACCCCAAGCGCATCGACAACGGACCACCGCCTGACCTCGCGCGCACAGAGGCC
Source organism: Pseudomonadota bacterium (assembly GCA_040752215.1). GTDB lineage: Bacteria > Pseudomonadota > Alphaproteobacteria > Rhizobiales > Hyphomicrobiaceae > JBFMEX01. Next base: position 641 of record JBFMEX010000094.1, on the reverse strand, counting down.
AGCGACAAGGGCCACGGGCGGCTCGAGACGCGCCGTATCGAGGTCAGCGCCGAGGCCGTCGGGCATCTCGACTGGCCCGGTCTGGCGCAGATCGCGCGGCTCACCCGGTATCGCAAGACGGGCGGCAAGATCAGCTCGGAGACGGTCTACCTGATCACCAGTCTGCCCGCCGCCGAGGCCGGGCCCGAACGGCTGCTGGCGCTGTCGCGGGCCCACTGGGGCATCGAGAACCGCCTACACTGGGTCCGGGACGTCACGATGGACGAGGACCGCTGCCGCGTCCGTGCCGGCGCCCGGTCGCTCGCTGGTGTCCGCAATGCCACCCTCGCCATCATCCGCCGCCTCGGCCTGCCGATCCGCGAAGCCCGCGAGAACTTCCGCGAAAACCGCGCAGAAACCATCGCCACAGTCACCGGCCGGATTCTTTGAATGGCCCTGGGCTGGCCGGAAGACTTGGTTGGTCTGGCAGGAGTGATACTGTCCGAACATAATAGAGACTCTTGGGATTCACACGGCGTCTGCCGTGTGATTCGTAGGGTGCCAGCCTCCAATCGATTCGGAGGGCGCCATGCCGACAGGCTACACGACCGAGATTGCCTCGCATCACAGTGCGGCGGAGCTGCGGAAGCTCACCAAGGGCG
>JBFMEX010000093.1:0-30340 GCA_040752215.1 Pseudomonadota bacterium | reverse complement strand
CCCCCCACCCCCAGCCCCTCCCCGCAAGGGGGAGGGCGGACGTCGGGGATCGAGGTCGCGACGTTCGCCAATGCGCTAGCGCTGTGGCGCGAAGCTTATCCATGGCCCTCGCTCGACGGGCACAAGTACAGCCGCGGGCATGCGATCGTGGTGTCGGGCCCGGCCGAGCGAACGGGGGCGGCGCGGCTCGCGGCGCGGGGCGCTCTGCGGGTTGGCGCCGGCCTCGTCACCGTGGCGAGCCCGCGTGCCGCCTTTCCGGTCAACGCCGCCCATCTGACCGCGATCATGCTGGAGCCGTTCGAGGTGCCGGGCGGGCTCGCCGACACGCTCGCCGTCGCGCGTCGCAACGCACTTCTGATCGGGCCCGGCACCGGCGTCGGCGCACCGACACGGCAGATGGTCGAGATCGCGCTGCAGTCAGAGGCGGCGGTGGTGCTCGACGCGGATGCGCTGACCTCGTTCGCGCCGGGCGCGCACGAGGAGGCGCCGCGGCGGCTGGGATTCACTGCGGGCGGTCGCGACAGCGAGGATGGCGTCACGCCAGCGGCGCTCTTCTCCGCCATCGCGGGACGCGCGCGGCCGGTCGTGCTGACGCCGCACGAGGGCGAGTTCAGGCGGCTATTCGCCGACTTTGCGGGTTCGAAGCTCGCGCGCGCGCGCCACGCTGCGGCAGAGAGCGGTGCGATCGTGCTGCTCAAGGGACCCGATACCGTGATCGCCGCGCCGGATGGGCGTGCCGCCATCAACGAGAACGCGCCGCCGTGGCTCGCCACCGCCGGTTCCGGCGACGTGCTGGCGGGCTTCGTCGTCGGGCTGCTGGCGCAGGGCATGCCGGCATTCGAGGCGGCGTGCGCGGCGGTGTGGCTGCACGGGGAATGCGCCAACCACTTCGGACCCGGCCTGATCGCGGAGGATCTGCCGGAGCTGCTGCCCGCCGTGTTTCGCGACTTCGCGGAACGATAGTGCCAACATTGCGCTGGGTCGGAGGGAGCCACCGGCGGGTGGCCCGCTCCATTGTCGCATCACCACGTCAGCGTCTTGGTGTCGTCCTTGAACAGCTGGCCGCCGGTCAGCTCGGGCTTGCCGATCTGCGCGCCGTCGATCAGGTCGTCGGCCTTGACGCCATAGTGCTCCATGCACATCGGGCAGACGATGACGACGCCGCCCGCCTTGATGATGGCGGCGAGCGCGTCCTGATGCTCCTTGAACTCGGCCGCCTTGGACTTGGCGCCGACCAGCACGCCCTTGTCGTTGAGGAAGACGGTGACCGGGTGCTTCAGCGCCTGCTGGTTGCTGGTGAAGGCGATCGCCATCTTGGCGCGGTGCGGATCGTTGGTCGTCATGTTGACGAACAGCGGCTCGTCGTTGTCGGCGAGCGCTGCCGGGGCCAGCGGCATCGCCAGCAGCATCAGCGCGAGGAAGGAGAGGAGTGCTCTTTTCATCTGGGATCTCCAGCGAGTGGGGGATGGCGAAATATGAATGCGCAGGGCGCCGGATCCGATTGACCACGGTCAAACGTCGATGCGGCAATTGGCGCGCTGGTCACTGCAGCTCAGCGGCCCGCCGACTAACGCTCCGCGACTGCTTCAGCGCCTCGTCGGCGTCGAGGAACGCCTCGACCTCGCGAGTGAGCGGCGGGCCTTCGGGTGCGATGCCGATCTCCTGCATCAGCTGGGCGATCGGTACGAACTGGCGCGCGCTGCGATCGTAGAGACCGCCCTTGAACAGCGCCTGCGCGGCAACCGTGCCGGCGTGCGGGCCCCTGTCGAGCACGAACACCTGCTCCATGACGACGAACAGCTTGTCCCAGGCGACCAGCCGCGTCTCCAGCCGGAAGCGGTCGAAGAGGTGCATCTCGCGCCGGAAGCGAATCTTGATTGCGCTGGCGATCGGCGTCCAGCCGTTGCGGCCGACCGCCCGCCACAGGCCGCATCTGACCAGGACATCGAGACGGCCGAGGTCCATCAGCGTCAGGTAGCGGCCGTTGTTCATGTGCAGCGAGAGATCGAGATCGTGCGGCCAGACCCTGAAGTGGAGGACCGAGACGCCGGCTGGCAGCGCGAGCGCTCCGCGCCGACGCGCGAGCAGCAGCGTAGTGAGCAGGCGGAGCCAGAGGTTCATCCGCGCGTCTTTCTCGGGACGAGGGTCTCGACCTGCGATAGACCTGCTTGACGTTTAGGTCAAGTTGCGCTGGATCCACGTCCGTGCCGGCCGCGGCTCGTGCCCGGCCACAATCCCGTGGTATGGAGACGGATCGGATTCGCGTGGCCAGGAGGCCGCCGCCAGCGATCGGAGACCATGCCGACCCGGCCGACCATCGCACTTGCCCTGCTGCTCGCGACGTCGCTTCCTGCGGCGGCGGCAGGGGAGGCTGCGGACGCCAAGGTCCGGGAGGCGGCGGCGGCGATGGTCAAGGGCAACACCGCGCAGGCGGTTGCACTCTACTCGGAGGCGCTCGGCGACACCACGCTCGCCAACGACCGCCGCGCCACGATCCTGACCGACCGCGGTGTCGCACACGTCCGGCTCGGCCAGACCAAGCTCGCATTCGAGGATTTCAACCGCGCCGTCCAGCTGTTCCCGGAGTATGCGGCCGTCTACAACAATCGCGGCAACCTGCTGCTGGCGCTGGGCGTGGTGAAGGAGGCGGTCAAGGACTTCGACCGCGCGCTGGTGCTCGCTCCCGGCTATGCCTCCGCCTACAACAATCGCGCCAACGCCGAGCTGCAGCTCGGCGACCATGCCGCCGCGATCCGCGACTACTCCAAGGCGGTGCAGCTGATGCCGCAGGGTGCGGCCCCGCTCACCGGGCGCGGGCGCGCGCATCTGGCGCTCGGGCGGCCGCATGCGGCGATCCGCGACTTCTCGCGCGCCGTCTCCGCCGATGCGCGGTTCGCGGCCGCCTACAGAAGTCGCGGCGAGGCCAAGATCGAGGTCGGCCACTACGAGGAGGCGATCGAGGACTTCTCGCGCGCCGTCGCCTTCGACGTCGCCAATGCCGATATCTATCTCGCGCGCGGGCACGCCTATCTCGTCACCGGCAATATTGCTTCGGCGATCAAGGATTTCACGCAGGCCGTCGAGCTGGCGCCGCAGAAGGCGGCGGGATATGCCGCGCGCGGGCTCGCCCATGCACAGGCGAATGCTGCCGCCGAGGCGCTCGCCGACCTCAACCGCGCCATCGAGATCGAGCCGCGCCTCGCGCAGGCGTTCGCCTACCGCGCGGTTGCCTACAAGTTTGCCGGGCAGGCGGATGTCGGCAGCACCGACGTTGAGACGGCGCTGAAGCTCGAGCCGGACAATCCCGATGTGCTGTGGGCCAAGGCGGAGATCGCCGAGGCGAGAGGCGAGACGGCGGTTGCGATCGAGGATCTGCGCAAGGCACTGGCGGCGAGGCCGGGCCTGAAGCGCGTGCAGGATGCGCTCGACCGCCTCGGCGCGCCCACCAACGACGGCGACGTGGTGGTCATCGGCCTCGGGCAGGGTCGCTGGCGCGTCGTGGTACGCAATGGTCGCTACTACGCGCTCAACGACGACTACAGGAAGCTGCGCGTGCCGCTGGAGACGATCGGCGAGGGACAGCCGCGCATTCTCGCATTCGAGCTGAAGGAGGCGCCGCTCAAGGGGATCGGCGTGCTGACGTTTTCGGGCGGCATCGTGAAGACGCCGGCAGGACCGGAGGAGACGGAGCTCGCCGCAGTGCTCGATCTTGCGAGCAATACCGTGGTCGCGGTGCAGCCCCACCGGCAGGGCAGCAAGGTCGCCACCTGGACCTGGAGCGAGGGCAAGGTGACGGTCGCCAGCGTCGACGGCGTTACCGACGAGCTGATGCTCCGCAACGTCAAGTCGAAGGAGACCTTGGCAGAGTCCTCAGCGCGCCGTCGCTACTCGAGCACGAGCGAGCAGTACGGGGATCCGTGGGCCCAGCCATGGGCGGGGCCGAAGGCTCCCGGCAGCCGGCCGAGCCAGCAGAAGCGCAAGCCGAAGACGATCTTCGACCTCCTGTTCGGGTTCTAGGCCGTGACGGTCCGCCGCCATTGAACCGGTGCGCCATCCGACCTGTTATGGCTCCATTACACCGGGCGCTGGCGAGCCGCGAGCCCGATGAGCAAAGCCCCGGTCATTGTCTGGTTCCGCAACGATCCGAGAGTTGGCGACCATCCGGCGCTTGCCGCGACTGCCGCGACTAGGGTGCCACTGCCGGCTCGGGCGGGGATGCGGCGCCATACTCTCGCATTTTCAATCCCGTCGCTTAGGGGACCGAATTCGACGCCGAAGGTGCCAATGTGCGGCGCTGGGTCGGCGAGTTGTCCGGTCTGCCTGACACCTCGATCGATGCCCCGTGGGAGGCGGCAGCGGACCAGCTGAGCGCCGCCGGGGTGCGCCTCGGCGAGACCTTACCGACGCCGCTGGTCGATCACGAGGCGGTCCGGGAACGGGCGCTGACGGGCTATGACGCGGTGAAATCGGCCGGGGGCGCCCTTCGTTAACCAAGATTTGGGCTATCGTGGACCACACTCGCGTCCACTCCCGATATTGAGGAGCCCGAAATCCAGTTATTGTCCGGCGTGGAGCTCGTGAATGTAATGAGGCGTAACCTTTCGATCGTAGCGGCCGTGGCTACCGTTCTGGCTCATGGCCCCGCTGCTGCGGAGCCGACGCTCGCCACCGCAGCCGTGGCCGCTGCAGCAGGCGAAGCAAGCCCCGCGGTGGCTCCCCAGGAGTCCGTCAAAGCCCCCGAGACGCTCACCAAGGGCGCGTCCGAGGCACCGGCCCCCGCTGCTGCACCGACCAGCCCCGCGGCACCGGCAGCGGGCGCAGCCGAGTCTGCCCTGGCGGCCAAACCGGCACCGCCGCCGCCACCGGCGACGACGCTCAAGGTGTCAGTCGACCTCTCCAGCCAGCGCCTCACCGTCACCGAGCACGGCAAGGTCAAGCACTCCTGGCCGATCTCCTCCGGCGTCGCCGGCTTCCGCACGCCGACCGGCAACTACCGTCCGCAGTGGGCGGCCAAGATGTGGTACTCGAAGAAGTACGACGACGCGCCGATGCCGCACTCGGTGTTCTTCCACGACGGCTTCGCGATCCACGCGACCTACGCCACGGGCCGTCTCGGCCGGCCGGCCTCGCACGGCTGCGTCCGACTCTCGCCGGCCAACGCCCAGACGTTCTACAAGCTGGTGCACAAGCACGGCTTCGCGCACACTCGGATCTCGATCAAGGGCACGCCGCGCGACAGTGCGCCGGCGGTGGCGCAGAAGCCCCCCACCCCCGGCTACGCCACGGCCTATGCGACAACTTCCAAGCCACGGCCGGGCGCCGGCTATGGCTATGCGAGCGGCCCGAAGCACTACCCGGGCTACAAGGCCTACGCGGGGCCGAAGTATAGCTATACTCAGAAGCCCTATATCGGCAGCGGCGGACTCGGCTCGCTGTTCGACTGAGCGCCGTCGCCCCCGCCTCACGCGAGCGTGAGGAGGCGCCGCGGTGGCGGGGTGGAAACAGCGACGTCGGAGGCATACATGATGCCATACGGCGCGCGCCGGCGAACCCGGCGCGCGTCGCGTTGCCGGCAGAGAGGAGCAGGCGCGTGCGGCCGAGAACCTTCGCGTTGACCGTCGCGGCGCTGGTCGTCGCCGCCGGCGTCGGCGTGCCTGCCTCCGGCCAGAGCTGGAGCAAGATTCTCGACAGTTTGAGGCAGGCCGGCGAAAGCGCGCTTCAAAGCGTGCGGCTCGGGCCGCAGTCCGGCAAGGGTGCCGGCGGGTCGCAATCGGTCGGTCCGCCGCCGGAGGTCGTACTCAGCCAGCCGATGGTGCGCAACATCGCCGAGTGGGACGAGTACACCGGCCGCTTCGCCGCGATCGAGGCAGTCGACGTCAGGGCCCGGGTCAGCGGCTATCTCGACAGCGTGCATTTCGCCGACGGCGAGACCGTCGCCAAAGGGCAGCTGCTTTACGTCATCGATCCGCGGCCGTTCGAGCGGGCGCTGGCGCTGGCCGAGGCCGAGCTGGCCGCCGCCAAGGTCCGCGTCGAGAATGCCCGCCTCGACGTCGACCGCGGCGAGCCGCTGATGAAGCGCGGGGTGATGTCCGAAAAGGTGTTCGACGACCGCGCCAACGTGCTGCGTGATGCGGCGGCGCAGGCGCGCGTCGCCGAGGAGCGGGTCAAGACCGCCAAGCTCGAGCTCTCATTCACGCGCATCGAGGCTCCGGTGGCGGGCCGCATCGGGCGATCGGAGGTGACGCGCGGCAACTTCGTCTCCGCCGGCGCCTCGAGCGGGGCGACCTTGCTGACGCGCATCGTCAGCCAGGATCCGATCTACATCGAGTTCGACATCGGCGAGCTCAACGCCATCAAGTACGCGCGTCTGCACGAGAACGCCGGCCTGATCGGCAAGCCTGTCGAGGTCGGTCTGCCCGACGAGAAGGGCTTCCCGCACAAGGGCGCGCTCGACTTTCTCGACAACCGCCTCGATCCGGGAACGGGTACGCTCGCGGCGCGGGCGCGGCTCGCCAATCCGTCGGGGCTGTTCTCTCCCGGCATGTTCGCGCGCGCCAGGCTGCAGGGAGCAGGCGCCTACGACGCCGTGCTGCTGCCCGATGCCGCGGTCGGCACCGATCAGGTCAGCCGCTTCGTCTACGTCGTCGGCGCCGACGACGTTCCGGCACAGCGCCGCGTCGTGCTCGGGCCCCTGATCGACGGCTTGCGGGTGATCCGCGAAGGCATCACCGCCGAGGAGTGGGTGGTCGTCAAGGGACAGCAGCGCGTCCGGGCCGGGCAGAAGGTGATCCCGAGGCGCGAGGCGCTGCAGGTTTCCGATGCCCCAGCAACGACCGCCAACCCGCCGCGCATCGAGCGGCGCTGAGCACAGGTGAGGGCGTCTTGCGGCTCAGCCATTTCTTCATCGTCCGGCCGATCTTCGCCAGCGTGCTCGCGCTGGTGACGATGATCGTCGGCGCGATCGCCTATGGCGTGCTGCCCGTCTCGCAGTTCCCCGAGATCGTGCCGCCGGCGGTATCCGTGTCGGCGAGCTATCCGGGCGCGTCTGCGGAAACCGTCGCCGACACCGTTGCCGCCGTGATCGAGCAGGAGGTCAACGGCGTCGAGGGCATGATCTACATGTACTCGCAGTCGACCAGCGACGGGACCTACTCGCTGCGCGTGACGTTCGATATCGGCAGCAACGTCGACAAGGCGCAGGTGCTGGTGCAGAACCGGGTCTCGGAATCGCTCGCCCGCCTCCCCGAGGAGGTGCGCCGCGGCGGCATCACAGTGCGTAAGAGCACACCCGACCTGCTGCTCGTCGTACATCTCGTCTCGCCCGACGATACCTACGATCAGGTCTACACCTCGAACTACGCCCTGCTGAACGTGCGCGACGAGCTGGCGCGCATCCCGGGCGTCTCCTCGGTCAACATGTTCGGTGCCCGCGAGTACTCGATGCGGGTGTGGCTCGATCCGGAGCGCATCGCCGCGCGCGGGCTGACGGCGGAGGAGGTTCTGGCCGCGCTACGCCAGCAGAACGTACAGGTGGCGGGCGGCTCGCTCGGCCAGCCCCCGGTCGCCGGCAGCGGCGCATTCCAGGTCTCGCTCCAGCTCAAGGGCAGGCTGGTCGAGGCCGGCGAGTTCGCCGAGGTGATCCTCAAGACCGGGCGCGACGGGCAGGTGGTGCGGCTGCGCGACGTCGGCCGGGTCGAGCTCGGCGCGCTCAACTATGCGACCTACGGCTATCTGGACCGCCATCCGGCGACGGTGATGGTGGTGACGCAGGAACCGGGCTCGAATGCAATCTCCACCGCCAGCGCCATCAAGACGGAGATGCAGCGCCTCTCGCAGTCGTTCCCGAAGGGCCTCGAATACCGCATCATCTACAATCCGACCGAGTTCATCGAGGTCTCGATCTCGGCGCTCTACCTGACGATCCTCGAGGCGGTCGGGCTCGTCGTTCTGGTCGTGATCCTGTTCCTGCAGACGTGGCGCGCGGCGGTGATCCCGCTCGCCGCCATCCCGGTGTCGCTCATCGGCACGTTCGCGGTCATGCAGGCATTCGGCTTCTCGGTCAACATGCTGACGCTGTTCGGCCTGGTGCTCTCAGTCGGCATCGTGGTCGACGATGCGATCGTGGTGGTCGAGAACGTCGAGCGGAAGCTCGCCGGCGGCATGAGCCCGCGCGAGGCTGCGCACGCAACCATGGACGAGGTCGGCCGGGCGCTGATCGCGATCGCGCTGGTGCTCACGGCCGTGTTCGTGCCGACCGCGTTCCTCGGCGGCGTCACCGGGCAGTTCTATCGCCAGTTCGCCGTGACGGTGGCGACCGCGACCGTGATCTCCGCCTTCAACTCGCTGACCTTGAGCCCGGCGCTCGCCGCACTGCTGCTGACGCCCCATCACGACCCGGAGGGCGGCGCGCTCCACCATCCGATCCGCGCGGCGTTCGGCTGGTTCAACCGCGGCTTCGACGCCTTCTCGGCTGCCTACGCGCGTCTCGTCGGCTGGGTCACGCGCCATGCCGGGAGCATGATGCTCGTCTACGCGCTCTTGATCGCGCTCGCGGGCGTGCTGGTGACGGTGACGCCGGCCGGCTTCATTCCGAAGATGGATCGCGGCTTCCTGATCGTCTCGCTGCAGCTGCCGGCCGGCTCGGCGCTCGAGCGCACCGACGCAGTCGTACGCGAGGCGAACGAGCTGATCCTCGCCGCACCGGGCGTCAAGCACACCTCCGGCTACTCGGGCCGCTCCGGCGCCACCTTCACCAACGCCACCAATGCCGGGGCGATCTTCGTGATCCTCGACGATTCCGAGATGCGGGCGGCCAAGGGGCTCGATGCCGAGGCGATCGCGGCCGAGGTGCGCCGCCGGCTCTCGACCATCCTCGAGACGCAGGCGTTCGTGTTCATTCCGCCGCCGGTGCGCGGCGTCGGCGGCCAGTCGGGCTTCGCCATGCGCCTGCAGGACCGCGCCAATCTCGGCTCGGATGCATTCGGCCGCGTGGCGCACGACTTCATCCGCGCGGCCAACGCTCATCCGCAGCTCGCCAACGTGTTCACCACCTTTGAGACCGTGACGCCGCAACTCTATGTCGATGTCGACCGCGAGAAGGCGCAAATGCTGAAGGTGCCGATCGGCGCCGTGTTCGAGGCGCTCCGGCTCTATCTCGGCTCGGCCTACGTCAACGACTTCAACATGTTCGGCCGCACGTTCCGGGTCACCGCGCAGGCCGATTCCGCCTATCGCTTCGAGCGCGAGGATGTCGGGCGCATCCGGGTGCGCAACGGCGATGGGCAGATGGTGCCGCTGGCAAGCCTCGTCACATTCCGCGAGATTGCCGGGCCCGACCGTGTTCCGCGCTACAACCTGTTCCCGACAGTGGAGATCAGCGGCTCGGGGAAGCCCGGGGTCAGCTCGGGCGAGGCGCTGGCGATCATGGCCGAGCTCGCGCGCCAAGAGCTGCCGCAGGGCATCACCTACGAGTGGACCGATCTTTCCTATCAGGAGAACAAGGCCGGGCGGACCGGCTACTACGTGTTCGGGCTGTCGGTGCTGTTCGTGTTCCTGGCGCTGGCCGCCCAGTTCGAGAGCTGGGCGATGCCGCTGATCGTGATGCTGATCGTGCCGATGTGCCTGCTCTCTGCGCTGGCCGGCGTGTTTGTCTCGGGCCAGGACATCAACATCCTCACTCAGATCGCCTTCGTCGTGCTGATCGGGCTCGCAGCCAAGAACGCGGTGTTGATCGTCGAGTTCGCCCGCCAGCTCGAGGATCGCGGGCGCGACGCGGTCGCGGCGGCGATCGAGGCCGCGGGCCTCAGGCTCAGACCGATCGTCATGACGTCGCTCGCGTTCACGCTCGGTGTGGTGCCGCTCTATCTCTCGACCGGGCCCGGCGCGGAGCTGCGCGTGGCGCTCGGCACGGCGGTGTTCTGGGGCATGATCGGCGTGACGCTGTTCGGGCTCGTCTTCACGCCGGCGTTCTACGTCGTGATCCGGCGCCTGCGGGGGGCGTCGTCGAGGCCCGATCTGGCGGCTCGCGCGCAGCCGGCGCAGTAGCGCGCTTCGCTGCCAAGCGCAGCCGCCGAAGTGGCTGCCCCGGCGCCAGCCGGGGTCGCATGGGCTTCTCGGTGTTGGCAGGCTAAGCTACACTGGCAATTGAGCAATCCGGATGGTGGATCGAGCCGAGGGCGAGGCCCGGTGCGTGCTGCTGCCCGGCGATGTGCGGCGGATCGGACGAGCGCGTGGTGTGAGTGGTCGGGTGAGAATGCGTCGGGGCCTGGCGAGCGTCCTCTCGGACGATATCGCCATCGATCTCGGCACCGCCAACACGCTGGTGCACGTGGTCGGCCGCGGCGTGATCATCGACGAGCCGTCGCTGGTGGCGCTGGTCACGCGCAATGCGCGCCGCGAGGTGCTCGCCATAGGGCAGAAGGCGCGCGAGATCGTCGGCCGCGCACCGGAAAGCGTCGAGACCATCCGTCCGCTGCGTGACGGGGTCATCGCCGACTTCATCGCCGCCGAGGCGATGCTGCGCGATTTCATCCGCCGCTCGAAGTCGATGACCGGGCTGCGCCGGCCACGCATCCTGATCTGCGTTCCGGCGGGGGCGACGCCGGTCGAGCGCCGAGCCGTCTACGAGACGGCGGCTTCCGCCGGCGCGCGGGCGGTCTACATGATCGAGGAGCCGGTGGCGGCGGCACTCGGCGCCGGGCTGCCTGTCGATGAGGCGACCGCCGCGATGGTGATCGACATCGGCGGCGGCACCACGGATATTGCCGTGCTGGCCGACGGCGGCGTGGTTTCGTCGCGCTCGCTGAGGCTTGCTGGCAACGCCATGGACGAGGCTATCGTCCGCTATGTGCGCCGGCATCACGACCTGCTCATCGGCGAGGCCAGCGCCGAGCGCATCAAGATCGAGGCCGGCAGCGCGTCGCGGGCGGTCGGCGGTCGCCGGACCGAGATCCACATTCGCGGACGCGAGCTCCGGCACGGGCGGCCGAAGAGCATCGTGCTCGGTCCGGCCGACATCGCCGAGGCTCTGGAGCCGGTGGTCACCGAGTTGGCCGAGTTCATCCTGCGCGCGCTCGAGGACCTGCCCGGCGAGATGGCCCGCGAGGTGGCGGCCGAGGGCGTTCACCTGACCGGCGGCGGCGCCTTGCTGCGCGACCTCGACTGCGAGCTGGCGCGGCGCGTCGGCGTTCGCTTCCTGGTGCCGGAGTGGCCGATGCAGTGTGTGGTCCGGGGCTCGGCCAAGGTGCTCGAGGAGCTGGACCGGCGCCAGCATCTGCTGATCGGCACCTGACCTGATCGTCTCTCTGCGCCGGTCCCAGAGGCCGAATTGGCGGGCCGCCCGCACCGGCACTGGTTTGGCTGGACAGGCCCGACCATTGGTGCTAATGCACCGCGCGTGTGGGCCCCTACGGGGGCCTTTGCCGTCTCACGCGGCACGCGGCCCCGCCTCGGCGGCGGCCTTGCCCGTCTCGGGCGAAGGGCGATTAGCTCAGTTGGTAGAGCAGCTGACTCTTAATCAGCGGGTCGAAGGTTCGAGTCCTTCATCGCCCACCATTTTCCACGCGATTTCAACGGCTTAGCGCGCATCAAAATTGCAACGTGTGCGCGCTAAAAACTCTAAACACCTATAAACTCTGAGACGAGGTCTGTGACGCTTTCCATGCGCATTGGAGAGCGTGGCTGGTCGCGTGAACCATGATGCGGCTTGAGCGGGAAATGTCATGAAGGCTTCAAGCAGGACGATCAAGGTGGTCGTGCTCGCTGGAACGTCCCTCATGATCCAGCTATGCCCCCTACTAGACGGCGGCTTCGCGAGAGGTCGCCGTTGTTTGTTGGGACAGTGCGGTGACTGACCCACGCTTAGGCAGCGGCTGTGGTAATTGATCCTCCCCCACTGAAGTGGTCCACCCCGATGTATCATTCCGGAAGGAGGACCACTGCATGCCGAAGAAGCGACACAAGCCAGAAGAGATCGTGACGAAGCTGCGCCAGGTCGACGTCCTGGTTGGTCAGGGCAAGTCTGTGACGGACGCGGTCCGCGCGATCGGCGTGACGTACGTGACGTACTCCCGCTGGAAGCAGGAGTACGGTGGCCTGATGACGAACCAGGCCAAGCGGCTCAAGGCACTGGAGCAGGAGAACGCGCGGCTGCGGAAGGCCGTGTCCGAACTGACGCTGGACAAGCTGATCCTGAAGGAAGCCGCCAAGGGACCCGAAGGGCAGCGTCAGCAAGACTTCTGAGCCCCGCCCGCCGCCGTGCGGTGATCGCGCACGTGCGGCGGGAGCTCCAGGTGTCCGAGCGTCGCGCCTGCAAAGCGCTCGGACAGCACCGCTCGACGCAGAGGAAGACGCCCCAGGGGCGCGACGACGAGGCGGAGTTGACGGCCGACGTCGTCGCGCTGGCCCGCAAATATGGCCGCTACGGCTACCGCAAGATCGCGGAGCTTCTGCGGACGACGGCGGGCTGGGTGGTCAACGACAAGCGCGTCGAGCGGATCTGGAGGCTGGAGGGGCTGGTCACACATTCCTTTCGATCTCGTCGAGGGAGATGCGAAGCTCGCGTGCGCGGTGGCGCGGCATGCACTTGCCGATAGCGGTTCCGGGCTTGACTTTCGTCTTCGCCGAGACGCCCGCGATGAAGCCGGCAAACAGCGTCGTCGTGCCATGGCGCTCATAGTCGTGGATGCGCCGCTCGGCTTGGCCAGGACGCATCGGCAGCAGGGGTTGCGTACGATCAAGGGCCTGAATCTGGCTTTTTTCGTCGACGCAGACGACGAGCGCCTTCTCCGGCGGGCTGAGATACTGGCCGACGATGTCGCGGACCTTCTCAACGAACTGCGGATCGGCCGAGAGCTTGAACGTCTCCGCGCGGTGCGGCTGCAGGGAATGGGCGCGCCAGATGCGATGCACCGAGGAGGTCGACACGCCGGACATCACTGCTCATTTGCGCTATGTGCGCGATTGCTCAACTTCCTCGCCGAGCATCCGGGACGCCGAAATCCGCGAGATGTCCGCGGCCCAGACAATGAGCCATCGTTTGCCTCGGGCAGAGCCCCGACGCGCTGCCGATTGATGCGCGGCTTGCCGCCAGTGTAACCCCCCTGCAGTCCTGGCGTTCAGCCACGCGTCGCCGCCTAGGTCGACCGCGCGAGAAGTGAGACCAAGCTCTGTGCAAGGCGTCCAGCTCAAATGAACAGGAACGCGTCCTGGAACTGGAGGGTGAGGCTGATCGTACCGTCCTCGACGACGCGGACGTCCTCGAAATGGACGTTCTCGAGCCGGATCGAGTTGTTGGCGTCGATGTCGATGACAAGCCCACCCTCGTCCTCGTGCGCGTGCTCCAGAACCTTCAGGATCTTCTTGAAATCGGTGAGGTCTCCGTCGAAGTCGAACATCACGTTGCTGAGAACGAGCTTGTCGCCGTCGCCGCCGAGCCCGGCCTCGAAGTCAGCGATGGTGTCGTGCCCGATATCGAGGCGCATCACGCCGCCGTCGAGAACCCAGTCGGCGAAAATGAACGTGTCGGATCCCTCGCCGCCAAAGACGAAATTGTCATTCTCGTCGCCATCGATGCGATCGTCGTGATCGGTGCCGATCACGTTCTCGACGTTGGAAAGCTCGACGAGCGCCTGTTGCCCGGAGCCAGTCGTTGCCACCGCGACGCCATCGCTTCCTAGGCTCCCGAGGTCGATCTCGACGCCCTCGTCCGTATCGAGCCGAGAGAAATCGATCGTGTCTTCGCCGCCACGGCCGTCGAATGTGCTCGGCCCGGCCGAGCCGTCGCCGACCATGACATAGGTGTTCGCCTGGCCGTCGCCCGATACGATGTCGGCGCCGCGGGTGCCGACGACGGTCTCGATCGTCGAGGAAGCTCCGCCGGCGGCCGAGTCCTCAGCGGATCCCGACCACACAAGCAGCGCGAGATCTACGCGCTCGGCACCGCCCGTGGTTGAGACGAGCGAGCCTCTCAGTTCCAATTCTGCTCCCGAGACGGGGTCCGTGACCGACACGGTCGCCGATTGCTCGAGATCCACGGAAATGCCAACCGCAGCGAAGGGCAGCGCGATCTCGCCATTCGCCCCTGCCGCGCCGAGGCGGCTGAAGTCGACCGCATCACCGCCGTCAGCGGGATCGGCGTCGCCGCCGACATAGATGTCGAAGCCGTAGCTGGCCGCGGGCCCAAGGCCCGTATTGCCCGCAGCGTCGGTGACAACGTCGCTTCGTGCCGAATAGATGAACGTGTTTGCGTTGGCATTTCCAACGACGATGTCGTTGCCGATTGTGCCGACAACATCGTCGACACCCTCGATGTGCGCCAAGGCCGTAGCCGCCAAGCCATTCGCATCGAGCTGCCATGCCTGTATCGACGTCGGGTCGCTCGATGCCATTGCCGAAAGGTCGACGTAGACACCATTGCCGGCGCCGACCTGACGTATCTCCTCGGCTTGAGTCGCGCCACTGCCGCTCGCGCGCACGATTGAAATCGGGCTCGCTGGCTCGAGAGCCACCAGGCTCGAGAAATCGACGATGTCGTCCTCGCCCTCACCTATGATGACCTGGGGTGGGTTGCCCGGCGCCGGGCTTGAGACGAAGAAGGTCTCGGCTCCGCTGATCGGCCCGGACAAAAGGCCGTCGCCGTCCGCGTGCTCGAATGCTTCGCCTCCGCTCGGCGCCTCGGACCGGCTCGGCCCGCTGTCGTCGGCAGCGTTGCTTCCCGTAATCAGATCGATCGCGGTCGACGAGCCGACGTGCTTCGTCGCGGTCGCTTCGGCGCCCCTCGGCAGCTCGTCACTGTTCGGCTCTGCCGTTGCATTTGGCCCGGATGTAGGAGGGAGGTCGCGCGACCCAGGCACTTCGCGCGTCGCATTCGCGGCGCCGTCGCCGCCTGCATGGACATTGGCGTTGCTCCCATCGACGGCCGCGAGGCCGATCTGCGCCGTCGCCCGAGATTCCGCGCCATCGGAAGGGGAGCGCGTCGACGCCTCCGCGCCGTCACTGGAATGGAGCTGAGCCAGAAAAGGCGCAGCCTCTTCCGCGTGCGAATGCTGTGATGGCGGCACGAGCGCGAGAGCCGCCGCAGTCAGGGCGAGATCGACGTGAACGAAGGACTCTGTCGGCGCGACCGGAGCCGGCTCGGACTGGATCGCCCCTTTGCTCGAGCCGGGCGGTGCACGGCTCACCGCGGTCGGGGACGAAGCCTTGCCGACGATCGCCTCGGCGGCCCGCTGTCGAGTCAGCGCCAATGCGGTCGGATCGTTCTCTACGACCAGTCTCAGATGGGCTGCCATGGCGATCTCCTGACGATTATTCGGCCCAACGCGCTCACATGGCAAGTACCGAAAAGTGATGCTGAAATCGCTGCCAGGTCTCGATCAGAGGTGGACGTCTCACCGGGGTTGCCAATCGCGCGCCCGATTTGGACCTCGGCTGCATGGGGCGGGCGGACAACCCCCGCAAGCGCCAAATTGCGTCTACTCACTGGCCGGCTCGCCATGAGCGTGGCTCCATTCACATCTCGCGAAGCGCCCGCTGCATCTGGTCCTGAAGCGGCTTGATCAAGTAGCTCGCGAGCGTGCGCTCGCCGGTCTTGATGTAAACTTCCGCCGGCATGCCCGGGATGAGCTTGAGCCCGTCCAGCTTGGCAAGCTCGGACGGTGGCAGGCGGATGCCAGCCACATAATAGAGGCCGTTGGTGGCCGGGTCCTTGCTGAGATCGGCCGATACTCGGAACAGGGTCGCCTCCAGCTCGGGCGTCGTCTGCCGGTTGAATGCCGCGAGTCGTACCCGCGTCGACTGCCCGACCTGCAGCTGGTCGATATCGGCCGGATCGATGCGGGCCTCGACGACCAGCTCCGCTGCATCCGGCACGACCAGCATCAGCGGCTCGCTGGCGTTCACGACGCCACCGACCGTGTGTACCGCCAGCTGATGAACGCGACCGGAAATCGGGGCGCGAACCTCGACACGGGCCAGACTGTCCTCGGCCGCCAGCCGCCGTTCCTCGAGCTCCCTGATGCGCGTTTCGACCTCGCGAAGCTCCGTCGAGACCTCGGTGAGGAGGCCGTGATCGAGTTGCGAGATTTGAAGCTCGGTCTCGCCGATCCGACCTTCCGTCTGCGCTATTTTGGCGGTCAGCTCGCCGATCTGTCCCTGGCTGCGGAGGATCTCGCGCTCGAGCGCCGACATTCGCGGGCGCTGAACCAGCCCTTTGCGGGAGAGGCTCGACAGATCCTGATATTCCGCCTTGCTGATCACCAGCTGCTCGCGCAGAGATTGGCGTTGCTCGTCGAGCCCCGTGATCTCATCCCGCAACTGGCGGACTCGGGAGTGGAGCTGCTCCTCCTGGCCGCCGCGCGAGCGCCTGCGCATCTCCATCAGCGCGCGCTCGCCATCGAGAACTTGCGCGACAGAAGGATCGCGTTGTGCGTGCTCGGTAAGCTCGGCTGGGATTGTCGGCTCGCTCTTTCCTGCCTGCTCGGCGGCCAAGCGCGCGTGGCGTGCCCGCAACGAGGTGAGCTCGTTGAGAACGATGCCGAGACTGGCACGGGTCTGCGTATCGTCCAGTCGAAGCACCACCGCTCCCGCCTCGACCCGCTGGCCTTCCTCGACCAGCAATGCTCCGACAATGCCACCAGTCGGATGCTGGACCTTCTTGGTGTTGCCCTCGACGACCAGCAGTCCCTGGGCGACGACCGCACCTTCGAGGGGTGCATAGATCGACCATGCCGTCGCCGTGCCTCCCATCAGGACGACGAGGAGGAGGGCCAGAATGACGTGTCTGCGGATGGCGGAGCGAGTTGCGAGCATCGTCAGGCTCCTTCAGCAATCGCTGCGACTGCCGCACGGCTGCCATCATTGCGGACAACCGCCGGTCGTGGCACCACCTGGTTGTGATTGACGACCGCCTTGGTCAGGACCTCGTCGCGTGGTCCGAAAGCCGCCGCCTCGCCGTTGCGCATGACGAGCACGAGGTCGACCGCGGCGATGGCACTCGGGCGATGGGCGACGACGACGACGATGCCGCCGCGCTCCCTGACCGCGCGAATGGCCGCCGTAACTGCCGCCTCGCCTTCGGAGTCGAGATTGGCGTTCGGCTCGTCGAGCACGACCAGGAATGGATCCCTGTAGAGGGCCCGCGCCAGCCCGATGCGCTGCTTCTGTCCCGCAGAG
Organism: Pseudomonadota bacterium; assembly: GCA_040752215.1. Lineage (GTDB taxonomy): Bacteria > Pseudomonadota > Alphaproteobacteria > Rhizobiales > Hyphomicrobiaceae > JBFMEX01. Next base: position 13,171 of record JBFMEX010000093.1, on the reverse strand, counting down.
AGTTGAACGCCGCCGTGGCCGATCCGCGTCATGTAGCCCTGAGGAAATGCCAGCACGTGATCGTGGAATCCCGCCATCCTGGCCGCCTCGATCACCGCCTCGGCATCGGGCTTCTCCTCGAACCGGGCGATGTTCTCGGCAATGGTGCCGGCGAAGAGCTGCACATCCTGAGGCAGGTAGCCGATTGCAGGACCGAGGCGGACCGGGTCCCACTGATCGAGGCTCGCTCCATCGATGGTCACCTTGCCGGCAAGCGGGCTCCAGGCCCCTGTCAACGCCCGCACCAGAGACGACTTGCCGCTCGCCGAGGAGCCGATCACGCCGAGCGCCTGACCGGCCTCGAGCCGCATCGACAGGCGCTTCACGATCGGGTGACTCGAGCCGGGTGCGGCGACGATGAGGCCATCGGTGGCGACGCTGCGCGATGGTCGCGGAAGATCGAATGCCGCCGCCGGCCGCTGCGAGGGTGCGAGCAGATCGTTCAGCCGGCGGTAGCCGCCTCTTGCGGCCACGAACGCTCTCCAGCTGGCGATCGCCTGATCGACAGGCGCCAGCGCGCGCGCCGAGAGGATCGAGGCGGCGATGATCGACCCAGGCGAGATATCGCCTTTGATCGCCAGATAGGCGCCGAGCCCGAGCACGGCGGATTGCAGGATCATTCGCAGCATTTTCGAGATCGACCCGAGCGTGCCGACGATGAAGCTGGCCTGGCGCTGAGCGGAGAGATGCGCGAGGTGCGGCTCGCGCCAGCGCGCAGCGAGCTGCGGCCACATGCCCATGGCCTGGATCACCTCCGCGCCGCGTAACGCATCGTCGGCGGAGAGGTTGCGCTCCGACTGGGCGGCAAGCGCGCGGCGTGTCGGTGAGAAGCTCAGGATCTCGGTCAGCAACGTCAGGCAGACGAGGATGATTGCGCCAGCGAGCGCGGAGAGCCCCAGGATCGGATGCAGCAGGTAGCACACCGCGATATAGACCGGCATCCATGGCAGATCGAACAGGGCGATGGGGCCGGAGCCGGACAGGAATCCGCGCAGCGCCTCGAGATCGCGGAACGGCTGCAGCGCTTCCTGCGGCTGACCGGCGCTCCGCAGCGGCTGACGGGCAACGGCGGCATGAACTTGTGGCCCGATCTCGTCGTCGACCCGCTCGCCGATCAGCGTCAGCACCCGCGAGCGCACGATGTCGAGGCCGCCCTGGAAGAGATAGGCAACCGTCGCCATCAGCGCCAGCGCGACCAGCGTCGGTATGGAATGGCTGGCCAGCACCCGGTCGTAGACCTGCATCATGAACAGCGCGCCGGTCAGCATCAGGACATTGATGACGCCGCTGATGCCGACCAGTGTCAGCAGCGAGCCGATGCTGCTCGCCAGTACCCGGCCGACCGCCGAAAAGCTCCTTCGCCCGCCGGAACCGGCAACAACCCCCGCAATGCTCGTCATGTCTGATCCCCGCGCCGCCCCACCCCGCCCGTGGGCGGGATGGCCTCAATCCGTTGTGATGGAAGGACCTGGCTTGCGCCAGGTCCTCACCGCGTGTCTCACAGGACGACGAAGTCGTCCTGCGTGACCACCCCGGCCGTGGTGACACCCTGCAGGAAGATGGTGTCGGTCACGCCGGCGAAGCTGATCGTCGTGCCGCTGGCATCGGTGACGATAGTCACATCGCCGCCGGGGAGGAAATCCGCCGCCTCTATGCCAAGTCCGGTGACGTCGAGCTTGTCCTGGCCGCCAGTGGCGTTGTGGTCGAACCCAACGATGGTGTCGTTGCCGAATCCGGCCGCGAACATGAACGTGTCGTTGCCGGTGCCGCCGTTCATGAAATCGTTGTCGGCACCACCGACCAGCGTGTCATTGCCCTGCCGGCCGAGCAGCGTATCGTTGCCTGCGCCGCCAATCAGCACGTTGAGGCCGTTGTTGCCGCCGAGCGTATCCCCGTGGTCGGATCCGATGAGGTTGCGGATCGAGCTGTAGGTGTCGCCCTCCGCGTCACCTGCGTTGTCCCCTGGCACCAGGAGATCCGCATAAACCCAAGCCGCTGCGGTCTCATAGGAGGCGGTGTCGTTGCCACCGCCGCCGAAGAGCTGGTCGGCTCCAGCGCCGCCGACCAGGATGTCGTTGCCGTTGCCGCCCTCGAGCCGGTTGTTGCCGGCGGTGCCGACGAGGGTGTTGTCGAACGCGTCGCCGATGACGCGCTCGATTCCCAGCACCGTGTCGGTCCCGATCGTGGCACTGGTCGCGGTCGAGGCGGCGAGGGTCACGCCGTTGACGGTATGCTCGACGGTGTCGAGGTTGACAAGAGCGCCGGCACCGGTGCCCCTGAGGTCGAGCACGTCGGCTCCGCCGGCGCCGCCGTCATACGTGTCGCTGGCAGAATCGGCGCTTGCGATGAACGTGTCGTTGCCGGCGCCACCGTAAGCCGCATCGGATCCCAATGTGTCGACGAGCCGGTCGTTGCCATTGCGGCCGAACACCAAGTCGCTGCCGGCGGTACCGATGAGGCTGTTGCCGTTGACATCGCCGCCGTTGGTGCCCATCACCGCGGCCATCGCCGAGACGACGGTCTCGAGCGTGCCGTCAGCGTCGGTGTAGCTGGCGACCACCTGGAGTGGCTTTCTGACGGTGCCGGCCGCGACCGTCGGGGTGTAGCTGGAGTTGATCGCGCCGGCGATGTTGCTCCAGGTCCCGCCGCCGTCGTTCGAGACCTGCCACTGGTAGCCGACCGTTCCCATGCCGTCGACATCGGCGAGTGTATTGGAGGCGACCAGCGTCGGCCCGTCGTTGGTGGCGAGGTTGTTGGCGATTGTCACCGTACCGGTCGGCGCGTCGTTGACCGGCGTAACCGTGATCGTGCTCGTATCGGTGTCGGTCAGCGCTCCGCCGCTGCCGGTGTTTCCACCATCGCTGGTGGTCATCGTTAGGGTCACGGCGGCGTGGGCGTTGGCGGCGGGCGTGAACGTCGGCGCCGAGACGACGTCGGCAAGGTACGTGTTGAGGTCGGCGAGGGTGCCGGTGAGGTTCAGCGTGTCTGTGCCAGAGCCGGTTGCGTTAACGAGACCGGCCGACACCGCCGCCAGCGTGCCCGAGCCGACATTCAGCGTGACCGTCATCGTGCCGGTGCCGGCATCGACGTCGGCGACCGAGAGGCCCGTGAGTTGCACGGGGGTATCCTCGGCGGTCGTGAACGTCGCCGGCAGAGTGTTGACCGGCGCGTCGTTGACCGGGTTGATCGTCACGTTGACGGTCTGCACGAAGGTGTCGGTGCCATCCGAGATGAGGATCGTGAACGTGTCGGGCCCGTTGGCGTCGGCATCGGGCGTGTAGGTGAAGCTATCGGACGCCTCGCCGGTGGCATCGGTGAAGGTCACCGTGCCGATCGTGGCGTCGGTACCGACGGCATACGTCAGCGTATCGCCGTCGACGTCGCTGGCGCCGATCAGCGCCGAGACCGCGGTGTCCTCGTCCGTCGTCACCGCGACCGGGCTCGGCGCCGTCGGCGCGTCGTTGACCGCCGCGAGGCCGATCACCGCGGTCCGGGTCAGCGTCGCGGTGCCGTCGGAGACGGTGTAGGCGAAGCGATCGGGACCGTTGTAGTTGGCGACCGGCGTGTAGGTGAAGGTGCCGTCGGCGTTGACCGTGACCGTGCCGTGCAGCGGGCTGGCGCCGGGCCGCGCGGACAGAGCAAAGGTGAGCGGATCGGCGTCCGGATCGGTCCAGAAGGTTGCGAGCCCGCCATTCAGCGCCGTGTCCTCGGTGCCAGTGAAGGAGGCGGGCCCGGCCACGAGCGTCGGCGCGAGGTTGTCGGGCGCGAGAGCTCCGAGCGCGACGTCGGCACCGTTGAAGCGGAACGTCTCGACGCCGCTGACATAATCACCGAGCGGTGTGCTGTCGATGCCGCGCTTGTCGACCACGATGACGGTCGTCGCATCGACCTGGGAGATCGTGTAGTCGCTGCGGTCGCCGCTGAACACGACGACGTCGCTGATCCCAGCCGTGCCATTGTCGCCGAGAATATGGCCGAGCGCCTCCGTGCCGGCGCCGTCGAAGTCCGGCCGCGCCTCGCCGGTGCCCTTCCAATTGGCGATGATCGACGTCGGCACACGGTCCTCGACCTGGAGGTCGTTGTTGACGACGACGCTGTCGCCGAAGATCTGGTCGTCGCCGCCGAGACCGGTCAGCACGTCGTCGCCGGCGCCGCCGACCAGCAGGTTGTCGACGCCATTGGTCGAAGCGGTGTTGAAATCGGCGCCGGTCAGATTATCGGCGAAGCGTGTTCCCACCACGCCGTCGATGCCATTGTAGGTGTCGATCAGCGCGCCGGTTCCGTTCTGGTTGTTGGTCTCGAGATCGACGGTGAGGCCGATGTTGACCTCCTCGTAGGAGGCGACGTCGAAACCGGTATCGGGGATAGCGACGAGCCCGAAGTCGAGCCCGCCCTCGCCGATCAGCCGGTCGCCGTCGTTGGCCGCCGCACCGACGCCGCCTTCGAGCAGGTCGTTGCCGCCGCCGCCGTTGAGGTGGTCGTCGCCAACGCCGCCCCGGAGCCAGTCGTTGCCTTCCTGGCTCCACATCTCGTCGACGCTGTCGCCGCCCTCGAGGTAGTCGTTGCCGAGCCCACCGAAGAGCACGTCGGTGTCGCCGTCGCCGTAGATCATGTCGTCGCCGTCGCCGCCGATCAGCTCGTCGATGCCGTCGCCGCCATGGATCTCGTCGTCACCGAGGCCACCGAACACGGTGTCGAGCGCGCCGGGCCCGGCGAACAGCCGGTCGTTGCCGGCGCCACCATCGATGAAGTCGTCGTTCTCGTCGTCGAAGATGTAGTCGTTCCCGTCGCCGCCGAAGAGATGGTCGTTGCCCTGGCTGCCGAAGATGGAATCGTTGCCGGCGTCGCCATAGACGGTGTCGTCGCCGAGGCCGGCGATGATGTAGTCGTGGCCCTCGTTGCCGGCGATGACGAGATGGCCGGCGCTGGCCTGTATGGGAGTGCCGTCGACGTCGATGATCGTCTGCGTCGCGGCGTTGAAGTAGTCGTTGATGTTGCTGTCGGCATCCACGTCGGTCAGCGTGGCACCGTCGAGCTCGAAGGTGGCGCTCGACCAGATGAACACCTCGCCATTGACGTGCTCGAGACCGGTGTTGTCCATCACCAGGTTGGCGAATTGGTTGCGAATGATCTCGTCGCCGAGATGGGTGCCCATCGGCGTGCGATAGAGATAGTAGAACCGGTCGCCGTCCTGCATGCGCTGGGCGAAGTCGAGGATCACGTAGCTGAACGTGGTGCCCAAGGGCCCGTCGAACAGCGGCCGCTCGGCGAGGCCGCCGGTCCACAGGTCGATGTCCCAGAAGCCCTGGTCGCCCTGGGTGAACTCCCATTGCTGGGTCGTCTCGTTGAAGGTCGGCGTGCCCTCCATGAAGTCGAGGGCCTCGGCATGACCAGCGCTCAGCGGATCGAGATAGGCATCATAGAGCGCCTGCGCGGCGCCCCGAAGCACGTCGATCGTCACGTTGCCTGCGGCATAGTCGTTGCGCGCTTGGACGATGGCATCGGCGAGCGCGTGGTCACCGTTGGCGGGATCCCCATCCCCGCGCGCATAGGCGGCGATGAAGTTGACGCCGGTGAGCGGGTTCTTCAGATGATCGAAGACGTCGGCCCAGCTGGTGTAGGGCGCCAACGCGCTACCGTTGGTGTTGTTCGTGTTCTGGATCAGCTGATCGAAGACCTGCTGGCGGAACTCGTTCCAGGTCGGCAGGCCGACGTCGCGACCGCGGGCGAGGTTGATGGTGGCGAGATCGACCGGCTGGCCGAGCAGCATCTGCTGCAAGGCCGGGGTCACGAACTCGTCTATCTCGTTGCCGAGCGTCGTCGTCAGGCCGAGCGCCAGCGCCTCCGGTCCGAGCTGCTGGTACAGCGCCGGATTGAGGAACGCCTCGACCAGAGTGAGATCGTGAGTTGGGCCGGTCGGGTTGTTCGGATCGTCCGGCACCTGGACGTTGAACGTCTCGGTCAGCATCGAGTGGCCGAGCCGGTAGACCGCCTGGCTGAACTCCAGGCTGACGCCCATGTTGATGTCGGAGGAGTAGGACACGAACTCCGGCAGCGCGCCGTAGAGCGTGCCGACGAACTGGTCGATGGCGATGTGGTTGTACTCGGATTCGGTGATCAGCCGCGCCGCCTGGTAGAGCTTTTCGCCGTCCCAGACGCCGGGCGAGGACTGCCACGGGGCAATGAAGGCGGCGGCCGCCGCGGCGCCGCCGTTGGGCCCGATGTCGGCGAGAATGGCGTTGTACTGATCGATGATCGACTGCTGGATGTTGCCGACCAGCGCGTTGTGCTCCTCGTGGAACACGTGGTGCACGGCGGTGAGGCCGATGTTCTCGTTGGCGCGGCCATCGCCGGTGATGATCTGGATGTCGAGCGATTGGGTGGGGTTGGAGTCGAGCAGCATGTCCTGGCCGGTGCGCAGGACGTTGCCACTGGCGTCGCGCGCGAAGGGATCGTTGGCCGACTGCAGCGCGGGGCTGAATGGCGTGGTGATGTCGAAGCTCGGATTGTCGAGGAGGATTTGCTTGTACCAGGGGTCCGTCGTTGCCCAACCTGTCGCACCCGGCGTGAACATCAGCTTGCCGACCGGATCGGTCCGCAACACGGGGGCGTTGTTGATGTCGATGTTGGCGAAGTGATCGAGGCTCGGATCGAGCACGACGCCGATCCGGAGCGCGTTGGCCTTGATGTCGGCCCAGGTGGCGAGGCCGTTGGCACTAGCGTCGTTGCTCGGATCGCCGTCGGTCATCGCCGTCGTGTTGGCGGTGACGACGCGGCCCGTGGGCCGGCCGTCGGCGGTGTACTCGCGGATCAGCGCGTTGACGGAGGCGTGCGAGCCGTAGGTCTGGCTCTGGTCGATCAGGAGGCCGGTGTTGTTGACGTACTGGGCCTGCGAGTACGTCTCGTCGCCGGTGTTGGCCAGTCCGTCCGGGCCATCGCTGTAGCCGAGATCGTCGGTCGTGCCGAAAATGCCGTCTCCACCCGCGTCGCCCGGATTGGCAACGTCGGCGCGCCGGACCTTGATCGAGGTGACGTCCGCGTCCAGACCGGTCCCGCCCACGGCGCCATCTGCACCCAACGAGTACAGCGGATCGTTGGGCGAAAGGTTTACCGTGATCGTGGCGTTCGGATCGGAATCGCGCCGCACGAAGTCGAGGCCGTGGTCGAAGAACTGGCCGAACGAGACGAACCACTGGTTGAAGCGGCCGCCGCCGAGCACGCCGGCGTTGGCGACGAAGGCGGTGTCCGTAGGTATGCCCTGGCTCGTGAACTGCTGGCCTTCGAACTGGGCGCCGGCGTCACCGTTCGTCGCGACAGCGTCGACCGCCGGGTTGGCATTTGCTCCCGACGTGAACATCGTCGCGACGAGGTTGGAGATGATGCGCGGGTCGACATCTGTCACCGGGCCGCCCGGCGTGTTGTAGCCCGCCTCGGGTGCGCTCGTGCTCGGCTGCCCCACGCTCAGGTTGAGGAATGGCTGGTCGGCCTGACCCCAGGTCGTATTCGGGCCGGGAACCCAAACACCATTGGTGCCGGTGACCGGATTGAATATCGTCGCGTCCCAATAACCGCCGACGAGGTTGTTATTGGCGCCAGAGACCTCGCGCAGGCCAGAGGGATCGAGTGCGTTGGCGAGCGCCGAATAGTTGAAGTAGTTCGACTGAATGAATTGGCCGGGATTGGCTGGGTCCGGGATCAGGTAATTCACGGTGACTTGCTGCAGCAGGAACTCGATGTCCGCCCGATTCAAAGTGATGGCCATGACGCAACTCCCCTGACGCAAACACAAACATTCTCGTCCCGGCGCGCATGCACGCCGTGGTTGAAGAATTGCGAAGCTGCACTGCGTGATGGCGCAGATCAGCCCGCTACTGCTCGGATTGAGCTGTGTCAGAGTGAGCCTGCAACCTGACGCAAACCTGACCGACTGCGACGATTGGTCTCTGCCGATCGCCGGCGTTGGGCTATTTTGGAAAGACACGGACCGCTGCGCTCCGATGCCAGCCGCAGGCCACGTTTACGGACTATCGGATGTCGGTCGCTTTCCGTTGACGAATTCCTATGACGGTCACAACGATCAGACGTAGTTTGTCTACGCTTTGCGGGAGGCATCTCCAGCTCGCAGATGGCATTGCGCCATTTCACCGGTACAGCGTATTCCAGATGCGGCTCCTGATCGTCGAGGACAATGCGCGGTTCGGCCAGCTGCTGGCCGACCATCTCAAGGCGACGGGCTTCACCGTCGATCTCGCGCGCACCGCGCGCGATTTTCGCGAACTTGCGGATCGCGGCCGGCACGACCTGCTGCTCATCGACCTTGCTCTGCCCGACGGCGACGGCGTCGACCTGGTGCGAGAGATCAGGCGGAAGGGCTCGAGCGTGCCGGTGCTGGTGCTGACAGCGCGCGCTTCCGTAGGCGACCGCATCGCCGGCCTCGACGCGGGCGCCGACGATTATCTCGTCAAGCCGTTCAACGTGAGCGAGCTCGACGCGCGCGTGCGTGCGCTGTTGCGCCGGCCTGCCAACATTGCGCCGCAGTTCCTCCGCGCCGGTGCGCTGCGACTAGATGCGGCGACCGGTGCCGTCTACTGCAACGGCCAGAGACTCAACCTGCGTCCGAGCGAGCAGCGCCTGCTCGGGCTTCTGATCCGCCGCTCGGGTCGTGTCGTCACGCGCGAGGTCATCGAGTCGGCTATTCACAGCGTGGAAAGCGAGAGCACGCCGAACGCATTGGAAAAGCTCGTCTCGCGCCTGAGAAAGACGCTTTCCGATCAGGCCACGGGCATCGAGCTCAAGACCGTCAAGGGCCTCGGCTACGTCCTCGAGGAGGTCTCGTGAACGCTTCCCGCCGAGCGCGCTATCCGACTCTCGCCAGGATCACGGCGAAGTGGATCGCGCTCGCGGCTGTGCTCGGGTTTGCGATCCAGGCCATCTTCTGCCTCGCCGAGAACTATCTTGACGAGGCCTACTTCGCCAACTGGTACGTGAAGATGGAGACGGCTCGGATTGCCGAGGCACTGGCCGTGGCCGAGGTCGACTCCCGCTCTGCGGCGCTGGCGAGGCTGCGCCACTACTCCGGACCCACTGCGTCCGCCTACGCCTTTCGAGCCTTCGACGCTGAAGGTCGCGTCTTCGCACAACACAACCCGAGCCTCCTTACCGAGGTCTCACCGTTCGGCCAGGGGAACGCCGATCTGCCCCTCTCGTGGCTTACCAAGACCTCTGCCGAGTGGTTCCACGTCGCCGGCGGCATGCAGCGCGCGATCGGGCCCGGCGTCGGCTGGATCGAGGTTGCGACTGTCGGTGACCCAGATCACCAGCGGCTTCGTGCGCTCGCGCTCGACTTCTACAAGGACGTCTGGAAGCCGGTCGCGCCGACAGCACTATTCACGGCGCTGCTTGCAATCGCCGCGGTTCGCCGCTCGTTGCAACCGCTCGAGCGCGCGGCCTATCTCGCCCAGCGGATCAACCCGACCCGTCCGGGCATGCTCTTCGATACAACAGGCCTGCCGCGCGAGGCAGCGAGTTTCGCATTCGCGATCAATCGCCTCCTTGCGCGTGTCCGAGACATGATCGAAGCGCAGGATCACTTCATCGCGCGCGCGGCGCACGAACTCAGGACACCGCTCGCGGTGATGCAACTCGAGCTGGCGAAGATCGACCACGAGACGGCACGGCAGCTGGAGACCGACGTCTCCGAGATGGGCGACCTCGTCGGGCGATTGCTTCAGATCGCGCGAATGGATACCGTCGCTTCCCACGAGGTGCGCGAGATCGATCTGAGGCGCATCGTCAAGGATGTCGTCGATAAGCTGGCACCGGTCGCCGCTGCGCGGCACTGCAGCATCACCACGAGGTTCGACAGGGGTGCGAGTTTCCTCGGGGATCTCGGCGCCGTCACGGAGACGGTCAGCAATCTCGTCGTCAATGCCATCAAGCACTCGCCGGAAGGCGCTAAGGTGATGGTTACCTGCGGACCCGGCGCGACGCTGACGGTGGATGACAGCGGGCCGGGTTTGCCTGCGGACCGGGTCGACGAGCTGTTCATGCCGTTCAGGCGCGGTCCGACGATCAGCGACGGCGCCGGGCTCGGTCTCGCGATCGTTCAGCGCGCCGTCAAGCTCCACAACGGTGTGATCAAGGCCGGGCGCTCCGAGCTCGGCGGCGCGCGGTTCTGGATCCGATTCGGCTGATCACCGAGCACACGCCGACAGCGCAGGATCACTTGCAGAACTGGCGCGCAGGATTGCAGGCCGGCTTGATCTCACCTTCGGCATAGAAATCGTAGCGGAAGCCGACCGTGAAGAAGAGCTCGGTATCGTCCTCCTCGATGGCGCCGCGCTCGGTCCATGTGCGCTTGGCGCCGACCTCGAGCTCGAAGCTCAGATCTCGGGTCCAATAGTAATTGAACAGGACCGATGGCAGCACGGAGTACTCGGTGAGGTCGAAGGCCTCGCCCTCGCGATAGCCCAGCCGCAGGCGGGGGCTGAAGCGAAGGGCGTCGGTGAGCGGGTAGCGGGCGCTGAGATCGAGTACGTAAAGGTTCGAGTCCTCTCGGTCGGCGAGGCGGAAGCCGGCCATGTAGAGATCGCCGGGCGCGAGCATGCTGTTGGCGATCAACTGCAGGGAGTAGAACATCTCGAGCCCGCTCGACGGCAATGCGGGAACGCCACCGGAGGCGGCCGAGCCGCTGGTCTCGGCGGCGGTGACGTCGAGGCTCACCTGCAGGTTGTCGGTCAGCGGTCGCGAGTAGCCGACGGACGCCGCACGATATGTCAGTGTGCGATCGACGGCCAGCTGCTCGACCTCGTCAAGCGTGCGCTGCTTCAGGAGGTCGTAGAGCGTGAGGAACGGCTGGCCCTGCAGAGCCGTCCAGGTCGTCAGGTAGGGTGACTTGCGGTGCTCGAGCGCGCCGGTCAGCGTTGACTTGTCCGGCAAGGTCCAGGTTCCCGAGAGCAGCGCGGCGTTGAGCTCGGCGAAGTGGATGTCGTAGTCGAGGGTGGCGAATGCCGCGACATTGTCGCCGAGGTAGCGCATCTCGGCACCGATCGCCTGGCGGTCGAGCACGTCGCCGGCCCGCTGCTCGATCGCGAACAGGCTGAGGTCGAGGCCGCCGAGGAACGGGCCGATGTCGACGCTCGCCCCGTAGAAGTACTTCTCGTCGAGAAACGGCTCGTCCTTGCGGCTCGCGACCGGCGATCCAGCGACCACGTTGAGCCGCATCCAGGGCATCGATTGCCAGCTGACGCGGGCGCCGTCGAAGCGGCCGAGGACGCCGCCGGTGTTGCGCGTTTGACGGCCCAGGCTGGTCTCGACCTGCCAGTCGCGGATCGCCATCTCGAGATAGAGCGCCGCGACACTGACGATGTCGCGCTCCTCGCCGGAGAACTCGTGCTCCTCGGTCGCCGAAACGCGGAACTTCGATTTGAAGGACGGATTGGACCACGTCGCGACGAGGTCGAGACTGGAAAGGAGCACGTTCTGGTGCACCCGGTGCTCGTCCTTGTCCTCGTTCAGGCGCGGAGGCAGCGAGGGATCGACGAGCGTATGCAGGCTGTCGTCGCGGATGTAGAACTGCGACGCGCTGCCCGACACGCTCCAGGTCTGGCGGCCATCGCTGCCGGAGCGACCGGCCGCGCCGCTCGAAGCATCGCGCAGCTTGCGCGGCGGCTCGCCCTGGGCCGTCAGTACGCCGGCGAGGCGCTGGCGGACGCGGTCCGCGCCCTCGCCGGTCGGGTAGTGCGCGAGATAGTCCTCGAACTCGGCGCGAGCCTCGGCCAGCTCGTTGTTGCGCTGGCGGGCAACGCCGATCAGCTCCTGGGCCTCGGCGCTGTGCTCGTTCTCGGGGAGCGCGAGCGCGCGAGTGAGGATCTTGATTGCCTCCGCCGGGCTTCCCTTCTTGATCGCGGCGCGCGCCTCGTCGAGGGCTGCGGCAGCCTTTTGCTTGTCCGCCTCACCGAGCTTCCCGGTGCGGCGGGTCTTGTCACGGGCGGGAAGCGACCTCGAGCCTGGGGACGCGAGCGGCGCGCCGGTGTCGGTGGTGATTGTGGTCGTCCAGCCGCCCCAGCCGGGAGGCGAGTGGAACACCGGCTTGCAGGCCGCAGATGCCTTGTCGCCGGCGACCGCGACGACGAGGCTCTGGAAGTCGCCGCCCTGATCGACCTCGTAGTGCACGGGCTTGTCGAACTGTACGACGAGCACGGGACCCGCGGCGGGCTCGATATCGAGCTCGATGGCTTTGACGTGCGCACGCGGGTCGGCCGGAGCGCGCAGCGACTCGCGCCGCGTCAGGATCTCGCCGGCCGCCTGTGCCGCGTCGAGGGGGCGCAGGCGGATCCTGAGCTCGCTGCCGAAAGAAATTGGGAAATGGCTCGTATACCGGATCCGGTAGTTGAAGCCGATCCTGACGACGGTGCAGCCCTTGCGCGCCTCGATCTGGGCATCGGCGAGCGAGCGGTCCGTCACGGGCTCAGCCGCCGACGGGGCAGCGTGCAGCAGCGCTGTTGCAGCGAGGACAGCGGCCAGTCCGCATACGCGATGGGGGAGTGGCACCGTCAGAACCCTCCCGAAGTCGCGCGATGCTCGCCCGACCGACGGGTCTTTATCGTCGTCATCGAGCTGTCGGTATAGACGTGGCAGGCACCAGAGCAGTCGCGCAGCTCGCTCGCCGTGTAGTATGCCGTCGCCGGCGTCGTGTACTTCTTGTGCGGGCCCTGCTTGAAGTCATTCGCATGACATGCGGCGCAATCCGGCTTGTACGACGGCATCGGCCAGATGATCGCTTGCGAGTTCGTCGTATGGCACGACTGGCAGGAGAGCTTGGTGCCGTGGCTTGGGTACATGACCGAGGCGTGCGTGTAGGTCACGGTGATCCAACCCGACGGCCGATGGCAGCTCTCGCACGCTAGCGAAGTCGCAAAGTGATTTGTGGGCTTGCCCGTTGCCGTCTTGCCGTTGTGGCAGGAGGCGCAGCCCGAGGTGATGCCGGTGTGGTCCATGCGGGCACCGGCGAAGGTCGTCGTGCTCTTGTGGCAGGTCTCGCACGCCGCCGTCGTGACGATATGACCGGTCGGCTTGCCCGTTGCCGTCTTGCCGTTGTGGCAGGAGGCGCAGCCCGACGTAATGCCGGTGT
>JBFMEX010000092.1:0-24233 GCA_040752215.1 Pseudomonadota bacterium | reverse complement strand
GGCCATCGCCGCCCCGCGCCGGCTCGCACGACCCATGGTGCTCGCGTCCTCCATTCCCGCCCCGTCCGGCAGCATCGCCAATATCATTGTCCTCGCCGATCGCTGCTTCACGACCACGACGAAGCGTCGCGCACGCGTGCCGAATGGCACCGGCGACCTTCTCGCCGCCCTCTTCGCCGGCCACCTGTTGGCCGGCCGCACGCCGGCGGACAGCCTCGCGCGCGCGGTCGCGGGAACAGACGTCGCGCTCGCCGCCTGCGAAGGCCGCGAGGAACTCGCGATTGCCGGCAACCTGACCGCGATCGTGGCCGCCACACCGTGCAACGTCGACCGGACCGGCACGCCACCGGATTGACCTCCTGGACAGTTTCGCCACATACCAAATCGAGCGTCGCCCGCGCCCGTGATCGGGACCTCGGGCTCTCGGCATGCTGACCGGAAGGGAGACGTTCGTGAAGACCAAGCTGCAGGGCGCCCTCGCGTTCATCCGCCACGAGGCCGCGGCCGGCAGCCTGCTGCTGCTCGCCGCATTGCTCGCCCTTGCCCTTCAGAACTCGGCCGGCGCCTGGCTCTACAACAGCCTGCTCGAGACGAGGGTCATGATCGCGGTCGGCGCGCTGAAGCTCGACAAGCCGCTGCTGCTGTGGATCAACGACGGTCTGATGGCGATCTTCTTCTTTCTCGTCGGCCTCGAGATCAAGCGCGAGCTGCTGGTCGGCGAGCTCTCCACGGCGCGTCAGGCGGCGCTGCCCGCCATCGCCGCAGTGGGCGGCATGGTGGTGCCGGCGCTGGTCTACGCGGCGGTCAATTGGGGCAGCCCGGAAACGCTCGGCGGCTGGGCCATCCCCGCCGCCACCGACATCGCCTTCGCCCTCGGCGTGCTGGCACTGCTCGGCCCGCGCGTGCCGGTCGCGCTCAAGGTGTTCCTGCTCGCATTGGCGATCATCGATGATCTCGGCGCGATCGTGATCATCGCTATCTTCTTCACCACCGACCTCTCCGTCACCGCACTCTCCCTCGCCGCCGTCGGCCTCGTCGCGCTCGTCGCTCTCAACCGGCTCGGCGTCACCCGCATTGCCGCGTTTGTGCTGGTCGGCCTGTTCATCTGGGCGTGCGTGCTGAAGTCGGGTGTGCACGCCACGCTCGCCGGTGTCGCTACCGCGCTCGCCGTGCCGCTCCACGGGCCCGAAGGCGACCACGAGGACGGTCCCGTGGCCGTGCTCGAGGAGAGCCTGCACCCTTGGGTGACCTACCTCATCCTGCCCGCTTTCGCCTTCGCCAATGCGGGCGTCTCGCTCGCCGGCGTGTCGCTCGCCAAGCTGCTGGGGCCGGTGCCGCTCGGCATCGCCGCCGGCCTGTTCGTCGGCAAGCCGATCGGCATCTTCGGCTCGACCTGGCTCGCGGTCCGGCTCGGCCTCGCCGAGCGCCCACCCGCCACCAGCTGGCCCGAGCTGCTCGGTGTCGCCTGGCTCGGCGGCATCGGTTTCACCATGAGCCTGTTCATCGGCATGCTGGCTTTTCCCGATTCGACGCTCGCCACCGACATCCGCATCGGCGTGCTCGGGGGCTCGCTGCTATCGGCGCTCGCCGGCTACATGGTATTGAGCGGCGCACTCTCCCGCAGACCGGCTTCCGCCCCCGTCGCTTGAGCCCGAGAAAAGGCAACATGAATGGGCCAGTTCCCCTCCCAGCTCACCGATCGATATCAGCGCTTCAAGTTCCGCCACTATGCGCCGAACCAGGAGCATTACGAGGAGCTCGCCGACTACGGGCAGAACCCGGAGGTGATGGTCGTCTCCTGCTGCGACAGCCGTGTCGATCCGGAGACCATCTTTTCGGCCATGCCGGGCGAGTTGTTCGTCATGCGCAACGTCGCCAACCTGATCCCGCCCTATGAGACCGGCGGCAACTTCCACGGCGTCAGTGCCGCGCTCGAGTTCGCGACGCTGAACCTGCGCGTGAAGCACATCGTTATCATGGGCCACTCGGGCTGCGGCGGCGTCAAGGCGGCGCTCGAGCAAAGCGCGGCACGCCAGACCGACGCCATGTTCATCACCAAGTGGATGTCGATGCTCGACGAGGCGCGCCTGCGCGTGCTGACCGCCCACCAGGGCCCGGCGCGCTCGGCGCTCCAGTCCGAGCTCGAGCGCGAAGGCGTCAAGGTCGGCCTGGCAAACCTGCGCACGTTCCCCTGCATCCAGTCGCTCGAAGGCAAGGGCCGCTTGGCGCTGCACGGCGCCTATTTCGACATTAAGACCGGTGATCTGTCGGTGCTCAACCAGGCCACCGGCGACTACTACCGGCTGTAGGCGGCGCCAACACCGCCCCAAACAAGCAACGCGGGGCCGGCTCGACCGCCCCGCGTTCGAATGCAATCGCCAAGAGCCGTGGCCGGCGGATCAGGCCGCGGCCTTCCCGGCCTCGTCGCGCGCCTTCTTGATGTCGCGCTTGAGCTTGAGGCAGCGCGGCGAAAGCTCCTCGTCGCGCGCCTTCATCAGGAACGCATCGAGGCCCCCGCGATGCTCGACGCTGCGCAGCGCATGCGCGCTGACGCGGAGCCGATAGCTCTGGCCGAGCGTGTCGGATATCAGCGTCACGTCGCACAGATTGGGGCGGAACGTCCGCTTGGTCTTGTTCTCGGCGTGGCTCCGGATCTGGCCGGAAAGGGGCAGCTTGCCCGTCAACTCGCAGCGCCTGGTCATCGTCTCGTGCTCCTTCGCCGCGGCCTGCGGATGCCGGCAGGCGGGCGGAAAACCGGTCCCGTCGAATGGAAAAAAACACGCCCGCCGACGGTGCGGCGGGTGGCTCGCCCGGTTCTATACTTTGCGGTCCGGCCAAGCGTCAAGCCGGGTCGGCCGCGCCGAAGCAGCCCTGCGACCGGTTGCTCCGCCCACCACAGGCGTCTCCGACGCCAGTCGAATCCGCGGATATTTGAATTTTCCGCTATCCGGCTCTCCGCTAGACTTCCCCCGGGTCCGCATTTGCCCGGACTCCCAATCGATCCAACGTGAAGGGAGCATACGCATGGTGAGGAGCATACTCTGGGTGTTGTCGCTGGCCATTGCCGGCCTGACGCTCGGTCAGCCGGCTATCGCCCAGGAAGGGCGCTACGGCAAGGTCAAGGTCGTCATGCACGGCGACGGCGTCGGCATCCTGAAGAGCGCCAAGGACAACCTGAAGCTCCAGGGCGAGATCGCCAACCTGAAGTCGACCCATAAGGTCGCGTTCCTGGTCTGCAACAACACGCTCACCCAGCGCAAGATCGACCCCGACAAGGATCTGTTCGAGGTGTTCAAGGAGGACATCGTGCCGTCGGGCGTCGCCGAGCTCTCGCTTCTGCAGAGCAAGGGCTACACCTACATCAAGCCCTGACGAGCCGGCCTTGCGCGCACTCGGCATCGAGCTCGCCATCGCATGTGCGGTCGCCGCTTCGGCGGCGGCCGCCAATCCGGCGCCGAGGCTGTCGCTGCCGCTCGCCTGTGAGCCCGAGCGCACCTGCTTCGTCCAGCAGTACGTCGACGTCGATCCGTCCGCCGAGGCGCGTGACTGGCGCTGTGGCAGCGCCACCTACGACGGGCACTCGGGGACCGATTTTCGCCTCTTGTCCGCCGCCGCCGCCCGCGCCGGCGTGCCGGTGCTGGCCGCCGCCGACGGAGTGGTAGAGCGCCGGCGCGACGGCATGGCGGACGCCTTCGTCGGCGAGACCAGCCGCGGCGACACCGACGGCCGCGAATGCGGCAACGGCGTCGTCGTCGACCATGGCGGCGGTTGGGAGACCCAGTATTGTCACCTGAGACAAGGCAGCGTCAGGGTCGGCAAGGGCGAAACGGTCGCGCGCGGCCAGCCGCTCGGCGAGGTCGGCTACTCGGGCCTCGCCCAGTTCGCCCACGTCCACCTCTCCGTGCGCCACGACGGCAAGACCGTCGATCCGTTCAGCGGCCTGCAATTGGGCGACGCCTGCCTGGCCGACGGGTCCGGCGCGGTGGCGCTATGGGACGACGCGGCGGCCTCCGCCTTCTCCTACTCGGATGGTCGCATCATCGCCGCTGGCTTCGCCGGACATCAGCCTGATATCGCCCGCCTCGAGGACGATCACCGCCTGGACCCGCCGACTGCGACCAGCCCGGTGCTCGTGTTCTATACGCGCGCGATCAATCTGCGCGCTGGCGACCGCCTCAAACTTTCACTCGTTGGCCCCGGGGGCTTCGACGCCGAGACTGATGGCGCCCCGTTCGACCGCAACAAGGCCCGCTGGTCGGCGTTCGTCGGCAAGCCGCTGCGCGCTCCCCGCTGGCCCGCCGGCCGCTACGAGGCCACGGCCGAGGTGGTGCGGGGTGGGAAGGTCATCACCTCCGAGCGAGCGATGCTCGATATCGAGTGACTCTCTCGCCGACGACGAGCGCACGCGCCCGGCGCGGCGCCGAGTCGGGATGTTTCCCGGCGGAGCTGAAAATGCCGCCTCACCCGATAAAGGGCAGCGAGAACAGTAGCGTGAAGCCATTGAACGTCATCAGCACACCGAGGCCGCCGAGCACGAAGCTGAATTTGAGCAGCATCATGCCGCCCGAGATGATGGCGATCGAGGCGAGCACGATCGCGATTTGCAGCAGCGCCTGCCCGTAGTCGAAATAGGGATCGCGGGCGAGCGCGAGGTCGCGCTCCTTCTCCAGCGCCTTGCCTTTGTGGAACAGCTCGTCGAGGCCCTCGCCCGACTTCGCGTCGGAGGTCAGCTTGGCATCCATCTCCTTGTAGGACTTGATCTTGCCCTCGATCGCGCCGCGCGCGCCGGCGTCGAACCCCGCGCTCCCCTGCAGCACGACCTCCAGGTCCTCGACGTGCAGCCGGATCATCTGCCGGCGCAGGTTCTTGGCCTGGAAGAACGCCCAGGTGTTGGCTGCCTCGATGTTGCTCCGTGTCGCGTCCTTGCCGGCGTTGTCGCCACCCATCGCGCAGATCGCGAGGATGACCGCCAGCACGCCGATGTAGACGCCGATCCAGCGGTCGCGCTCCTTGCCGCCGCCGTCGTCCCCGAATACGTCGCGGAGATCCTCGTACGCCATGACACCCCCCGTGCCGTCGCGCCTTTGCCCCCAGGCCGCGTCACTCGCTAGTGTAATTCAGATCGCGAAACTCGCTCGTCGCTCGCAGCACAATGAGACGAATTTCGCGATCACGACACAAGGAGATCGCGGTGCTCGGCGACCTCGCCCCGGTCGGTCAAGTGGTAGACCATCGGCACGCCCGTCGCGACCTCGCGCGAGAGGATCTGCTCGGGCGTCAGCCTCTCGAGGTGCATGATCAGTGCCCGGATCGAGTTGCCGTGCGCAGCCACGAGCACGTTCTTGCCGGCCGCGACATCGGGCCAGATTCGGCCCTGATAGTAAGGGATCACGCGCGCCGCCGTGTCCTTGAGGCTCTCGCCCCCAGGCGGCTGCACGTCATAGCTGCGCCGCCACTGGTGCACCTGCTCGGCGCCGAACCGCGTCTTCGCCTCGTCCTTGTTGAGGCCAGCGAGATCTCCATAGTCGCGCTCGTTCAACGCCTGGTCCTTGACCGTCGCGAGGCCCGTCTGGCCGAGCTCGGCGAGCATCAGGTCGAGCGTGTGCTGGGCACGGCTGAGCACGCTCGTATAGGCGATATCGAACGCGAAGCCGCCGGCCTTCAGAAGCCGCCCTGCGCGCTTCGCCTCGGCTATGCCCTGCTCGGTCAGCCCGACATCGCGCCAGCCGGTGAACAAGTTGAGTTTGTTCCACTCACTCTGGCCGTGGCGAACCAGGACGAGAACGTTCTTCAAGACCATGTCTGAAACTCCGGTTTCGACCGTCACAGTCCAAGCACGTCGGCCATGGTGTAGAGGCCCGGCCCCTTGCCGCGGCCCCACAGTGCGGCCTTCACCGCGCCGCGTGCAAAGATGCCCCGGTCTGAGGCGATGTGGGTCAGCTCGATGCGCTCGCCGTCGCCGGCGAACATGATCGTGTGGTCGCCGACCACCGATCCGCCGCGCAGCGACTGGAAGCCGATCGCGCCGCGCGGACGCGGCCCGGTGTGCCCATCGCGCACGCGCACGCTCGACTGCTTGAGGTCGACGCCGCGCCCCGCCGCCGCCGCCTCGCCAAGCATCAGCGCCGTTCCGGACGGCGCATCGACTTTCATGCGGTGGTGCATCTCGACGATCTCGATGTCGTAGTCGGCGTCGAGCGCCGCCGCGACCTTGCGCGCCAGCGCCGCCAGAAGATTGACGCCGAGGCTCATGTTGCCGGCCTTGACGATCGTCGCGTGACGCGCGGCGGCCTTGATCGCCGCCTCGTCGGCCTCACCGAGGCCGGTGGTGCCGATCACGTGCACGATGCGCGCGTTGGCGGCGAGCCCCGCCAGCTCCACCGTGAACCTCGGTGCGGTGAAATCGATGATCGCATCGACCTTGCCGAGAATCTCCAGCGGATCGTCGCCGACGACGGTCCCCGCGGTGCCGATCCCGGCCAGCTCGCCGATGTCGGCGCCGATCGCGGCCGAACCCGGCTGCTCGATGCCGCCGGCGATCCGGCAGCCCTCGGTCACGGCGATCACGCGGACCAGCTCGCGGCCCATGCGGCCGGCCGCTCCCATCACCGCGATTCTCGTCTCCGCCATCACGCGATCCTGCATTCCCCGAGCCGGGCGCGGTATAGCAACCGGGCGCCGGCCGCGAAAGGGCCGGCAGCGCCGCATGCATTGCGCTCCCGATCAGGCCTTCTCGGCTGCTTTCGCCCGCTCGATCGATTCGACGATCAGCCGGCGCGCCTCCTCCGCGTTGCCCCAGTGGCCGATCTTGACCCACTTGCCGGGCTCGAGATCCTTGTAGTGGGTGAAGAAGTGCTCGATCTGCTTGACCGTGATCGGCGGCAGGTCGGAATAGTTTTTCACCTTGTCGTAGCGCTGGCTGAGCTTCGGGCTCGGCACCGCCAGCACCTTCTCGTCGCCGCCGCCGTCGTCCTCCATCACCAGCACGCCGATCGGCCGGCAGTTGATGATCGCGCCGGGGACGATCGTGCGCGTGTTGCAGACGAGCACGTCGATCGGGTCGCCGTCGGTCGACAGCGTATGCGGGATGAAGCCGTAGTTTCCAGGGTAGCGCATCGGCGTGTAGAGGAATCGGTCGACGACCAGCGTGCCCGCGGCCTTGTCCATTTCGTACTTGATCGGCTCGCCGCCGACCGGCACCTCGATGATGACGTTGATGTCGTCGGGTGGGCTCTTGCCAATGGCGATCGCGTCGAGGCGCATGGATTTTCTCTCCCTGTCGCGCGCCCCGCCGTCCGGATCGGGCGCGTTCCCGCAAGCCCTAGCCTGTTCGGGGCACATTCAGGAATAAGCTTTTTGGCCGAGACCGGCGACAACTGGGCCGGCAGGTGCTCAATCCCACGCGAAGGCGATCTTCTCGAGCTTGCGACCACCGAACCGGTCGAAGGCCCGCGCGACCGGCCGGCCGCCACGGCGCCAGTAGAAATCGGTGGCGCGAGTGTTGTCGGAAAGCGCCCAAACGATGAGTCCGTCGAGACCGCGCTCGTCGAGCCGCTGCCGGCACGATTCGAACAGCTGCTCGCCGAACCCCAGCCCCTGATGGGTGGGCTCGATGTAGAGCTCGTAGATTTCCCCCCGGTAGCGCCCGCGCGTACGCGCCGCTCCCGCCGTCGCATAACCGTGCACGCCCCCTGCCAGCTCCAGCACCAGCACCGATTCGCCCGAGCGCAAGCTCGACTTCCACCAGTCGACGCCGCGCCGCGTGATCATCGTCTCGAGGTGCAGGGGAGGAATGATGGCCGCGTAGGCGTGCGACCAGGATTGCCGGAACACGTGCGCCAGCGCTCGCGCATCTGCGGCCTTTGCGGATCGTACCGTTACTTGAGAGCTCGAGCCCAGCATGCACGCACTATAGCGCGCCTCGCGTGCGGCATCGATGGAATTTCGGCGGGCTCGCTGGCGTCGACCCGTCGGATCGCTGGCCCGCCAAAACGAATGCCCGGGGAGTGCCCCCCGGGCATGTCGCTCGGCCCGGCCTTGCGGCCGTGCCCCCGCTGCGGTTTTCGGCTCAGCTGGCCTTCTTCAACTTGTCGAAGGTCTTGGTCGCGGCCGTGTTCATCGTTTCGAAGGTCTGCTTGGCGACCTTGGTGGACAGCTCGAACAGCTCCTTGGTCTGCTCGGCGGCGATCGCCATCTGCTGCTGGACGAAGTCGGCCTGCAGGCGGGCAATCTCCGGCAGCGTGCGGGCGCGAGCGATGGCCTGCGCGGCATCGAACGCCGCCTCGGTGTTGACCGAGGTGTTGTGCAGCACCTTCTCGCCGATCGACTTGGCGCCGGCGTGCGTCGCGAGCATCACCTGCTCCATCACCTTGACGCCGTCCTGAGCCACCGAGCTGAGCTTCGTGTATGCCTCGCGGGTCTTGGCCACGCTCTCCTCGGCGATCGCCTGGACGTTCTCGGGGATGCGGGCATCCTTGGCGGCGGCGAATATCTCTTGGGCCTGGCGGGCGAACTGATCGTTCATGGCATCTCTCCTGGTTGTGGTGCCGGCCTCGGGTGCGGCCGGATGATTTCGGGGCGACTTGAAGGCGGACCACTCGAGAGGCGACGGCCACCGCGCGTTCCGGGCAAACAGTTATATAGAGCACCTGATTGTGCAGCGCAACAAGAAATTTGCTGCCCCGCGGAAAATGTTGGTCGAAGCCGACAACCCGGCCTGAAATCGGGGTTCATGACCTCGATTCACGTGCGACATGCATACCACGCAGCGATGCTGGCTGGGATCAATCTCGCAACTGCGAAACGGATTTCGCCGAATTTTCGTGCGGTTCCATCCGGTTAGTGGCGGTCACATCACCCTCGGGAACAGCTCCCGGTAGCCGAGCGCCGACGGGTCGAACAGCACGTCGGCGGCCCGCAGCGGCCGGGCCAGGGCCAGTCCCTCCAACGACCGGCAGCGCGACAGGGCCACGTAGGTCTGCCCATGCGCGAAAGTGCCGCGGCCGAGATCGATGTAGACGTGATCGAGCGTCAGGCCCTGCGACTTGTGGATCGTCAGCGCCCAGGCGAGGCGCAGCGGGAACTGCCTGAACGTGCCCGCAACCGTCTCCACGACCTTCTCCGCCGCCTGGTCGAAGGCATAGCGGCGCGCCTCCCACGACACCGGCTCCAGCTCGTGCTCGCGGCCCTCCACCTCCACCCACACTTGCTTGTCGGCGAGCCGTGCCACCCGCGCGACCGTGCCGTTGACCCAGCGCCGGTCCGGATCGTTGCGCAACAGGATCACCTTGGCGCCCGGCTTCAGCGTCAGCGTCGTATCGGTCGGATGCGCACTGGCCGAGAACTCGCCCGTTACCCCCGCCTCATACTGGCGCACCGGCCCCGGCAATGCCGCCAGATAGGCCATGTTGATCCGCTGCGCGGCGGCATTGGTCGGCGTCAGGATGACGTAGGGGTCGCCCTCGCCGAGCGTGCGCACCGGATGCACCCGCGAGTTGAGCAGCTCGAGGTCGCGCTCGCCGACGCGGCCGTCGCGGATGTTGTTCAGCACCTCCAGCAGCGCCGCGTCGCTCTGCCGGAACACCTGTCCGAGCTCGATCAGCGACGTGCCGGCGCCCTCCTGCAGCGCCGACACCGAAAAGAAGAACGGGCCGCCGTGCGTGCTTTCCAGATGCTGCGCGACCTCGGCCTCCTGCACCACCGGCGGCAGTTGGTGGAGATCGCCGAACAGCACCAGCCTGAGCCCGCCGAACGCCTCGCGCGGGCGACCGCGGTTGACCCTGAGCGAGCGGTCGATGGCCCACATCAGGTCCGAGCGCACCATCGACACCTCGTCGATGACGAGCAGCTTGATGCGCCGCATGAGCCGGCCGTTGCGACTGCGGCGAATGTCCTGGTCGCCGATCAGCCGCGGAGGGAATCCGAAGAACGAGTGGATCGTCTGCCCGCCGACATTGACCGCGGCGAGCCCCGTCGGCGCCAGCACCACCATGTCGTCGGTGACGAGCTCCCTGATCGCCCTGAGCAGGGTCGACTTGCCGGTGCCGGCCCGCCCGGTGACGAACAGATGGCCGTCGCCCTCGCGCACGAAGTCGAGCGCGGCCCGGTACTCCTCCGTCGGCACCAGCCCGCCCGGCCACGCCTCGGCGCCGGCCGCGGGCCGAATCTCGCTCCTCGAGCCGAAACCCACTGCGTCAGCCCCTCTCGACCTCGACCGGCCCCAGGTAGGCCGATGGTCGAGGCAATGTCAAAAGGGCTCCGCGACCCGCTTGGGGGCAGCGCGGCGGGCTGGCTCGGCTCAGTCGCGGTCCATCCTGATGAGCTTGAAGTCCTTGTCGAGCTTGATGTCGTAGTCCACGCCGTCCTTGCAATTGGCGTCGTCGATCTCGAACTTGCCGTTCGACTCTTTCTCCATCTCGCCACCCTCGCAGCCCAGCGCGGCCAGCACAGCCTTGATCTTTTCCACCTCGGCGGCGGACGGCTTCTCGTCGGCCAGTGCGGCGGTGGCGAGCACCGCCAGCCCGGCGGCCAGTGCGATCGATCGAATCATCACGCGGTCTCCCCTTTTCGGAGCTGTACAGACTGCAGAACAATTGTAATGTTATACCACTTATGTGCGCCGGCAAACCCACGACGCGACCCCGCATCCGCGTTCGGGATGGATGCGGGAGCTGCTCACGCAAAGGAGCGAGACGGTCCGTGCCGCCGCTGGCCGCGCGCGGCGGCCGGCCCTCGCGACGAGGGCCCGAGGACATTCTCTCGGAACGGGAATTGCCGCCCGCCGGTATCAATCGTGCCGGAATCGCGCCGGGCGCCTGCGCTCGAACCGGGTCTGGCGCTTCTTCTCCCACGCCGCGAGATTGGGATCGCCGCGCGTGCCAACCAGATTGCGGATCACCTCGAGGTCGTTCCAGCTCGTCTCCGCCGGCAGCGCGACTCGCTTGCCCGAGTTGAGCTCCAGCACCGGTTGCAGGATCTTGCCGCCGTTGTCGTCGTAGCCGACCGCCATCCTGACGTTGGCAACGTCGGCGAAGTTGATCCGCCACACCACATTGGCGAACAGCCCGAGATTGACGAGCTCCACGATCTCCTGCTCGGCGTCGAAGCTTGCCGATGTCACCCGCCCCGCGCCGAGGAGCGCGATCACGAACGCGCTCGTCGCGAGCACGAGCAGGACCGATAGGCCGTAGATCGCATAGGTCGCGAACTCGCCGAGCAGGCCGGGTCCGACCACCGCCGCCGCCATCGCCGGCGCCGCAAGTCCGAGCAGCACCGGCACCAGCCCGTGCAGGCCCTCGTAGCTGCCGGGCCCGCGCGACCGGAACTCAGCACTGTGAACCGCGTGTTTGGACAGGCTCGAGTTGATCAGCATGGCGGCAAGGTTCCCTTAACGCTTGGACTTGTCGCCAATCTGCACGGCCCCCGTTAACAGGGTCTTAGGAAACATTCCTAACGCGTGAACGAATCGTCGGATTTTCAGCCCATCGGCACAAGCGGCGATTAACGATCCCGCGCCATCCGGCCGGCTCGTCGACGGCGAGTCGGATCGCACCCCGAAAGGCCGGGCTCATGCCACCTCTGCCTCGCGCGCCCGCTCCATCTTCTTGCGCATGTTGGGATCGAGCCAGCGCTTCCTGAGCCGGATCGACTGCGGCGTCACCTCGACCAGCTCGTCGTCGGCGATGTAGCTCATCGCCCGCTCCAGCGTGAGGCGCATCGGCGGCGTCAGGATCAGCGCGTCGTCCTTGCCGGCGGCGCGCACGTTGGAGAGCTTCTTGCCCTGGGTCACGTTGACGATGAGGTCGTTGTCGCGCGTGTGCTCGCCGACAATCATGCCCTCGTAGACGCGCGTCTGCGGGCCGATCATGAACGGCCCGCGGTCCTGCAGGTAGAACAGCGAGTAGGCGGTCGCCTCACCGACGCCATTGGAGATCAGCACACCCGTACGCCGGCCGGGAATGTCACCCTTGTGCGGGGCGTAGGCGTGAAAGATGCGATTCATGACCGCGGTGCCGCGCGTATCGGACAGCAGCTCCGACTGGTAGCCCAACAGTCCGCGCGTCGGCACGTAGAACACCATCCGCGTGCGCCCGCCGCCGGAAGGGCGCATCTCGATCATCTCACCCTTGCGCTCGGAGAGCTTGCTGACGACGACGCCGGTATGCGCGTCGTCGACGTCGATGATCACCTCCTCGACCGGCTCCATCCGCTGGCCGGTCGCGTCGTCGGTGTTATAGACCACCTTTGGCCGCGACACAGTCAGCTCGAAGCCCTCGCGGCGCATGTTCTCGATCAGGATCGCGAGCTGCAGCTCGCCACGCCCCGACACGGTGAACGAATCCTTGTCGGACGATTCGGTGATGCGGATGGCGACGTTGCGCTCCGCCTCCTTCAGCAGCCGGTCGCGGATGACGCGGCTCTGCACCTTGTCGCCCTCCTGCCCCGCGAACGGCCCGTCGTTGATCCGGAACGTCATCGAGAGCGTCGGCGGATCGACCGGCTGCGCAGCGAGCGGCGTCTCGACGAGGGGATCGCAGATCGTGTCGGCGACCGTCGCCTCGCTCATGCCCGCCATCGCGACGATATCGCCCGCCTCGGCGGCGTCGACCGACGTGCGCTCGAGCCCGCGGAACGCCAGCACCTTGGTGACGCGGAATGTCTCGATCTGCGAGCCGTCGTGGCGCAGCGCCTTGACCTGCTGGTTGGCTTTCAGCGTTCCGGACGTGATGCGCCCGGTGAGGATGCGGCCGAGATAGGGATCGGCCTCGAGCGTGGTGGCCAGGATCCGCAGCGGCCCCTCCTCGATCGCCGGTGGCGGCACGTGGCGGAGCACCAGGTCGAACAGCGGCGCGAGGCTCTCCTTCGGGCCCGCGGGATCCGCCGCCATCCAGCCGTCGCGGCCCGACCCGTAGAGCACCGGGAAGTCGAGCTGCTCGTCGCTGGCGTCGAGGTTGGCGAACAGATCGAAGATCTCGTTCAGCACTTCGACGTGGCGCTCGTCTGGCCGATCGATCTTGTTGATCACCACGATCGGCCTCAAGCCCATCCTGAGCGCCTTCGACACCACGAACTTGGTCTGCGGCAGCGGGCCTTCCGAGGCGTCGACCAGCAGCACCGCGCCGTCGACCATGTTCAGGATGCGCTCCACCTCGCCGCCGAAGTCGGCGTGGCCCGGCGTGTCGACGATGTTGATCCGCGTGTCCTTCCAAACGACCGACGTGCACTTGGCGAGGATCGTGATGCCCCGCTCGCGCTCGAGATCGTTGCTGTCCATCGCCCGCTCGGCGACGCGCTGATTGTCCCGAAATGCGCCGGACTGCTTCAGCAGCTCGTCGACCAGCGTCGTCTTGCCGTGGTCGACGTGGGCGATGATGGCGATGTTTCTGAGGTCCATGATTTTCTCGCAGGCCGCTTGTGCGGCGCAATAGCTGGCGCTCGCCTAGCACATCGCGGACCGACCCGCCAGCGCATCGCCCGTCGCGCCAACTCGCACGACCCGCCGGCCGTCGATTGCACGCTTCTTGCTCCTTTCGAGCGAGCAGCCACCGAGATGTCCCGAACCGAGACAGGGGTCGCGCCATGTTCGAGCGAAATCGTGTCGACAACATCGTCCAGCACACGACGACGACCGTGCCGGCCGAGCTGACGCTGGACGATGGCCGGCAGGTCAAGGGCAAGTTCCTGGCCCCCGTCTCCAAGCCCTTTGCCGAGGTGCTGAACGGGCCGGCGGCATTCCTCGAGTTCGAGCCTTACGGCGGCGAGCGCGCATTCATCGCCAAGACCTCGATCCATTCCGTTCGGCTGACCGGCGTGCCGGCCGCGCAGAGCCTCGAGACACGCCTTCGCGAGATCGACGGCTTCGACCCCTACGCCATCCTCGGCGTTACCCGCGGCGCCTCGTTCGAGGACGTGCGCCACGCCTATCACCGCCTGGCCAAGATCTACCACCCGGATCGCTACGCCAATGCCGAGCTTCCCGACGAGGTGCGAGACTACCTCGCCACGATGGCGCGGCGCGTCAACGCCGCCTACGCCGCGCTCGAGGCTCCGGTGCAGATCGTTCACAAGGCCGCCGCCAGCCAGGCCGAGCCCGTCTACGCCTCGCGCCCGCGCGCCTGACCAGCCGCCGAAGGCTCCGTGTCGCGGCTCGACTGCTCCTCGAAATAGAGCCGCGACAGCAGCGTATCGACATCCGGCCGCGGCGAGGGCTCCTTGTCCTGCCGCTTGCGCTGGCGGTCCTGCTCGCCCCGCGCCCAGCGCCCGGCGCCCGACTTCTTCAGGCGCCGCCCGCCAGAGATCAGCAGCGGATGGCGCGGCTCCTCGAGGTCCAGCTCCTCGAGGAAATTCTCGCGCAGCGCGTAGAACGATTGCAGCACCGCGTCCTGAACGATGCGACGCTCCGTTGCGGTCACGTTGGGCCTCTTCCTCGGATCGATCGACTGCAGCGCGCGGCGCATGTCGTGCAGCGGAGCGTAAGGGTAGAGGCCGACAAGATTGTCGGTCTCGCCGGCATTGCGGTAGACGATCCGCATGTTGTCGATCGTCTCCGAGATGCGGCTGTAGGCAGCGAGGTAGTCGTCGGTCGAGGGATAGGGCTTCTCGCAGTAGACGTAGAGCGCGGTCTTGGTCCCAACGATGCCGCGCCACTCCTGCTCCAGGCTCTCGACGAACTTGGACCGCTTCTGGAACACATTGGCGAGATAGGCCGCGACCACCGTGACCAGCACCAGCGACATGTCCTTGAGGTAGTCGTAGATCGCCGCCGCCGCCTCGCCGAGGCTGCTGCCCGCAAGCCCCGGGATCCGACCCGAGAGCTTGGCCGCCAGCGCCAGTGCCAGCACGAGCACGAGTACCGCATAGGCGCGACGGAGCGTACGCTTGAGGCTGATGCGGGTCATGACGCCTGACCGATGCTCCGCGCGCAAAGAAAACAATTGCCGGCGCCAGTCCTAGACTATGCGCCACGCCCCTCCAATGGGGCAAAGGCCCGCTGCGGGGCTTCTGGTGCGCCGGTGTTGCGCCGTTATCGCAACCATGGGCGCTCGCCGGCCCCGCTGTGTTCCCGGCGGAACTGCACGTCGGCCGTCGTCGGATCACTCTCCCATCCAATCCGCGTCCCAAACCTGCGGGCGCCCCGCGATCCGGCCGGCCTGGAGGGCTCAGTCATGTCGAAGTCCCAACGTCTCGCGAGCCTTCTGGCACTGGCGGTTGCGTTTGCGCTCGGCGGCTGCGATGGCGAGATCTCGTTCCTGAAGTACGAGGAGAGCAATTCCGCCGGCCTCGCCGCCAACGACATGACCCGCGCGCTCGCGCCTGCCATCCAGCACCTGACGCGCGGCAGCCTCGCCGCCGCCCACGCCGCCCTGCCCGAGCACGCCGCGCCGGCCCTCGATCGCGCCGCTTTCGAGCGCCGCGCCCGCCAGCTCGGCCTGGATAGCCTCACTGCGCTGCGCTGGACCGGCATGACCCACGCGTTCGATCTCGCCGGCTGGAAGGGCGAGCTTCATGGCACCGCATGGCGCCGCGACGCTTCCGCCCTCGCCCTCACCGCGCGGCTGCGCCGCATCGGCGACAACTGGGCCCTGGTCGCGCTCGACGGGCATCCGACCGCGGCCGGCGAGGCACCCGCCGAGCTGCTCGCCTCATCTCCCTCCGCCACCACCGTTGGCGCCGCCCCGAGCGACGGCACAGCGCTGGTCGGCCCGACCATGTCGCTGTTCATTGCCGCGGTGCGGGCCCGCAATGCCGCCGAGTTGCACCGCTCCGCCTCGGCGATGCTGAAGCGCCAGCACTCCGCGGCGGCACTCGATGTGGCCTTCAAGCCGTTCTATGACAAGCTGCGCATCACCGGCGACCCACTCGCCGGCCGCCAGCCGGTCATCGCCAGGGATACCGCGCGCGACGCCCACGGCCAGCGTGTGATCGTCGGCCACTACGACTTCCCCGACTCGCGCATGATCTTCACCCTCGGCTACGTCGAGGAGAGCGGTCGGCTGCTGCTGTCGAGCATCTCGGTCAACGTCGAGCCGAAGCGCGCCGCCACCGCCCCGCCGCCGGCCCCGCGCAAGTCCAAGACCTGAGCG
Organism: Pseudomonadota bacterium; assembly: GCA_040752215.1. Lineage (GTDB taxonomy): Bacteria > Pseudomonadota > Alphaproteobacteria > Rhizobiales > Hyphomicrobiaceae > JBFMEX01. The sequence goes on along the minus strand of JBFMEX010000092.1, from coordinate 8,151 downwards.
CGCTCAACCCTGATCGGCCGCCCAGCCATAGGCGATGCGCTCGAGCGTGCGCGCCGGATAGATCAGCTCGGATCGCGCGAACTCACGCCCGCCACGCGCCTCGAGGAACCGGCACGCCTGCTCGGCATCGGCGAGCGACCACGCCATCATGCCATGGTGGCCGAGCCGCGCCAGGTCCGCTCGCGCCGCCGCCAAGAGCCGCGAGCCGAGCCCAACGCCCTGATGCGTCGGGCGGATGTAGATCTCGTAGATCTCGCCCGCGTACCCGGCCGATCCGTAGCGCCCGGCGCCGTACATGGCGTACCCGGCCAGCGTGCCCTCGAGCTCGATGACCAGAATGTGCGTGCCCTGGGCGACGAGGCGCTGCCACCACTCCGGCACCCGCTTGGCGATCATCAGCTCGAGGTTGGCATGCGGTATGATGCCCTGGTGCGCCGCCCGGCACGTCTCGGCATAGAGCGCCGACAACCCCTCGCCGTCCGCGATGCCGCCCGACCTGATCTTGATCTCCGCCGCGGGCATGACTTGTAGTCCCCTGACATGGTTCACGGCAACGTCGGCGTGCATCGTTTGGCAATGCCCGGTTGAGCTGCTATTAAAGGAAATCGCTGTATGCTTTAATAACGTGATTCGCTATTAAAGGTTCGGGCATGATGACCGGCGACAGACGGGCCCGATTGGGAACGAGCCTCCTCATAAGCACCTCTGGGGAGACGGTCAGGGCCCACCTTCCGCCCGACTTGCCGCCGACCCCCCCGATCGATCTTTCCCGGCACTTGCCCTCTCTGCTCAAGGCCAATGCCGCCCTTTCGCGCCTCGACGGGACCGCCTCGATCCTGCCGTCCGCCAATCTGTTCATCTGGATGTACGTGCGCAAGGAAGCGTTGCTCTCGTCCCAGATCGAAGGAACCCAGTCGTCTCTTTCAGACCTCCTCTTGTTCGAGAACGACGTAATGCCGACGGCACCGTTCGACGACGTTCGAGAGGTCTCCAACTACGTCACGGCGATCCGGCACGGCCTCGACCGGCTGGCAGGCGGCTTCCCGCTGTCGCTGCGGCTGATCCGCGAGTTGCATGGCAAGCTCCTGGCCAGTGGTCGTGGCAATAGCAAGCAACCAGGCGAGTTACGAACCTCGCAAAACTGGATCGGGGGCACTCGACCCGGCAACGCGATATTCGTGCCGCCTCCACCGGACAGGCTTGCTGCCTGCCTCGACAACTTCGAGCGGTTCCTGCATGACCGCGAGACCTACCCTACGCTGGTGCGAGCCGCGCTCGCTCACGTGCAGTTCGAGACAATCCACCCGTTTCTGGATGGCAATGGCCGTGTCGGGCGGCTGCTCATCACCCTAATCCTGTGCGAAGCCGGCGAGCTGCGACAGCCAGTTCTCTACCTGAGCCTCTATTTGAAGAGGCATCGGCAGCGCTACTATGAGCTGCTGCAGTCGGTTCGCGAGCAAGGCGACTGGGAATCGTGGCTCGACTTCTTCCTGGAGGGTGTCGCCGAGACTTCCGAGCAGGGCCATGCGACAGCGCAGCGTCTCGTCGACCTGATTGCTGCCGACGAATCGAAGGTCGGAACGCTCGGGCGCGGAGCCGGATCTGCGCTACGCGTCCTGACCGACTTGAAACGCTTACCAATTCTGACCGTCCCGACCGCCGCCAAGCGCATCGGTCTTTCTCAACCCACCCTGCAGAAGGCACTCGATCATTTGCAGGAGCTCGGTATCGTTCGCGAGCTCACCGGGCGCAGACGAGATCGCGCCTACGAGTATTCACGCTATCTCGCAATTCTCGACGAAGGGACCGAGCCGTTACCTCGCGGACCCGTCTGACGCCCGCCAATGGCGGCCGTCACCTCCCCTTCCCGCCCTTGCGCTCGCGCATGCCGAGCGTGCGGAGCCTCAGCGCGTTCAAGCGGATGAACCCTTCGGCGTCCTTCTGGTCGTAGGCGCCCTTGTCGTCCTCGAAGGTGACGAGCGTGGTCGAGTAGAGCGACTTCGGGCTCTCGCGGCCGATGACGATAACGTTGCCCTTGTAGAGCTTCAGCCGCACCTTCCCCTCGACCTGCTGCTGGCTCTTGTCGATCAGCGCCTGCAGCATCTCGCGCTCGGGGCTGAACCAGAAGCCGTTGTAGATCAGCTCCGCGTAGCGCGGCATCAGCTCGTCCTTCAGGTGCGCGGCGCCGCGGTCGAGCGTCAGGCTCTCGATCGCGCGGTGGGCGGTGAGCAGGATCGTGCCGCCGGGCGTCTCGTACACGCCGCGCGACTTCATGCCGACGAACCGGTTCTCGACGAGATCGACACGGCCGATGCCATTGTCGCGGCCGAGGTCGTTGAGCTTGGCGAGCAACTTGGCCGGCGACAGCTTCTTGCCGTCGAGGCTGACCGCGTCACCCTTCTCGAACCCGATCGTGACGACGGTCGGCTTGTCGGGCGCGTCCTCGGGCGCGACCGTGCGCATGTAGACGTAGGGCGGCGGCTCGCAATTCGGATCCTCGAGCACCTTGCCCTCGGAGGAGGAGTGCAGCAGGTTGGCATCGACCGAGAATGGCGCCTCGCCGCGCTTGTCCTTGGCGACCGGGATCTGGTGCTGCTCGGCGAACGCGATCAGATCCTCGCGGCTCTTGAACGCCCACTCGCGCCACGGCGCGATGATCTTGATTCCCGGCTCCAGCGCATAGTAGCCGAGCTCGAAGCGGACCTGATCGTTGCCCTTGCCGGTGGCACCGTGGCAAACCGCGTCCGCACCGACCTTGCGCGCGATCTCGATCTGCCGCTTGGCGATCAGCGGCCGCGCGATCGAGGTGCCGAGCAGGTACACGCCTTCGTAGAGCGCGTTGCCGCGCAGCATCGGGAACACGTAGTCGGCAACGAACTCCTCGCGCAGGTCCTCGATGAAGATATTCTTCTCCTCGATGCCGAGCATCAGCGCCTTCTTGCGCGCCGGCTCCAGCTCCTCGCCCTGGCCGAGATCGGCGGTGAACGTCACGACCTCCGCGCCGTAGGTCTCCTGCAGCCACTTCAGGATAATCGAGGTATCGAGGCCGCCCGAATAGGCGAGGACGACTTTTTTGACGGCGGGCTTGCTCTTCGGCATGGTCGGCTTTCGTGGCTGGCTGCGAGGCGAGGCGGGGCGGGATTTGGCGCCGCACTATAGGGCCGGTGGGGCCTCCGGCAAGGCCGTACAATGCCGGATCGCGTGCCCGCCCGGCGACAAGCGGAGCGAAGCCCATGCGTCGGCTGGAGTTCTGGTACGACTTCGCCTCCACATACTCCTACCTTTCGGCGATGCGCATCGAGGCGCTGGCATCGGCGGCCGGCGTCGCAATCGTCTGGCGGCCGTTCCTGCTCGGGCCGATCTTCAAGGCCCAGGGCTGGGACACCTCCCCATTCAACGTCTACCCCGCCAAGGGCCGCTACATGGTCCGTGACATCGAGCGGATCGCTGCGGCGCGCGGGCTCGCCTTCCGACTGCCCGATCCGTTCCCCGCCGCCAGCCTGCTGCCCGCCCGGATCGCGCTGGTCGGGGAGGAGCAGGGCTGGATCGCCGCCTTTACCCGCACCGTATTCTCGGCCGGATTCGCCGACGGCGCCGACATCGCCGACGCGGCCGTCCTCTCCCGCCTGCTCGCCGCGCTCGGTGTCGATGCCCCACCCGTCCTCCAGCGGGCGCAGGGCGACGAGATCAAGCAGCGCCTGAGGACAAGCACCGATGTCGCTGCTCGAGCGGGGATATTCGGCGCCCCGTCGTTCGTGACCGAGGATCGAGAGCTGTTCTGGGGTGACGATCGGCTTGAGCCGGCGCTGGAGTGGACCGCAGGGTCCCACAGTCGCCGATAAGGTGACCGCTTGATCTTGAAAATGCTTGGAGCCGTCTTTTCGCGGACAAAATTTTCGCTAATATCCGCGCCTTCTCAAACCCTCGGAGGGACGTCGTGAAGACTTTCACCACTCTTGCCGCTGCCGCTGCACTGGCGCTCGGCACGCTCTCGATTTCCGCCAACGCCCAGCAGCCCGCCCCGGCAGCCAAGCCGGCCGCTCCGGCCGCGACCACCGCTCCAGCCAAGCCGGCTGCTGCCGCCACCACCACCGACAAGGCCCCTTCTCCCTGCAAGGGCCTCGAGAAGACTGCCTGCGCCGCCAACACCGCGTGCCGCTGGATCACGCCCAAGAAGCCCGGCAAGGACGGCAAGGTACGTGACCCCTACTGCCGCCTGCAGCCGAAGAAGAAGGCCGAGCCCACGAAGAAATAAGGGCGGCAACGGCCTTCGAGCCGGCGCCCAATCGACTGCACGACGCCGCGCCCGTCGGGCGGATGGGCGCGGCGTCGTCGTTTTCGTCGATTGTCGGGCTTCGCGATCAGCTCAGCCGAGGCGGCCGGCAGCGAGCGCCAGCCACGGCTCGAGCAGTGCGGCCATCATCCCGAGCGGCGCCATCGCCGTCACCGCGGCAAGCGGCTTGGCCGGCGAGATGACCTCCGCCAGCGCGTGACCGCTGTCTGAGCGGAAGCTGACGAAGGTGCTCGCCGCGTTGGCCGCCGTTTGCGCCGCTTCGAGTGCGGCGGCATTGGCCCGCGCGGTCGGCAGGGCAACCGACTGCGGCATGCCGAGCGCGACCATCCACAACGCCATCGGCCACGCGCCGAGCGGCATGTCGGTCCGCCATGGCGCCGTGCACAGCATGGCCCACGCCTCGGCCTGCCGGCCCGTCGCCGGGCTCATCCAGGCGAACGCCGGCAACATCGCCATTCCGGTCGGTGGCGTCGTGCGCCGGGGCCCGTCGGGATGGCGATACCAAGAGCGCGGCTGTGCCTCCGGCTCCGGCGGCAGGGCCGCCTCTATGGCCGAGCGCCAGAACGCCATCGACTGCTCGGCCATTTGTGCATAGGCGGCGTTGGCCGCCGTCGCATAGCCGAAGGCGGCGTCGGTGCAGCTCTTGTAGAGGCGGGCCTGGGCAACTGGGTCGAGCATGGCCGGTCCCCGTCGGTAAGCGCTGGTGGCCCGCCGGGGCATCTCCCCTCGGCGGTGTCTGGCGTCGGGCTACTCGTCCAGAAGAAGCGTGTCTAACACATTTGCTGCGCTGCAGCAAGAGCGGGCCGCGTTTTCAGGTGCTCGTGGTGGCCACATTGCCGACCGCGAGCAATGGCACCCCCTCCCGCCGCCCGTAGCGCCCGCTGACGAGCCAATAGGCGAGCCCCGCGACCAGTCCGGCCGTGACGTAGGCCGCAAACGCATAGGTGTTGACGATGGTCGGGCTGCCGGCCGGCTCGCTGGCGTGCTGGGCGAAGAAGCCGGCGAGCCCGATCGCGATTCCGACCACGCCGTAGTAGGCCCCCTCGCGGTAGCGCTGCCACTCGCCGATCAGCACCGCGAGCGAGGCGAACGGTGAGGCGAAGATGGCCGCATGGGTGGTGGCGGCGAGCGCGAGCAGACCGGCCGAGCCGAGCCGCTCCATGAGCGCCTCGCCGGACAGCGACAGGAGATCGAGCGGCGTCACCACGAAGCCGACGAGCACCAGCCCCGCCGCCAGCGAAGCGAGGACGTAGCCGAACAGCACGCGCAAGACGGTCAAGATCATCGCCACTGCTCCGACGGGACAGAACGCAGTCCGACCATAATGTCCGAGCGCTGCAGCACTCAACGGAAAACCCGGCCACCGGAACGGCGCCGCGACGTCATCATGCCCGCCGGCCGGCGAGCAGCCAGTAGACGAACCCGCCGGCAAATCCGGCCGTCGCCAGCACCTGCCACACTGCCGCCGCCGGCAACACAAGGTCCCCGGCCTCGCCGATGCGCGCAATCAGCGGTATTGCCGCCAGCGCCGCTCCGCCGCCGACGATGTAGTAGACCGAGGATCGGATCCGAGCCACCTCGCCGACGATGGCCACAGCCAGCGCCGGCAGCAGCGTCAGCCCCGAGGCCAGCAGCCGCCCCTCGAGCAGCAGGTCGACCAGGCCTTCGATGCCGAGCGCACCCTCGCCCTTGCCTTGGATCGCATGCGTGATCCGTTCGAGGCCGAGCGTCACCGCAACCAGCGTCGCGATCGCCGCCGCGGCGAGGAATGCGATGGGCACCAGGATCAGCCGGCCGAGCGCTCTCCAGACCACCGCCCGCACCCTCTACTGCGCCGCGCCGCCGGCTGGCATCCGGTCTCCCGCGCGGAGCTTCTCGCTCGCCGACTTGAGCTGCCCGCAGGCGGCGAGGATGTCGCGCCCGCGCGGCGTGCGCACGGGGCTCGCGTAGCCGGCCCGGTTGACCACCTCGGCGAACCGCTCGATGGTCTCCCAATCGGAGCACTCGTAGCGCGTGCCGGGCCACGGGTTGAACGGAATGAGATTGATCTTGGCCGGAATGCCCTCCAACAGACGCACCAGCGCCTTGGCATCGGCGAGGCTGTCGTTGACACCCTTCAGCATCACGTACTCGAACGTGATCCGGCGTGCGTTGGAGACGCCCGGATAGTTGCGGCACGCCTCCATCAGCAGCGCGATCGGATACTTGCGGTTGATCGGCACCAGCTCGTTCCGAAGCTCGTCGCTGACCGCATGCAGCGAGATGGCGAGCATGGTGCCCGCCTCCTCGCCCCAGCGGCCGATCTCCGGCACGATGCCCGACGTCGACAGCGTGATGCGCCGCTTGGAGACCGACAGCCCCTCGCCGTCGGCGGCGACCTCCATCGCGTCGCGCACATTGTCCAGGTTGTAGAGCGGCTCGCCCATACCCATCAGCACGATGTTGGTGATCTTGCGCTCGCCCGTCGGCAGCAGGCGCCCGTCGCCCGGCGGCACCGCCCCCGGCCAGTCGCCGATCCGGTCGCGCGCGAGCACGATCTGACCGACGATCTCCTCGACCTCCAGGTTGCGGACGAGGCGCTGCGTGCCGGTATGGCAGAAGGTGCAGTTGAGCGTGCAGCCAACCTGGCTCGAGATGCACAGCGTGCCGCGGTCCTCCTCGGGGATGTAGACCGTCTCGATCTCCGGCGCCTTCACCTCCGCGGCCCGCCGCGGCAGCCGGAGCAGCCACTTGCGCGTGCCGTCGACCGACACCTGCTCGCTGACGATCTCCGGCCGCGCGAGGCTGAACCGCTCGCCGAGGCGCTGGCGCAGCTCCTTCGAGACGTCCGTCATCGCCACGAAATCGGTCACTCCGCGCACGTAGATCCAGCTCCACAGCTGGGCGGCGCGCATATGGTGCTGCTTGTCGGGGACGCCTGCGGTGGCCAGCGCCGCCTTGAGCCGCGCCCGGTCGAGCCCGGCGAGCGTCCGCTTGGCCCGGTCGGCGTCGGAGGAGAGCGGCATCGGGTCGATAACGAGGCTCATACGGCTTCCAAGGCGTTCGGATGGCCTCTATCTAGTGCCGTACGGATTGCTAGGAAAGTCCTCTCGTCGTCCGATGGCGACCGAGCGCAAGAGCTTTCCGGTTGGTTTGGTTGCCATGGTCGGCTTGCCCAGTACAGCCGGCGAAGGAGGGCACTGCCAGCGCCGTCGGTCAGTCGACGGCCAAAGTCGACCAAATCGCATTTGTCGAGCCGGGAGGGGGCCGCGGTCCAATTGCCGCGACGGGAGCGCTGAGGCTCGAGACGAGCAGGGACCGCGGCCGGGGGCGTCGCGATACGCGGAACATTCCTTCGCGGCGCGTCAGACGATTAGAGCGCACAATGGTTTCGAGAAGGAAAACAGCGCGGAGTTGCCCTCGCGCCCGGCAACGGCTACGCAGTCGCAGAGCGGACGTGGAGATGGTGGCCGCGATGAGGCGACCCATGACGAAGGCGGCACATGGCGTGCTGATCGCAGCTGCACTCTCGGTGAATGCGCTCGCCACCCGCCATGCCCATGCCGACGACGTCGAGCGCGGGCGCGCTCTCGCAGAGAAACTTTGCGCCGTCTGCCACCTGAATCCCGGCCAGGGCGAGAAGACCGGCGTCGACGAGGTGCCAGGCTTCGTCGCCGTCGCCAAGCGCAAGAGTCAGACGTTCCGCGGCATCGTCGATTGGCTGAAGTCCGTGCCACCGATGATGCCCGATCACCATCTGACCCAGGACGAGATGTTCGCCCTCGCCGCCTTCATCCTGTCGCTGCGCGACAAGCCGTGACCTGCGTCCGGCTCCCCTGCGGGGAGCCTGCCGGACGCACCGACCACCAGCAACCCCG
>JBFMEX010000091.1:0-32382 GCA_040752215.1 Pseudomonadota bacterium | reverse complement strand
CGTCGCCGAGGCGGCGCTTCTTGTCCTCCTCGTAGGATTCGAAGTTGCCCTCGAACCACTCGACGTGGCTGTCGCCCTCGAAGGCGAGGATGTGGGTCGCGAGCCGGTCAAGGAAGAAGCGGTCGTGGCTGATGACGACCGCGCAGCCGGGGAAGTCCTCGAGCGCGGCTTCGAGCGCGCCAAGCGTCTCGGTGTCGAGGTCGTTGGTCGGCTCGTCGAGCAGCAGCAGGTTGCCACCCTCCTTCAGCAGTTTGGCGAGGTGGACGCGGTTCCTCTCACCACCCGACAGCATGCCGACCTTCTTCTGCTGGTCGGCACCCTTGAAGTTGAACCAGCCGCAGTAGGCGCGCGATGGAACCTCGCGCTTTCCGCCGAGGCTGATCCGATCGAGCCCGCCGGAAATCTCCTCCCACACCGTCCTCTTGTCGTCGAGGTGAGCGCGGGACTGGTCGACATAGGAGATCTTCACCGTCTCGCCCAGCTTCAGCGTGCCGGCGTCCGGTTTCTCCTGGCCGGTGATCATGCGGAACAGCGTCGTCTTGCCGGCGCCGTTGGGGCCGATCACGCCGACGATGCCGCCAGGCGGCAGCTTGAACGACAGGCGATCGATCAGCAACTGGTCGCCGAACGCCTTGGACAGGCCCTCGACCTCGAGCACCATGTCGCCCAGCCGCGGCGGCGTGGTGATCTGGATCGACGCCTTGGAGACCTCGCCGCGGCCGGCCTGCTCGACCAGCTTCTCATAGGCCTGGATGCGCGCCTTCGACTTGGCCTGGCGCGCCTTCGGCGAGGCGCGGATCCACTCGAGCTCACGCGCGATCGTCTTCTCGCGGCTCTCCTCCTGCGCCTTCTCGACCTCGGCCCGCCTGGCCTTCTGCTCGAGCCAGCTCGAGTAGTTGCCCTTCCACGGCACGCCCTGGCCGCGGTCGAGCTCGAGCGTCCACTCGGTCAGATGATCGAGGAAGTAGCGGTCGTGGGTGACCAGGATCACGCACCCGGCATACTCCTTGAGGAACCGCTCGAGCCAGGCGACCGATTCTGCGTCCAGGTGGTTGGTCGGCTCGTCCAAGAGCAGGATGTCCGGCTTGGAGAGCAAGAGCCGGGTCAAGGCGACGCGTCGTTTCTCTCCGCCTGAGAGCTTGCTCACGTCGGCGTCGCCCGGTGGGCATCTGAGCGCGTCGAGCGCCTGCTCGACCTGGCTGTCGAGGTCCCACAAGTTGTGCGCGTCGATCTGGTCCTGCAGCGCCGTCATCTCGTCGGCGGTCTCGTCCGAGTAGTTGGCGGCGATCTCGTTGTAGCGATCGACGATCGCCTTCTTCTCCGCGACGCCCTCCATCGCGTTGGCGAGCACGTCCTTGTCAGGATCGAGCTCGGGCTCCTGCGGCAGGTAGCCGACCTTGATGCCGTCCGCCGCCCACGCCTCGCCGACGAAGTCGCTCATCTGGCCGGCCATGATCTTCAGAAGCGTCGACTTGCCGGAGCCGTTCAAGCCGACAACGCCGATCTTGGCGCCGGGCAGGAAGGAGAGCGAGATGTCCTTCAACACCTGCTTGCCCCCCGGATAGGTCTTGGAGAGCTTGTGCATGTGATAGACGTACTGGGGGTTCGCCATCGGGCGCGCCTCGTGTCGGTTGAGGGATTTCGGGAGCTGGCGCGTTCTAGCCGATTGCGCGCACCGGCTCAATCGGCTCCGGGGAGGGCCGGGCAGGGACAGGGGATAGGGCGCGGAGCGGGGACGGAGACGCCTCGGCCCGAAGCGCGTGGGTGTGCTAATCCTCGCGTCATGAGCGAGCCGAGCAAGGTCCCCCACCTCGTCTACTACGCCGACCCGATGTGTCCCTGGTGCTGGGGCTTCGCGCCGGTGTTGAACCGCATTCTGCTCGCCTACGCCCCGCGGCTCGGCTTGCGTATGGTGATGGGCGGGCTGTCGCCTGGGGTCACAGAGCCGCTCGACGAGTACGGCCACGGCGTGCTGCTCGGCCGTTGGCGGCAGATCGCCGGGCGGACCGGGCGCCCGCTCGACACCGCGATCCTGGACCGGCCGGGCTTCGTCTACGACACCGAGCCCGCCAGCCGCGCGGTTGTCGCCGCGCGTCTTGCGCGCACGGATCTGGCGCTCCCCGTATTCAACCGCGTCCAGCGCGCGTTCTTCGAGGAAGGGCTCGATACGACGCGGGACGCGACGCTGGCACCGCTGCTCGCCGATGCCGGCCTCGGCGCCTCGGCGCTCGCCGTGCTCACCGCGCCCGAGACCCGCGCCGCCACGGCCGCCGATTTCGCCGCCACCGTCGCCGCCGGCATCTCCGGCTTCCCCTATCTCGTCGCCGTCGACGCCCGCGGGCGGCGCGCACCGATCGCCCCCGGCTACACCCGCTTCACCAATGCCCAGCGCATTCTCGACCAATGGCTCGCCGAGGCGGCCAGTGGGTGATGCGCCCCAGGGGTGCTGACGCCGGCCGGTCGCCGGTTGACGAGCGGCCTTCCCCACGCCACCTGAAGGAGCATGACCGAGCCTGCCCCCAATACCCGCAAGCACCTCGTCTATTTCGCAGATCCGATGTGCTCGTGGTGCTGGGGGTTTACGCCCGTGATCGACGGGCTGGCCCGCCACTTCGGCGAGAGGTTGCCGATCGCATTGATGATGGGCGGTCTGCGGCCCGGCACCCGCAAGGCGATGACCGACAAGGACAAGGCCTCCGTGCGCGGTCACTGGGAGCACGTGCACAAGGCGAGTGGCCAGCCGTTCGACTTCTCGTTCTTCGAGCGCGACGCCTTCGTCTACGACACCGAGCCAGCGGCCCGCGCGGTGGTTGCCATGCGCCGCATCGATCCCGAGCGCACGATCCCCTACTTCACTCGCATCCAGCGCGCCTTCTACGCCGAGGGCCGCGACGTCACCGACGCCACGACGCTCGTCGAGATCGCCGGCGAATGCGGCGCCGATCCGGGCCGGCACGCGGCCGAATTCTGCTCCGATGCCGCGCGCGCGGAGACGGCCCGCGATTTTTTCACCACCAAGGAGGTGGGCGTCAAAGGCTTCCCGACGCTGATCGCCGGCGACCTTGCCAGCGGCTACGCGCTCGTGACCAACGGCTGGCGCAAGCTCGACGGCATGCCGGAGGCGCTGGAGCGCTGGCTCGCCGGCGGCAATCCGACAGGCTAATTGCTGCGCGCGCTGTCGGCGGCAGAAGCGAGTCCGCTCATCACCCGCGACGGCACCGACTTGCCGGGTACGCAGGCCTCGGCCTTCAGCCGGACATAGAGCGCGACCGGATCGCCGCGGAACAGCTGGCCTTGCGCCCGGCGCGCGACGCCGGTCGCCACCGCGCCGTTGCTCCAGCGCGGCCGACACATGGCGCCCGCCAGGTAGTCGGTCAACTTTTCGCGGTAGCCGTCACCCTGGGCGGCGACCGAGCTGGTGATCAGCCCCTGCCAGCCCCGCAGGGCGGGCGTGCTCGCCCACTTGCGGCTCTCGGCGATGTTCATGATCGGTGCCAGGCCGTCGGCGAGCTGGGCCTTGAGTCGCGGCTGGTCGATGCGCGCGATGGCCCGCGTCAGTGCTGCGACATCGCCCTCGTCGAGCGGCCGGATGCTGGCGTCGGAGAGATCTGCCATGCCGAGCCGGTCCTCGAGCGGCGGCTCGGTCATCCAGATTGCCGCCATGCGCATGTCGGCCCCGGCGATCCTGGCTCCCGTGAGATCGGCGCCCTGCAGCTTGGCGTTCTGCATCGACACCGCCTCCATGTCGGCGTCGCGCATCACCGCCGCCTCGAGGTGCCCGTGGTTGAGCACCGCGCCTTGCATCGCGGCGGCGGTGAAATCGGCGAACTGGAGCTGCGCGCCGGTGAGATCGGCGCCCTGCATTGAGGCGATCAGAAAGTTCGCGCCCTGCGCCTGCACGCCCCCGGTCAGGTCTGCCTTGTCCATCCTGGCGCTGGCGAAATTGGCGCCTGCCAGCGAGGAGTACGGCATTTCGACACCCTCGAGGCGGGCCTCCTCCAGTCGCGCCCCGTCGAGATCGATGCCGGTCATGTGCCCGCCCGTGAGCACCGCGCGCGAAAGGTTGGTGTGCTCCGCGCTGGTGCAGCTGGCGCGGTCCCGGTCGTCGGTCAGCAGCAGCTCGTTGAGATCGGCGCATTGCAGCCAAGCGCCCCTCAGATCGCTGCCGACGAGGCTCGCGTGGTCGAGGTTGGCACCGGTGATATCGGCCTGGTGAAGGTCGCTGCGGTCGAGCACCGCGTAGCGCAGGTCTCGGCCGCGCAGGTTGAGCGTCGGCTCTCCCGGCGTCACGTCCTTGTCGGAGACCAGATCGGTATCGGTGACGACGAGGTTGCGGCGGAAGATGCCGAACAGCGAGCCGTCGGCGCGCACGGTGACGAACGGCAGCGCGAATCCGCCGGCCCGGCGGCGATCGCGATACGATTGCTCCAAACGATCCGCGCCGAATACCGTCTGGCCGAGGCGGTCGAGCGCCTCTCCGGGCACCGTCGCGGCGACGAACGAGAACGCCAGCGCAACGACGAGCACGAGGCCGGTGAATATGAAGCTCAGCGGATTGGAGAACGTCGTGCGCCAGAACGCCTGGAAGAACGACGTCTCGGCGCGCATCAGGAATACGCCGATCAGCGCCAGCATCGCGACGTCGACGATCAGCGCCGCACGATGCGACCAGGTTATGGCGAGGTCGTGATAGGGCAGGAACACGATCTGGATGTAGAGCAGCAGCACGACCGGGATCACGACGAGCGTCAGCCACGCCATGCCGTGCAGGAAGCCACTCATCACCTTGCTGCGATGCGGCCCGGCGATCGCCTGCACGAAGTAGAAGTTGTGCAGCTCGAGCCGGAGCGGATGGGAGCGCCGCTCGCCCGGCTCGAGCAGGCGGATCGCATGGTCGAACTCGAGCGTCTTCCTCGCCAGCAGCACGAGCTGGGAGATCACACCGATGTGGAACAGCACCAGGATCGGCGGCGCGAACTGGAAGAACTGCGTGATCGGGATCTGCACCTGCAGGATCGGCAGCGAGACCGGAGTCTCGAGCAGCAGATCGCGATGGGTCACACCGGCGACCGCGATCATGAAGTAGGTCATGATGCCGAGAAAGATCAGCCAGCCGGTATTGGCGGTCTCGCTCGAGTTGTTGACCGCCTCGAGCAGGCTATAGGGATTGACCGGCGTGTCGCCTTCCGGTGCAACGCGCGACAGATCGGCCATTCTTGAACCCTCGCCTCCACCCGTCCGACAAGTGGGAAACCATAGCGGAGAAAGTGTGGCGCGTTAAACGCGGCCGAGTGGCCCGCGGGCCGCGGCATCGCGGGTGTGACCCGAGTGTCGCACTCCTCGGCCATCGAGGCTGCTCCCGCCCGCCTGCGATCGCCGGGCCCCGGCTCCCCTTGACCTCACCCTCCGATACGATAAACGCGGGGTGGCACGTCCATGGCCGATGCCGGACGACCCGACCCAACGAGACCCTCCGTGTACAATTGCAAGAAGTGCCCCGGCTACTGCTGCTCCTATCCGCTGATCGCCCTCGACAAGCGCGACGTGGAGCGCCTCGCGCGCCATCACGGCATGACCTTCGAGGCGGCGCGCGCGGCGTTCACCAAGGAGGAGCACGGTCACAAGTACGCCATGCGGCGCAAGAAGGACGAGCATTTCGGCAAGATCTGCCGTTTCTTCGACACCAAGGCGCGCTGCTGCTCGATCTACAAGGCGCGCCCCTCCGTCTGCCGCAGCTTTCCCGGCACCAGCCGCTGCGGCTACTACGACTTCCTCTCGTTCGAGCGCCGCGCGCAGGACGATCCCGAGTTCATCGCCCTCACCGATCATAGTTGACACCACCTTCACAGGTGGCCGTTTCGCGCCTCCCCTAGCCGTGCGGAGGAGCCATCGGGCATTTTTTCGCCTCGCCCGCGAACCTCTCCCCCCGCCGCCGCGACTGATCGCCATCCCCGAGCGAGGGGACCAAGGCGGACGGGGCGCGGCAGCGATGCTCCCGCACTCTCCGCCAGCCTCAACCGGACCGCGCCGCGCCCGGCGCCCGGTCCCGACAGCGATACGGAGACGGACCCATGGTCAAGAAGATCGGCACCGCCAACAAGGACATCCTGCAAGGCACCAACCAGGCGGACGAGCTCATCGGGCTTGGTGGCAACGACATCCTCTACGGCAAGAACGGCGACGACCTCCTCAAAGGCGGTGCCGGCAACGACAAGCTGCACGCCGGCCGCGGTGCCGACACGGTGCGCGGCGGCGCCGGCAACGACATCATCTATGCCAACCAGGACTCCGACGCCGATCTGTTCCACGGCGGCGGCGGCATCGACACCGTCGACTATGGCGACGCGACCGGATCGGTGCAGGCCTATCTCGACGTCAACTTGTCGGGTCTCAACGCTGCCGGCGACAGCTACGTCGCGGTGGAGAACGTCCGCGGCGGCGCGTTCGCCGACTGGCTGCAGGCGGGCGACAACGGCATGGCGATCGGCCGCGCCGGCAACGATCATCTCTATGGCGCCGACGGCACCGAGGTGCTGCGTGGCGACCAGGGCCTCGACCACCTGTACATGGGCTATGGTGCCGGCGACATCGCCTGGCTGCAGAATGCTCAGGGCTTCGACACGATCCATGATTTCGTCGAAGGCAACGACCTGCTCCGCATCAGCCTCTCGGAGTTCGGCCTCGGCGGGACCCTGGATGCCGACGAGATCCGCTCCAACGACACCGGCACCGCGGTCGGCGCGCACGCCCAGTTCATCTTCGAGAACGACACCTTCCGGCTGTGGTTCGATTCCGACGGAGCCGGCGCCGGCGGCAGAATTCTGATCGCCGAGTTCGACAGCGGATCGTTCGGCTTCGACGACGGCGTTCCCGGCCTCGACCTCGGCCTCAACGACTTCGACGTGATCGCCTGAGGCGTGGCGGGCGGCGAGGCGGTCCCCCTCGCCGCCCGGTTGCTTTCCGCGGCGCGTGCCACGCACTATCTTCGGCTCCCCGCCAGACGGAAACGGAGCCGGATCATGATCACACTGCACACGTTCGGGCCCGCGTTCGGAATGCCCGATCCGAGCCCGTTCGTCATGAAGGCCGAGATCCTGCTCGAGATGGCCGGCGTGCCCTACACGAGGAAGCGCACCGATGTGCGCAAGGCGCCCAAGGGCAAGCTCCCCTTCATCACCGACGCCAACGGCACCGTCGTCGCGGATTCGACGCTGATCCGCTTCCATCTCGAGCGCCATTACGGCATCGATTTCGACTCCGGCCTCTCAGCGCCGGAGCGCGCCACCGCGTGGGCATTCGAGAAGCTGTGCGAGGACCACCTCTACTGGATCTCCATGCGCGAGCGCTGGCTGGTCGATGCCAATTTCGACAAGGGTCCTCGCCACTTCTTCGACGCGCTGCCGGCACCGCTCCGACCGATCGTGATCGCCAAGGTCCGCCGCGACGTGAGGAATGCGCTGCACGGCCAGGGGCTCGGCCGCCATACCGCCGCCGAGATGGAGGAGATCGCCTCGCGCACCATACAGTCGCTCGCGGATTTCCTGGGTGACAAGCCGTTCCTGATGGGCGAAAGGCCATGCGGCGCCGATGCGTTCGTCCTGCCGGCGATCGCGCACCTCATGTGCGACCACTTCGACACGCCCTCGCGCGATCACGCCCGCCTGTTCCCGAGCCTCGTCGCCTACCGCGACCGCGGCATGGCGCGGTGGTTCGGGGAGCGGGGGGTCTGAAACGAGCGAGCCCCGCGCCGGCCTCGGCCGCGACGGGGCTCCTTGTCATCGATAACCTGTCCAGCCGAGCCGGACATTTGAGGCGAGGCTCTGTCGCCCAGGCCTCGGGCGCCGCCCTCGCGTGAGGTACAACGGATTATTTTCGTTCGCTTCGGCCCGGATCGGCGTGATCAATACGCTACAGCCCGCCGCCCGCGCCGTGACCTCGCTTCAGCGCGAAGTCTGGCTGGACTACCCGGTGGCGTCATCCATCCTCCGTTCGCTGTTGACACGCGCGACGGACATCCTCGCAACCCGCGGGTGCTGACGGGGCCCCGCCTCGACCCCCGGTGCTTCCCAGCAGCGGAGCCGCTCGCGGGCGCCGCCGCAGCGACGCCGTCACAATTCCTACGCTCCCCCTACGCCCGCCCTCTGTCAAGCGCGTCGACGTAGGGTGGGTCGCTTCGAGTCCCGCATTGCCACCTGCGGCGTGCCCGGCTAGACCATCGCCCCATGGCCAAAGCCCTGCGAGAACGGGCTCCCGCAGACCCGGTCCCGAACGGACCATTGGCACCGCAGACGCGTGAACGGCCCCAAGCCCGGACTCGACCGATGCCGACCGTGCTCCGAATTGGCCCTTTCCGCTTCTTCTTCTATTCTGGCGATGGCGGCGAGCCGCCCCATATTCACGTCGAGCGCGACGGCACGATCGCCAGGTTCTGGCAAATGCCGGTGCGGCTCGCATCGGGCGGAGGCTTCAAAGACGGCGGAGTTGCGCGAGATCGAGCGACACGTCGCCGACCATGAGGCACGGATTCTGGAGGCCTGGAATGACTACTTCGGCGCCTGATCTCGGCCTCGGCCTGGCCGCCGGCGTCCGTGCGAGCGACACCGCGATCGAGATCGAGCTGCGTGACGGCCGCACTCTCAGCGTACCCCTTTCCTCGTATCCGCGGTTGCTTCACGCAACGCCACGCGAGCGCCAGACGTGGCGCCTGATCGGCGACGGCCGTGGCATACACTGGCCCGACATCGAGGAGGACGTGAGCGTAGAGGGCCTCATTGCCGGCCGCAGGTCGCGCGAGAGTGCAGCCTCGTTCAATCGGTGGCCCCAGGGCCGCCGCCAATAGCCGAGATTCGAATGGCCAAGACGCCGAGGAAGACCCCTTCCCTCACGGGCGCCGACCCCGCGCGCACGATCCACGTGCGCGGGGCGCGCGAGCACAATCTGAAGAACGTCGATCTCGAGATCCCGCGTGACGCCCTTGTCGTGTTCACCGGCCTCTCGGGGTCCGGCAAGTCCTCGCTCGCCTTCGATACGATCTATGCCGAGGGCCAGCGCCGCTACGTCGAGAGTCTCTCGGCCTACGCGCGCCAGTTCCTGGAGATGATGCAGAAGCCGGACGTCGACCACATCGACGGCCTGTCGCCGGCGATCTCGATCGAGCAGAAGACGACCAGCAAGAACCCGCGCTCGACCGTCGGCACGGTGACCGAGATCTACGACTACCTGCGCCTTCTGTTCGCGCGCGTCGGCGTGCCCTACTCGCCGGCCACCGGCCTGCCGATCGAGAGCCAGACGGTGAGCCAGATGGTCGACCGTGTGCTGGCGCTGCCCGAGGGCACGCGTGCCTATGTGCTCGCTCCCGTCGTGCGCGGCCGCAAGGGCGAGTACAGGAAGGAGCTTGCCGAGTGGCAGAAGAAGGGCTTCCAGCGGGTCAAGGTCGACGGCGTGTTCACCGAGATCCCCGATGCGCCGAAGCTCGACAAGAAGCTGAAGCATGACATCGACGTCGTCGTCGACCGCATTGTCGTGCGCAAGGACCTCGCCAGCCGCCTCGCCGACAGCTTCGAGACCGCGCTCGCGCTCGCCGACGGGATCACCATTCTCGAGCTTGCAGACAAGCCGCTCGGCGGCGCGAAGGGGTCAGACCCCGCGGGTGCGACCCCAGCGGCCAAGCCCTCAAAAGGGGTCAGACCCGCGGGATTTGACCCCGATCCGGGCATCCTCAAGAACAAGAACGAGACGCACGAGCGCATCACGTTCTCGGCCCGCTTCGCCTGCCCCGTCTCCGGCTTCACCATCGACGAGATCGAGCCGCGCCTCTTCTCGTTCAATGCGCCGGCCGGTGCCTGCCCGACCTGCGACGGCCTCGGCACCGAGCTGCAGTTCGAGCCCGACCTCGTGGTCCCGGAGCCGCAGCTCTCGCTCGCCGAGGGCGCGATCTACCCGTGGGCGCGCACCGGCGCCTCCTCGCCCTACTACGAGCAGACACTGGAAAGCCTCGCCAAGCACTACAAGGTGGCGATGTCGACGCCGTGGGAGCGCCTCCCGAAGCACGTCCAGCTCGCCATCCTCTACGGCTCGGGCGACGAGGAGGTGACGTTCGTCTACGAGGACGGGCTCAGACGCTACAAGACCATCAAGCCGTTCGAGGGCGTGATCTCCAACATCGAGCGGCGCTGGCGCGAGACCGAGAGCGATTGGGTCCGCGAGGAGCTGTCCCGCTACCAGGGCTCGCACCCGTGCGAGGCGTGCGGCGGCTATCGCCTGAAGCCGCAGGCGCTGAGCGTAAAGGTCGGCGGCAAGCATATCGGCGAGGTGACGGACCTCTCGATACGCGCCGCCAACCAATGGTTCGCGGAGTTGCCGACGACCTTCACCACGCAGCAGGGCGAGATCGCCACCCGCATCCTTAAGGAGATCCGCGACCGGCTGAAGTTCCTCAACGACGTCGGCCTCGAGTATCTGACGCTGTCGCGATCATCGGGGACGCTCTCGGGCGGCGAATCCCAGCGCATCCGCCTCGCCTCGCAGATCGGCTCGGGTCTCACCGGCGTGCTCTACGTCCTGGACGAGCCCTCGATCGGCCTGCATCAGCGCGACAACGCGCGCCTGCTCGGGACGCTGAAGCACCTGCGCGACCTCGGCAACACCGTGATCGTCGTCGAGCACGACGAGGACGCCGTGCTCGCCGCCGACTACGTTGTCGACATCGGCCCCGGTGCCGGCGTGCACGGCGGTGAGATCGTGGCCCAGGGCACGCCCGACGAGGTCATGGCCGATCCCGACAGCCTGACCGGCCAGTATCTCTCCGGCGTGCGCCAAATCCCGCTGCCGGCGCGGCGCCGCGCGCCGCAGAAGGGCCGTGCGTTGACCGTCGTCGGTGCGCGCTCGAACAACCTGCAGAACCTCACCGCCTCGATCCCCTTGGGCCTCTTCACATGCATCACCGGTGTTTCCGGCGGCGGCAAGTCGACGCTGCTGATCGACACGCTCTACAAGGCGGTGGCGCGAAAGCTCAACAACGCCCGCGAGCACCCGGGCGAGCACGACCGCATCATCGGCCTCGAGCACCTCGACAAGGTGATCGACATCGACCAGTCGCCGATCGGCCGCACGCCGCGCTCGAACCCCGCCACCTACACCGGCGCGTTCACGCCGATCCGCGAGTGGTTCGCAGGCCTGCCCGACGCCAAGGCGCGCGGCTATGCGCCAGGCCGCTTCTCGTTCAACGTCAAGGGGGGGCGCTGCGAGGCCTGCCAGGGCGACGGCGTGATCAAGATCGAGATGCACTTCCTGCCCGACGTCTACGTCACCTGCGACCAGTGCAGGGGCAAGCGCTACAATCGCGAGACGCTGGAGGTGCGCTTCCGCGACAAGTCGATCGCCGACGTGCTCGACATGACGGTGGAGGAAGGCGCGACGTTCTTCAAGGCGGTGCCGGCGATTCGCGACAAGATGGAGACGCTGGCCCGCGTCGGCCTCGGCTACATCCACATCGGACAGCAGGCGACGACGCTTTCGGGCGGCGAGGCGCAGCGCATCAAGCTGGCGAAGGAGCTGTCGCGCCGCGCGACGGGGCGCACCCTCTACATCCTCGACGAGCCGACGACGGGCCTGCACTTCCACGACGTCGCCAAGCTGCTCGAGGTGCTGCACGAGCTGGCGGACGCCGGCAACACGGTGGTGGTGATCGAGCACAACCTCGAGGTCATCAAGACCGCCGACTGGATCATCGACCTCGGCCCGGAAGGCGGCGACGGCGGCGGGCGCATCGTCGCCGAGGGCACGCCCGAGGACGTGGCGAAGGTCAAGGAGAGCTACACCGGGCAGTACTTGCGCGAGCTGTTGAAGCGCCGGGCGAGCCCGCGCGCCGCCTTGGCGGATGCCGGCCCCGTCTCCCGCCCGCGCAACGGCCGCGGCAAGCGCGATGCGGCGGAGTAAAATCCGCTTGCAGAGCAAGCATCGGTGTTCTATCTTTGTTCCCATCGGTTGCCGGGGGCAAGGATGGCACAAAGAGCATTCGCCGGACCGCATACGGTCGAGAAGCTTGATTGTCTTGAAAAGTACCTCAGGGCTTACTGCAAGGTCTTCAAGAACCAACCGCGGCTGCGCACAATCTACATCGACGCATTCGCAGGTACGGGAGAAATACCAATTGCTGCTAGCTACGGTGAGTTGCCGCTCGATACAGAGGGGCAGGCCTTCATAACCGGCTCCACCCGCCGTGCGCTCGAACTGGCCGATGGCTTTGACGAGTACATCTTCATAGAGAAGAAGCGTGGAAACGCTCGTGCTCTCGAAAATCTACGCTCAGAGTTCCCTGCGAAGAAGATCGAGATCATGAACTCTGACGCGAATTCCGGACTGAGAGCGCTTTGCGCGGGGCGCGACTGGAATAGATACCGAGCAGTTGCCTTTCTTGATCCGTTTGGCAGTCAGGTCGAGTGGAAGACGATCGAGGCCATCGCCAGCACGAAGGCCATAGACCTCTGGTACTTGTTCCCCGCCGGCCTGAGCGTCCATCGGCAGGTTCGACGGAAGGACGGAACCGTCCATGAAGGGCACCAGGAAGCGCTGGACCGGATACTTGGTACTCAGAACTGGCGGTCGGCATTTGCGGAAGAGTTTGATTCGGAACCCGATCTGTTCGAGGCCGGCAGGAAGAAATCTCGGAAGGTTGTTACGCCGGAATCGGCAACCCGATTCATGATCAAACGGATGAAGGACGCATTCAAGGGCGGTGTACTGGAAGAGTGGCTGCCGCTGGGCTCCGGCGGGCACCACATGTTTTCCCTCTTGTTCGCATGGGCGAATCCCAGCCCCAATGCGCGTAAGGCAGGGGACATCGCGAAAGCGGTCATGAGAGGCGGCAGACGTGGCCGGACAAAGTGACATCGAATGGACCGACGCCACCTGGAACCCGGTGTCGGGTTGCTTGATGATCTCGCCTGGCTGCACGAATTGCTATGCGATGCGCATGGCGTCCCGGCTGCAAGCGATGGAGCATCCAGCCTATATCGGGGTCACACGAAAGTCCGGCGGGCGTCAAGTGTGGACAGGCCGCCTGCACTTGAATCATGCCGCGCTCGACGTGCCGCTGCGCTGGCGCGCTCCGCGGCGCATCTTCGTCAACTCCATGTCAGATCTATTTCAGGATGGCGTCCCCGAAGAATTTATCGCCAAAGTCTGGGAAGTGATGCGGCATGCAAGCTGGCATTCCTTCCAAGTCCTGACCAAGCGCCCCGACAACATGCGCGACGTATTGAGAGATCTCGAACTACCAGTGCTCCCAAACGTATGGCTCGGAGCCTCCGTCGAGAGCGCTGAGTACGTCGAGAGAATCCAGGTGCTCAGATCGATTCCTGCTTCTGTGCGATTCGTCTCGTTTGAGCCGTTGATCGGCCCCGTCGGGCGCCCGAGCCTGCGCGGCATCCATTGGGCCATCGTCGGTGGTGAATCGGGTCCTGGTGCGAGACCGATGAACTCGAAGTGGGTCGCTGCTATTCAAGCCAACTGCGAGAGGTACGGAACTGCCTTCTTCTTCAAGCAGTGGGGCGGGACCAACAAGAAGCGAACGGGCCGCATGTTCAACGGTCGTACGTGGGACGAGTATCCACCCGTGCATTCTGCAGCTGCCGAATGAGCTTGGACCTCCTGCGGTTTGCGACGCAGCAAGCTATACTGCGGTCCTACTTCACCGCCGACAGGTGAAGGCGAGACGACGACGACATCTCCCCGACTCACGAGGCTTCGTCCGCGTCGATCGCCGCCTCGATGAAGCCCAGCGCCTCACGCTCGCTTCTGCGTCGAGACACACGCCGCGACTGACGGCGGACCTCATCCTCGAAGTCCGGCGCGCGCACATCGGGCACCCAGATCTGGATCGGGCGCAACCCGGAGGCGCGCAGGCGCGCACGATAGCTCTGCATCTTCTGACGGGGCGTGCGCCACTTGCGATTTGTCGTCGGACGTCTGCCCATCGCCTCCACCAATCAACGACCGGGAAATAGCATGCTACCGTCTCTCGCGATCGCCAGCAGGCCGGCACCCGCGACGCAGCCGAGGCGCGGACGTCTCAGCATCACGATCTTGTCGGCACTCACCGCTTGGCAACCCGTGAAAGACCCTGTCATCCCGGCCGCAGCGGCGGCGCCGAGCGCCGCCGCGAAGAGCCGGGACCAAGAGAAAGCAAGGGGCAGGAGCCGTTGACGCCTTCGGCCCGGCAACGCTGGGTCCCCGATCAGCGCTCGCGATGCTCGCACCGTCGGGGATGACAGGCTCTTGGACATGCGACAACGCCCGCGGAGCCGCCGGCGCTGGCAAATGCCCGCCCTCCCTGCGCGCCTCACACTGCCTGCTGGGCGCGCGCGGTTTTCTGCCGCTTGACCATCAGCTTGCCGAGCGCGGCGACGTAGGCGCGGGCGGAGGCAACCAGCGTGTCGGTGTCGGCGCCGCGGCCCGTCACCGTGCGGCCGTCCTCCTCGAGCCGGACCGACACCTCGGCCTGCGCGTCGGTGCCTTCGGTCACCGCCTGCACCTGGTAGAGCTCGAGCCGCGCCGTGTGCGGCACCAGCATCTTGATGGCGTTGAAGGTCGCGTCCACCGGTCCGTTGCCGGTCGACTGCACGGTATGCTCGGCGCCCTCGACGTCGAGCGTCAAGGTCGCCATCTGCGGGCCCATGGTGCCGGCGATCACCGTCAGTGCGACGACCTTCATCGAATCGTGCATGTGGGCGATCTCCTCGTCCACCAGCGCCTCGATGTCCTCGTCGTAGACGTGCTTCTTGCGGTCGGCGAGCGCCTTGAAACGATTGAAGGCGTCCTCGAGCTGGTTGTCGCCGAGATCGTAGCCCAGCTCCTTCAGCTTGGTGCGGAAGGCGTTGCGGCCCGAGTGCTTGCCCATCACCAGCGAGGTCTTGGCGACGCCGACCGATTCCGGCGTCATGATCTCGTAGGTCTGGGTGTGCTTCAGCATGCCGTCCTGGTGGATGCCGCTCTCGTGCGCGAACGCGTTCCGCCCGACGATCGCCTTGTTGTATTGGACCGGAAAGTTGGTCACCGCCGAGACGAGCCGCGAGGCGCGCGACAGCATCGTCGTCTCGACCCCTGTGGTGTAGGGCATCACGTCGTGGCGGGTGCGCATCGCCATCACGATCTCCTCGAGCGCGGCGTTGCCTGCCCGCTCGCCGATGCCGTTGATGGTGCACTCGATCTGGCGCGCGCCGGCGGCGACGCCGGCGAGCGAGTTGGCGACCGCGAGGCCGAGATCGTTGTGGCAGTGGGTCGAGAAGACTGCCCGGTCGGCGTTGGGCACGCGATCGCGCAGCATCTTGATCAGCGCGTAGTACTCCTCCGGCACCGTGTAGCCGACGGTGTCAGGGATGTTGATCGTGGTCGCGCCGGCCTTGATCGCCGTCTCGACACAGCGGCACAGGAAGTCATGCTCGGTGCGGGTCGCGTCCTCGGCGCTCCACTCGACGTCGTCGACCCAGTTGCGCGCCCGCGTGCACTGCTGGGCGACCAGCTCCAGCACCTGCTCCGGCGATTTCTGCAGCTTGAACTTCATGTGCACCGGGCTCGTGGAGATGAAAGTGTGGATGCGCGGCTTCACTGCCCCCTTCACCGCCTCGCCGGCGCGATCGATGTCCTTGTCGGCGGCCCGCGCCAGTCCGGCGACGGTCGCGTTCTTGATCCGCGCGGCGATCGCGGAGACGGCCTCGAAGTCGCCCTCGGAGGCGATCGGGAAGCCGGCCTCGATGATGTCGACGCCCATCTGGTCGAGATAGTCGGCGACCTCGAGCTTCTCCTCGAAGGTCATGGTGGCGCCGGGGCACTGCTCGCCGTCGCGCAAGGTGGTGTCGAAGATCAACACCCGGTCGGCGGCGGAGTGCGCGCTGGGAGCGTTGCTGGTGGTCATCTCGTCGTCCTCTGTATCGGTGCCGGCGCATGCGTCAGCCGGCGAATGAACCTCTCGAGCTCGTTCGCGGTCATGTCCCCTGAGCGCCTGCTCCGGTCGATGCCGGAGCTGCCGAGGCTCAGGGGCCGATAAGGAGGAGGGTCAGGCCAAGGCCCGCACGCGCGCGCAGACGCTCGGCCGCCGCCCGGAGCGGGGCCTCGTGCACGTCAGCAATGGTCGTCGACGGAACCATGGGTCTCGGTGGCCTCGGGGCGCAAATCACCACGTGGGCTTACGTTGCCTATAAGCCAAAGAGGTTGCGAAATTGCAAGGGGGTTTTGCGGTGCGGCAGGCCGGCGTCCGGCTGGCAGGGCCCTGGCCCGGCCCTAGACGGCGAGCGTCCCCTCGCTGACCCGAACCGCGTTGCCGCCGATGCGCACCGTCTCCAGCCGGCCCCGCGTGACCGCAAGCGTCAGCTGGATCAGGCTCGGCCGGCCCATCTCGATCCCCTGCTCGATGACCCGCTTGTGGGTGCCGTCCGGATAGGCGTCGAAGTGCTGCAGCACGCCGGCAAGGCCGACCGCCGCCGAACCGGTGGCCGGATCCTCCGCGACCCCGCTTTCGGGCGCGAACATGCGGGCGTGGAACGAGGAGGTATTGTGCTCGCACTCGCGCGTATAGAGATAGGCGCCATTGATGGCGATGCCGGGGAACGCCGCCCGCCAGTAGCTCATGTCCACGCGCGCCTTGGAGATCGCCTCGAGGCTCGTCACCGGGATGTAGGCGAAGGCGCTGCCGGCGGTGAAGCGGCGCGGCTTGTGGTTGGCGAAGCCGATCTCGCCCGGCAGCAGCCCGACCGCCGCCGCCAGCCGCTCGGTGCTCGGCAGGGCACCGGCTTCCTCGGGCAGCTTCGGGGCGTCGAACTCGGCGAAGGCCGCCGCACCCGCCTTGAGCCGGACCCCGACCCGCACCGTGCCGATCGACTGCTCGAGGGTGCAGATCGCGTCCTGCTCGCCATTGACGCTCAGGCTCCTGAGGTCGGCGATCAGCGCCGCGGTGCCGATCGTCGGATGGCCGGCGAAGGCGAGCTCGGTCGCGGGCGTGAAGATGCGCATACGCGCCGAATGCGCCGGATTTGCGGGCTTCAGCAGGAACACCGTCTCGGAGAGATTGAACTCGGCGGCGATCCTCTGCATCGCTTCTGTCGAGAGCCTGTCCCCTTCCATCACGACCGCCAGCGGATTGCCGGCGAAGCGGTGCTCGGTGAACACGTCGAGGGTGTGGAAGGCAAGGCGCATCGGCGGTCGATCCTGTGAAGCCGGCGCACAATGCCGCAAACGGTCTCCCGCTCCAAGCCGCATCGTCGCGCGGCCGATCGGATTTCAACGCGCCGCGAGCACGTGTCGCAGCCGCCCGGCGCGCAGGGTGGCATGCCGAGCAGTGCGGCGGTCACCGATCGACAGGAACCGCCGCTCGTCATGCCGGCGAGACCAATGTCCGCTGCGGCGTTTACGGTCCGGTAAGACTTCGCCAGCAAGAGAGGCAGACGCCTTTCCTAGCCGTCGACCATGCGCAACGGCACGCTTCTGCCCCCGTATCCCGGTGAGTCGAGATATGCAGCTTCCTCTTCCGACCCTTATCGCCGCCCTGCTGGTCTCGGCGCTGATCGCGGTCGCCTCCCCGCTCGGAGCGGGCAGCGTCGCGCCGCATGGAGACATGCGCAACTCGGCCACAGGGCGCGCGAATTCGACGAGTGATCGTCACATGGCACGCATGACCCCGCTGACACGCAGGGCGCCGGTGGCTATGGTCTCTCACTAGAGGTCGGATATCGACCCGCGATGCTGCGCTGAGAATTTCTTATGGTGAGTAAAAGCATTACAGACTTGTGCTCGACTATGCTCGCATCGCATTAAGCAAACTTTCTGGCAACACTTTAAAAATCTCGAAACTGTCACTCCAAATCCACATTCCCGCCACCGTTACACGGTCCAATCCCCTCATCGAACGGCGGCCATGGGGATCACGGCCTGCCATCCGGTCCGCCAGGACCGGCACAACGGGGGACTTGGCGAGCGGGGGATACGTCTCGCCACACGTCCAGACATAGAGATGAATTGGGGCCGTCCGGCCCACCGAGCCCTTCGGCTCGAGGACGGACGACCCCGTTGGAAAGGTCACTGCGTCGCCGCGGCCAGCCGGAACCCGCATTCCGGCTCCCATGGGTCGGGGACGTGTGGCCGAGACACCGCCGAGAGGCGGTGGCTTGCGCGGGCGGCGGAGTTCCCCGCTTCTCCGCCGCCCGACCTTCAGGCTCGTGCCGAGGGAGCGTCGTGATCTCGCTCTCGATCTCCCTCGGCCGGGTCTGCTGCCGGAAGGCTCGTGCTGCCGCACCGCCACACACCTCCCTCCCCGACGCGGTCGTACGGGTCTTCCGGTAGCACTTCCTTTTAGTAGCACCTTCCGACTCCCCTCTGGGGAGCCGGCCGGAATGCGCTGGCCGGAAGGCGCCGGGTGGGTAGCGGGTGAGGGTCTGGCCGCGATACCTTACAAGCAGCCGGTAATCGTCGATCCGCACTTGACGTAGTTGCCGAGCGCCTCCCACTCGCAGCAGGGCTCGGCCTTGGCGCACACCCACACCTTGTGGGTGCCGTCGGAGAACTTGTATTTGCAGAGCTTCTGGTCGGGCTTGACCGATTGGGTCGGCTTCGGCCACCCGGTCTTCGAGGCGGCCTCGCCCGGCGCGGCTTGCGCGAGCGGTGCGGCGGCCAGGATTACCCCAACCAACGTGGCGGCAAAGAGGGAGCGGATCATCGTCGTCCTCCGGATGCGGAATGGGCGCGTGGGCGGAGTATGGACCGAGGTTGCATTGCCCCGCTATGGCCTGGGAGCATCAGTGGGGGGCAAATTCCCAGCTACGGCTGTTAGCATAAGCCGACACGGGGCGTCGCGCTGGGACGCGACATCGGGATAACGCGGGCACGAGACTTCCATTGATGGATGCAGCGCGCGGGCCCGAATGCACCCCTGCCGCGGCTGACGTCAATTCCGGCTCTTGTCCACGAGCTTGTTCTTGGCGATCCACGGCATCATGGCGCGCAGCTTCTCGCCGACCGCCTCGATCTGGTGGCCGTCGTTGACGCGGCGGATGCCCTTGAAGCGCGCCTGCCCGGCCCTGCACTCCTGCATCCACTGGCTGGTGAACTGGCCGGTCTGGATCTCCTTCAGGATGCGGCGCATCTCCGCCTTGGTCTCGTCGGTGATGACGCGCGGGCCGCTCATGTACTCGCCCCACTCGGCGGTGTTCGAGATCGAGTAGTTCATGTTGGCGATGCCGCCCTCGTAGATCAGGTCGACGATCAGCTTCACCTCGTGCAGGCACTCGAAGTAGGCCATCTCGGGCGCATAGCCCGCCTCTACCAGCGTCTCGAAGCCGGCCCGAATGAGCTCGACGAGGCCGCCGCACAGCACCACCTGCTCGCCGAACAGATCCGTCTCGCACTCCTCCTTAAAGGTCGTCTCGATGACGCCAGAGCGGCCGCCGCCGACGCCGCAGGCATACGACAGCGCGATCTCGTGTGCGTTGCCGGAGGCGTCGTGGTTGACGGCGATCAGGCACGGCACGCCGCCGCCCTTCTGGTACTCGCCGCGCACCGTGTGGCCGGGGCCCTTGGGTGCGATCATGATCACGTCGACGGTCTTCTTCGGCTCGATCAGGTTGAAATGCACGTTGAGGCCGTGGGCGAAGGCGATCGCCGCGCCGTCGCGGATATGCGGCGCGATGTGCTCGCGATAGATGTCGGCCTGCAACTCGTCCGGCGTCGCCATCATCAGCAGGTCGGCCCACTTCGCGGCATCGGCGACCGACATCGCCTTGAGGCCGTCGGCGGCGACCTTCTTGGCGGTGGCGGAATCGGGCCGCAACGCGATGGCGATCTCTTTGACCCCGGAATCCTTGAGGTTCAGCGCGTGGGCGCGGCCCTGGCTGCCGTAGCCGACGATGGCGACCTTGCGGTTCTTGATCAGGTTGATGTCGGCATCACGATCGTAATAGACGCGCATGGGGCTCCTCTCGGGCGTTGAACGGCTCTCGCGTTGTGCTGACGGGTCGGCGGCGGGAGGTCACCCGGGCCGGCGAAAGTGGCGGACGTTGTGTCGGCGCGCGAAAATCTCGACATGTCGGGATCGGCATCGCGCGCCGGTACTGCAATTCTGACGCGCGCGACGCCTCTCGTTGCGAGAGGCGGCCGCCGCGCGCGGCCAGCGGCAGGGTCGGTCAGGACCTTCGCCCGCTGGTATTACTACCGGAACGTCCGCCATTTCAACGCCCGCCACACGTACATTCGTCGCGGCGTTCATCGCCTGTTTACGATTTCCCAACCCCGCCCTGCTAGCCTCCTCCCCGAACAAGGGGATCGCTCATGGCTCTGCACCACTCGCTCCGCATGCCACCGCTCGCGGCGGCCCTGCTGACCTTGTCGCTCGCCGCTTGCGGCAACGCCGCCGCTCCCAAGGAAGAGGCCGCGAAGGCGATCTATACGGGCTCGGCCGACTGCGCGGAGGGCGGCAAGCTGTCCTACGAGCAGTGCGCCGAGGCG
Organism: Pseudomonadota bacterium; assembly: GCA_040752215.1. Classification (GTDB taxonomy): domain Bacteria; phylum Pseudomonadota; class Alphaproteobacteria; order Rhizobiales; family Hyphomicrobiaceae; genus JBFMEX01. The sequence continues at coordinate 11,892 of JBFMEX010000091.1, read as the reverse complement.
ATGAGCGCCGCCGTCTCCGAGCACGAGAAATCGGCCCCCCACTACCCCTCGCTCAAGCGCTGCGAGGAGAAGGAAGGGTCCGGCAAGTGCGAGAACACCGAGACCGGCCAGTACCGTCCCAAGCTGCTCGCCTTCTTCGTCGTCGCCAGCCAGCCCCCGGTCGCCACTCCGCTCTATCCGGCCAGCAAGGGCGAGCCGGGCTTCCGTGGCGCCGACAACAGGCTTTACCTCGAGAAGGACCACACGATCACCTTCTCCGAGCACGCCCAGACGCTGTTCGAGGTCCACCTCGACAAGCGCTTCAAGAAGAAGCTCTGAGCGCCGCTCTGGTGTGGTGATCGAGAAGTCCGCTACATACCTCTCGCCTTGGTAGCGAGGCAGACTTCTCGATCTGAACCACACGAGATCATTGATATCGCTAGACCATCATGTCCCCAGCGGACATGATGGTCTAGTGTCGTTCAGATCGCGAAATTCGTTCGCCGCCCGCTGCAGTACGAGACGAATTTCGCGATCACGACACTAGTCGCGACGATCCCGACTCACATTCCGCCCGCGCCGCGGCCGATCGCGGCGATGCCGGTGCGCGATACCTCGATCAGGCCGAGCTCGGTCATGATCTGGATGAACTGCTCGATCTTCGAGTTGCGCCCGGTGATCTCGAACACGAAGTGCTCGGTCGAGGCGTCGATCACGTTGGCGCGGAAGATCTCGGCGAGCCGCAACGCCTCGATGCGCTTCTCTCCCTTGCCCGAGACCTTGACCAGGGCGAGCTCGCGCTCCAGCGCGTTGCCTTCCTCGGTCAGGTCGCGCACCCGATGCACCGGCACCAGTCGCTCCAGCTGATGCTTGATCTGCTCGATCACCATCGGCGTGCCCTTGGTGACGATGGTGATGCGCGAGAGGTGCTTCTCGTGCTCCGTCTCGGTCACCGTCAGGCTGTCGATGTTGTAGCCGCGCCCGGAGAACAGGCCGATGACGCGGGCCAGCACGCCCGGCTCATTGTCGACCAGCACCGACAAGGTACGCGAGACGACCTCCTGGATGCGGCTCGGCGTCGGATAGTGGGACTGCTTCTGCGTCTGGACCATGGCGATGGTGTCTCTTTGCTCTGCGATTGCGGGGGGGCGGTCAGGCACGTGCCCGGTTGTAGACCTCGACCGGAACGAAGCCGGCCTCGTAGTCGGCGATGGTCCACGGCTCGGCAAGCGCCGCCTGGCGCCAGGAGCGGAACGCCGGATGGGAAAAAATCGCATCCATATAGGCGCGCGTCTCCGGCGCGACCGTGATCGAGTAGGTGTCGAGCCGCGTTGCGACCGGCGCGTACATGGCGTCGGCGGCCGAGAAGTCGCCGAATAGATACGGCCCCACTCCGCCGAAACGGGCCCGCGTTTCGCGCCACAGCTCCTCGAGGCGGGCGATCGCGGCGGTCGTATCGGGTGACAGCGCCGGCGTCCCGAAGCGCTTGCCGAGATTCATCGGACACGCCTGGCGCAGCGCCTGGAAGCCGGCGTGCATCTCATTGGCGATGGCGCGGGCGTGGGCGCGAGCCGTCTTGTTGCGGGGCCAGATCGCCTTGTCGGGGAAGGTCTCGGCCAGGTACTCGATGATGGCGAGGCTTTCCCAGATGCGCACCCGCTCGCCATCGGCGTCGCGGTCAATCAGGCATGGCAGCTTGCCCGAGGGGGAGAACTCGAGAATGAGCTCGCGCGTGTCGGGTTGCTTCAGGGCGATCACCGTCTCCTCGAACGGGATGTCGAACGCGCGCATGACCAGCCACGGCCGCATCGACCACGACGAGTAGAGCTTGTTGGCGATCACGAGGTGCATGGGCTCTCAAGGCTCCCGAATCTCGATCCCGTCGAGCAACACGGATGCTCGACGCTTCAGCTCCCTGTCGAAGGTCGCGAAGGTGTCCACGTTTGCGCCGGATACGTGCAGCGCGTCAGCAAGGTCGAGTCCTTTCGAATAGAGATCGAGCGCGAGCTCGACGTGCTCCGGATCGATCAGCCCGACGTTCTCCAATCCCAGGAAGCCTCGCAAGGAGGACAGGAACCGCTCGCGGCTCAATCGATAGCCCGAGCGCAAGACCCACTCGCACTCGAGCAACACGGTAGTGGGCACCACGACCTTGCTCTCCTCGAGCAGCCTTCGCGCCCGGGCGACCTGGGCCTCGTCGTCGTTGGCGATGATCCGGACGACGATGTTGGTATCGATGGCGATCACCGCTTCTTCCGCTTCCACTCGCGGCGGAACATCTCGTCGACCGCCGCATTCATCTCCTCGATCGAGAGCGGTGGCCCCTTGTAGCCACCCGAGCCGACAACCTCGTCCAGCGTCGTCGTCTTGAACGGCTTGCGCCGCTTCAACAGCACGCCGTCCGGCCGGCTCTCGACGACGAACTCGTCGCCGGGCTTCCAGCCCTTGGCATCGCGCACGTCCTTGGGGATGATGACCTGCCCCTTGCTCGACAGTCGCGTCGTATCCACGGCGGCTCCTCAGGTAAGACACGGTAAGACGACGATACTCCGCGGCCGTGCTGCGGTCAACGCGGTGGTGCCGCCGCATCCGGCGGCTTGTCCGCTCCGGGTTGCCCACCCGCCCCGGGAAATCGCTTGGCGAGGTAGCGCGGCAGGCCTTCTGCATCGACCTTCTGCAGAAACGCACGAATCTGCTCCTCGCCGATCCCGTACTGGCGGCAGGCATCGATGATTCGCGCGCTCATCACCTTCATCAGCTGCTCGGGCGAGGGCGCGCCGAGCCTCTTGCGGGTCTCGGCATCGACGCGATCGTAGACGGCCGCCGTCACCTTCGAGTTCAGATAGTCCTGCACGATGCATCCCTCGAGCGGCTCGGAGAACGCCTCCGCGAGACGGTGGGTCTTGTAGCAGTTGAGGATGAACTCATAGGTAGCGATCGCCCCCTTGCCGCGCTGCATGGCGGCGAGCCGCTCCGCCGACACAACGATGTTGGCGGACTTGTCCCACGCCCGCGGCGCCGCAGTGGCGGTCGCCGCCGCGAGGGACAGTGACGCCAGCATCGCCGCTACGGAGAGGGCCTGCGCTGCCGGCATCGCTACACCAGCACCTTGCCTTCCTCGCCGATCGCCTTCTCGACCTCCTCGTCCGACACGTCCTCGCCCAGCAGCATGTCGTTGTGCGCCTTGCCTGAGGGGATCATCGGAAAACAGTTGGCGAGCGTCGCCACCCGGCAATCGAAGATCACCGGTCGCTTGACGTCGAGCATCTCGCGAATCGCGTCATCCAGGTCGGCCGGCTTGTCGCAGCGGATTCCGTGCCAGCCGTAGGCCTCGGCCAGCTTGACAAAATCCGGTAGCGCCTCGGTGTAGCTGTGCGACAGGCGATTGCCGTGCAGCAGCTGCTGCCACTGGCGCACCATGCCCATGTACTGGTTGTTGAGGATGAACACCTTGACCGGCAGGTCGAACTGCACCGCCGTCGAGGCCTCCTGGATGTTCATCAGGATCGAGGCGTCGCCGGCGATGTCGATGACCAGCGACTTCGGGTGCGCGAGCTGGGCGCCGATCGCCGCCGGCAGGCCGTAGCCCATGGTGCCGAGGCCGCCCGACGTCATCCACCGGTTCGGCTCCTCGAAATGGTAGAACTGCGCCGCCCACATCTGGTGCTGGCCGACCTCGGTGGTGATGTAGGTGTCGCGGTCCTTGGTCAGCTCGTAGAGCCGCTGGATCGCATACTGCGGCATGATCACGTCCTTGGAATTCTTGTAGGCGAGCGAGCGGCGCGCGCGCCACCCGTCGATCTCCTTCCACCAGGACTTGTGGGCCGGCTTGTCGAGCTGCGGCGCCTTGGTCTTCCACACCCTCAGCATGTCCTCGAGCACATAGGCGACGTCGCCGACGATCGGAACGTCGACGTGCACGTTCTTGTTGATGGACGACGGGTCGATATCGACGTGGATCTTGCGCGAGCCCGGCGAGAACGCGTCGAGCCGACCCGTGATGCGGTCGTCGAAGCGCGCCCCGATCGCGACCATGACATCGCAATCGTGCATCGCCATGTTGGCCTCGTAGGTGCCGTGCATGCCGAGCATGCCGAGCCACTGCCTGTCAGAGGCCGGATAGGCGCCGAGACCCATCAGCGTCGAGGTGATGGGATAGCCGGTGAGCCGCACCAGCTCGCGTAGCAGCTGGCTCGCCTTGGGGCCGGAGTTGATGACGCCGCCACCGGTGTAGAAGAGCGGCTTCCTGGCGTTGGCCATCAGCTCAACCGCGGCGCGCACGCCGGCCTGCTCCGGCTTGACCCGCGGCTTGTAGGTCTTGTGGGCGATGTTGGTCGGGCCGACGTAGTTGCCGGTCGCAAACTGCACGTCCTTGGGAATGTCCACCACCACCGGACCGGGCCGGCCGGCCTTGGCGACGTAGAACGCCTCGTGCAGGATGCGCGCGAGATCGTTGACGTTCTTGACCAGCCAGTTGTGCTTGGTGCACGGCCGCGTGATGCCGACCGTGTCGCACTCCTGGAACGCGTCGTTGCCGATCAGATGCGTCGGCACCTGGCCGGTCAGGCAGACCACGGGAATGGAATCCATCAGCGCGTCGGTGAGCCCGGTCACCGCATTGGTCGCCCCTGGGCCAGAGGTCACCAGCACGACGCCGACCTTGCCGGTCGAGCGTGCGTAGCCTTCGGCCGCGTGCACCGCGCCGCCCTCCTGGCGCACCAGGATGTGCTTGACGTCCTCCTGCTGGAAAAGCTCGTCGTAGATCGGCAGCACCGCGCCGCCCGGATAGCCGAACACGTAATCGACGCCCTGGTCGGCGAGCGCCTTGATCACCATCTCGGCACCGGTCATCGTGCGTGCCATCGCCCGTCTCCTCGTCACAGAGCCATCCCGCAGCGCCGCAATCGCGCCGCAGCGCCGGCAAGCTAGGCGCACGAGCATGGGCGGTCAACGTCAATAATCAATAAATGACAAGGCGTCGCGCTCTGTCTGTTCCATTTCATGCGAAAAAATAGTGTTCCACGTAATCATATTGCGCCTAAGCCATGTCAGTTGGCGCTTCGCGTACTGCCGTGTCTCGGTCGCTGCAAGCCGCACGGCCTCCTGGAGGCCGACCTCGCCGGCAAGGTGCCGGGCCAGCGGCGCCACCCCGACCGCCCGCAGCGCCGGCAGATCGGCCGGCAGGCCGAGCGCCGTCAGCGCCCGCACCTCCTCCAGCGCGCCGGCCGAAATCATCGCCGCCAGGCGCGCGTCGCACCGGCGATAGAGTTCCCGCCGCTCGACCTCGACCACGAGGCGCACGGCGCGATCGATCCCGTCGAGTGGTGTGCCGGGTTGCGCCTGCCATTCGGCCAGCGAGCGCCCCGTCGCCTCGAGTACCTCGAGCGCACGCGTCACGCGCTGGGCATCGCTCGGCCTGAGACGGGCCGCCATGGCCGGGTCACGATCCGCCAGCATGGCATGGAGCGCCGCGGCGCCCTCCACCGCCGCCTGCCCGCGCCAGCGCGCCCGGATCTCCTCGGGAACCGCCGGGATCGGCGCCAAGCCCTCGGTCAGTGCTCTGAGATAGAGGCCCGTGCCCCCGACCACGATCGCCACCCGGCCGGCGGCATGGGCCGTCCCGATCGCCGCCCCCGCCTCCGCGACGAACCGACCTGCCGAGTAGGCTTGCGCAGCCGGCACGTGCCCGTAGAGGCGATGCGGCGCCCGTCGCCGGTCGGCGGCCGACGGGCGGGCGGTCAGAATTTCGAGCTCGCGATAGACCTGCATCGAGTCGGCATTGATCACCTCACCGCCGAGACGCTCGGCCAGCGCCAGCGCCAGCGCCGACTTGCCCGATGCGGTCGGACCTGCGATGAGGATGGTGCTTGTTCTCGCCACGAGCGCGCCTGCCGCTGCTGACACATTCCCCTCCTCATATCGCATGCCACATCCCGCCACCTATGTCCTCGTTCTGATCGAGTCGGCTGACGGCACCGGGGTGGTGCGCGATATGGCGCGCGAGATCTGCGCCGGCAGTCCCGAGGTCGGCTGGCAGCCGCCGCAGTGGCTCGCGCGCGGCGAAGCATGCGAGATCGGCTTTGCCGCCGAGACCCCGGCCCGCGCGGGCGAGATCCGAGCCGCGCTGGCGCAAGTGTACGCGCGCGAGCCGGTCGACATCTGTCTCGTTCCGTCCCGCGGCCGGCGCAAGCGACTGCTGGTCGCCGACATGGAAAGCACCATCATCGAGCAGGAGATGCTCGACGAGCTCGCCGATGCGGTCGGCCTGCGCGAGCGAATTGCCGAGGTGACGGCACGGGCGATGCGCGGCGAGCTCGATTTCGAGCCGGCACTGCGCGAGCGCCTCGCCCTGCTCGCCGGGCTCGAGACGGCGATCCTCGACCGGGCGCTGGCCGAGCGGGTGACGTTGACACGCGGCGCCGAGACGCTGATCAAGACCATGCGCGCCAATGGGGCCTACACGGCCCTCGTTTCCGGCGGGTTCACCCATTTCACCGCGCCGATCGCCGCGCGACTGGGCTTCGACGAGCACCAGGCCAACGTGCTCGAGGTGACAGATGGACGCCTGATCGGCCGCGTCCGCGAGCCGATCCTTGGCCGCGAGGCGAAGCGCATCGCGCTCGAGCGGATCGCCGCCGCCCGCGGTCTCGACCCCGCCGAGACGCTCGCCGTCGGCGACGGCGCCAACGACCTGGAGATGATTGCCGCCGCCGGCCTCGGAATTGCCTTTCATGCCAAGCCGAAGGTCCGCGAGGCGGCGGCCGCGCTCGACACCGGCGCCGTCGTCACACATGGCGATCTGACCGCGCTGCTCTATCTCCAGGGCTACCGCAAGGACGAGCTCGTCACCTGATGGTGACGCGCGAGGGGTCAGGTGATGTCGGACGTCGTTCTGCTTATCGCTGGACTGGCACTGCTGATCGTCGGCGGGGAGCTGCTGGTCCGCGGCGCCGTCGGCGTCGCCGAGCGCCTCGGCATGTCGCCGCTGCTGATCGGCTTGACGCTGGTGGGCTTCGGCACCTCGACCCCGGAGCTCGTCACCAGCGTCGAAGCGGCGATGATCGGCTCACCGGGCATCGCGATCGGCAACGTGGTCGGCTCCAACATCGCCAACGTCCTGCTGATCCTCGGCGCCTCCGCGCTGATCTCGCCGATCGCCGTCGGCTCGGGGGCGCTCGCGCGCGACGGTGTGGCGGTGCTCGGCGTGGCCGTGCTATTCGCGGCAATCGGCTTCTTGTTGCCGCTCGATCGGATCGTCGGCACGGGCCTCGTGCTCGGGCTGATCGGCTACATCTGGCTCGCCTGGCTGCAGGAGTCGCGCGACGGGGCCGACGGCCACACCGCCGCCTACGAGAAGGCCGAAGCGTTCGACGAACTGCACGACGGACCGATCCGGCATCAGCTGGAAGCCAAGCGCTGGGCCGACCGCGTCGGCATTCTGCTGCCGCTCGCGATGGCCATTGGCGGCCTCGCGCTCGTCGTGCTCGGCGGCAAGCAGCTCGTCGGCGGCGCCGTCGGCCTCGCCCGCAACCTCGGCATCTCGGAGACGGTGATCGGCCTGACTATCGTCGCCGTCGGCACGTCGATGCCGGAGCTGGTGACCTCGCTCGTCGCCGCCTACCGCCGCCACTCGGACGTGGCGCTCGGCAACGTCATGGGCTCCTCCATCTACAATATCCTCGGTATCGGCGGAACGACGGCGCTGCTCTCGCCGACGGTCGTTCCGCCCGAGATCGCGAGCTTCGACAATCTGGTCATGGTCGCAAGCTCGCTCGCCCTGCTCGTGCTCGCCCACTCGGGCCGCCACATCTCCCGCATCGAAGGCGCGGCCTTGCTCGTGGCGTACGCCGTCTACGTGTATGCACTACTGCCGAAATGACGATTGCCCAGCTCGGAACATTCGCGCTTGCGAGCACGTCGATCGGACGAGAAGGCCGTTCTGCGCCAATCGGCCAACCGGCAGCCGCGGGCGCGTCCCGCACCGCACACCTTGCATCTGCGAAGCCTCGCATTTTCCCTCGACGGACTCGCTGCGAATCGGCACCATCGATTTGAGCGCTGCCGTGGCCGTCAAGCGCCGCGGCGTCGCATCGGTCGTATCGCGACCAACTCGGGGGAACTACGCATGCTTCACAAGGCACTTGCCGTCGCCATCGCGGCGGGAGTGGCGTTCTCGATCGGCGAGTTGTCGCGCACCGTATCCACCGGGATCGCGACCCACTTCGCCACCTCGGCCGCGCAAGGCATCCTGGACAGCCGCATGAGCGACCACGTTGCCGGCTTGTGCCGCCGCGGCGGAGCCCATACCCAGGTGGCATGCCGTCGTCAGGCACAGGTCGCCGAAGGGATTTGAGCGCGTTTCAGCCCGCTCCCCATCGCCGCATCAGGTCGGCGAGGGTCATACGCATTCGTGCGCGGAGCTGTGCAGCCTGCTCTCTCGCCGAGCGCAAGAGATACGCCAGCTGCGGCCTCAACCGATCGTAGACGGCGCGGATCGCTTTAACCGCGCGCGCCTTGATAATCCGGCCATAGCGCCACGCCCAAGAGGCGCGAATGGCGGCGAACATCGCCTCCTGCCACGGCAGTACGAGCGCGTAGGCGCGGGCGAACCAGCCGATCTGCATCAGCGCCGGCCTGGTCAGCATGAAGATGCGGGCGACGAGCGCAGTCGAGGCGATCTTGGCGCCGACGAACAGCGCGCCCGCAACGATCACCATGCCCCTTGCCAGCAGCCACAGCGCGACCAGCTTGAGTGGAAACAACACCGTCGCCGGCAAGGCGAACACCGCCAGCGCGGCATAAGGCGGTAAGCCGGCGGTCCATGCCTCGATCCGCTGTACCAAACGGAAGCGGGCCAGCCAGCCCAGCGCCTCGGCGAGCGGCTTCCAGCCCCATTCCTCGAACAGCAGGACGAGCGCAGCGGCGATGTTGAGGAGCCCGCCGAGTCCGGCACGCAGCGCCCGCCACAGCCAGACGGCTGCGTGAGCTGTTTCCGATTTCGGGCACGGGGAAGGCTGCTGCGGCATGGGCGAGGACGCTGGGCGAGGCGAGGCGGCGAGGAACCGCGGCAGCCTAAGCCATTTCGCCTTCCCCCGCCTCAACGCCGCGCGGGCGGCCCGACCAGCACGTCGTCGGACGTGAGCGCGCCGGCCTTCTGCGCGGCCTCCAGCGCCTGCGCCAGCTCCTCGCGCGCCTTCTCGGCCTGCCGCTGGCGGTTCCAGAGACTCGCATAGAGCCCGTCGCGCTCCATCAATTCGGCGTGCGTGCCCTGCTCGACGAGGCGGCCCTTGTCGAGGACGATGATGTTGTCGGCGTGGACGATGGTCGAGAGCCGGTGGGCGATGACGAGCGTGGTGCGGTTCCTCGCGACCCGATCGAGCGCGTCCTGGATCTCCTTCTCGGTGTGGCTGTCGAGCGCGCTGGTGGCCTCGTCAAGCATCAGGATCGGCGGCCCCTTGAGGATCGTGCGCGCGATCGCGACCCGCTGCTTCTCGCCGCCGGAGAGCTTGAGGCCGCGCTCGCCGACCATCGTTCTGTAGCCCTGCGGCAGGGTGGCGATGAAGCCATCGATCTGAGCGAGCCGCGCTGCCTCGCGGATCTCCACCTCGCCAGCGTCGGGGCGCCCGTACTTGATGTTGTAGTGGATGGTGTCATTGAACAGCACGGTGTCCTGCGGCACCACGCCGATCGCCGCGCGCAGCGACCTCTGCGTCACGTCGGCGATGTCCTGACCGTCGATGGTCACCCGCCCCGAGGCGATGTTGTAGAAGCGAAACAGGATACGGCTGATCGTCGACTTGCCGGCGCCGGAGGGTCCGACGATCGCCACCATCTTGCCCGCCGGCACCTCGAACGACACGTTGTCGAGGATCTGCCGGTCGGCCTCGTAGGCGAAAGAGACGGCCTCGAAGCGGATGTGGCCCTTGTCGACGACGAGCGGCTTCGCGCCCGGCCTGTCTTCCACCTCGGGCGCCTCGCCCAGCACCTCGAACATCTTCTCGATATCGACCAGGCCCTGCTTGATCTCCCGGTACACCGTGCCCATGAAGTTGAGCGGCATGTAGAGCTGGATCATCAGCGCGTTGATCATCACGAAGTCGCCGACGGTGTGGGTGCCCGCCGCCACCCCCCGCGCCGCGAGCCACATCGCCGCCGTCATGCCGAGGGTGAAAATCGCCGCCTGGCCCGAGTTCAAGACGCCGAGCGAGTAGTAGGTCTTGATCGCCGCCTGCTCGTAGCGTGCCATCGAGGAGTCGAAACGGCGTTGCTCGAGGTCCTCGTTGCCGAAGTATTTCACGGTCTCGAAGTTCAACAGGCTGTCGATCGCCTTGGTGTTGGCCTCGGTGTCGCTGTCGTTCATCTCGCGCCGGATCGAGATCCGCCACTCGGAGGCGGCAAACGTGAACCACATGTAGAGCGCGACTGTCGCGAGCACGATCAGCACGTAGGTGAAATCGAAATACGCCATCAGCAGCGCGCACACGAGCACCAGCTCGAGCGCGGTCGGCGCCAGCTGCAGGAGCCCCATGCGGATGATGAGCTCGATGCCGCGCGCGCCGCGCTCGATGACACGCGACAGGCCGCCCGTCCGCCGCTCGAGGTGGAAGCGTAGCGACAGCCGATGCAGGTGCGCGAACACCCGGTTGTTGAGCTGGCGCGCGGCGTTCTGTCCGACCTTGGTGAAGAACACGTCGCGCACCTGGCTCAGCACCATCATCGTCACCCGGCCGAGACCGTAGGCGAGAATGAGCAGCGTGGCGGCGAACGCGAGCGTGCCGACGCCGGTCACACCCGTAGTGGCGGCGTCTAGCGCGGCGACCCGGTCGGTCGCCTCCTTGTAAGCGATCGGCACCAGCACCGTGACGATCTTGGCGATCACCAGCACGACGAAGGCGAGCACCACGCGAATGCGCAGGTCCGGCCGGCCTTCCGGCCAGATGAACGGCAACAGGCCGCGCAGCACGGTCCATTGGTCGACCGACTGCCCGCTCGGGCCGGGCTTGGCCTGGCCGGTCGGCTTGTCGATCATGGCGCGGGCGGCTCGATGCGGTGTCATGCTTGGCGCTGGGTGAGACACTCGGGGCGGAAAGAGACGAGCCCCTCCCTCGGCGCGGGAGAGGCTCTGGCATTGGCTGATGCGCGAAGATTAGCCCGCCATGGCAGTGCCGACCAGCCGCCAATCAGCCGCGTCGACCCCGCTTCGGCAGTTTCAGGCGCTGGCACGGGAAGATCAGGTCCGGATCGGCGATCGTACGGCGGTTCGCCCGATAGATCACGGGATAGCGCGTGCCGCTGCCGTAGTGGCGCCGGGCGATCGCCCACAGCGTGTCGCCGCGCCGCACGAGATAGACGCCGGGCAGCTCGACGCGCAGCCCGGCCTTGCGGCCGCGGCAGGTCGTGGGCTCCGGCCACTGGCGGCGACGCGCATCGGAGCGGGCCGACGTTCTGCTGCGGGGCGATCTGGCACCGTCGACCGGCCCCTGCTCGGCGCTGCCCTCGGCGATCCGCGGATCGGGCCGTCGCGTGCCGGCCGGCGCGGCGGCGCGCTGCGCACCCGGCTCGCGCCGCACCTCGACATTGCCCGCAGCGCCTTCTCCCGGCGCCGTCTGTTCGGCGGTTGGCCGCCGCTCCGGCAACGCATTGCGCTGCGAATCCTCTGCACCAGAGGGCGACGGCCCCCGAGCGGACTTGTCGGACTTAGCGGCCATCCGCTCCTCGGCCTGCTTGCGCAGGGCAGCCTCCCGGCGGCGGGCCTCCTCGGCCATCAGCCCCCGCGCTTCCGTCTCCTTGCGCTCCTCGGCGAGCTTGCGTTGCGCGTCCTCCGCCTCGCGGCGACGCTGCGCCTCGGAGTCGGCGAGACGCTTGGCCTCGGCCGCCCTGCGCTCCTCGGCGAGCTTGCGTTGCATCTCCTCT
>JBFMEX010000090.1:0-19482 GCA_040752215.1 Pseudomonadota bacterium | reverse complement strand
GTTTGACTTCTTCGTAGACATTGCTTTCGCCATTATCGGGACACTGTCGCACAGTCGATTGGCCGATCAGCAAATAGGGTCGTGGCGGCGCCCTCACCGGCTCGTCATGAGAAGCGAGCTCCTCACGAGGGCAGTAGCCAGCGAGGGCGCTATTGCAGACCTCATCCAAAGATGAAGTCGCTTTCGGTGAGCTCGCTTGCCTCGACACCGATCAGGTAGAGCGCTCCGGATGGCCCGAGATCGATCTCCAGCACGCTTTCACCGGTGGTCGCGACCAGGGACTGGGTATTTGCCAGGACGTCGGCGAGAGACGTGTAGCCGGTTCCCGCATCGGTCAGATCGATCACGTCCTCGTCGCCGCCGGCGGTGAAGTCACCGATGGCCTCGATGTTCCAGGGAAGGTAGAAGTTGTCGCTATCGTCCGATTGATCGAACCAGAATGTGTCGTTGCCGGCGCCGCCCCAGATGAGATCGACGCCGCTTCCTCCGCGCAGGACATCATCTCCGTCGCCGCCGACGATCTCGTTGTCGCCGCCGTTGCCGACGATCACGTCGCCGTGGGCGCTGCCGGTCACATTCTCGACGTTCTCCCAGGTATCGCCCTGAGCGTGGCCTCCGAACCCCTGTCCAGCATCCAGGAAGATGCCGACGCCGGCATTCGAGCTCGCATACGACAATGTATCGACGCCGTCACCGCCATCGATGACGTCATGCCCGGCACCGCCTTCGAGCACATCGTCGCCCTCATCGCCGTTGAGGTCGTCCGCACCGTCGCCGCCGAGAAGCGTATCGTTCCCTTGAGCGCCGTGCATCTCGTCCTCGCCGCCCTGGCCCTCGAACGTATTGTCCGCGCCGTTACCCTCGAGCGTATCATTGAACGCGCTGCCTATGACGTTCTCGACATCGACTAGCACGTCGGCGACGTCCTCCAAGCCGAGCGTGCCGTCGCCGGTCAGGTCGTCCGCGTTGGTCAGCGCGTGGTCGCCGTTGACATCGAACACGGCCCAGCCGTCATCGCCGACCAGGATCGGGACCTCGAGATCGACGGCGACGCCATACGCAGAGTCTGCGTAGGTGGCGGTATCGACGCCCGCGCCGCCATCGAGACGGTCGATACCGCCTCCGCCGGCAAGCGTATCATTGCCCGCGCCGCCATCAAGGACGTTGCTTCCTGCGTCGCCGATGAGCACGTCATCGTGTGCGCTGCCTGTAACGTTCTCGATGCTCTTCAGCGTATCGCCTTCTGCCGTGCCGCCCAGGCCCGTGCCGGCGGCAAGGTCGACGGTGACGCCGCGATTGGAGTCAGTGTAACGCGCGGAGTCGTTGCCGGCGCCGCCGTCGAGCGCGTCGGCGCCCTCGCCGCCTTCGAGCGTATCGGCGCCGTCGTATCCAAATAGCTTGTCATTGCCGCCGCCACCGATCAGCAGATTGTCGAGCTTGTCGCCCGACAGACTGTCGTCGAACTTGCTGCCGACCAGATTCTCGATCGCTCTCAGCGTGTCACCCTCCGCGTCGCCGCCGCGGCCGGTGCCGGTTCTGAGATCGACCGAAACGCCGCGGGAGGATGTTTCGTATGTCGCGGTGTCGATGCCCTCGCCGCCGTCCATGGCGTCCGCGTCGGCACCACCGTCGAGCGTATCGTTGCCTCTGCCCCCCGAAAGCGAATCTCGACCTGCTCCTCCGTGGAGGATGTCGTTCAGGGTATTGCCGATGATGACGTCGTCGCCCTCCTCGCCGAACATCTCGTAGCCCTCACCAAAGGGAAATGTCGGTGTCAGAATTCCGGGCGCCTTGAGTGTGTCGTTGCCTTTGGTGCCGCGAATGGTCCTCATTGAAACTCTCCTACATATAGACGCTCAGCAAGCCTGGGCGGCGGGACCGTGTGCATGCGGTCGCGCGGCGGTGCCCCTAGCGGAGCACCGCCTGCCCGAGGCTTTCACGGGCAGCCTCGCGGAAGATGCGGGGCCATCAAACGCGAGCCTGTTCCTTGCGGAACATCGTTCAGTAATTTTGTCGCGGCCGCCACGATCCGGCAATCGCGCCTCTGGCGCATCAGACTCGCGCGGCAAAACTCGGCGTCGACGCAAGACGCCGGGCGGGGTCGATTCGCGTGAACGGGTGGCCGCGGCGAAAGCGCGAAGGGAGATTGACGAATTGCCGTGAATTGCGGCTCTGCGAGAAATGCCTGTTACTCAGGTAACAGGTCGCTGCCTGCGTGTATCGTACAAGGAGTGGGTTCGAGTTTGAGCGCGACAATGCGCTCTACTCAGCGAAGCCGATGCGTTCGCTGCCCCGGCGCTGCCCGGACTTTCGAGGTGGACATGACCTATGACACTGAGGAGAGCAGATCCCGGCATGCGGATGCCATGGTGATCGCCAAGTCCCAAATGGGACGGACGCGCGCAGGAGCGCAAATTTCTCTTCGCACCGATTTGCAATTCCGCGGCCTAATCGATGCGCGAGCGAGGCGAGCAGGGATCGTGAAGAATTGGGGCTCGCGTGCGCCGTGCAATCATCCGCCGCAAGTCACCGATGGCATATGAATTGCATTCCTGGATCACGGTAAGCCTGTAACGTCTATCGCGGTGAATCGAGCGCATCATGTTCCCTGCCAGCAAGACAGTCAGCGAAGCGATGCCGGCCTACGATGCGGTCGTCATCGGCTCCGGTTATGGGGGCGGTGTCGCGGCATCCCGCCTCGCGCGCATGGGGCTGCGCTTGGCGGTTATCGAGCAAGGCAGGCACTGGCGGCCCGGGGATTTTCCGACGACGATCAAGCAGAGGCGCAAGACAACACGCTTGACCGGTCGAGCGCCGAAGCTCGGCGACCCGACCGGACTCTATTATCTTTCGGTCGGCAAGGGGCTGACCGTGTTCGGCGCGTCCGGCCTCGGCGGCGGCTCGCTGATCAACGCCGGTGTCGTGCTTCGGCCCGATCTCGACCGACTACGCAAGGCCGGTTGGCCGGATGCGGTGGTCGGCGATGGTCTCCTGCTCGAGGGCCTCGCGCGGGCGGAGGCGATGCTCGGCGTCGCACCGGTACCCGATCCGGAGCGCTTCGCCAAGTCCGCCGGCATGCGCAGGATGGCGGAGGCGAACGGCCATTCGCTGCGGTTTCCGTCGATGACGATCGCTCATCGTCCGGGACCCAATGCGGCAGGCGTGTTGCAGTACGGCTGCCGGTATTGCGGCGATTGCTGGTCGGGCTGCAACGTGGGCGCAAAGAACACCGTAGGAATTACATACATCGCTGATGCCGTCGACCATGGCGCACAGGTGTTCTGCGAAAGCCGGGCTCATTCGATATCCAAGACCGGGCGCGGCTGGGAGATCGAGGTGCAGGCTCTGTCGAATGCCAACGCGATTCGGCGCATCGAGGCGCCGATCGTCGTCCTGGCGGCCGGCACGTTGGGCACGACAGAGCTGCTGCTCAGGGCGAGGCAACGCGGCCTCGCGCTCTCGGCGATGCTGGGCGAGAAATTCTCGGCGAATGGTGACGACCTCGTCATCGCCGCGGACCTCGACCGGCCGGTCAATGCCATTGCCACGGGCTTTCCACCTCAAGCACCGCGGGGGGCCGCGCCGGTCGGGCCTCACAGCATGGCGCTGATCGACCTCGGCGACGAGGACGGCCCGCTTTGGGTTCACGACGGCACGATGCTGACCATGATGGCTGCACTCGCGCCGCTCAAGAACTTGCTGCAACTCAAGGTGCGAAAAGCCTTCCGGCAACTGAGAGAAGGGGTCTACGGGACCGAGATGAGTCGGACGCAGCTCCTCTACGTCGTTGCTCACGATGATGCGAGCGGACGGTTGAGACTGCACAAAGATCACGTCATCGTCGACTGGCCGGGCTATAGCGACGCACCGGAGCGCTTGAGAGCGGAACAGAAGGTCAAAGCGACGATCGAGAACATGGGTGGCGTGTTCAATGCCAACCCCTTCACCATGACCCTATTTGGCGGCAACCGGATCATTGCCCATCCACTCGGCGGGTGCGCGATGGGTCGAACCGTAGCGGAAGGCGTCGTGGCACCCGACGGGCGGGTATTCGATCCGACCAAAGGACCGCAAGGCGTTCACGATGGACTTTATGTCTGCGACGGGGCCGCGATTCCCTCGGCGATCGGCGTCAGCCCGTTGTTGACGATCACCGCCCTTGCCGAGCGCGCGATGATTCTAGCGGCGGAGCAGCTTCACCGCCGGCTCGATATCGACGCGACGCCCCCTCGCCAGGCGCGGGATTCCGCGATGTAGGTGCGAGTCCTTCTCGTACAGCGCGTACCGCGAACGGGCGAGTGCTACTCGGGTTCTTGGCTGCTCTCGAGTCGGAGGGATGCGCGCCTTGGCTGGCCCGTAAGACCCGCTGACGAACAATCGGCGACTGCCGGAATGATTCAGCCTGGACCGTGCGAACCATTGTCGAGTGTCGGCGACCCTCCCGTGGGCGATCGTCCGACACGCGTCCGGATGATCGGTCAGTGAAGGATGTCAGCGGCCCATGTCATCGTTCAATCGACGGTAGGCCTCGGTCTATCGCAGCGTACGGCGGGGCACCGGTTCGAGTTGCCCGACCCGCCGCGTTCGAGAGCGAAGAGTGCCGTTATCTGGCTGCGGCTCCTTCTCCGACCAGCACGAATGGAGCCCAAAAGGCAGGATGGCTCTCGACTGGCTCTCCGTTGTCAACGAGCGCCAGCATCGATCGGCGCAGCGCCTCGGAGCGGCCGACGCGTCCGTCCCTCGTCATCTCGTCGAACGCTCCCGTAATGAGCTTCGCCGTTGCGTCCGAGTAGACCGCCCATTGCGAGACAAGCAGGGCGCGGGTCCCGGCATAGAAAAAGGCGCGAGCCAATCCCGATAATGCCTCGCCATCTCCTGCGTCCGCCCCGGTATTGCACGCCGATAAGACGACCCAATCGGCATTGAGCCTGAGGCCGGCAATCTCCGACGCGGCAAGATATCCGTCGTCCTCGGCTGATACCTTTGCGGGCGGCGTCAGGATCAGTCCGGGCTCGGTGCCGAGTCCGAGCTCGCCAGCCATGGCACCATGAGTCGCGAAGTGCACGACACGGAAGTCAGCAAGACGCCCTTCGCCACTCAGCGACTTGATGTTGCGCTCACTTGCGCGCGCCCCGAGGTGAACAAATCGGCTCTCGGCCTTGATCTGCCGGGCGACCGTGCAAAGCTCGTCGGCAGTCTCCGGCAACGGAGCTTGAGCGCGAAGATAGGCGGAATCTGCCAGCCCGCCACGCAGGGGCGGTTGGCGGATGGCGCTGCGAGGCTGCAAAGAGCGCGCGAGTCGCCCGTCCTCAGTCCGCGTGCATTGCTGCTTGTCGCGAGCGGCACGGGCCCTTGCGGCATCTGCACTGCGGCCCGGATCGCCATCCAGGAGCGGGTTTCCAAAGGCCGCATAGCTCTTCGAGGCGTTGCTGCGGCGGGCCCGCGATCGCAACGCCTTGAGCGAAGCAACCGCCGGCAAGAGCGTGACAGCATGGCGCCGCGCGAGCCAAGTGGCCCTTCGGTTCGCCTCTGAGCCCTGCATCGATGCGTCGGGCTTGCCGGCTACGAGTGCCTGTAGTGGGAACTGCGACAGCGGAAAGGCGTTGACGACCAACAGGTGCTTTCCCCTGATCAGGTGCTCGAACTCGCCGAAAAGCGCTCGATACAGCTCGAATGCCGCTGCATGGTCAAACGGGAGAGGCTGGTCGTCCCGCGGTATGGCGGTGATCTCGATACCGAGGGCTTTCGCGCAAGCGCTGGCGCCCTCGCCTAACCACGCGGCGCGATCCAAGCCGCACCGCAAGGCGTGAACGAGATGGCGTAGCGCCCCTGCGTCAAGCGGGACGCGGTGCCAGGCGAAGGTGGCCTTCGTGACGACCCACAAGAATGTTCCGCCCGTACCCGTCGGGAAGTCTACCGCATCGACAGGCATCACGATCGCCTCGTCGGCACCAATCAGGGAACGGGCCTCATCGATTCCGACCGCCGCGTGGCGGGACAGCGATGCGTGGTCCGGGAAGCGCTTTTCCACCGTGGCGTCGATCTCGCGGATACGCCCGTCGATCGTGGCTAGCTCCGCATGCAGCGACTTTGCGCCCTCGTCGGCGCGCTGTGGGGCCGAGCTCATGATGGCCTTGGTCAACAGACTATCCTTCGCCTCGTACCTGCCGGCCAGGTCCTGGCGCTCACGGATCAGCTCCGCCAGAGCCTTGTCGGCGGCTATGGCGTGCCGCTCCGCCATTTGTGACAGGGACGCCGCAGCGCTCGAGACGAGTGCCCATTGGGCGGCCTCGAAGCCGGCCCGCCCGAGACTTTCCTTCAGCGCCGGCTCCTCCTCGGCGGCCTTGTGCTGCGCCTGTATCAGCCAATGGAAGCGCGCATTGCCGAACTCGCTGCCGAGATCCAGCGCCTCGGGGTTCCATTGTGCCTGCCGGCGAGGTGGTGTGTTGCCGCGCTTCAGGCGCCCGATCATGATCCTGGTCGAGCGATCCAGGTAGCCGACGGCCTCTGCGAAGTTGCCGTGCAGCAGGTGGTGGAAGCCGATCGTGTCCAATATCCGCGCCACGTCGGCGCTGGCCGGACCGAGAGCCTTCTCTTGCAAGGTGAGGGCTCGCTTGGCGAGGCGCAGCTTGGCCTCGGGTCGTCCGAGAGAGCTATTCACCTTTGCGAGCCTCAGCAACAGCGAGGCTGTCTCTGGATGATCGGGTCCGAGGCGTCTCTCCCAGATGGCGAGCGCCCGCTTCAGCAGCCTCTCGGCCTCCGGGGCCTTGTCCTTGGCGAGGCTCCAATCGTAAACGTCGGCAATTTTGCCGAGCAGCTGCGCAATCGCGAGATCGTCGGCACGTCCCACCTTCTCCCGGATCGCGATTGCTCGCCGCAAGGCCCGCTCGGCATCGTCGAAGCGCAGCTGAAGCTGGTGGACCGCGCCAAGGGTCTCGAGCACCTCCGCAACCTCGATGCTCTCAGCCCCGCGAGCCTTCTCGAGGACTGCAAGCGACCGCCTCGCAACAGACTCACCGTCGGCCACCCGACCCGTCGAGACCAACAAGGTCGCGAATAGGGACAACGTTTGCCCGACGTCGGGTTGCCCTGGCGCCTGCTCGCGGATTGCCAGCGCGCGCTTGAGCAGCGGCTCCGCCTCGCCATAGCGCTCCTGCTGCACCAGCAGCTCGGCGAGACCATGCAGCAATTCGGCGACGTCGGCATGCTCCTTGCCGAGCCGTCGCTCGCGCAGCTGGATGCCACGGCGAAGCAACGCCTCTGCCTCGCGATCCCGATAGATCGAACGGTACAGGCTCGCGAACGTCTGCAGCAGCGCGGGCAGCTCGGCGCTATCCGATCCCAGATCGCGTTCCGCGATAGCGAGCGCCCGGGTGAGCTGGACCTCCGCCTCGGCATACTTCCGTTGTGCCCGCAGGGCCACGAACAGCTCGCGCAGCTTCTTGCCAATGACCGGATGCTCGGCGCCAAGCTTGCGCTCAAGGATCGCAATCGACTGGCGGAGGAGTGGCTCGGCCTCCGTCATCCGATCCAGAGCGACCAGAATCTCGCCGTGGGTATGCATTGCGAGCCCGATCTTCGGGTGGTCGACTCCCAGGGCGGTCCTGTAAATCTCTACCAGACGCCGCGCGTGCGGCTCGGCGTCGCCATGGCGGCCGTCGGCTTTGTAGATGGCCACGAGTTCCTCGAGCGATTGGCCGACGATCTCGTGGCGTTCGCCGAGCGCCTTCTCCCTGATCGCCAACGCTCGCTTCGCCAGCGGCAGTGCCTCCTTGAGCCGCCCCTGGCTTCTATGAACGGATGCCAGCTCCTGGAGTGAGGTCGCGAGGTGAGGGTGCTGCGCGCCCAGAGCCTTTTCGCGGATCGCCACCGATCGCTCGATCAGCGGTTGGCTCACCTCGAACTGGCGCTGCTCGTTGAGCAGTATTGCAAGGTCCAGGAGCGCGGTGGCGACACTGGGGTGGCTGCGGCCGAAGCGCTGTTCCGTCAGCGTGAGGGCCCGCTTGGCGACCTCCGTCGCCTCGGCAGTCTGCCCCGACTTGAAGAGTTGCAGCCATCGCTTGTTGAGGGCGTCGAGCTCGTCAGCGCGCACCGGCAAGCTCGAGAGAGTCCACGCCGCAAGCGACGTGAGCAGTATCCTAGCCCACCGCCCGACACACAGCCACGCTGTCCGCCGAGAGAATAACGCTGGCAGAGGACGCCGCATCGAAACAACGCTGTCGGTCGGAGTAGCCATGTCGCGACCGGAAGCAGGGTGCGGACGTTACACTGCTCCATCGCCCGTCGGCTGACAAGCTGGATCCGCGGGCCGTGCCGCAATGATCGGGTTCTTCGTCCCTGCCGGTAAAATCGAGATCGACATGGCCACCAAGTGTTGCGGGCAGCCTCGTTCCAGCCCAAGGGAGCACCACTCATGCTCGATCGGTGCGGCGGCCGAGAGTGTCTGCCAGGGAGAGGGCTGGTCAGCCCGAGCCGGTGGTCTTGAGAGGAGCGCTGGAGGGTGTGCCCCGCAAGACTCCCGCGTCAGCGGCTCCGCGGATCACGCGAGTTGCCCAAATCCTTGAGAATGATGGTGCCCAGGGCCGGAATCGAACCAGCGACACCGTGATTTTCAGTCACGTGCTCTACCAACTGAGCTACCTGGGCTTGGCCTCGACGGCCAAGGGCCGGCGCGAAAGCCCGGACCTTATAGGGGGTTGCCCGGGGCCTGTCCAGTGCGCTGCCAAGCGACCGGGAAAGGCCACCCGGATGGGCCACCGGGCCGCTTCGCCAGAGGGCGCTCACGCCGCCAGCAGCCGCTCGACCTCGCGCACCAGGTCCTTCAGATGGAACGGCTTCGACAGCACGCGCGCGTCCTTGGGCGCGGCGTCGGCATTGTTCAGCACTACGGCGGCGAAACCGGTAATGAACATGATCTTGAGATCGGGATCGAGCTCGCTTGCGCGCCGCGCCAGCTCGATGCCGTCCATGCGCGGCATCACGATGTCGGTCAGCAGCAGCGTGAAGGGCTCGCGGGTCAGCCGCTCGTAGGCCTCGGCACCGTTGGCGAAGGCGGCGACGTCGTAGCCGGCCCGCCCGAGCGCCCGCTCGAGAAAACCACGCATGGAGTCGTCGTCCTCGGCCAACAGGATACGCTGCATGGGCTGACGGAAGGGCTTTGCTGTCATGAGTGTGCCGCACCGATTGAAGCGAAACTAAACCAGAGATGACGAAAAGACATTCGAATCTGACGCGAGTTTGGTAAACGGACGGTGAAGCTGTGGAACGCTGCCGCCGAGGCGACACGCTTTCGCGAGCCGGGCCGCCCCGCGCAGATGCCACGTGCACATCTGCGTCGCGCTGTGGACACTGCCCCGTCCTGTTGGCACACTGACGGCAGTGCGCCGTCCGCGGGCGAGGCGGCAGCGCGCGACCGGCCCGCCCTCGCGCAAGGAGCAAACGCGACGATGTCCGCCATAGAGCGCGCCGAGATCCTGGCCGAGCTCGATCCGCCGTTCACGGTGCTGACGCCCGTGGAGCAGAAGGCGCCGTTCGTGTTCTGCTCGCCGCATTCGGGCCGCGTCTATCCGCGCCAGTTCCTCGCCCAGTCACGCCTCGATGCCGTGAGCCTCCGGCGCTCCGAGGACTGCTTCGTCGACGAGCTGTTCTGCCACGTCGCCCGGCTCGGTGCGCCGATGATCGCCGCCCGCTTCCCGCGCGCGTTCCTCGACGTCAACCGCGAGCCCTACGAGCTCGACCCCGAGTTGATCGCCGGCCGGCTGCCGGACTTCGCCAACACGCAATCGGTGCGCGTGGCCGGCGGCCTCGGCACCATTGCGCGGCTCGTCGCCGACGGCGAGGAGATCTACCGCGAGCGCCTGCCGCTCGCCGCCGCGCTGGCCCGGGTCGAGACGCTCTACGTGCCGTTTCACGCCCGGCTCGCCGAGCTGATCGAGCTGACGCGACGCCGGTTCGGCTACGCGGTTCTGATCGACTGCCATTCGATGCCGTCGAGCTCGGCCGGCACGACGGCGGGATCGCGACCCGACTTCGTGCTTGGCGACCGCTTCGGCGCCTCCTGCAACGACAAGGTGACGCTGTTCACCCGCGCCGCGCTCGGCCGGCTCGGCTACGACGTCCACCTCAACCGCCCCTACGCGGGCGGCCACATCACCCAGCACTACGGCCGCCCGGCGCGCGGCGTGCACGCGCTGCAGATCGAGATCAACCGCGGCCTCTACATGGATGAGCGCGCATTCACGCCGACCGCCAGCTTCGACGACCTGCAGCGCGACCTCGAGCAGCTCTCGGCGCGGCTGTTCTTCGAGTTGCCGAGCCTCCTCGCCCAGCGTGCCGCCGCGGAATAGGCGCCGGCGCGCAGGTTTCGCCCCGCGCTGGCGCGAGCCCGCGCGTCCGGCCGGCTCCATTCGAGCGGAGTCGGACCGCCATCACGAAAAAACGGCCGCCCGATTGGGCGGCCGTCAAGTCTAGGGAGGAAACGCCCAAGGAGGGCGTGCATGGCTCCGGTCGAAACCGAAGCCTCACGAGCGCTAATATGTGCTGCGACGCAGCAGGTCTCAAGCCCACTGGCCCGTCCGGCGGCAATGCGCCACGCCGCCCTTGGCACGTCGAATGGCTGGCCACCTCCCTCGTCTAGCGCGAGCACCCCGCCCGCTCACGCGGTGCCGAGCGCCCCGCGGAAGCCACCCGACGCCTCGTCTGCCAGCTCGCGAAGCGCTTGTGCCGCAAAAAAGAAAAGGGGCCGTCCGGGTTGCCGAACGGCCCAAGTCTAGGGAGGAAACGCCCAAGGAGGGCTACGACGTGGCGAGCAGGGCTCGCCGATGTCGCAATGCAGAAATTAGTGGTGCAGCGCACAAAAGGCAAATGCAATTTTTGCATAGCTGGCAGCCGTCAATTGGGGGGCTGGCGCCGCGCGGTGGTCGCCCATCGGAGCGGGACGGGTCCGAACGTCGGGATCCGCTCGCCCGCGAAAAAAGGCCGTTCGCGAACGAACGGCCCAAGTCTAGGGAGGAAACGCCCAAAGTGGGCAGTGGCGGCATCGGCGCGACCGAGGCGGCCACAGCGGCAAGATGAGCCGCTTCGCGCGCATCGACAATGCGACGATCCGAAACATGGCAACCTTTCAGTGAAAGTGATGCACTCCCGCCACAAGCTTTGGCGCTTCGGACACGCGGGGACGACTGTCGTTTTCGGGCCAAGCCCAATCGGATACTTCCGAATATCGTCCGCGCGCGCAGCGCCTCACAGGCTGTGACAGGGGAGCCATGACCCTCACGAAGGACCCGCGGCCTCCCTTCAAGCAGCTGCTCGCCTTCGCCCACGAGCTGGCCGACGGCGCCGGCGCCGCGATCCTCCCCCACTTCCGCCGCCGCATCGCGGTCGACAACAAGGCCGACGACGGCGGCTACGACCCCGTCACGATCGCCGACCGCGCCGCCGAGCGCCGCATCGCCAAGGCGATTGCCCAGCGCTATCCGGATCACGGCCTCGTCGGCGAGGAGTACGGCACGGTCAATCCGGGTGCGCGCTGGCGCTGGATCGTCGACCCGATCGACGGCACCCGCGCGTTCGTGATGGGCTCGCCGCTGTGGGGCACGCTGATCGGCCTAATGGACGCCGACGCGCCCGTGCTCGGCATGATGGACCAGCCGTTCACCGGCGAGCGGTTCTGGTCCGACGCCAAGACGAGCCACTGGCGCGGGCGCGATGGGAAAGCGCGCCGCATCCGCACCCGACCGTGTCCGCAGATCGCGGACATGGTGCTGACCACCACACACCCGAGCCTGCTCGCCACCAGCGCCGACCGCACCGCATTCCGCCGCCTCGAGGCCAAGGCGCGCATGACCCGCTTCGGCGGCGACTGCTACGCCTATTGCCTGCTCGCCGCCGGCTTCGTCGATTGCGTGGTGGAATCCGGCTTGAAGCCCTACGACATCGTCGCCCTGATCCCGATCATCGAGCGCGCCGGAGGGCGCATCACCAGCTGGGATGGCGGACCCGCGACGAGCGGCGGCAGGATCGTCGCCTGCGGGGACGCGGAGGTGCATGCGAAGGTGGTCGAGGTGTTGGGGGGGTAGGGTCACGAGCCATACGGTTCCCGGCCAGAGCTCGAGGCAATCGCCGATGCGCGCTTGTGCCAAACGAGCAGTCGCCGCGGCTCGCGCGCGTCGGCACGAGGAATTGCGGGCCCTGGGCGCGATGCCCTACGGCAGCTTCGCCAACGCCTCGGAGATACCAACGCTATCGCTCGCGCCGCCGGGCTTGCGCTTCTCGCCGACGAGATACCATGTCTCGCGTGCGCCGAGCCCCTTGATGTCGATCTCGCCGCGGCGCTCGAAATCGAAATCGGCGTCGATGCGCTGGCGGCAACTCGGGCAGACGAGAATGCGGCCGGGCTCGCTCGCGCTCTCGAGCCGCGCGGCGAGGTTGACCGCGTCGCCCCACACGTCGTAGCTGAACTTGCGGCTGCCGATGACGCCGGCCATCACCGGCCCCGAGGCGATGCCGATGCGGATCGCGACGTCGATCCCGGAGCGCCGGCGGATCTCGGCGACGACATCCTGCATCGCGAGCGCCATGCGCGCCAGCCGGTGGAGATGATCGGGTGCCGGCTCGGGTATGCCGGCGGCGACCATGTAGGCGTCGCCAATGGTCTTGATCTTCTCGACCCCGAGTCCGGTGGCGAGGCAATCGAACTCGAGCACGATCCTGTTCAACAGCTCGACCGTGCGCTCGGCGCCGAGCCGGCGCGCCAGAGCGACAAAGCCGGAGATGTCCGCAAACAGGATCGAGGCCTCGGCGAAGCTGTCGGCGATCGCCTCGCCCGGGTGCGCCTTCAAGCGCTCGACGACGCTGTCCGGCAGGATGTTGCGCAACAGCGCGTCGGTCTCGGCCTTGGCCCGCTCGGCGAGGCGGAAGGCGTAGTAGACTGAGGCCGCGGTCAGCGCGACGGTGGTGATCGCCGCCTGGACGTAGAGCGAATCGAGCACCTCGCGGTCGGCCGAGACGCGCGCCAGCGAGCGCGGGAAGTTGAACCAGGCATAGAGGTGCAGGGCGAGCCCGATCAGCACGATCGGGATGATCAGCTTCAGCCTCGCAAGACCGAAGCCGACGAACGTTGCCGCCGCGGCAATGAAGTATTGCAGGTGCACGCCCGACGAGCGGCCGAGATAGGCGGTGATCGCGAACAGCGCGACATACTCCGATACGACGATGATGAGACCGCCGGCGAGGTCGCCGAAGCGATGCGAGAATGGAACCAGCACCGCCATCAATACCAGCGCCAGATTGATGTAGATCACGGGCTCGTAGGTCGCGAAATCGAGTGTCGCGTGCTGCACCGCGTAGCCGAGGGTCGAGGCCGCGATCAGGTAGGCGATCATGTTGAGGATCATCAGCCGGCGCTTGACGTCGCCGCTGTAGCCGGCGGTGCCGGCCTCCGCGAGCCGGCTGATCCACCCGCCGACGGCCTGCACCCAACGCCGCCGGCCGAGCCGGATCAAGGCTCCCTTCGCGGATGCTGTCGGGCCCTGTTCGGCTGCCATGGTCGGTTTCTCGGCTCGGCCGTGCGGTGCGCGCCCGCTCACTCCAGCGCGGCCACGGTCTCGAGCTCCTCGATATCGCACTCGAAGCCATTCTTCGTGCGCGTCAGCGCGCCGCTCGCCTCGAGCATGGAGAGCGCGGTGTTGACCTTGGGCCGGCTCGCGCCGATCAGCAAGGCCAGCTCGCTCTGCGACATGCCGAGATCGACCGCCACCCGGTCGAGGCCCTCCCTGCCTGCCTTCTGCCGCGCGGTGGCGAGGAAGAAGCGCGCCAACCGAACCTCGATCGGGCACAGCGCGATCGCCTCGAGCTGCTGGTCGGCCTCGCGGATGCGTCGGCACAGGAAGCGGATGACGGCATCGCCGACCACCGGATGCGCGGCCACCACCCGCTGGAACGCGCCACGGCTCAGCGTCAGCGCCGAGACTTTGCTGACCGCGGTCGCGTCCGCCGAGCGCGTCTCGCCGTCGAGCATCGCGATCTCGCCGAATACTTGGCCCGCCTCGGCGTGAGCGAACGACAGCTCGCGACCCTCCGGCGTCAGCACCGAGAGCCGCACCCGGCCGCTGACGACGAGATAGATCTCCTTGCCCGGATCGCCGCGCGTGAAGATGACCTGGCCGACCCCGTAGCTCGCCTCGCGCATCTCGGCGAGCACGGCGCGCCGGCCCACCTCGTCGAGACCGGCGAACAGCAGGGTCCCCGCCAGCAGCTCGGCCAGCGTGTCCTTCGATGGCAGGCTCTGCGACATCCGGCGCCTCGGCTCGAAGCAGATCAAGACGCACTCATATTCCCGGGATCGCGCCCCGCATGCAACGGCTTTTGCCGGGCTTGCTTTTCGATGGCCACCTCTGCATTCTCCGCCGGCGGTCGAGCCAGCGCCGGCGTTGGGCGTTGGGCCGCCGCATGACGGGTCGGCAAGGCGCTCGGATCGGCGAGGCATCGGGCGGCCCGTGCTGCAAATCCAAATCGAGCGGCCGTGCCGAGCCGCATGTGGCGGAATCGCATGAGCTCCAGCAAGGCCGCATTTCTCAATCTGCTGAGTAGAACCGACGGGCCGCGCCGCGAGACGCTGCGCCGCGAGCTGGCCCGCGCGCATGCCGCCGAGCGCGACGCCCGGCCGGCGCCGAAGCTGGTGCTGGCGAGCGGCAGCCCGCGCCGTCTCACCCTGCTCGCGCAGGTCGGCATTGTGCCCGATGCGCTCAGGCCGACCTCGATCGACGAGACGCCGAAGCGGGGCGAGATGCCGCGCGGGCTGGTCGCCCGTCTCGCCCGTGCCAAGGCCGAGGCGGCGCGCGAGCAGATTGCCAACGACAAGGACATCGCCGACGCCTACGTGCTGGCTGCCGACACGATCGTCGCCGTCGGCCGGCGCGTGCTGATGAAGCCGCAGTACATGGAGGAGGCGGTCGCCGCGCTGCAGCTCCTGTCCGGCCGCCAGCATCGTGTGCTGAGCGGCATCTGCCTCATCACCCCGGACGACAAGGTGCGGACCAAGATCGTCGACACCCGGGTGCGCTTCAAGCACCTCTCGCGGGGCGAGGTCGAGGCCTACATCGCCTCCCGCGAGTGGCGCGGCAAGGCCGGCGGCTACGCCATCCAGGGCCTCGCCGGCTGCTTCGTGCAGAAGCTGGTCGGCTCCTACACCAACGTCGTCGGCCTGCCGCTGACCGAGGTGGTCGGCATGCTCGCCGGCGAAGGCTTCCCGATCCACTTCTCGTGGCTCAAGGCCGCCGAACTGGAAGGGGAGTAGCGAGCCGCCCATGGCCACGGCCGAGCCGACCAATCGCAACACGGCGCCGGCACCAGGATGCCCGATCTGCGGGCGCCCGGTTACCGCCGACTACCGTCCGTTCTGCTCGCGACGCTGTGCCGACGTCGACCTCTCGCGCTGGATCAGGGGCGGCTATGCGATTCCCGGACGCGTCGAGGACGACGAGGACGGTGATGCCGACAACCAGCAGGAGTCCACGGCCAAGCCGGTGGGCGAGCCGGAGTAGCAGGTTCGCCCGACCCATCGTGCGTCACCGGCATCCCGGCGACGACAATCTTGCCTCGACCCGGCATTGCCGATATAGGAGGCGCACTCGGGTGCGGCGCACCGCTCCCCGGGCACTTAGCTCAGCGGTAGAGCACTACCTTGACATGGTAGGGGTCAGAGGTTCGATCCCTCTAGTGCCCACCATCGCCCCGCTCTTTGGTGGGCGAAGGCAATCCAATTCTCGGTCGCCGATGCTCCCTTCCCTCTCCCGGGACGGGTGCCCGAAGGGCGGGTGAGGGACTCGCCGCCGCCGACGGAGCCCGTTGTGAGGAGGCCCGTCCGCCCCTGTGGGACTCTCCATGGGAGAAAGAAATCAGTGAATCGCCCTGTCGGCGGCAGGGAATCGCCCGGTTGACAGCACGGCCGGTCCCGCATAGTTTCGCGCGTCCTTTTCCCGGGCTGCAGCCGAGGTGCTCGCCCTTGCCGTCCTCTGGCAAGCGGTGCAGCGTGCTTTGGCCGGAATGCGGCCGAGCCAACAGCCGGTGTCGATATGAAGGTCAGGAACTCTCTGAAGTCGCTGCGCTCGCGCCACCGCGACAACCGTCTCGTGCGCCGCAAGGGCCGCGTGTACGTGATCAACAAGACGCAGCGCAAGTTCAAGGCGCGCCAGGGCTGAGGTCCGGCGCCGAGCGTCCATCGCAGGGGCTTTTGACGCGACGGCCGGGGCGGCCTATCGTGGCCGCATGCGCAATTCCCATCTCGCCTCGATTGTCGCCGTGACGCTCGCCGTCGCGGCGCTCGCCATTGCCACCGGTCCGGCCGTGGCGCAGACGCCGTCGCCCGAGGCCGCGCCGCAGGAGCGCCCGCAGCGCGAGCCGAAGCAGCGTAGCGACGTCGCGCCCTCCATCGAGGCCGACGAGCAGGCCGGCCTGCCGGCGACGCCGGCCGATCGGAGCCGCATCCTCGAGGGTCTCTACGCCCATCTCGCGACCGCCGACGGCGAGGAAAGCGCGCAGCTCATCGCCCAGTCGATCGAGCGCATCTGGCTGCACTCGGGCAGCGAGACCGTGTCGCTGCTGATGGGGCGGGCGATCCGCGCGGCCGAGGAGAAGCGGCTCGATCTTGCCATCCAATTGCTCGATGCGGTGGTCGAGCTGGCGCCCGACTTCGCGGAAGGGTGGAACCGGCGCGCGCTGGTGCATTACATGCGCGACGACTACGCGCTTGCGCTCGGCGACTTGCGGCGCGTGCTGGCGCTCGAGCCCAACCACTTCAAGGCGCTCGACGGGCTGGTGCAGATCCTGCGCGAGATGGGCGAGAAGAAGGCGGCGCTCAAAGCGCTGCAGCAGCTGCTCGCCATCCATCCCCACTGGCAGGGCGGCAAGCAGGCGCTGGAGGAACTCGCCCGCGAGGTCGAGGGCCAGGGGATTTGAGCGACCTCCCCCGAGCTGGTGAGCAAGCGAACGCGAATGCGACTACCTCGGCTGGTAGCGGTCAACGATGCTGTTGGCGATGAGAGAAAGGAGACGCAATCGATTTTCAATGCGTGGGAGCCCCCGGAAATAGGCCGGAATAACGGGGACATCGGAATAACGGGAATAACGGGGACACGAATAACGGGGACATAGAATAACGGGGACAAGAATAACGGGGACACAAGAATAACGGGGACACAATACGTAATTCCGCATTTCGGGGACATGATCCCGATCGCGCGAGTGTTGGTGACGTGTGACGAGGTTGGTGCCGGCGATCGGGTCATGTCCCCGGAGATGCTCTGGCGTTCGGGGGGGGGGGCGCAATGCGTAGCTCGGCGCACTTCACGGGCTGTCATCCCGGCCGGAGCGGCGACGCGCGGAGCCGGGACCCAGCGGCACAAACGCGACGCGGGCGAGTGCGGCCACTGGGTCCCGGCGCCCGCGAGGCGGCTCGGCCGGATATCGAGTGGAGGGCTCGGCCGGAATGGCATGCGCGAGGAATTCCATGGCGGGAAATTCCGGGCCGCTGTAACGCCCAATTCACCTCCATTGACGGATTCTGAATCGGCGTCCGCAATTCTGGCGTCTGGACGTATCAATTGCTTGCGGGTGCATCGTCAACGCCGCGCTGCCCGGCACCAGAAAAATGCAACTTCAACAGTGGTGTGCAGCAACCGCCGCGCAAGCCGCTCGGCCCGGCTCGGGCACGAGCCGGCTGCAACTCGAAGCCGGCGAAGCGTAATTTATCGATGCTCTCCGAATTGCAGAAAATTTTAAGCGAATGCGCTTTTAATTATCGGCATTCGAGGATCGATCCGCGCCAGGCGCGGCCAAGGAGCTCACCCATGTCTCGCGTACTCACCCTCATTGCCACCGCTGCCGCCGGGCTCGCCTGCCTGGCCGGCCCTGTCTCCGCATGCTCGCTGGCGGCCGCGCCCTCGGCGCTGGTCGTCGGCACCCTGCAGGCTCCCGACGCCCGCTTCGCCATCGAGCGCAACGCCGAGATCTCGGCCTCGATCGCCGCGGTCGAGCGCGCGCGTGCCGCCCGCTTCGCCGCCGAGCGCAATGCCGAGATCAATGCGTCCATTGCCGCCGTCGAGCGGGCTCGCGCGGCGCGCTTCGCCGCCGAGCGCAATGCCGAGATCGACGCCTCGATCGCAGCCGTCGAGCGCGTGCGCGCCGCCCGCTTCGCCCTCGAGCGCAACATCGAGATCGACGCATCCATCGCGGCGGTCAGCCGCGTGCGCATGCCGGCCTTCGCGGCCGAGCGCAACGCCGAGATCAACGCTTCGATCGCCGCCGTGGAGCGGGCGCGCGAGGCGCGCTTCGCCGCCGCCCGCAACGCCGAGATCCGGGCCTCTATCGCCGCCGTCGCGCGGGCGCGCAAGGCCCACCTCGCCGAGACCCGTCGCGGGATCGTCAAGCCGGGCAGAGTGGCGGCGACGGTCCGCAAGGCGCCGATCGTCACCGGCTCGATCGCTCGCACGTCCACGACCGCGAACTGAGCAGACTTCCCACATACGTGACGCGCAGGGGCGGGGTCCGGCAGGGCCCCGCCCTTCGCACGTCTCGAGCGAGCGCGCCGAAAAGCGAAGGGCCGGTGATGGCCGGCCCTTCGGGCATTTCGACAGGGGGCACCCGGCTCAGCTGGAGCCGGTCAGCCGGCGCAGCCACCATCCCTTGCGCACCGGCTGCCCCGCGGCATCCGCCTCGGCCTCGGCGGCCGGCTCGTCGGCGCCCGGCTTCACCACCACGCGCTCGATCCTCGGCTCGCTGGCGATCGGCTCGCCGCGCGTGCGCTGACGGGGGGCGGGTGCCGGCTCCTCGACCGCGGCGACTGCGACCGGCGCCGGCGGGGCCGGCGGCGGCTCGGTCCGTTCCGGAGCCGGAGCGGCGGGTCGCGGCGCGACCGGCCACGGCTGATCACCGAGTCCGGGGTGCTGCTCGGGCTCTTGCCCACGCGCGTGCGGCGGCTCGGCCGCCACCTCGCGCATCGCTTCGCCCTCGTCGGCGTAGGGCCCGGCGCCCTCCTCGCCGTCGTGGCGGTTGGCCGCCGCCGTCGGCTCACCGATGTCCTCGCGATTGCGGTCGCGTCCACGGCGACCGCCGCGACGGCCCCGGCGACGACCGCGCCGGCCGCGCCGGCCCTCGCCGTCGCCACTTGCCGTCTCGCGCGCGGGCGCTTCCTCACCCATGTCCGCACCGGCGCCGGTCTCCTCGTCGAGGTCCACCGGACCCTCGTCGGACTCGACCTCCTCGACGCCGCCGGCATGGACGCGACGCGGCTCGGCCTCGCCCTCGTCCCGGCGGCCACGCCGGCGGCGGCGGCGGCCACGGCGGCGGCCATCCTCGCCGCCCTCGCCGGACTCCTCGCGGCGGCTCTCGTCGCGGAAGCGCTCCTCGCGCGGCGCCGGCTCGGTCGCCTCGACCTCCTCGGCCTCCTGCTCCTCCTCGGCGTCGAAGCCCCAGTCCATGTTGACG
>JBFMEX010000089.1:0-17194 GCA_040752215.1 Pseudomonadota bacterium | reverse complement strand
TCCCCGGGGGGGCGCGCCCTCGGGGGGCGCGCGTCGCGGTAGGTCGAGCCCTTGAACTGAGCCGCCGCCTCGCCTGCAGCACCGCCGATGAAGGCAGCGAGCGCAATTCCCGCGAGCCCGCCGAGCGCGCTGCGATGGAGGAATACCGTCATTCTGTCCATAGGATTTCTTGCCTTCCGCCGAGGTACGTTGAGACGCACTCAATTCACGCCGTAGGCACGCGACTTGACGCCGTAACGCAACACGCGGATGGAACCGGCACGTTCCTTGTTCAAGGCATCGCCGGAGGTCGGCCCGTCGACGCCCGCATTGAGGTCGGCGATGCTCCTGAGCGAGAGAGAGATGTCACCCATGGCGGTCGCCAGCGCGAGCAGCTCCGATTGACGCGAGTCGAGCTCGAGCGTCGCCGTGTTGGCGCTGCCGTCGGCCGCCTTCTTGCCTTCCTTCGCCTCGATCTGCTGGCCGAGCGCGAGCACGCGCACGTTGCGGAACAGGGTGTCGCTGACGTGCTCCTCGCTGCCGCTGCGGCCGCGCAGCTTGCGGATCAGGATCACGTCGACGCGGTCGTTCGGCAGGATCAGGCGACCGGCTGCCGTCTCCTCCTTGATCTTGACCGAGATCGCCCGCATGCCAGCCGGCAGGATCGCGGCGAGCACGCCGCCCTGGCCGGCCTTGATCAGCTTGTTCGAGGTGATCGGCTCGCCGGCGAGGATCGGAGCACGCGCGATGGCGCCGGTGAGCTCGCGCATCTTGCCCATGCCGTGCGCCTTGGTGATGAAGCTCGAAGAGGTGGCCTCGCTCGGCCACTTCTGCCAGCGGAAGTGGCTCTCGTTGGCGATCTGGCCAAGGCCGATCTCGGTGCGCGCGACGAGCACCTCGGTCGCGTTGACCTCGACCTCGACCTTCTTGGTCGCCTGCGGCTTGTTGACGATGCCCTTCATGACCACGAAGGCCGCCACGCCGGCGATGCCCGCAATCGACAGGCCAATGAGTTGTGCTCGCTTCATCGCGCAAACGGTCCTTTCAAAGCCGAGGGCTCGACCTCAATCTCGAGGCCGAGTGTGCGCGACAATTGTCAATGTCGAGTTAATCGGTGTCGCAAAATGCGCGAGCGCTCGGCGGTCGGCCCCAAGCCCACGCGCGTCAGGCGAGAAATGCGCTGAAAACAGGGGTTTTCGGGTAGACCCAAAGGCCGGCTGCGGCGATCGCGACGCCGTAGGGGATGCCGGTGCGCGGCGAGTAGAGACGCTCGGACCATTTCGACAATGCGGCCAGATCGGCCGGCACAAATCGGCGGTAGGCGAGGAGCAGGATTGCCAACCCGCCGCCGACGAAGGCCATCACGATCAGGAACGGCAGCAGGTGCTCGAAACCGAGCCAGAGTGCGACGGCGGCGATCAGCTTGGCATCGCCGCCACCGACGACGCGAAGTGCGAACAGCACGATGCCGACGGCCAGCATCAGGGCGCCGGCGGCGAGATGCATGCCGAATGCCTGCCAGTCGAGACCGGCGAAAGGTGCCGCCAGCAGGAAGCCGCCGAGCAACAGGAGCGAGATCCTGTTGGGGATCGTCATCGTCATCAGGTCCGAGGTTGCTGCGTAGGCCATCGACGCCGGAAACAGCAACAGGAAAGCGTACTCGAGCATGACCAGCTCCGCTCAGCCGAGGCGAGAAGTCGGCGCGGCCGATTGTCGGCGGACAGGGTAAACGATCGCTTAACCGGCGAGGCGCCGAATCAGTTCAGCGCCGCGTCGACCACCTGGAAGATCGCATCGAGATTGCCGCCGACGCTGGTGATTGTGGCCACGATCACGATGCCGATGAAGGACGCGATCAATGCATATTCGATGGCGGTAGCGCCATCGTTCGACTGAGCAAGCCGTTTCAGCAAAGTACGCAAGACACGGGGCCTTTCGTTAGGGGGGGCCGATGCGCGACCGTCAGGATCTCACCCTAGCAGGCGCCCCTTATCCAATCCGTTAATGCAAGGCTCTGAGCCGCCGTCTTGCGCGGCCTGCGGGTCGATCGAGGTGAATGAATTGCGCATGCCGAACAGGGCGCTAGCGGAGCGTTCCGTGATCGGCGAGCCCGCCTGGAAAACGTTTACGCGCGAGCTGATCACTCCAGAAATGCGAATGCCGCCAGGCTTTGCCTGACGGCCTCGCATGACCCAATCCATGATCCGCCGAGCAGGGTCGCCGAGGGGCGACCCTGCGGGAGGTCAGCAGGATTAGTTCGTCAGGGCGGCGTCGATGGTCTGGAAGACCGCGTCGAGGTTGCCGCCGACGCTGGTGACGGTCGTGATGATGACGACGCTGATCAGCGCGGCGATCAGGCCGTACTCGATAGCGGTGGCGCCCGACTCGTCCTTCAGGAAGCGCGCGACGATCTTCTGCATGACTACTCTCTCCCAATTGAGTGTACACTTGCTGACCAGTTCACCGCGGAACCTGCTGTTCTCGCTGCTGAACTAGGGCCAGACTACCCCCGACGTATTAAATCCAGGTAAAAGTCGACGATACCAAAATCAACACAAGCTTCCAACAAGTTAAACCGATCGAAACAAATTGAATATCATCCAGATCACTTTCTAAGTGCTGTTGTATTCATCGGCCAGTATTCGTTTTTACTATAGATATACGCGACGTTTGCACAGCTCATGATCGTTAACATTGGATTTCTTCGTTGAATATCGATGCGGGGGACGATGCTTTTTGCCAGCCTTGGGCACAGCTCGGGGCCCGGTTGCGCACGCGAATACACGCTCGTGCTGCGACATCACTCGGCGTCGCGCCCCGGGCAGCGGATAGCGAGCCGGCCTGCGGCGCCACTTCGACGAGCGCTTCGCCGAGCGCAGGTCGACGCAGAGCCCGCAGGCGGAGCCCGCAAGGGATCGCGGGCCTCCCTCGCAGCACCGGACCCGGACGCCCGTTTGCAGTTCATTCACCTTTTCCTGAGCAAATGCCGAGAGCAGGATTCCAGGAGGGACCGATTCCATGACTCCCCACCCCACGCTCTCGGGCCGCACCGGGCGCGCCGCCCGCGTCGCGCTGCTGGCCGGCATTAGCCTGATGGCGGCACTCATCATCGAGGCGACCAGCGCCCGCGCCGGCGACCTCGTGGTGCGCTACGACCAGTCACAGCTGCTGCGGCTACCCCGTCCCGCCAACGAGATCATCATCGGCAACCCCTCGATCGCCGACGTGACGATCCAGGGCGGAGATCTGCTGGTGGTGACCGGCAAGAGCTTCGGTGTCACCAACATCATCGCGCTCGATGCCGAGCGCAATGTGGTCCAGGATCAGCGCGTCATCGTCCAGCGCGACGACCAGCGCGTGGTCACCCTGCACCGCGGCTCGGTCCGCAACTCGTTCACCTGCACGCCGGCGTGCTCGCCGTCGCTGATCGTCGGCGACGACGCCGCCTACTTCGAGGTCATCCACAAGAGCTCGGAGAAGAAGGCCAAGTTCTCCGACGCGAGCGCGGAGAGCGGCGCCAACGGCGGCGGCCAGTAGGCAACGGCTCGCCGCATTGCAGGCCGAGCCGGCCGCGCACGTGGGACATGTATAAGGAGGCACGGACCCCGAAACGGTCCGCAGCTTCCGCCACCAAACGCCGGGCCCCTTCGCCCGGCATTTCCACTTCGGGGCCGTCGGTAAATATTCCCTTTATTCCGCAGTGCCTCACTTTACCAAATCGTAGAGAAAGCGATTTGATTAATATTCCATTCATGACCTTCGTATTATCTCTGACGGCATAACACGCGATTCCTTCAGCCGAGCGGAGCTCGTAGCGTTCATGCGTCCTCGCAACTCCAGCCTTGCGCTCTCACTCCTCGCGCGCCTGGTGCGCCGGCTTCGTCGCGACGAGCGCGGTGTCACCGTGATCGAGTTCGCAATGGTCGCCACCCCATTCTTCATGTTCATCTTCGGCACCATCGGCATCGGACTGCACTTCTTCATCACCAACTCGATCGAGCACGCGGTCGAGGCGGCGGCGCGCAAGATCCGCACCGGCCAGGCGCAGACCGCCGGCACGACCATGGGCGACTTCAAGTCGGAGGTCTGTGCCGAGGCAGCGAGCTTCATCGAGTGCAATGGCAAGCTCCAGATCCACATCCAGCACGGCACCGAATGGAGCGCCATCACTCCGGCCTCGTGCAAGGATGGAACGAGCCTCGCGACCGCCGGCGGCGCGTCTGGCGACTCGGTATCGGATTTCTCGGGCGAGGAGAGTGAGGCGGTGCTGATCACCGTTTGCTACCAGTGGGATCTCCCGGCGAGCATTCCGTTCATATCGCTCGGCGACCCGGACCTCGGCGGGGCAGCGATCATCCAGGCCGCAACGACGTTCCGCACCGAGCCCTACAAGTGATCAGACGGCGCGCGTCCCTACCTTCCCTCTCCGGCACGAGGACTCCATGCTGAAACAGGCCCTCCACCGCTGCTTCGGATCGAGCCGCCGACTGCTCGCTCGTGTCGCACACGACTGCGAGGGGGTCGCGGCCATCGAGTTCGGCTATCTCGCTCCCGTCATGCTGATCATGCTGATCGGCACACTGGAGGTCAGCCGGGCGATCAACATGGATCGCCGCTTCGGCGTCGTCACGGCCATGACCGGCGACCTGATCGCGCGCGAGAAGACGATGAACGACACCCAGCTCGAGGCGATAATGGAGTCGATCGCCCACGTGATGCGGCCCTACGAATCCTCCTCGCTCAAGGTCAGCGTGATCTCGGTCAAGGCCTCGAGCACGGACGCCAACGATACGCGCGTCGAGTGGTCCTACGGCCATAACGGCGGCACACCGCCGGCGCAGTGCGCGAGCTACACGCTGCCGAGCGGCATGGTCAGCCCCGGCGCGAGCGTGATCGTGGTCGAGACCAGCTACGACTTCACCCCGCTCATCACCGGCTTCGTCTACAAGGGGCTGTCGTTCTCGCCCAAGTCCTGGACCGACAAGTCGATCCACAGCCCGCGCAACAGCTGCGTCGACTACAACGGTACCAACTGCGTGCTGACCTGCACTTGAGGGGCTGCGGTCGGGGCTGGCCGAGACCGGTCGCTCGGACCACCGCGGCACCGTGTTGTCCGGCCTTGGTTTCGTTATTGCGAATAGACTGTTATTTGCGCCACCCGTCGAATGGTTCTTGGCGGGTGCGGCGCCGGGCCATATGCTGCGCTACGCTGACGAGATGGCAGGTACCGGCGAGGACGCACACGATGGGGCGTCGATCGATCCACACCGCCGAGCAGCTCAGGGAGCTGATCCTCAGATCGGCAACGGAGCTGATCGAACGGGAAGGCCTCGGCGGCCTGTCCGCCCGCGAGGTGGCCCGCGCCATCGGCTACTCGCCCGGCACTCTCTACAACGTGTTCGAGAACCTCGACGATCTGGTGCTGACGATCGAGGGCCAACTGCTCGACCGGCTGGCGGAGCGCCTGGCGGCCGTGCCGCGCGGCGGCGATCCACGCCGGCGCGTGCACGAACTCGCGGCGACCTACCTCGGCTTCACGCACGAGAACCCCAAGCTCTGGAACCTGCTGTTCGAGCACCATCTGCCCAAAGGACGCGACGTGCCGGCCACCTATCGCGCCAAGCTCGACGGACTGCTGACGCTGGTCGAGGACGCCTTGAAGCCGCTAATGGTCGGCGCCGATCCGGCGACGCTAAAGCGGGCCGCTCGCGTGCTGTGGGCCGGCGTGCACGGCATCACGTCACTCTCGACGGCGGACAAGCTGTCGATTATCAACGTCGAGAGCGCGGGCCCGCTGGTCGACGACCTGGTCGCCACCTACCTCGCCGGTCTGGCCGCGAGCAAGCCGGCAACGCGCTGACCTTCACGAGGCATCGAACGCGATGCTTCGAGCGGCAAGCCGCTCGATGCGGCGGCAGCCGGCCTCAACGGCCTTCGGAGCCGGTGGCAGATGAGCCTGGCGACGCCTCGGGCGGTGCCAGCGAGCCGGTCGTGATGTCCGCCCCCTCGCGCGGACCGGCGCGGCCGACGATCTCGCTCGGCGAGAAGATACCGAACCACTTGTCGCGCGGCAGGAAGCGCTGCTGCAGTCCCGCCCACAGCGAGTGCTCGCCGACACCGTCGAGGAACGGCCGCGGCGAGGGAGCAACGAGCAGCGCCAGCACGAGCGCCGCCGCCATCGCCGCCGAGTGGCCAAGATGGTTGCGGTCGATCAGCTTCAGGGCGGTGCCGAACGACGCCTTGATGCGCGTATCCATCACGTCTACCGAGTAGATCTCGTCGAGTGCAAGGTGGACGAGGAAGCCGATCGCCATGAAGCACGCCGCGAGCCAGGCCACGCCGTCGTGGCGGCCGAGCATGTGCTTGAACACGACCGCGGTCAGCACCGAGCAGAATGCGGCGGCGAGCAGCGAGTGCCAGACGCCACGGTGGACCGAGATGCGGTGGAAGACGGCGTGCAGGCCATAGCGCACGAGCACCAGCGTACCGAGCCAGAGGATCCACAGCTCGGCGATCGAATAGTCCATTGCGAACGTGAACAGCACCGCGAACGAGAAGAACACGGCGAGCCCGGAGAACATCGCCCGGCTGGGGCGCGAATCCTTCAGGTCGATATCCGGCAGCACCGAGCCGAGCACGCCGGCCATGGTGACGGCGACGACATTCTCCGGCGCCACCACGTCGGCGGCCAGTGTCAGGGTTCCTAGCGCGCCGGCGACGACGGTCCCGGCGCCGATATGCGTGGTGAAATTGGCCATCGGCAGCCCTCCAGGCGGTCAAAGGCGCATAACCGTCTGATTCGCGCGCCCTGGGGCAGGCCAGCCGGCCGCGGCGATGTGGAAAAGCGGGCCGTCTCGGTCGGCGCACGGCGGGCGCGGGCCTGCCGCGGCGGCGAGACTGGCCACGCGGCGGCCGATGTGGCAGATGCACGCGGTCGCCACCCTGGCCGCCGACGAGGACCATGCCGACGCATTCAGACAAGATCCAGCGTATCGCGCTCGCTAGCATCGCCGTCGCGCTGGCGGTCATGGCGATCAAGTATGCCGCCTATGCCCTGACCGGCAGCGTGGCGCTGCTCTCCGACGCGCTCGAGAGCATCGTCAATCTCGTGACCGCGATCGCGGCCCTGCTCGCGATCCGCATCGGCTCCCGGCCGGCGGACAAGCACCACCCGTTCGGACACCACAAGGCCGAGTATTTCTCCGCCGTGCTCGAGGGTGTGCTGATCGTGATCGCGGCGTTGATGATCCTCAGCGAGGCTTACGATGCCGTTCTGCGTCCGCGCGAGATCAGCGAGCCGTTGCTCGGCATGCTGGTCAATCTCATCGCCACGGCGCTCAACGCCGGCTGGGCGTGGCTGCTGATCGACCGCGGTCGCGCGTGGCGCTCACCGGCACTGGCGGCCGACGGCTGGCACATCCTGGCCGACGTGGCGACCTCGATCGGCGTGCTCGCCGGCCTCTTGCTGGCGACGGCGACCGGCTGGAGCCTGCTCGATCCGCTGCTGGCGGCGGCGGTCGCGTTGCATATCCTGTGGACCGGCTTCCGGCTGATGCGCTCGTCGATGAGCGGGCTGATGGACGAGACGGCGGGCGCCGAGGTCGAGCGCGAGATCCGGGCGCTCATCTCGGCCAACGGCACGGGTGCGCTGCAGGTGCACGACATCCGCACACGAGCCGCAGGCCCGGCGACGTTCATCGAGTTCCATCTGGTGGTGCCGGGCGCGATGACGGTCGCCGAATCGCACACGATCTGCGACCGCATCGAAGACGCGATCGAGGCGGCCATCCCGGGCTCGGAGGTGCTGATCCACGTCGAGCCGGAGTACAAGGCGAAGGCGAAGGGCGCGCTCAGGCTATAGGGCCCGTCACCGCGCTGGTCGCGCTACTCGAGGCGCTCGACGACGAGCGCTGTGCCGCTGACCCCGATCACCTTCACCTTGGTGCCGACGACGGCGTCCTCGCCCTCGGCGTGCCATAGCGTGTCGCCGACGCGAACCTTGCCGCGGCCGGAGACGATCGCCTGCTCGACCGAGACGACCCGGCCGAGATACTGCTGGCCGCGGACGTTGAGATCGGGCGTGTCGCTCTTGGCGGCGTCGGGGCGGGCGTAACGGCGCACCCAGAACACGGTCGCGACCGCTATGATCGCGAACGCGATCAGCTGCCATGGCCAAGCGATCCCGAGCGCCAGTGCAAGGATGCCGACGATGACGGCGGCGAGGCCGAACCAGAGGAAGTGCACCCCCGGGATCACCGTCTCGAGGATGAACAACGCCACTGCGACAATGAACCAGTTCCACGGGCCGAGGCTCACGAGGAGGTCGCTCAAGGACTGCATCTCGATCACCTGTCGTTCCTAGGCCACCCTACCATGCGGCCGCAGCCGCCTTGTCTTTCCACGAGACGACACCGGCCCGGAAAATCCGGGCCTGTGCACCTTGGCTACACCCGCGGCACGCTGCCCGTCCGCGGCGGTGTCGCGGCCGGCGTGCCACCGCCGGAGCCGAACACCTCGGTCGCGATCTGGCCGATTCCGGCCAACGAGCCGATAACCGAGGACGCCTCGAGCGGCATCATGAGGATCTTCTGGTTCGGCGAGATGGCGAATTTCTCCAGCGCCTTCACGTAGTTGTTGGCGACGAAGTAGTTGATCGCCTGGACGTTGCCGGCCGAGATCGCATCCGAGACCATCTGCGTCGCCTTGGCCTCCGCCTCGGCCGCGCGCTCGCGAGCCTCGGCGTCGCGGAACGCGGCCTCCTTGCGGCCCTCGGCCTCCAGCATCACCGCCTGCTTCTCGCCCTCGGCCTGCAGGATCGCCGCCTGCCGGTGGCCTTCGGCCTCGAGGATCTGGGCGCGCTTGTCACGCTCGGCCTTCATCTGGCGGGCCATGCTGTCGACGAGATCGCGCGGGGGCGCGATGTCCTTGATCTCGATGCGGGTGACCTTGACGCCCCAGGCCTCGGTCGCGGCATCGACCACCTGCAGCAGCTTGGCATTGATCACGTCGCGGTTGGAGAGCAGCTCGTCGAGGTCCATCGAGCCCATGACGGTGCGGATGTTGGTCATGGTCAGATTGATGATCGAGCCTTCGAGCTGGTCGACCTCGTAGGCGGCGCGGGCGGCGTTCAGCACCTGGAAGAAGGTGACTCCGTCGACGCGCACCATCGCGTTGTCGCGGGTGATGATGTCCTGGCTCGGGATGTCCATCACCTGCTCTTTCATGTTCATGCGTGCGCCGACGCGCTCCATGACGGGGATCAGGATGTGGAGACCGGGATTGAGGGAGCGCGTGTAGCGGCCGAAATTCTCGACCGTGTAGTTGTAACCCTGCGGCACGACCTTGACCGTCGACCACAACGCGGCGCCGGCGAGCACGATCAGCAGGATTCCCAAAAGCCCCAACTCGTTCAGCATGTCCCTCTCCAATTCGGAATAATCATTCCGCCCCGGATCTGGGGCCGATTGAGCTCGATTTACAGACAGGACCACGAAAATCCGGTAAATATATGGTTTGAAAACAGTAAAATTCGGGACGTTGCCGCGGCGCGCGGTCAAAAAACATCGAAATCGCCAAACATCGCGCCCGGCGCCGGCAATTGCAGATCGCAGCGCGCATCGGCGGCCAGCGGCAGTGCGGGTCGAAAGTTTCGCTCGCCGGTATCACAATCCGGTCTTGACCAGCCGCGTCTTGTCGCCGAAGTGAATCGCTGCGAGGTCGCGGGGTATCGCGGCGATCGGCGGGCCTTCGATGATGACGGGGACAATGTCGGGATTGCCTGCCGCGCTCGCCGCCTGCGCCTTCAGCGCATAATCCGTCTCTTTCAGAACGTATTCGGATCGGCTGGCCGCTTCCGACCAGAACAGCAGAAACAGGTCGCAGCGATCGATGCTCTCGTAGAGCTTGCGCTCCCAGCGATCGCCCGGCGAAAGCCTCAGGCAATCGAGAAAGTAGTCGGTTTTCATCACCTCGAGCATCTGCACGCGATCGAGCACCTTGTCGCGATCGGCCGAGGCGTAGGACACGAACGCGTATCGGTAGATTCCGGCCCGATCGCCGGCAGGCTGCGACTTGGGCGTGCGCTCCTCGCGGTCGGCCTCGAGGCGGAACACGATGCGGCCGGTGAGCTTGCCGTCGATGCTGACCCGCGCGACGAGGTCGAACCTGCTGGCGTGGCACTGATGCGGCAGCTCGACGAGGAATTGGCAGAACGCCGGCTCGCCGCGCCATACGACGCTCTGCTCGGGCTCGTCGATCTCGAGCCCTTTCGCCGACAGGGCGACCTTGATCGTCGCTCCGCGCCGGATGTCGTGCTGAAGCGATTGCGCTCCGCGCAATGTCGCCGTGGTGTCCATCAGCGAGGAGAGCCGCTCGACCCGTTTGCCGTGACCGGCCAGATGCAGGAACACCTGCACCAGAACCGTGTCTCCCGGGGCGGCGGCCGGTGGCGAGAATACCGACAGCTCGACCCGATCCTTGCGACCGAGCCAGCCCGAAAGTGCCGCCAGCGGACCCAGCGCACCCTTCTTCAGTCCCAGCACCGCCAACAGCTCCTGCATCTGACCAAGCAACTGCCGGCCAGCGCTCGAGAATGCCAGAAAGGCCCCGATCGAGCCCGCGAGCGCGATGGTGAGAATGGTCGGCACGCTCCGTGACGCCGACTTGGCCCGAGGCGGCTCTCGCGCCTCGCCGGGCGCCGCCTCCCACCTGTGCTGCACGAATGCCTCGCCAGCGGCCGGCCGGGGATCGGACCGCACGGCGGCCGTCCAGCCGTGCATCTCGTCCAGCGACAATCGCGCGTTCGCGATCGCTGGGCCGGGGCGAGCCGCCGCGGCCGTGCCCCCGCCGCCGCCCGAACGGCGGTGCGGCTCGCTGGCGGGAGACGCCACGCCGGCTGGCCGGGTTGACGCGAGGATCCGGTCCAGCAACCCCCGTCGCCCGTCCGCGGTCGGCAGCCGGGCCACGACCCGGCTGGGCGCCGCAGCGCCCGGAGCGGCGGTGGCGGCGGGCGCTGCTGGCTGTGCGGTGCCCTGGCCGGTCAGCACACTCTCGAAACGCGCGGTGTCGAGCTGGCGTCCGGACGGCAGCGGCGAGACCGGCGGCGGCGTCGCAGCGCCCGGCGCTGCATGTCCGCTCGGCGCCGGCGGCGCAAGCAGCAGTCGAGAAAGCTCGGCGATCGATTGGGGACGATCAGTGGGGGCCACGCCGAGCCCCGCCTCGATCGCCGAAAGGAAGCTAAGGCGATA
Source organism: Pseudomonadota bacterium (assembly GCA_040752215.1). GTDB lineage: Bacteria > Pseudomonadota > Alphaproteobacteria > Rhizobiales > Hyphomicrobiaceae > JBFMEX01. The sequence continues at coordinate 5,969 of JBFMEX010000089.1, read as the reverse complement.
TGCGCCGGGCTCGACTTGGCCGGCCAGCGCCAGCGGCGCGCCGCCGAAGACGCGCTCCGTTGCCTCGGGCGGCGCCACGCCGGTCACCAGGAAGTATAGCGTCGCGCAAACGCCGTAGACGTCCGACCAGGCCCCCTCACTGCGGTCGTCGGCCGAGTACATCTCGAGCGCCGCATAACCCCGGTCGAAGACAGCCGCAGTCGACATTCCCCCGGAACGCATCAACTTCTGCCGCCAGCGGCCGAAGTCGGTCAGAACCGGAACGCCGTTCGGTCGCACGACAATGCCGCGCGGGCTGATCGAGCCGTGCAATTGTTGCCGTCCGTGCAGCAGCGCCAGCGCATCGAGCAGCGGCGCGATCAGCGTGTCGAGCTCGTTCTGCGTCGGCGCCCGCGCCAGCTCGTGCCGCCAGCGCACCAGGTTGCTGCCCTCCATGCGCTCGACCAGTGCAAACGCGCCGTCGCCCTCCTCCCAGAGACGAAGGATCGCCGGCAGGCTGGGGCTGTGCAGGGAGGCGCGCTCCTTCGCCTCCCCCATGAACGCCCGGCGACCACTCTCGAGCAGCCCGTCTCGCCCCTGATCGAGCCCCCTGATGAACCCCGTCGTGGGGTCGCGCACGGTGGACTCGGCGGGCGCGTACTCGATCAGCTCGGCCGGCATGTCGAGGCTCTCGATCGTGCAACGATATTTGATCGACAGGCCGTCGATGTCGGCGACCTCGAGCACCCTGACGTCGCCCATCAGCACGGATCCGACGGCAAGTGTCCGCAACATTGCCATAGGTGCCTCCCGTGCCGACACGCCGACGCTGCCCGGCGAAAGAGTAGCACACTTGCTCCGCGCCGCATCAGCGGCTCGGACTGCCGCCTACGCCCACCCCATCAGCTCGCGGCGCACCACTGCCTCGATAACCGCCATTCCCTCCTCGCTGTCGTTCAGCGCCGGGAGGTAGGCGAAGCGCTCGCCGCCGGCGTGAAGGAACACCTCGCGGTTCTCGCAGTCCAGTTCCTCCAGCGTCTCGAGACAATCGGCGGCGAAGCCCGGCGCAACCAGCGCGAGGCGTTTCACACCCCCTCTTGCGAGCTGCTCGACGGTGTCGATGGTGTAAGGCTGGAGCCAGACGTCGTTGCCGAAACGCGACTGGAACGTGGTGAGCCATCTGTCCGCCGGCCAGCCGAGCTTCTCGCGCAACAGGCGCGAGGTCTTCTGGCATTGGCAATGGTAGGGATCGCCGGCGTGCAGATATTTCTCCGGCATTCCATGGAACGTCGCGATCACCTTTTCCGGCTCGAAGTCGAGCGCAGCTAGATTCTTCTGCATCGATCGGGCGAGCGCATCGATATAGGCGGGGTGATCGTGATAGGACGGCGCGACTCGGATCGCCGGCTGCCAGCGCATTCGAATCAGCGCGCGAAAGGCCTGGTCGCAGGCGGTCGCCGTCGTCGCCGCCGCGTACTGGGGATAGAGCGGCACGAGCAGGATGCGGTCGCAGCCCTGCGCCATCAGCCACGCGAGCCGGCTCTCGGTCGTCGGATTGGCATAGCGCATGGCCCAGTCGACGACGATGCGCTGCTTGGCTCCGAGCGCCGCCTCGAGCTTTTCGGCCTGAGCGCGGGTGATCGTCTTCAGCGGGCCCTCGTCGCGCTCCTTGTTCCAGATCTTGTCGTAGTCCTTGCCCTTGGGGCCCGGGCGCTTGGTCAGGATGATCAGGTTGAGGATCGGCCACCATTTCCAGGTCGGCTCCTCGATGACGCGCTTGTCCGACAGGAACTCTTTCAAGTAGCGGCGCATCGGCCAGTAGCTGGTCGCGTCCGGCGTGCCGAGATTGAGCAGCAGGACCCCGATCCGGCCGTAGCGCACAGGCGGGTGGTCTTTCGGCCAGTGGCGGTGGTCCGCCTCGATGCCGGCGCTCTCGGTCATGTCGTTCATTCTCACCTCGATCCGTAAGGTCGATCTCTTAGAGCATGTCCTCCTGCGCCGCAAAAGTGGCGGCCGATCTCGACGGCCGGGCGCCCTCGCCTTCCCCTTTGACGGGCGGGCGCGTTGTCGCGCACTCTCCGCCCCACGAACCGCAACCAAGCAGGACCCCCGACATGCACGACAAGCTCGGCGACGTGCTCGCCGCCATCGATGCCGCCCACGACGCCGAGCTGGCGCGGCTGTTCGATCTCTTGAGGATCGACAGCGTTTCGACCGATCCAGCCTATGCGCAGAAATGCCGCGCGGCCGCGCAGTGGTGTGCGGATGAGCTCGCGTCCATCGGATTCGAGGCTTCCGTGCGCGATACGAGCGGCCATCCGATGGTGGTCGCGCACGAGCGGCGCGAGGCGAGCAACGGTGGGCGGCACGTTCTGTTCTATGGTCACTACGACGTACAGCCGGCCGATCCGCTGGAGCTGTGGAGCACGCCGCCGTTCGAGCCGCGCCTCGCCGACGACCCCGTCAACGGCAGGATCATCGTCGCGCGCGGGGCGGAGGACAACAAGGGCCAGCTGATGACCTTCCTCGCCGCGGCACGCGCCTGGCGCAAGGTCGCGGGCGAGCTCCCGGTCGCGGTATCGGTGCTGATCGAGGGCGAGGAGGAATGCGGCTCGCCATCGCTGCCGGGGTTCCTCGACGTGGCGGGCGAGGAGCTCGAGGCCGATCTCGCGCTCGTCTGCGACACCGGGCAGTGGGACAAGGACACGCCGGCGATTACCACCATGCTGCGCGGGCTCGCAGCGACCGAGGTGATCATCCATGGGCCGTCGCGCGATCTGCACTCGGGGCTCTACGGCGGCCTCGCCATGAACCCGATCCGGGCGCTGGCGCGCGCGCTCGCGGCTTTGCATGACGACGACGGCCGGGTTGCGGTTCCGGGCTTCTATGACGGCGTCGAGCGGGTCGACGCCGCCCAGCGCGCGCAGTGGGAGGCGACCGGCTTCGACGCCGGCAAGGTGCTCGCCGAGGTCGGGCTCGGCGTGCCGGCCGGCGAGCACGGCATGAGCCCGCTCGAGCAGCTCTGGTCGCGGCCGACGCTCGAATTCAACGGTATCACTGGCGGCTATCAGGGCGCGGGATCGAAGACGATCATCCCGGCCCGGGCCTCGGCCAAGATCACCTGCCGGCTGGTGGCGGGTCAGAGCCCCGACGCCGTCATCGCTGCGGTGCAGGACTTCATCCGCCGGAATTTGCCTGCGGACTGTCGCGCCGAGTTCATCGGCACGCATGCGAGTGCGGCGATCGCCTTCGACACGACGATGCCGGCGATCACGGCGGCGGCGCGTGCACTCGGCGAGGAGTGGGGCCGTCCGGCGGTGCTGATGGGCTGCGGCGCTTCGATCCCGATCGTCACCACGTTCAAGCACCGGCTCGGCATGGACAGCCTGCTGGTCGGCTTCGGTCTCGAGGACGACCGCATCCACTCGCCGAACGAGAAGTACAATCTCTTGAGCTTCAAGAAGGGGGCCCGCAGCTGGGCGCGGATACTGGCGGCGCTGGCGCGCGAGTGACGCGAAACACCTTTGCTTCGCCAAACGGGACTGGCCATTGCACCGGCGCGGCCAGACGCTATGCTCCGCCGTCCTCTGATGGCGCGCGGCGCGCTTCGTTCCGAGAGCCGGCCGCCGCGCGCGACGAGTAGTCGACACGTCGATCGCCTCACACGTTGTCGCCTCGCACGTTGGGGCAAGACTGGAGCCATATCGGCAATGCGCATGCCACGAACTCTTTCCGCCGTTGCTCTCGCCGTCGGCGTCGTGGCCGGTCTTGCTGCGACGGCCGAGGCCCAGCGCGGCCCCTATGGCGGCGAGCGCTACGACGGCGGCACCAAGAGCCGCAACGTGGCGGGCGAGTTCGACTACTACGCGCTGGTGCTCTCCTGGAGCCCGACCCATTGTGCCAGCCTCGAGACCAACGCGTACGACCCGCAGTGTCATCGCCGCGACGGCCGGCGCTACAATTTCGTGCTGCACGGCCTGTGGCCGCAATACACGCGCGGCTATCCCGAGTACTGCTCGATTGGCCGGCGGCCGTTCGTGCCGCAGACCCTCGTCGACGGGATGCAGGACATCATGCCGAGCGCGCGGCTGACGATCCACGAGTACAAGAAGCACGGCACCTGCAGCGGGCTCGATCCGGCCGCCTACTACGACCTGTCGCGGCGCCTGTTCAAAAGCATCACGATCCCGCACCGCTACATCAACCCGTTCGAGGCGCAGTTCGTGACGCCCGACGATCTCGTGGACGAGATCCTGGCCGAGAACCCCAAGCTCGAGCCGGACATGCTGGCGGTGGTGTGCGGCGGACCCGGCAACCGGCTGCGCGAGGTGCGCATCTGTTTCTCCAAGGCGGGCGAGCCGACGAGCTGCGGCGACAACGAGAGCCAGAAGCGGCTGTGCGCGGCACGGCAGATGTTCGTGCCGCCGGTGCGCTCGACCGCAACAGGGCCCGAGAGCGGGGTGGGCGGCAAGCCCGGCGAGAAGGAGCCCCCCTCGCCGCTGCCGGGCCCGCGCGTCATTCCCTCGCCACGCTCGTTGTAAGTCCGGCGCCCACCGACCCGCCGCCGACCCGGCTGTGGATCACGCACGCTGGCCTCGCTCGCGGGGCCGGTCACGGGTTGCGCGCGGGCCTCGCGCTCTGCAAGCTCGTTGCGACAAGCGATTGATTCTCTGCCCTGGAACTCGCCTTGCCCATTCGCGACGACCGAATCTATCCGACGCCCTACACGCCGCCGCAGTCCGCGGAGACCACGACATCGGCGGCCGGCGGTCGGCCGCTGGCGCAGAGCGTCAAGTCACTGGCGATCGGTTTCGTCGCCGGCGTCGCCTTCTGGCACATGATCGGGTTCTGGTCATTCATTGCCGAGATCGCCTTCAACCACGATCCGGGCTCGCGACGCACGGCCGAGCTGGTCGAGGTGCCGGCGAGCACGGCCGGAGCCGAGCCGGCTGCCGCCGCGGGCGAGCCGGCCACGACCGCCGCCGGCCGTGACACGGTCACCGACCCTATCAGGGCCGTCGCCGGCGCGTTCGACGCCAACTGCTCGGCGCTGGTGCTCGATCGAAAGTCCGCAAGCGTGCGAGCGGCGCCGTGCACGCCCTCGCGCCTCGTGCTGGTCGATGCCGGCGCGCGCGGACGCCAAGACCTCGCGGTCGCCGATCTGATCGAGCGGCAGCTGAGCGAGCGGCTTGGCCTCTCCCCGAGCCGTATCGAGACCGGCTCGATCCGGGCGACGGATTGAATCCCTTCCCTCACGCTCCTGTGGAGGGATGCTCTGCCGCCGCATTGGCGACGCGTTCGCGGCCTAGCCATTGCGACGGCGAAGCAGCGTCAACCAGCCGAGGGGACGAGCATGGACATCAAGGCGGGGCAGGCGTGGGTCTATCGCGCGCCGGCGGGGTTCGAAGGCTCGCGACTCTTGGTCGGCGCCGTGCTCACATTTCCCGAAGGCGCAAAGATCGTCTGCTGCGCGGCGAGCGGCGCCCCAGTGCGCCAGCCGGACGGCACCGCGGCGGCGACAACCATTCCGTTCTTCCCGATGAGCGAGGTGGCGTTCGTCTCCTCTGTGGTGGCGCCCGACGGCGCGGCCGAGCTGCCGGCCGCCTTCCATCCCGCGCTCGAGACCTGGCGCGCCGACCCGCGCGGACTCGCGGTGTTCACGGTGCCGTTCGAGGGCTCGCTCGACCGCATGATCGCCTTGCAGATGGCGGCCATCATCGGCCCCGAGGCGGCGGCCTGAGTCACGGGCGCCCGACCGTCGCGACGAGGGGACGGGGAGCAAAGCGCATCGCGCCGCCGCGCCGTGATGAACACCGCTTCCGCTCGCGCCGGCGGATCCCCCTCCCCTCGACGGGGAGGGGAGACTCGCGCGCCGCTCGCCGGACGCGCTCCTCCCCCTCGTGGGGGAGGCTGGGAGGGGGCTGGCGGAACGCCCGCAGCGGGGTGAGACCCCCAGGGTCTGACCCCCGCGGCGGCCCCCGCACCCCGCG
>JBFMEX010000088.1:0-21950 GCA_040752215.1 Pseudomonadota bacterium | reverse complement strand
CCGGTCGCGCAGCGACTTGAGCGCGGCGCCCTGGCCGTCGGACCCTGGGCTGGCGTGCTCGCCCGGAGGGGTCGCCGGCTCGCGGCGCAGCAGCGACCCGGCCGGACGCTGGCCGGCGGCCGCGAGTGGCGACGGAGCCGCCGCAGCCATGTCCCTGCGCAGCATCGAGCCGGGACGCGGGGCGGGCGGCTCGCCGTAGCCGGCCGGCGCGGCATAGGCTGGTGCCGGCTGCGCATGGTGCGGCTCGGCCGCGCCATTGCCGGCCATCGGCTGGGTGCGGGGGGCGTTCACCGGCTCGCGGTACGCAACCGGCTCCGCCACGTGATGGACGTGGCCGTGCGCCTCGGCCGGAGCGGCCGGATGGCTCATCGTCGCGGCAACGAGCCCTTCGAGGGTGCTCGGGCCGTCGGAATCGATCTGCGTGCCGGAGGCGCGCCACTTCTCGACGACCTGATCGAGGAAGCCCTCGTCGCCGACCGACTTCTGCCAGCGCTCCGAAAACCGCGCCGTCGAGGATCTCGGCAGCGACTCCTTTGGCAGCTCGTCGAAGCGGATGCGGACCGGCAGCGAGACGCCGTCGCCGAACGCGATCGCCTCGCGTTGGCCGAGCGCGGACAGGAACTCCAAGAGGCCGGAGCCGGTGTCGGAGATCGCCGAGGTCACGATCGCCTGGTCGCGGTCGTTCGACATGCGGAGCGCGAACACCGTGTTGCACTGGGACAGGATGGTCGAATCAATTTCCGCCGGACGCTGGGTCACGATGCACAGCGAGGCGCCGTACTTGCGGCCCTCCTTGGCGATCTTGGCGATTGCCCGTTTGCACGGCTCGAAGCCGAGGCTCGGATTGGCGGGAACGTAGCGGTGGGCCTCCTCGCACACGAGCGTGACCGGGATCTGGCCCTCGCCCCACAGCGCGAAGTCGAACGTCATGCGGCACAGCACGGAGACGACCACGTTGACGATCTCGGTCGGCAGGCCAGTCAGCTCGAGAATGGTGATCGGCTTGTTGTTCACCGGCACGCGGAAGATGCGGCCGAGGATCTGGGTCATGCCGTCGTAGACGGTCAGCGATCCGAACATGAACGCGTAGCGCGGGTCGTGCGAGATGGTTTCGATGCGCGTCTTCAGGTTGCGGTAGGGCGCGAGATCGCGCTTGTTCTCTAGCTTGCCCATCCGCTCGTCGATGAGCCCGGTCAGGTCCGACATCCGGTAGGGCACCGGCGTATCGACAGTGTAGCGGCCCTGGTCGATGACGCGGGTTCTGAGCTTCTGGCTCTCGGCTCCGCGCGCCGAGCAGTAGCGGCTCTTGGCCACCGGGATCAGCTCCTGCAGGAGCTCGATCTCCGCCTTTCGGTTGGCGTCGCCGATCAGCACCTCGATGATCTCCTCGAAGTTGAGGAGCCAGTAGGGGAGCTGCATGTTGCGCGGGCTGATGACCTCGCCCCACTCCTTGAACGCGGTCGCGTACTCGTTGTGGGGATCGAGCAGCACGATATGCGCGGCCGGGTTCTTGGACAGGATCGAGCGCAGGATCAGCGCGGTCGTGCACGACTTGCCGGTGCCGGTCGTGCCGAGGATGGCGAAGTGCTTGCCGAGCAGGTCGTCGACGCGGATCATCGCGGGAATGGTGGTGTCCTGGCGGATGCAGCCGACACGCACCGATCGCGAGGTGTCGCCGCAAAACGCGAGCTCGAGCTCCGGCTTGGAGGCGATGCGCACCCGATCGCCGAGCGCGGGATAGACGGTGACGCCGCGATTGAACGAGGCCGGGCGGCTGTCGGAGGCCTTCCACAGCTCGCCGACGAGACCGAGCTCGGCGACGCGGATCTCGCTGTCGCCCTCGCGCTGCGCCGGCACCGGCACGCTCAGCGCGGACACGATCGCCAGGACGACGGTGTTGGCCGTCTCGATCGCGAACAGCGTGCCCATCTCCGGGCGCCTGGCCGCGACCTTGCCGATCTGCTCGTGGTGGCCATCGAGCAGCATGATGGCTTTCGCACCGGTGACGGAGACGATCCGACCGATCGACCTGTCGTCGCGCATGGCGCGGTCGTGCTCGTTGATGACGTTCTGCATGGTGTTGCTCTGCTTGGCGCCTTCGTTAGGCGAACTGGGACTTGGCAGCCACGATCTCGCGGCCCTCGGCGACGCTGACCTGATCGGGTGGCGGCAGGACGACGCAGACCTCTGTGCCGGAATCCTTCACACTACGAATTTCGAGCGTGCCGCCGTGCAGCTCGACCAACGCCTTGGCGATCGGCAATCCGAGACCGGTGCCTTCGCGCCAGCGCGCCCGGGACCCGTCGACCTGCCCGAACGGGGTCAGGGCGACGTGGATCTCGTCGTCGCTCATGCCGACGCCGCTGTCGCGCACGAATACCGCGACGCCGCCGTCGCCGGTGCGCGCCGCCTCGAGCTGGACCTCGCCGCCGGGGCGCGTGAACTTGACTGCGTTGGAAATCAGATTTGTGAACACCTGCTTCAGCTTGACCGCGTCGCCGCGCACCAGCGGCAGATCCGGGCTCGCATACCAGGCCAGCCTGACCCCCGCCTCCTCGGCCATCAGGGCGAATGGCGAGAGGCTCGCGCGCAGGATCTCCTCGATATTGGTCTCGTGGGCATCGAGCGTGTAGCGGCCCGACTGGATCTTCGAGATGTCGAGGATGTCGTTGATCACCGCCAGCAGGTGGGCGGCCGCGTCACGGATCAGCTGCGCGTACTCGACAACCTCGATGTCGGGCAGCCGGCGGCGGTCGTGATCGCACAGGATCTTGGAAAAGCCGATGATGGTGTTGAGCGGCGTCTTGAGCTCGTGGCTCATGTTCGAGATGAACTCGGACTTGACCTTGCTCGCCAGTTCCGATTCGATCCGCGCCGACTGCTCGGCGACGCGAGCGCGATGGCGCAGCACGGCGTCGCCCAGCATCGAGGAGTACTCGTTCAGCAGCGAGTTCGACTTCGAGGAGCCAAAGACGTTGTGCAGCATCGAGTTTTGCGCTCAGCGGAGATTCGGTGCTGCCAAAATAGCGGCGCAACGGATAACCACTGGTTAACGAGGGATCATTGCAACGTGGGCGGAGCATGGTGCCTGCCCGATGGCGCGGCAACTCGGGACCGGCAGCCGAGCCGGCACCGCCGCAGGGGGCTCAGCGGAACTCGAACGGGATCGTCAGGTGGAGCTCGCCGTCCTCGATTCCCTTGGGGAACGGCGGGAACGGGGCCGCGCGCTCGAGCGTCGCGATCGCCGTGTCGTCGAGTGCCTTCGATCCCGAGCTCTCGACGATCTCTCGACCGACGAGCTGGCCGTCGGCACGGATGGTGAAAGCGAGCTTGACCGTGCCGATCGCGCGCCGGCCGGGAGCGCGGGCGTTGCGGCTGATCTGGGCGAACACGCTACCCTTGAACGCCTTGAGCACGCTGGCGTCGCCGCCCTTCGTCTCGCGCGCCGAACTCTTGAGCTCCAGCACCGCGACCTGCTGCGGCTGCTCCTCCAACCTCTGCTCCTCGACCGGCTTTTCCTCGACCACCGGCGGCGGCTGCTCGGCGACGGCGACCATCTCCTCCACCGGCACGTCCCTTGCCGAGATCACCTCGGTCAGCTCGTCCGGCTTGTGCTCCGGCGGCGCCTCGACCGCCTGCTGCACCGGCGGCGCTTCGACCGTCTCGATCGTCTCGATCGCCTCGCCGAGCTTCACGACCCCCTCGAGTGCGATGCCCTGCTCGACCTTGAGCTGATCCTCGCCGGAGCCGACGTCGAGCGAGGTGCTGGCGGAGACCGCTGCGAACGTGACCAGCAGCGCGCCGTGCAGCGCCGCCGAGACCACCCACGTCGATATGCGCAGCAGCGCCATGATGCCTATCGCACCCCGCCGGGCTTGGGCTGAGACAGGAGCGAGACGCGCTGGTAGCCGCTTTCACCCACCTGGCCGAGGATGTCCATCACCTCGCCATAGGGGATCGACTTGTCGGCGCGGACGTAGACGACGGTATCGCCCTCGGCCGCCTTGAGCTGCATCAGCCGTGGCACGAGGCCAGCGCGCGTGACGACCTCCTCGCGGATCTGCAGCGTGCCGTCGAGGGCCAGCGTCACCACCATCGGCTTCTTGGTCTGGCTCAAGCGTGCCGCCGACGTGCTCGGCAGGTTCACCGGCACGCCGGCCACCAGCAGCGGCGCCGCGACCATGAAGATGATCAGCAACACCAGCATAACGTCGACGAACGGCGTGATGTTGATCTCGGCCATCGGCCGGTAGACGACATCATCGTCGTCGCCGGTCGGAAGACCGCTGCCGATCGAGGCACCCATCACAGGCCTCCCGATGCCGTGCGCAGCGTCCGCTCGACGGGACGCGGCGGCGCGGAATGTGCCTCGTGGCTGCGTGCGAGCGTCTTGGCAAGCTGTACGACCGCGGGCCCGATGCGGTCGGCCGCGCGGCCGAGCGCGACCGAGAATTGATTATAGGCGACGACCGCAGGTATGGCCGCCGCGAGGCCGATGGCGGTGGCGAACAGCGCCTCCGCGATGCCCGGCGCGACCACCGCGAGGCTGGTGTCCTTGGCCTGGGCGATGGCGGTGAACGAGTGCATGATGCCCCACACCGTGCCGAACAGGCCGACGAACGGCGCCGCCGAGCCGAGCGTGGCAAGGAACGGCAACCCCGCCTCGTAGCTTTTGAGCTCCGTCTTCATCGCGCTGCGCATCGCCCGCTCTAGCCGCACGCGATGCTCGCTGAAGCTGTCGCCGCGCGCGCCCTCGGCGTCCTCGGCCTCGGCGGCCGCGAGCACGGCGGTGATGAGGTGGCCGGGCTTGCCGCCGGCCTGCGCCGCGCCGGCGGCGATCAGCTCCAGGCGCGCCACCTGCCGGCGCAGCGACAGAAAGCGGATCGTCTTCTCGAGCACCAGCGCCCAGCAGGCGACGGAGGCGATCGCGAGCCCTATCATCACCGCCTGGACCACCGGGTCGGCGTGCTTAATGAGGCCCATGATCGACAGGTCACGGCCAACGTCCACGGCGGCATTGAGAAGCACGAGGGTCATCCTTCTTCTTGTTCGTTATTTCGTGATCTGCGCCTTGGTCAGCGAGGAGAGCTTGAGCCTTGCGAGGCAGTCGCTCGCCGGTCCGGCCTCGGTGCGGCAGTCGAGCACGTCGTTGACCAACAGGCTGCCGACACCGTCGCAGGCGATGCTTTCGAGATCGAACAGCTTGACCGAGCGCTTGGCGGCCTTCAACGGCGCCAAGTCGAGTGCGATCCGCTTGGCGATGACGCCGTCGGTGCCGAACACCACGAGGTCCAGCTTGAGCGATTGATAAGCGATTGCCGAGCTGTTGCCGACCACCACGTAGGTGCGGCAACCCTTGTCCTGCGGCTCCAGCTTGTTGATCTCGACCGAGACGTCGCTGTCCTGCGCCATGGCGGTGCCGGCGGCAAGGCTGGCGGCAAGCAGCAGCGCCGCACGCTGGCGAGGCCTCTCTACGCAAAAGCGCACCATGTCTCGGTCCTTCTGGCGCCGCGTTCCGTCGATCGGCGGCGGCGCCACTGTCGACGGCTGGGCCGGGCGCCCCACTTGGGCAATGAGGTCGGGCTCGGCCCGGAACGTCGCTCATCACTTTGGTGGCGCTCGGGCTCGCGTCTCAATACGTCCACTTTCGCCCCGAGATCAACAGCTTCCCCGACCCGAGGTTTCCGTGAGGCGCACCGTCCTGGCCATTCTTGCGATCCGCCGAGCGGGGCAAGAGTGGTGCATCTGCGACACACGAATGTACTGTTATAGTGTATCAGTGCGCCCGAGCGCGTCAACGGCGTTGACCCTGTCAGTCGCGGCTGTCTAATCGCAATCGGGGCACGTTTCGAATCGGACGCGACGCATGCAGGCGTCGCCCGCAAGTGCCGGGCTGATGGGGGGCTTGCAGATGAAGCCATTGGCGCGATTGCTGTTGCTGTCCGGCGCGACGCTCGTCAGTGGCGCCGCCTTCGCGCAGGCCCCGCAGCCGGGCACGCCGGCCCCGTCGGCGTCTCCGCCAGCCACAGCGCCCTCGTCTGCACCTCCGGCTGCGCCATCGACCGCTGCGCCTGCAACTCAACCGCCGGCCTCGGAGCTGCCGCCCGTGGTGGTCGAGCAGCCGAAGCCCAAGCCGCCGGCGCCGAAGGCGGCGGCCAAGACCAAGCCGAAGCCCGCGCAGCAGGCCGCGCCGGCACCTGCGCCGCCGCCGGAGGTGGTCGAGGCGCCGCCCGAGCCGGCCGCCCCGGCCCAGGTCACCGACGCGCCCGCGGCCACCGGACCGCTGCCGGCCGGGACGGTCCGCATCTCGCCGGTCGCCGGCAGCGAGATCGCCATCGACAAGGTGCCGGGCGGCGTCAGCGTCGTTTCCGGCAGCGACGTGCAGAGCAGTCCCGCCAAGGCCATCACCAGTGCTCTCGAGCAGAAGGTGCCGAGTGCCGGCACCAACGGCGCGTTGGGCAACCCGCTGTCGAACGATCTGCAGTACCGAGGATTCTCGTCGTCACCTTTGAACGGCACCCCGCAGGGTCTCGCGATCTACCAGAACGGCGTGCGCGTCAACGAGGTGTTCGGCGACGCTACCTATTGGGATCTGATCCCCACCGTCGCCATCAGCGACATCATCGTGATGAGCAACAATCCGGTCTACGGCCTCAACGCGCTCGGCGGCGCGGTCAACGTCATCACCAAGGACGGCTTCTCGTTCCAGGGCGTCGAGATTGACGGCAAGGTCGGCTCGTTCGGCCACAAGAGCGGCTCGGTGCAGGCCGGCCATCAGGTCGGTAACCGCTGGGGCGCCTACGTCGCCGCCGAGATCATCGATGAGGAAGGCTGGCGCGACCTCTCTCCGGCCGAGGCCAAGCACGTGTTCGCCGATATCGGCGCCAAGGGCGACGGCGCCGAGGTGCACCTCAACTACACCTATGCGAAATCGTTTCTCGGCGTGGTCGGGCCGACGCCGGTCGACCTCTTGAACGCCCGCCGGGAGAACGTGTTCACCTCGCCGCAGTCGTTCGACAACGAGATGCACATGGTGAACCTCAACGGCTCGGTCGCCCTTTCGGACAAGGTGACGGTTTCGGGATTGACGTACTACCGCACCTTCCGCCAGCGCCGCCCCGACGGCAACGTGACCGAGGCGATACCTTGCGATCCCGCCGGACCCAACGCCGGCCTGCTCTGCCTCGAGGAGGACGACGACGTCCTGTTCGGCACCAGGGGCGAAACGGTTTCGCTCGCCAGCCTGCCGAACGGACCCAATACCCTGCTCGGCGGCAACGACTCCGTCAGCGTCAATTCTTACAGCTACGGCGGGGCGCTGCAGGCCGTCTCCAAGCACGATCTGTTCAACCGTCCGAACCAGCTATTGGTCGGCGCCAGCATCGATCGCGGCAAGGCCAACACCAAGTCGCAGAGCGAACTCGGCGTACTCGACCCGCGCACGCTGGTGGTCACCGGGCTCGGCATCATCATCGACGGCTCGAAAAATCCGGATCTCGATCCCGGCGACGTCGAGGTCGTACCGGTCGATCTCGACGTCTACACGCAGTATTATGGGTTCTACTTCTCCAATACGCTGGACGTGACCGACCGCCTCGCCTTCACCATCGGCGGACGCTACAACCTCGCCAAGATCGAGCTCGACGACCAGCGCGGCACCGATCTCAACGGCAACCACCAGTTCGAGCGCTTCAACCCGATGGCTGGCGCCACCTACCAGGTGATGCCCGGGCTCTCGATCTACGGCGGCTACTCGGAATCGAACCGCGCGCCGACGCCTGCTGAGCTCGCCTGCGCCGACCCGCAGCGCCCGTGCCTGCTCGAGAACTTCCTGGTCTCCGATCCGCCGCTGAAGCAGGTCGTCGGTCGCACGGTCGAGACTGGTTTGCGCGGCGAGATCCAGGTCGGCTACAGCGGCAAGGATTCCTGGGGCGCCGCCCGGTTCGACAAGATCGGCTGGAGTCTCGGCTACTTCCGCACCCTGCTGACCGACGACATCGTCACTGTTCCGAGTCCGATCCAGGGCCGCGGCTATTTCATCAATGGCGGCGAGACGCTGCGCCAGGGCCTGGAGGCCGAGATCAATTATCGCTCCGACCGCCTGCGCGCTTACGCCAGCTATGCCCTCGTCGAGGCGACGTTCCATACCCCGATCGAGCTCGCCTCGCCCGATAATCCGACGGCGCGTCCCTGCACCAACTTCGAGGCCAAGGACGCTGAGGACGAGGCGCCGAATTGCGTCTTCGCCGAGAAGGGCGACACCATCCCCGGCGTGCCGCGCCATCGCATAAAGGCCGGCTTCGACTACTTCCTCACCCCGCGATTCGCGATCGGCGCCGATGTGATCTACACCTCGAGCCAGTATCTACGTGGCGATGAAGGCAATGACGACTCGCAGATCCCGGGCTACGCGGTCGTCAACGCGCGCGCCTCTTACAAGGTCACCGACAACATGATGGTCTACGGGCTCGTCAACAACGTCTTCGACACCGAGTACGAGACCTTCGGCACCTACTTCGACACCGAGCCGCTGGATGGCATCCCTGTCGGTCCGACCGGCACCGTGCTCAACAACCCGAGAACGCTCGGACCGGCCGCCCCGCGTGCATTCTATGGTGGCGTGACGCTCAAGTTCTGATCACCACCGCGGCAACCCCTGGGAGCCGCGCTCCTGGCCGCGCCCGAGTGGCGCCAGTGTTGCCCGCCTGCCTCTCGTGCACGGGAACTCTTCCGCGGCACGGCCGGTGGCATTGCCGCGTGCGATCGGCTCGATCCACTCTCCCGCCGGGAGAGGGGCGCCGTGCCATGAGCGCCCCCTGCGGGAGGGGCGATGGCTCGGGATGGGCTCGGGATTGCGGCGACAGGCTTCGCTCTACTCGCCCTCGGCTGCGGCGCCGCCGCCGAGCCGGCGATTCCCCAGTTCGAGTTGAAGGACCTCGACAACGAGGTCGGCCGCATAGAGATCCAGAGCCAGAACGCGCATTCATTCGGCCTGCCGCGCCGGCGCTTCCTCGCGACCGAGCCGGGCGAGTTCGCCTACGACGACAACGCCGTCATCCGCCAGCGCCACGCGCTGGAGATCGAGATGACGGTCTCGCGCTTTCACCGCATGCGCCTCGGCATCGAGTACGAGAACGAGCGGATCGACGAGCCGCCGTCGCCTTCGCTCGCCGATGCCTACACGGGGCTCGACCTGACCGAGGTCGCGATCGAGAGCGTCTTCATCCTGAAGCCACTTGCGGGCGACGGGATCGGCTTCGGCGCGCTGGTCGAGTACGAGCACCCGCTCGCTGCGGGCGAGCTCAACTCGGTGGTGATGGGGCCGATCGTCCAGGCCGTCTGGGGACCGTGGTCGGCGACCGCCAACCTGCTCCTCGTCAAGCACTTCGGCAACGGCGAGCGGACGGCGGAGGGCGTCGAGCGAGACGACAAGTGGGACTTCGCCTACGCCGCGCAGCTGATGTACCGCGCGAGCGAGCGCTGGGCGTTGGCCGTCGAGGGCTACGGCACGATCGATCGGCTCGGCGCGTCGGGGGCCCCGCTCGGAGGTGCGCTCGTTTTCGGCGATCACGACCAGCACCGGCTGGGGCCGATCATCTACTATACGTTCGGACTCGATGCGGGCGCCAAGGGGCGCACCGTCAGAGGCGTCGCTGCCGAGGACGACGGTAGTGACGACGCGGACGAGGTCGAGGTTACGATCGGCGTCGGCGCGCTCATCGGCCTCAATGCCAACACGCCCGATGCGACGCTCAAGTGGAGCGTCGAGGTCGAGTTCTGAGACTGGATCGCCTCATTTTTCGTCACGTCGCCGATGGCGCAGAATTGTGCGCTTGCTGCCATTGCTTGAATATCAGACAAGTCGCCAAATAATTTGCCATAGCGTCCACTGAACAGCACCGGCCTGCTAGCATAAGCTACTGAGGGAGAATGGAATTCCTCCATGGCATGCGCGTTGCTGTCTTAGACCTTCGTTAACGCTCGCAGGTCTGCGGCTCGCTCGGCAGATGCGGCGTCGAAACGGGAGACGGCATCATGAGCTTCAAGAACCCCTTCGATCCCTCCTCGACCCTGACCAGCGGCTGCAGCTGCGGCCAGCACCGCTCCGAGGCCGAGCACGCGTGTGCGACGCGCGAGACCGAACTGCGTGTCGCAGCCGAGGAGGAGGCGCGATTGAAGCGCGTCGTCGAGGCGGCGGTGGTGCGCGCCATGTTCCCGAACGATGCCTCGCGCCGCGCGTTCCTGCGGGCCGTCGGCACCTCGACCGCCGCGGCCGCGATCGCCGCCTTCTTCCCGCTCGGCAAGGCGATGGAAGCGTTCGCCGACGAGGCCAAGCCGGAGAAGACGAGCCTCAAGGTCGGCTTCATCCCGATCACCTGCGCCACGCCGATCATCATGGCGCACCCGATGGGCTTCTATAAGAAGCATGGCCTCGACGTCGAGGTGATCAAGACCGCCGGCTGGGCGGTGGTGCGCGACAAGACCATCAACAAGGAGTACGACGCCGCGCACATGCTCTCGCCGATGCCGCTGGCGATCACGCTCGGTGTCGGCTCGAACCCGCTGCCCTACACGATGCCGGCGGTGGAGAACATCAACGGCCAGGCGATCACCCTCGCCGTCAAGCACAAGGACAAGCGCGATCCGAAGTCGTGGAAGGGCTTCAAGCTCGCGGTGCCGTTCGACTACTCGATGCACAACTACCTGCTGCGCTACTACCTTGCCGAGAACGGCATCGATCCCGACAAGGACGTGCAGATCCGCGCCGTGCCGCCGCCGGAGATGGTGGCGAACTTGCGGGCCGACAACATCGACGGCTTCCTCGCGCCCGATCCCGTCAACCAGCGCGCGGTGTTCGACGGCGTCGGCTTCATCCACGTCCTCTCGAAGGAGATCTGGGACCGCCATCCGTGCTGCGCGTTCGCCGCCAGCCAGGAGTTCGTCACCACCATGCCGAACACCTACAAGGCGCTACTGAAGGCGATCATCGACGCCACCGCCTTCGCTACCAAGCCCGAGAACCGCAAGCAGATCGCCGAGGCGATCGCACCGGCGAACTATCTGAACCAGCCGGTGACGGTGGTCGAGCAGGTGCTGACCGGCACTTTCGCCGACGGCCTCGGCAACGTGAAAAAGGTCGCCGACCGCATCGATTTCGATCCGTTCCCATGGGAGAGCTTCGCCATCTGGATCCTGACCCAGATGAAGCGCTGGGGCCAGATCAAGGGCGACGTCGACTACAAGGCGGTGGCGAAGCAGGTCTATCTCGCGACCGACGCCGCCAAGCTGATGAAGGAGGTCGGCCTCACGCCGCCCGAGACGACGAGCAAGACGTTCTCGGTCATGGGCAAGACGTTCGACCCTGCCGATCCGGAAGGCTACATCAACAGCTTCGTCATCAAGCGGGTGTGAGCATGGAGACCTCGCTCACGTTGCGGGCCGGCCTGGTCTCGCTGTTCATGCTTGTCCTGCTGCTGCTGGTCTGGCACCTAGCCGTCACCACTGTCGGTAGTGCGGCCGACATGGATCCCGAGTATGCCAAGCTGGTCGGCGCGACGGCGAGCCAGGGCAAGTCGGCGATGCCGGGTCCGCTCGACGTCGGGGCCAAGCTCTGGGAGCACCTGCGCTCGCCGTTCTATGACAAGGGCCCGAACGACAAGGGCGTCGGCATCCAGCTCGCCTACTCGATCGCGCGCGTGCTGGCCGGCTACCTGCTGGCGGTTGTCGTCGCCATCCCGCTCGGCTTCCTGATCGGCATGTCGCCGTTGATGAGCCGCGCGCTCGATCCCTTCATCCAGGTGCTGAAGCCAATCTCGCCGCTCGCCTGGATGCCACTCGCGCTCTACACGATCAAGGACTCCAACACCTCGGCGATCTTCGTAATCTTCATCTGCTCGCTGTGGCCGATGCTGATCAACACCGCGTTCGGCGTGGCCAGCGTGAGGCGCGACTGGCTCAATGTTGCCAAGACTCTGGAGCTCGGGCCGCGGCGCACCGCGCTCCGCGTGATCCTGCCGGCGGCGGCCCCGACCATCTTCACCGGCATGCGGATCTCGATCGGCATTGCCTGGCTGGTCATCGTCGCCGCGGAGATGCTCGTCGGCGGCACCGGCATCGGCTACTTCGTCTGGAACGAGTGGAACAACCTCTCCATCACCAATGTGATCAACGCGATCCTGCTGATCGGCGTCGTCGGCATGGTGCTCGACCAGCTGATGGCCCGCCTGCAGCGCCTCGTCGCCTACGCGGACTGAAGAGCCAAATAGGAGGGGGAGATCCGCCGATGACGAAGCCGCTGATCAGCGTCGAGGGTTTGAGTAAGCGGTTCCCGGAGCCGGGCGGCAAAGGCACCCTGACCGTGTTCGAGAACGTGTGGTTCACGGTCCAGCCCGGCGAGTTCGTCTGCATCATCGGCCATTCCGGCTGCGGCAAATCGACGATCCTCAACATCCTCGCCGGGCTCGATGCGGCGACCGAGGGCGTGGTCATCGTCGGCGGCGAGGCGATCGAGGGTCCGAGCCTCGACCGCGCCGTGATCTTCCAGAGTCACGCGCTGATGCCGTGGATGACCGCGCTCGCCAACGTCGAGATCGGCGTCGCCTCGCGCCATCGCGACTGGACTCGGGGCGAGGTGCGCGCGCATGCGATGCGCTACCTCGATCTGGTGCATCTCGCGGGCTCCGAGCTGAGGAAGCCGGCCCAGCTCTCGGGCGGCATGCGTCAACGCGTCGGTATCGCCCGCGCGCTCGCCATCGAGCCGAAGATCATGCTGATGGACGAGCCGTTCAGCGCTCTCGATGCGCTGACGCGGGGCTCGCTCCAGGACGAGGTGCTGGCGATCCGCGCCAAGACCCAGCAGACGACGTTCATGATCACCCACGACGTCGACGAGGCGCTGCTGCTCGCCGACCGCATACTCTTGATGACCAACGGCCCCAACGCCCGCATTGCCGAGATCGTCGAGAATACGCTGCCGGCTGGGCGCACGCGCCAAGGGTTGCACAAGGAGCCCGACTACTACCCCCTGCGCAATCACCTGATCGACTTCCTCGTCACCCGGTCGAAGACCCTGGCGACGACCGAGGCCGGAGAGACTTCCGGGAGAAGGGCCTACCCGCCCGTCGTCCGGCCCACCGATGGAGTGCGACACGATGCGAAGAATGCCTACCCTGGTCAATCGGCCTTGCGATTCCGCTCCGACCTCGTATCGTCCCCGCGCGGGCGGCTCGCGTCGCGGGCCAAGCCCCCGCTTGGCGGATCTCAGGTCCGGCCTGCGCGTAATCGACCCCAAACAGAAACCAAGCCCAAGTGGAGATGAGACTATGACCATGGCCGAGGCCAGAAATCGCGCCGAGCTCAGCGAGAAGATCCTCTGCATCAAGCGCGAGAAGGATCTGACGTGGCGCCAGATCACCGACCACGTCGGCGGCGTCTCGCCGGTGCTGGTCGTCGGCGCCTGCCTCGGCCAGATGAAGCTCGTCAAGCCGTTGGCGAAGAAGGCCGCCGAGATCCTCGGCCTCACCGCCAACGAGGAGAAGATGCTGAACGAGGTGCCGATGCGCGGCACTCAGATGCCGCCGACGGACCCGCTCATCTATCGCTTCTACGAGATGGTGATGGTCAACGGCCCGGCGTGGAAGGCGCTGATCGAGGAGGAGTTCGGCGACGGCATCATGTCGGCGATCGACTTCGACCTGGAACTCGAGCGGCTGCCCCACGAGAAGGGCGACCGCGTCAAGCTCACCATGTCGGGCAAGTTCCTCCCCTACAAGTATTACGGCGCCGAGCAGGGCATCCCGCCGTACGGCTTCAAGGAAACTTGAGCGACGCGCCGGCGGCAGCCGGCCGGCCTGGCCGCTCGTCGATCGCCTCAGTAGCGGCGCGGGAGAAACCGCGCCGCGAGCGGGCCGATCACGGGCGGCTTCGCGTTTCGCTCGGCCGCCTCGATCTCCACGAGAGCCGTCTCCAGCGCGCTCGCCACGCGCTCGAGTCTCGGAACCCGGGTCATGTCGTCGTGAATGTAGTGGAGCGTCTCGCGCACCGTCTCCAGATCGAGCACCGGCGGCCAGGGGTTGGAGCGGGGAATTCGGAACATGCGACGTCTCACGAGCCGAGCGGGTCAACGATCGATGAGCCGGTTGCTGCGCATTGCTGGCACTACGTTCATCGTTCGGAAACACTCTCGCAAGAACCGCGCCGGAATTCGTGCCCCCTGATCCGCGATGGCCCGCCCGTTGCGTCGTCCCATTCCGGCACATCCCCGACGGCCGCTGCTCACCATCCCCATCGGTGGTTCGTTTACCGACATCGCCGATGATCGGGGTGGGAGAGAGGTCCGTTCGGGCGCGCTGAGGCGCGCCCGACGGCGTGGAGCGTCGAGGCGTGGCGAAGAAACCAGGCGTCCTGATCATCGTCGAGAATCTGACCGTGCCGCTCGACCGGCGCGTGTGGCAGGAGGCGCGTACGCTCAGTGAGGCCGGCTACGTGGTCTCGGTCGTGTGCCCGAAGGGCGGCACCTACACCGCGCCCTATGAGCGGCTGGAAGGCATCCACGTCTTCCGTCATCCGATGCCGTTCGAGGCCGACGGCGCGCTCGGCTATGCGCTCGAGTACGCCTGGGCGCTCGCCTGGGAGCTGGCGCTATCGGTCAAGGCCTATTTCAAGGTCGGCTTCGACGTCGTCCAGGCCTGCAATCCGCCAGATCTCGTCTTCCTGGTCGCCGGCCTCTGGAAGTACCTCGCCGGCAAGCCGTTCGTGTTCGACCATCATGACATCAACCCGGAGCTCTACGAGGCGAAGTTCAACCGCAGGGGCTTTTTCCATCGTCTCTTGACGCGGCTCGAGCGCTGGACGTTCAAGACCGCCGACGTCTCGATCGCCACCAACGACACGTTCAGAGGCATCGCGATCGAGCGCGGCGGCATGCGGCCGGATCGCGTGTTCGTGGTGCGCTCGATCCCCGACGTCTCGCGCTTCAAGCGGGTGGAGCCGAATCTGGCCCTCAAGAATGGCCGCAAGCATCTCGTCGGCTATGTCGGCATCATGGGCGCACAGGACGGCGTCGACCTGTTGATCGAGGCGATGGCCGATCTCGTCCACACCCAAGGACGCCGCGACGTCCAGTGCGCCATCGTCGGGTCGGGCACCGAGCTTGCAAGCCTACAGCGTCTGGCGGTGGAGCGCCGTCTCGAGGACTATGTCACTTTCACCGGCTTCCAGTCGGGCAAACCACTGCTCGCCTCGCTATCCGCGTTCGACGTCGGCGTGATCCCCGATCCGAAGAACACCTACAACGACAAGATCTCGATGAACAAGGTGTTCGAGTACATGACGCTCGGCCTGCCGTTCGTGCAATTCGATCTCGTCGAGGGCCGCAGAATTGCCGGCAACGCGGCGCTCTATGCCGCCGACAATAGCCCCGTCGATCTCGGCGCCAAGATCGCACGCCTGCTCGACGACGAGGCCCTGCGCCGGTCGCTGGCCGCCGAGGGCGCGACGCGGGTGCGCACGATGCTCAGATGGGATGGTGAGCGCAGCCGACTTCTGGCCGCCTATGAGTTGGCGCTGGAGCGCCCCGATCGCGCCAAGGCCGCGCCGGCACTGCCCGCCGTCTCGAAGTAGCGCGTGTTGCGGTAGGTAGGCCTGCCGTCCAGGCTGAAGGGGCGCTGCACGCGGTGCCGCGCGGAGCCTCTAGCCAAGACTTCGCAGCGCGAAGGCCGTATCAGCGGATCGGTCGCGGCGCCGCGGGGCGTGACGACAGCAGGCCGAGCGCGAGCTGGCGCGTCTGGCGCAATCCGATCAGCGCCATGAGAATAATTATGATCGATACCGCGCCGGCAGCGGCGAGTTCGGCACCGAGCCCGGCGCCGGCGGGCAGCGCCATCGCTGCCGATGCCGCCAGCAGTCCGGCCGGGGTCAGCAGCAGCGTCGGCACTGCGAGCGCCCGGCCGAGCCCGGCCACGGCGCGTTCCGCCCGCAGGGCGATGTAGACGAGCGAGGCCAGCTCGCCCGCGACGCCGGCCGCCGCGACGCCGGTGAGCCCGAGCCCGTCGCGCGCGGCGAGGTAGGCGGCCGGCAGTGCCGCGGCCCTGAGCAGCCCGGCGACCAGGAACGGGCGCGTCTCGCCGGTGGCCATCAGCGCCATGCCCGGTACCGCCTGAATCATTCTGAGCGACCACATTGTCGCCAGCCAGGCGACCAACAGGTCGAGACCGGCATATTGCGGTCCGAAGGCGAGTGCCACCACGCCGCCGCCGGCGACGAGGAAGCCGGCAAGATAGATCGCCGCCGCGGTGGCGACCGTCTCGCTCGCGACGCGGAACCGACCGACGAGGCGCGCGTGGTCGCCGGCGACGCCGGCAAACAGCGGCAGCAGCAGCGCATGTCCGACCTTGGCGGCAACGAGGCCCGGCACCATGGTGACCATGAAGGCGGTGGTGAACGCGGCGAGGCCCTCCATGCCAAGGAGCCGGCCGATAATGAAGCGGTCGCCCTGGTAGACGGCGATCAGCGGGAACGCGCTGAGCCAGATCGGCCACCCGAACGCCACCAGCCGTGCGAGATGCCCGGAATCGAGGGCGAGCGCATAGGCTCGCTCGGCCAGCAGTTGCGAGATCAGCAGCGCACTCACCGCTTGCAGAATCGCGAGCCACAGCACCGCGTCGTAGCCGGGTGCAAGCGTCAGCATCGGCAGCGTTGCCGCGAGCGCGATCGCCTGCGGTCCGGCCTCGACGATCATCTGCGCGCGATTGAGCAGCCGGCGCTGGAAGCGGCGCGGATCGAGATGCTGGAAGCCCTTGACGAGCGGTATGAGCGCCGCAGCCTCGAACGCCCACCGGGCCTCGGGGATGGAGAAGAATGCGACGATGGGACCGGCGGCGAGATAGAGCAACAATGCGCTGATCCCGCCGCGGGCGACGAGCGTCGAATGCCCGCTCGCGACGAGGCGCGGATCGTCGCCGTCACCGGCCTGCACGATTAGCCGGTCGGCACCGAGATCGGAGACCGTTTCCAGGAGCTGCAGCACCAGCGTGATCGAGGCCGCGATGCCGAAATCGCCCTTCGACAGCCAGTGGCCGATCAGCGCGTTGCGCGCGAACGAGAGGATTTGTGCAGCCGCGTAGCCGGAGAGCAGCAGCACGCCCTGGCGGGCTACGTTGGCGCGGCTCAGGCTGGGCTCGAGTGCGGCGGTCATGGCTCAGGATCTGGCGATCGGGGTGATGGTCCGCGTCCAGCCGGCCGCGTTCGGCAGGCGGCGCGAGATCTTGCGGTAGGGCGCCTCGGCGAGGCGTCCGGCGAACTGGCCGAGCGGCGTGCCGGCGAGCCGCACCAGCGCGCATGTCGTCTGCATCCAGCGCGGCGCCAGCGCCTTGGACCACTTGCTCCTGAACTTGACCTCCATGTCCTCGAACAGCGTGTTCTTGTTTCCGGCCGAGAGATGGATGAGGTGGAAGTCGACGACGTAGGCGCTCCAGCCGAGGATGTCGGCGACCAGGCAGATGTCGGCGCCATAGAAGTGGAACCCCTCGAGGTCGCGCGAGAACGAGAGCCGCGCGTCACGGCGCACGACGATGAAGTTTTCGTCGAGGCTCATGACCCGGGCCGGCAGGCTGCCGACGGAGCGGTTTGCCCCGTGCGGGTCGGTGATGCGAATGGCGAGCTCGCCCGGCGCGACGCCGCCCGCATTGCCGGCGAGCGCCCAATCAGGATCGAGTGCGTCGAGCTCGGCGAGCCGTGCGTCGAGCGTGTCGCGCCCATCGGTCAGCAGCCGCACGTCCTGGTGGCAGAGGATGACATAGGGCCCGCGCGCCGCGTCGAGCAGTGCATTGAGCCCGCGGAACGCGTCGACCTGGCCGGCTCCGGTGTTGTCGATGTAGAGATACTCGCAGTCGTCGGTCGAGAAGCCGCCGTTGCGGAACGTCGTCAGCATGGCGTCATAGTGCGCCGCATCGTTGACGAGCGTTGCGACCGTATAGCGCACCTCGCGCGTGCCGCCGGCCTCGCAGGCGGCGCGGCTGATGGTTACGGGGGGACGAGCTCGGCTTGTCATGGACGCTATGGCTTTCTCTCGCGCCTATGCGGCGGGTCTCTCGCTCGTGAGCATGCTCGCGGGTGTTTCGAAGGAACGGGGCCGGTCGAGCGGGTAGCCGCTCGCCCACTCGGTGCGCCGTCGCCAGATCGTGCGCCAGACCGCGGCACTCTCGTGCCGCGAGGTGGAGCCGGTGAGCCGCGCGGCGGCGGCAAGCGCGATCCAACGCGTCAGCGGCCACAGTGCGAGCAGTGCGAGGCCGGCGCTGCGGCGGGCGGGCGGGAAGTGCCGCGCGATCAGCGCCGCCTTGGCGGCGAGCAGGCGCACCATCTTGTCGGCGCGCGCCCGCTCGGAGGCGCCGCCGAGATGGATGATCGTCGCATCGGGGGTCACCAACGGCCGGGCGCCGAGCGCTTCCGCCCTGAGGCAGAGGTCGGCTTCCTCGCCGTACATGAAGAAGGCGGGATCGAACCCGTCGAGTCGCTCCCACAACGCCCGCTCGATGAGCAGGAAGCACCCCGATACGATGTCGACGCGGCGGACGCTGTCGCGCGGCCAGTCGCCGTAGGCCTCGCCGTTGAAGAGCTCCGAGCGCGGGCGGAGTCCGGTCAGGCCGCTCGCCCGGCAGACGAGGTTCCACAGCGTCATCCGTCTCCAGCACGAGGCCGGGTTGAGGCTGCCGTCGGGAAACAGCGTGCGACCGCCCCAGATCCGCGCCTGCGGTTCGGCATCGGCGAATGCCACGAGACGGGTGATGGCCCGGTCGAGCACCACCGTGTCCGGATTGAGCAGCAGCAGGTAGCGCCCCTTGGCCGTCTTGGCCGCGAGGTTGTTGGCGCGGGCGAATCCGAGGTTGTCCGCGAGCGCGATCAGGCGCACGCCGAGCGGGTGGCTCGCGATCGCCTCCGCCGAGCCGTCGCTCGAGGCGTTGTCGACCACGATCACCTCGACATCGATGCCTCGCGTCTCGGCCAGCACCGAATCGAGCGCCGCCAGCGTCAGCGCACGCGTGTTGAAGCTGACGACGAGGATCGATACCTCGATGTGGGTCGTGCGCGTCATGCCGGCCTGGGTTGGAGCACTCGTCCGCGGGCCTCGCCGTAGAGGCAGCAGCCCACCCTAGCCTCCGCCGGCTAACCGCTCGTTAAGCCAATGCCGCCGGCCGCTCTCGTCAACAAATGCTTAACGCGGCCGGCGGAGAATGCGGCGCCAGCACCCGGAATGACGCGTCGCCACTTGCTTGCAACGGACGCTGCCCAGGTTCCACTCCCCGCAAGGGGGAGGGGAGTGACCTGGGCTCTACCGATGCCGGGTGCCCGGGAGCAACATTGGGAGCGTTGGGATGGGAGCTGGAGGCGGGGCACGGCGGCAGAGCTTCGACGGCATCGTCTGCATCGGCGGCGAGGACTGGTGGTATCACAATCGTGGTCACTTCGACTTCCAGATCATGCGCCGGCTGGCCCGCGATTGGCCGGTGCTGTTCGTCAACTCGCTCGGTGTGCGCATGCCGAGCCTAAAGGACAACCGCGTCTTCGCCGGTCGCATCGCCCGCAAGCTCAAGAGTCTCGCGCAGGGCATGGTCAACGTCGAGAACGGCTTCTGGGTGTTCTCGCCGCTCACCGTGCCGGGCGAGACCGGGCAGCGCCTCTCGGGCTGGGCGCTCGGACCGCAGATCCGCTTCGCCGCGGCGCGCGCCGGCATTCGCCGGCCGGTGGTCTGGATGCATTGTCCCGCCGGCGTCGGCCTCATCGACGACTTCGCCGACGCGCCGATGGTGCTGCAGCGCACCGACCGCTTCGAGTCGTTTCCCGAGGGAGATTCCGCGCTGATCGGCCGCCAGATCGCCGCGCTGAAGGCTCGCGCCGACCTCGTCGTCTACGCCGCTCCCCACCTGATGGCGGAGGAGGCTGGAGCCGTGCGCCGCCAGCTGCTGGTCACGCACGGCGTCGATCACGATGTGTTCGTCGCCGCCGGAGTGGCAAACGGCCCTGAGCCGGACGACGTGAGCGCGATCCTGCAACCCCGCGTCGGCTTCGTCGGCGGCATCGACGCCCACACCTTTGATCCGCCTCTGCTGCTCGAGGTTGCCCGCCGCATGCCCGACGTCGCGTTCGTGCTGATCGGCAGCTCGTCTCTGCCCGAGGGCTGGTGTCCGCTGCCCAATGTCCACCAGCTCGGTCGCAAGCCGTATGCCGAGGTCGCACGCTACATGGCGGCCATGGACGTGCTGGTCATGCCGTGGAACGACAGCCCGTGGATCCAGGCCTGCAATCCGATCAAGCTCAAGGAGTACCTCGCCGTCGGCCGTGCGGTCGTCACGACCGACTTCCCGGCGCTGGATGGATGGCGCGATCTGGTGCGCGTCGCCAAGGGGCCGGCCGCGTTCGCCGAGGCGATCCGCGCTGCGCTTTCCGAGCCCTACGATCCGAGCGAGGCGCGCCGGCGCACGGTCGTGGAGAGCTGGGAGGCAAAGGCCGCGCTCGTTCGGGACGGTATTCTCGCGATGGGCCTTGCCTACGCGCCGCGCTCGGCGGCCCGAACCGCCGCGTGACGACATCAAAGTCCGACCCCGAGGGTCTGATACCGGCGCGCGAAAGTTTCGATCTGTTGCCAGCGCCAATCAGGGCGCCGGTATTTCGTTTCGTTGCGCGCGGCGACTCTCGTTCTGAGAGCCGGCCGCTGCGCGCGGCCAGCGGCGGCGCAGGTGGAAATTTTCGATCGTGGGTATGACCCCTTGCACCGCGTCATCCACGCCGATCTCGGTCGTCGAGGGACGAGCTCAACCCGCCGCCGGCACCGCGACCGGCTGGCCGATGTCGCTCTCCGTCGGCGGCCGCATTGGCTGGATGCCGCGCAGGCGCGGTCGTTGCTGGCGCTGCACCGCCGACACGGACTGCCTGATCCCGGCCGCCATGCGCGCCGCCCGTGTAGGATCGGCGATCCAGCCGCCGAGGCCGAGGAAGAAGAAGAAGTAGGCGTGCAGCGCGTTCCAGTAGTGCACCGTGCAGCCGATCAGTGCCAGCGCGATGAGCGACATCAGCCACCCGAGTGCGATCCGCTTCACGTGCCGGTCGGCGTGCAGGCGTCGGCCCTTCAGCACGCCGCGCGCCAGCAGCACGATGGCGGCGGCGACGAGCAGAAGCGCGGGAATGCCCTCGCGCATCGCGATCACGAGCCAGAACGCATCGACGGTCGACGACACCATCCACCACGGCCGCACCCAGTCGCCGAGTCCGATGCCGGCCCACGGATTGGCCCAAACGTTCTCTAGCCCGTGCTCCCATATCTGGAGGCGGTAGAAGCCGGTCCACGGATCGAGCGTCATGCCGGTCGCCACGAACGCGATCGGCGAGCGTGTCGCCACCATCGAGGCGCCGAGGTAAAGGCCGGCGAGCACCGCGACCGTGACCCATCCGCGTGCCGCGATGCGCCGTGTCACCCGGTCCCAGACCATCATTCCACCCTGCAAGCCGAGGCACAGCATCGGCGCCGACGAGATGCCGAGGAAGGTGGCGAACGACACGAACGCGGCCTTGCCCGTGCGGCGCGACCTGTTGCGCTCGGCAAACCACATCAGCGCCAGCAGTGCCGCGCAGAAGGTGCCGTAGTGGATCGGATGGTCGAACGTGCCGTAGGCGCGCGTGAGGCCGAGGCGCGTCTCGACGCCGGTCGGATGGTGGTATCCGGTGAGCGAGCGCAACAGGTCGTGGGTGAAGATCTGCCCGAGCAGCGTTTCCGGCAGCGCGATCAGCGCCGCCACGGCGATTGCCCCGATCACGATCCCGAGGCTCGCCTCGAACTGCCGCGCATCGCGGACGAAGGCGCGCGCGATGAGATAGCCGCCGAGGCTCTCGAGCGCCAGTGAGCCGCCATAGACGAGGCCCTCCTTGCCGCCGTCGGTGTGATAGGTGAATACGCCGAC